>NZ_MVHE01000001.1 GCF_002086155.1 Mycobacterium angelicum | reverse complement strand
GGGTGTGGGTATTGGCGTCGGGGGGCGTTGACGGCGTCGCGGTTTGTGGCGTGCCCGTTCGTCGGCGTCGGGGAGCGGATGTATCGGACCGGGGATGTGGTGCGCTGGGGTTCAGATGGCCAGCTGGTGTATGTGGGTCGTGCTGATGAGCAGGTCAAGATCCGTGGGCATCGCATTGAGTGCGGGGAAGTCGCGGCGGTGTTGGCTGGTGTGGATGGGGTGGATCAGGCCGTGGTGATCGCCCGTGAGGACCGTCCCGGCGACAAACGCCTGGTTGGTTATGTGGTGGGGACTGTTGACCCGGACCGGGCGCGTGCCGCGGTGGCCGACCGGTTACCGCCCTACATGGTGCCCGCGGCCGTGGTGGTGTTGGCCGAGTTGCCATTGACGGTCAACGGCAAGCTGGATCGACGGGCGCTGCCGGCCCCAGGGTATGGCGACACCGAGCGATATCGTGCCCCCGAGACGGCGTTGCAGGAAATCCTGGCCGATATCTACGCTGAAATCCTGGGTCTGGAGCGGGTGGGGATCGAGGAATCATTCTTCGATTTGGGTGGCGATTCACTGCTGGCGATGCAGGTGATTGCCGCGATTAATAAGTCCTTGAATACTCGTCTTCCAGTGCGCGCCCTATTCGAAGCGCCGACCGTTGCAAACCTCAGTCATCGGCTGCCAGCGCTAGAGGGTTCAGCTGAAATTGTTCCCATTGAGGTACTCAAAGGCGGATCTGGGGTCCCGCTGTTTTGTCTGCCGCCTGGGGGAGGAATCAGCTGGCTCTACCGAAATCTGGGTTCGTATGTGGACTGCCCGATCGTCGGCATTCAAAAGGTCCCGCAGAATGGGCAATTTGAGCCCGCATCAATTCGCGAGCTGGCCAAGCACTACGCCGACCTGATACAGGAATTCCACCCGGGCGGGCCATACAATCTGCTCGGCTGGTCCTTTGGCGGCGTCGTCGCTCATGAGTTGGCCATTGAGCTGCGCCGGCGGTCATGCGCAGTTGGGCGCCTGATAGTTTTGGACGCCTTTGTCGACGTCGATCACACCTGGGGCGGCAAAGATGCGGTGACCGAGAGCGATGTCGTCGAGATGCTCACGATCTTGCAAACAGCTGGCCTCGATATTGAGACACTGGCCCAGCCTCAAACCGATCAGCAGGTACCGGAACAAGCGTCCTTGTCTAAAGAGATTATTGAGATCTTGCTCAACAACGTGAATGCCGATAGGCAACTCCTAATACGGCATGTGCCGGACATATTTGATGGCGACATGATCATTTTTTCGGCATCCCGTGGCAACGACGGATCACCACTCTCAAATAATTGGCGGCCATACGTCGTGGGAAATATAACCGAATACCCAGTTGACTGTACGCACCAGGAGATGCTGACCTCGGAAACACTGAAATTGTTCGGCCAACAACTCGGGACCGCAGCTCAGCCCTAGAACGAACTAGAACGGCGGTGGTTCGTCGTCGGTTTCAGGTGGTGGGGCCGGGCCGAAGTTGTTGACGGATTCGGCTCGGCGGGTCATGCGGGCTTGGTGGCTTTGGCGGCGTTCGGTGGCGATGCGGTAGGCGCGGTCTTGAGCGCGGGTGCGACGGCGTTTGGGCATCATGGCGTTGCGTTCAGCGCAGTAGTCATAGGCCGGGTCCGCGTTTGGGACCGGAAGATCACCGGTGGGCGCGCACAAGCCTGGGAACAGTAGTGCGCTGCCGGGGGTGGTGACATAGGTGTGCCCCGTGGGTGCGGTCAAGATGAGGGTGCCGTCGGGCAACTGCTGCTCACCCCAGCCCCAAAAGGTTTTCGCCAGGTGATGGGTGCGGCAGTAACACTTCAGGTTCGACGCGTGGGTGGGCCCACCGGCAGCGTAGGGAATCGTATGGTCCACATCGCATTTCGTGGCGGGCCGGTCACAACCGGGCCAGCGGCACGTCAAATCCCGACACCGCACAAAATCGGCCAACGCCCTCGACGGCGTGTACTGCGGTTCGGGTGGGGCATCGACGGGATGCACCAGCGGCACCAGCTTCGCCGATTCAGCTAGCTCGGCCACCAACTCAGCCGTAATCAGCCCATCGCCGTCGAGCAGGGAACCCGGCGCCGCGCTGCGCCCATCGAGGGTGGCCTGCTCGGCGATCACATGAATCACCACCGGGCCGGCGGCCGCACGCCCCCCGGCCGCACAGTCCGGGCGCCCGCAGCGACACCCCAACCGCCTAGCATCGGCGGCCAGCGCCCCCACGGCATCGGCGCGCCGCTGATCACGGGTGCGCGGATCGTGTTCACATACCGTGGCCGCCAGCGCGGTCAAACGCTGATCCAACGCCTGCGCGTCGGTCGTGGACAGGCTGCCCACGATCTCACAGGTGCCGTCGTGGCTGGGCCCGATCCACACCGAGCGATCGGAGTGCTGCTTGCGACGCCGTCGCACCGCGTCCGCGTCGGCGCGGGCCACCACCTTGTCCACCAGTGCGCCCAGCCGACCCTTGCTCAGCGACGCCCAGCGCGCAACCTTGACGAACAGTTTGCCGTCGACGTCGGCGAGCACGTCGGGATCGACGATCAAATCGGTGCGCGTCACGAGCGTCTGGAATGCCCGGTAGTTGATCTCGCCGGCCTTGAACAGTTCGGCCACCTGCGGCAGCCGCTCGCGCATGGCCCGGGCATACGACAGCCGGTCACCGGCGGCGCTTTGGCTGATCCGCAACGCCGCCGCCACCTCGGCGGCGACCGCCTCCTGGGTATCCAGCGCCCAGTCCTCGGTCTCCGAGCACCGCGACAACCGATAGGCAAACAACTGCCCGATCGCCACCAACTGGGCCGCCGCGGCCCGGTTCTCGGCTCGGCTCGCGCAGCAGATCCGCTCGATCAACTCCGCCGACTCCGCCGTCGCCGATCGATCGGTCCATTCGAACATACGTGCGATTCTGCCACAGGGGTCCGACAACCGGCATACCATCGCTCGTGTGCTGCTCAACCGTGCCACCGCCGAGGGCATCGCGCACGGCCGCATCAGTCTGGTCCTCCGCCGTTGGGACGCCGCGCGAGCCAAAGCGGGCGGTACCCAACGCACCATGGCGGGCACCATCCGCATCGACGATGTCGCCGAACATCCCTGCGACTACCGCGTCACCAAACAGCAGGCGCGCGCCGCGGGCTATCCCGACGCCGCTACCGCACAGGCGGAACTCGACCAGCGTCAGGCGAAACACACTTACCTCATCACGGTCTCGTTCGTCGGCCTCGACGAACGCCCCGCGCTGGCCGCCGACGACACCCTGACCGCCAACGACATCCAATCGATCGTGGCCCGACTCGACCGCCTCGACGCGGCCAGCGAATCCGGTCCCTGGACCAGGCGTTACCTGCGGATCGTCGGCGACAACGAGGCGGTTCGCGCGCCCGACCTCGCCGCCGGTGAAAGCTTGGACGTTCCGCGATTCAAGCGGCGGGTCCGCCGTCTCAAGGAGATGGGCCTGACGATCAGTCTCGATGTCGGCTACCGATTGTCGCCGCGCGGCCGCGCATTCCTCAAGGCCACACGGTAATGACATTGCTGCCCAACGATATTCGCGCCGACGAGGCGAGGATATTCACGCTGCCCGACGGGCGCGCGCTCGCCTACGCGCAGTGGGGCGACGCCCACGGCTATCCCGCGTTCTACTTTCACGGCACGCCGAGCTCGCGGCTGGAAGTTGTGTTCGCCCACGGCGCCGCACAGCGCAACGGCTTTCGGCTGATTGCACTCGACCGCCCCGGCTTCGGACGCTCAACTTTCAAGCAGGGCCGCATATTTCGCGATTGGCCCGCCGACGTCATCGCCCTGGCCGACGCGCTGCAACTCGCCGAATTCGGCGTCGTCGGACACTCGGGCGCCGGACCGCACCTATTCGCTTGCGGCGTGCACATTTCGCCAGAACGACTGAAATTCGTTGGTGCACTGGCACCGTGGGGACCACTGGCGACTCCGAACATCATGACGGCCCTGAACGCGGCCGACCGCCGCTATGCGCGGTGGGCGCAACGCGGTCCACGACTGTTCGGTACCGTGTTCGCGCCACTCGGCTGGTGTGCGAAGTACAGTCCCGATTTGTTCTTCCGCCTGGTGCGGGCTTCGGTGTCCGGGGCCGACCAGCAACGCATGAGCGACGGACTCTTCGCACGGCACTTCCGCGCCATCCAGCTCGAAGCTTTCCGGCAGGGCAGCCGCGGCGCGGCCTATGAATCGTTTCTCGACTACCGGCCCTGGGAATTCGACCTCGCCGATGTGGCCGTCCCGACGCATATTTGGCTGGGCACCGACGACATCTTCGTGCCGCGCGCGATGGGCGAGTATTTCGAGCAGACGATACCGGGTGTCGACTTCCACTGGACCGAAGGCAAGGGGCACTTCAACATCGAAGACTGGGACGCGATCCTCGCCGCCTGCGCGGCGGACATTGGCAAGTGACCGGCAAGTGACCGGCAAGCGACGGGGCTCGCGGCGCTATTCGCGCCTTAGCCGTCCCTCCACGAAGGTTTCCAACTTCTCCCACTCTCGCACCGCCGAGGCATACGGTGCCGCAGGCTTTTTCGCCGAGGCGGGATCGAGCACATATGCCACCAACTTGCCCAGCGGTTTGCCGGTGTCCAGCGCCTTGTCGACGGTGCTCTCCTCGGAATAGTCGCCGATATCGCGCAGCAACTCGACTGCCAAGTCAAGTTGCTCGCGGTCCACCGCGTCCGGCCCGTCGGCGAAGTCGTCGGCAAGCCCGCTCAACACATAGATGTTCTCGTCGGTGATGTCCACCGCCAGCGACCCGTCGGTGGCGGCGGTCCGGATGTCGTCGTAGGTGCTCAGATCGGACAAGTCGTGATCGTGTTCGTCGGCCAGATAGCGGGCCAGGGCACGCTCGGAGGTGAATACGCTGATTCGGCCGTTGCGGCCCAAAAAGATCGGGCGATCGTCCAGATAACAGCGCAGCGTGTAGAAGGTGCCCGCACCCGTCATGATCTGGATCGGGTCGATTCCTACCTGCGCCCAGAAGTCCTCTTCGCTGCCCAGCACCACATTGTCGCCGGCCGCGCGCTCGTCCTCGTCCTCGTCTTCGTCGTCATCGGCGCCCTCATCGGCGCCCTGAGCCTCGGCCTCGGCCTCGGCCTCGGCCTCAGCGTCAGCAGACTCTTCGCTGGACTCCGCGTCGGCCTCCGCCTCTTCTTCGGGCTCCTCGCGCTCCTCTTCCAGTTCCTCGGCAGCCTGCTCCGATAATTTCTCGTCCACTTCCGGAGTGCTGATGATGCCCTCGATGGCCTTGAGCACGTCGTCCCAGCTTCGATCGATGATCTCGGCGATCGCGTTCCAGCGCTTCTGGCCGGCCTTGCCGGTGAAGTGTTCGCTCCCGCCGGAAACGGTGCCCAGCGTGGGATTGCCGTTGAAGAACTTCGACACCGCAGCCAGTTCGCACACCGATCCGATCGACGAGACCACGGCCAGCGTGGCCGCCAGCGAGCCCACCGACTCCTCGGTCGGCTTCTCGGCCACCAGCTCCTCGACAACCACCAGGTCGAACTGTCGCTCCTCGGCCGGCTCGAAGGCATGCGCGTGCGCCTCGGTCAGCGCCTTCCATCCGGGATGGTCCACCAAATCGTTGTCGGAGTCGCTCCGTACGAAGGCAATCAGGTCGGCGACCGTCTCGAAGCCGAACAGGTCCTCATCCTTGCCCAGAAACGCTTCCCACTCGTCGCCCGCGTCGCGCCAGCGGGGCGCCCACAGCGTGTAGCGGTCACCCTCGGACAGGCTCAGGCGGATGGGCACGAGGTCAGCAGCCATGCGGCACACAATAGCGACCTCACCCGGCAGCGCTTACCCGCCCCAAATAGTTGCGACGGGTGCGGCGGCCGCCGCCTTGCCCGTCTTGGGCAGCCCGTACATCTGTTCCAGGGTGGAAAGCACGTTGTAGTGGCTGATCTGCTCGTTGTAGGTTCCGGGCTGCACATGGGCGCCGTAAAAGATCGTCGGGATCTGATTGCGGCTGCCGCCGTCGTCCTCGTCCCAGGTCACGATGAGCAGGCTGTTGTTGGCCTTGGCCCAGTTCGCATAGGCCGACAGCTGACGGTTCAGCCAGGCGTCACCGGCGGCTATCGAGCCGTCGTGCATGTTGTTGTCGGCGTTGGGGATGACGAACGCCACCGTCGGCAGGCTGGCGTAATTCTCCGGCGACGGAAATGCGGAAAACGGCACCGAGTTGGCCGCCGGGACGTTGCTGAAGTTGACCCAGGGCACGTGCTTGCGCCCGTATTTGCCCGCGGCGCACACGGTTGAGCCGACCGCCGGCAGGTCTTCGGAGAAACCGACGAATGTATAACCGGCGCTGAGCAATTCGGAGCCCAGGTTGGGCAGGTTCCCGCCGTTGACCGGGCAGGTGTTCTTGGTGAGTCCGAACGTGTCGCCGGCGAAGAGCGCCAGATAATTGGGTTCGCTGGGGTGCGTTTCGGCGAACGATTGCGCCATCATCGCGCCATTGCCGGCCAGTGCGTTGATGAACGGTGCCGACTTGTTGCCGATGATGTTGGCCTGCGACCGGTTTTCCTCCACCACGATCACCACGTGCGCGAACGCGGGCAGCGTTGCCGCGGCATGCGCCCGCCAGCCGGTCAGCGGCGCAGCCGAAACTGTCGCCGTTAGCAAGGCTAACGTTGCCAGCGCGGTATACGCCCTGTTCAGGAGCGTTTTCACGGGCCGCATGCCGGGAGTATATGGGCGCTGCGCCGCGGCTCGGGTCGCCGCGCGAGCGTGTTCCCGGTGCGACCCCCGATTGTTATATACGCTCGACGGCATGGACGTCTGCGTCGTTGATCATCCGCTGGCTGCCGCGCGACTGACGGTGCTGCGAGATGAACGGACAGACACCGTTGCCTTCCGCGCCGCGTTGCGCGAGTTGACGCTGGTGCTGGTCTACGAGGCCAGCCGCGACGCGCCCCGAGAGCCGGTGAAGATCCGCACGCCGGTGGCGGAGACGATCGGAACCCGGCTGATCGACCCGCCCCTGCTGGTTCCCGTACTGCGGGCGGGCCTGGGCATGGTCGAGGAGGCCCACGCCGCCATCCCGGAGGCCCAAGTCGGATTCGTCGGCATGTCGCGCGACGAGGAAACCCACGAAGCCGTCCCGTATCTGGAGTCGCTGCCCGACGATCTGACCGGGTGGCCGGTGATGGTTCTGGACCCGATGCTGGCCACCGGCGGGTCGATGATTCAGACGATCGAACTGCTGCGCCGCCGGGGCGCCACCGACATCATGGTGCTCTGTGTCGTCGCCGCACCGGAAGGCCTTGCGGCACTTGAGGAAGCGGCGCCGAATGCGCGGGTGTTCACCGTCGCGGTCGACGAGGGGCTGAACGAGTCGGCGTATATCGTGCCGGGTCTCGGCGACGCCGGCGACCGGCAGTTCGGGCCGCGCCCCTTCACCAGCCCGCAACCGAAGCGGCCACCTCCGCACGCACCGCGGCGGCCCGTTCCCGGGCACGTCGCAGGTCAGCGGCCACCGCGCAGCGAACCTCCAAATAGCACTTCACCTTCGGCTCGGTTCCAGAAGGGCGTACCACCAACCTGATCGAGGTGGTTTCGTCGCCGCCGGTGAAGATCAGTGCGTCGGTGATGTCGGTGACGGTCGCGGCACGCCCGGCCAGCCGGTCCGGCGGCGCTGCCCGCAGGCGCTGCATCCAGGCGGCGGCCTCCTCGGCATCGGCGACCCGACGCGACACCGCGGCCACGTCGTGCACGCCGTGGCGCCGGGCCAGTTCGTCCAGCGCATCGGACACCGAACGACCCTGCTCTTTAAGCGCGGCCACCAGATCGCACACCAGGACCGCGGCGCTGATGCCGTCTTTGTCGCGCACCGCTTCGGGGTCGACGCAGTGCCCGATCGCTTCTTCGTAGGCATAGACCAGCGTTCCGCCGGGAACGTTGGCGTCGGCGCGCGCCAGCCATTTGAACCCGGTGAGCGTCTCCACATGTACCGCGCCATAGCGCGACGCGATCGCGGCCAGCATACGCGACGACACCACCGTGCTGGCCACCACTGGGGTCCCGTCTGCGCCTGCCGAAAGAATGTAATCGCCTAGCAGCCAACCGGTTTCGTCACCCGACAGCATTCGCCAACCGGCCGGGCCGGGTATGCCGACCGCGCACCGGTCGGCGTCGGGGTCCAGCGCGATCGCGACGTCGGCGTCGACGTCAGCGGCCAGGGCGAGCAGTGCGTCGGCGGCCCCGGGTTCCTCCGGGTTAGGGAACGCGACGGTGGGGAAGTCCGGATCGGGCGCGAATTGCGTTGCGACGGCGTGCACGTCGCTGAAGCCGGCCCGCCGCAGTGTCTCGAGCGCCACCGCTCCGCCGACACCGTGCATCGGCGTCAGCGCCACCCGAAGCGATCCGGTGCCGCGGCGAACCTCCGACGCGCGGCGGATATAGCGCTCCACCAGATCGGTATCGGCGGGTGCAACGGCCTGCCGGGCGATCTGATCGGCCAGTGGCGCGGCCGCCATCGCGGCTTCGATCTCACGGTCGGTGGGGGAGACGATCTGGATGCCGCCGTCGAAGTACACCTTGTAGCCGTTGTCGGTCGGGGGGTTGTGCGAGGCGGTGATCTGTATCCCGGCGGCCGCGCCCGTGCGACGCACCGCGAAGGCCACTACCGGCGTGGGTACCGGCTCGCCGAACAGCGTTACGGTAAAGCCTTGGGCGGCAAGCGTTTCAGCGGCCGCCGTCGCAAATGCCGCCGAGCCGTGCCGGACGTCGCGGCCCACGACTACGGCTGAGCCGGCCAGGCCGCGTTGCGTGAGCACCTGGGCCACCGCCCACGTCGCGCGCAGCACCACGGCAACGTTCATCGCGTCCGGCCCGCCGCGCACCGGCCCGCGCAATCCCGCGGTGCCGAACGTCAGCGGACGGGCGAACCGCGCCGCGAGTTCGTCGGCGTCGCATGCGGCGAGCTCGGCGGCGGTCTGCGGGTCTGGGTCGTGCGCGATCCAATCCTGTGGTGAGACAGTCACTTTCAAAACCGGGCGATGACGTCGGCCAGCAGCGAACCCATCCGGGCCGCCGATGCGGCTCCCGCGGCAAGCACCTCGGCGTGGCTCAACGGCTCGCCGGTGATCCCGGCGGCGAGGTTCGTCACCAGCGATAGGCCCAGCACCTCGGCGCCCGCGGCCCGGGCGGCGATGGTCTCGTGCACGGTCGACATGCCCACCAGATCGGCGCCCAGTATTTGCAGCATCCGGATCTCCGCGGGCGTCTCATAATGCGGGCCCGGCAGGCCCGCGTAGACACCTTCGCTCAACTGCGGGTCGGATTGCCGGGCCAGCGCACGCAGCCGCGGCGCGTAGGCATGGGTCAGGTCGACGAACTGCGCGCCGACCAGCGGCGAGCGCGCGGTCAGGTTCAGGTGATCGCTGATCAGGACCGGCTGGCCCACCGCCATGTCCGGGCGCAGCCCGCCGGCGGCGTTGGTGAGCACGACGATCCGTGCGCCCGCCGCGCAGGCTGTCCGCACCGGGTGTACCACGTGCGCCAGGTCGTGGCCCTCGTAGGCGTGGATACGGCCGGCCAGAACCAGCACGCGGTGCCTGCCGATCGCCACCGACAGCAGCTCACCGGCATGCCCGGCCGCGCGCGGCGGAGTGAAGCCGGGCAAGTCGCGGTAGGGCACCGTCGCGGTCGCGGTCCCCAGCGCCGCCACGGCGGGTGACCATCCCGAGCCCAGCACCACCGCGACGTCGTGCTCGGCGACCCCGGTGCGCTCGGCGATGACCTGGGCGGCGCGTTGCGCGGATTCGGCGGAAACGGGCTGCGGTCCAGTCACACTCGAAGGTTACCGACCGCGCTTACCGGTGGAAGAAACCCGACTGTTGGGTTCCGCTGTTGAAGGCGCCAGAGTTCAGGCTGCCCCCATTGGCCAGCCCGGAGTTAAATCCGCCTCCCGAGTTCAGGAAGCCCGACGTCTCGCCTTGCCCTGAATTGAAGAAGCCTGAAATCAAGCTACCGAGGCCGGAGTTGAAGAAACCCGCCTTGAAGCCGCCAGTGCCGCCGCTGCCGCCCGAGTTCATAACCCCGACGTGGGCGTTGCCGCCTGAGTTGACGAAGCCGCTGTCCACGTCGCCGGCGTTGCCATAGCCGGAAGTTTGGCTGCCATTGTTCCCGTAACCCGAGCTCTGCGTGCCTGTGTTGTAGAAGCCCGAGTTGCCCGTACCCGAATTCCCGAAGCCCGAGTTCGACACTGTTTGGTTGATCACGCTACCGAAGCCAGTGTTGAGGTCGCCGGAATTAAAGCCGCCGGTGTTAGTGTCCCCGGAATTCGAGAACCCGGTGTTGAAGTTGCCGCCGTTGAACCAACCGGAATTGTTATTACCCGCGTTGAAGTCACCGGTAATCGATGCGCCCGCGTTGAAAAAACCCGTGTTGTACGAGCCCGAATTGAAGCTGCCAACATTAGCGAGGCCGGAATTTCCGAAACCTGTATTGTAATTGCCGCCGTTTCCGAACCCGGTGTTTGCTCCTTCAAATATAAGGTCGGTAACACCTGAGTTCCACATGCCGGTGTCGAGATTTCCTGAGTTGCCGATGCCAGTACTATTATTGCCAGAATTCAAGAACCCGGTGTTGGTGTGTCCTGAGTTTGCGATGCCCCAATTACCGTACCCCGAGTTGAAGAAGCCGACATTATTATTGCCGGAGTTAAATAGCCCTATGTTGCCACTTCCGCTGTTTAGAGCGCCAAAGCCGATCTGGTTGTTGCCGGTAAGCCCGAAGCCAATGTTGCCCGAGCCGTTGTTGCCGAAGCCAACATTTCCACTGCCGAGGTTGCCCCAGCCCCGGTTGTTATCGCCATGGTTACCGAAACCCACGTTGTTGTTGCCGTAGTTGCCGGAGCCTACATTGAGGTTTCCATGGTTTGCGTTGCCGATGTTGCTGTCGCCCAGATTTCCGCTACCGATGTTTCCAGTGCCTCCGGATTGCGAGCTTCGCGAATTTCCGAATCCGAAATTGTTGGTACCGAAGTTTCCGCTTCCGAAGTTATGATCACCGAAATTTCCGCTGCCGATATTGTTGTTGCCGGTGTTTCCGGCGCCCACATTGTTGTTGCCTTTGTTTCCGCCGCCTACGTTGGATTGACCTTGATTGCCGCCACCGACGTTTTGGCTGCCGAAGTTTCCGCTGCCGGCGTTGTTGTTGCCGGTGTTTCCGCTGCCCAGATTGCCACTGCCCTTATTGCCGATACCCAGATTTACGTCTTGCAATAGGCTCTGCAGCGGCGACAACTGTGCTGCGACGGCAGCGGCCGTGGAGTGATATCCGAACATTGCCATCACGTCCTGGGCCCACATCTCTTCGTAGGCGAATTCGGCAGCCGCAATCGCCGGCGCGTTCTGCCCGAACAGATTCGACAACACCAACTGGACAAACGTATTCCGGTTGGCCGCCACTGCTATCGGATGGATCATTGCCGTCTGTGCGGCCTCGAACGCGCTGGCCACCACGTTGGCCTGAGCGGAAGCGCCCGCGGCCTGCGCCGCAGCGCCATCCAGCCAGGCGGCATACGGCGCCGCGGTGGCGGCCATGGCCACGGACGCGGGACCTTGCCATGCCTGGTCGGCCAACCCCGAAATCGCTGAAGAAAACGAACGTCCGGCGGCGGCCAATTCGTCGGATAGTTGAGACCATGCCGCCGAAGCCTGCAACATCGGCTCAGAACCGGCGCCGGAAAATATGAGCGCGGAATTAACTTCCGGAGCCAAAATCGAGTAATTCATTACGCCTCCATCCCTTTTCGAGGAATCTCGCAAGTGAGCCCCACGTGCTTCGCGCCGTAGCACTGGATGTCCGCCGAGCGCTCCCCGAGCGTACGGATCGCCAGCTTTGCGCGATGGGGTTTTGGCCACAGAGCCGAACAAGATTCGGCCGCTTCTTGCTCGATGAGATACTGCGAAGCATGCCCGCAGCCAGCGCCCTGGACAACGTCGAGGAGGTGGTGCGCCGGCGCGGGGCCGAACTGGTCGAGTTGTCCCACGCGATCCACGCCGAACCGGAGTTGGCTTTTACCGAACACCGCAGCTGCGCCAAGGCGCAGGCGCTGGTCGCCGAACGCGGTTTCGCGATCACCGCGGCCGCCGGTGGTTTGGACACTGCGTTTCGCGCCGACTACGGCAGCGGGCCGCTGGTCGTCGGTATCTGCGCCGAATACGACGCACTGCCCGAGATCGGCCACGCCTGCGGCCACAACATCATCGCGGCCTCGGCGGTAGGGACCGCGCTGGCGCTGGCCGAAGTGGCCGACGAACTGGGCCTGACGGTCGCGCTGCTGGGCACCCCGGCCGAGGAGTCCGGCGGCGGCAAGGCACTCATGCTGCAGGCCGGCACGTTCGACGACGTCGCGGTGGCCGTGATGGTTCACCCCGGGCCGACCGACATCGCCGGGGCCCGATCGCTGGCGCTGTCCGAGGTCACCGTGGCCTACCGGGGCAAGGAATCGCACGCCGCCGTCGCGCCGCACCTCGGCGTCAACGCCGCCGACGCGGTAACCGTCGCACAGGTGGCCATCGGATTGCTGCGTCAGCAACTGGCGCCCGGGCAGCTGGTGCACGGGATCGTCACCGAGGGCGGCCAAGCGGTCAACGTCATCCCCGGGCATGCGATGGTGCAGTACGCGATGCGGGCTGTTGAATCGGAATCGCTGCGCGAACTCGAAGGCCGCATCTATGCCTGCTTTGCCGCCGGCGCGCTGGCGGCCGGCTGTGAATACGAAATCGACAGCGCCGCACCGGCATACGCCGAACTCAAACCCGACCAATGGCTGGCCGGCGTGTGCCGGGAGGAGATGCGCCGGCTTGGCCGCGAGCCGGTGCCGGCGGCCGTTGAGGCCGGATTGCCCCTGGGCAGCACCGATATGGGTAACGTGACGCAGGTGCTGCCCGGGATACATCCGGTGATCGGGGTCGACGCCGGTGGCGCCACCGTTCACCAGCGTGCCTTCGCCGCCGCCGCTGCCGGTCCAAGTGCCGACCGAGCGGTCGTCGAGGGCGCAATCATGTTGTCGCGCATCATTGTTCACCTCGCGCAGAACCCCGACGAGCGGGACCGGGTGCTGGCGGCCCTGGAAAAGCGGGCGGCATCGTGAGCCTCGTCGATACCGCCGAATCCTGGCTGGCCGCCCACTATGACGAACTGGTCGAATGGCGCCGGCATATCCATCGCTACCCGGAGCTGGGCCGCCAGGAATACGCCACCACCCAGTTTGTCGCCGAGCGGCTGGCCGACGCGGGCCTCAACCCCAAGGTGCTGCCCGGCGGAACCGGCCTTGTTTGCGACTTCGGCCCCGAACATCAGCCGCGGATCGCATTGCGCGCCGACATGGATGCGCTGCCGATGGCCGAGCGCACCGGTGCGCCGTACGCCTCGACGATGCCCAACGTGGCACACGCTTGCGGTCACGACGCGCACACCGCGATCCTGCTGGGCACCGCGCTGGCGCTGGCGTCGGTGCCCGAGCTGCCGGTCGGGGTGCGGCTGATCTTCCAGGCCGCCGAAGAGTTGATGCCCGGCGGCGCCATCGACGCGATCGCGGCCGGGGCACTGAGCGGAGTGGCGCGGATTTTCGCCCTGCACTGCGACCCCCGGCTCGAGGTCGGCAAGATCGCGGTCCGGCACGGCCCCATCACCTCGGCGGCCGATTCGATTGAAATCACCCTGTATTCGCCCGGCGGGCACACGTCGCGGCCACACTTGACCGCCGACTTGGTCTACGGCCTGGGCACGCTCATCACCGGACTGCCCGGGGTGCTCTCGCGCCGCATCGACCCGCGCAACAGCACCGTGCTGGTGTGGGGGGCGGTCAATGCCGGGGTGGCCGCCAACGCCATTCCGCAATCCGGGGTGCTGTCCGGCACCGTGCGTACCGCCAGCCGGCACACCTGGCTCGAACTCGAGGGGATCATTCGCCAGGCTGTGACTGCGCTGCTGTCGCCGTTGGCCATTGAGCACACGCTGCAGTACCGGCGCGGTGTGCCGCCCGTAGTGAACGAGGACGTCTCGACCCGCATTCTCACCCACGCGATCGAGGCCGTCGGCCCCGATGTGCTGGCCGATACCCGGCAGTCGGGCGGCGGCGAGGACTTCTCCTGGTATCTGGAAGAGGTGCCCGGCGCGATGGCACGCCTGGGCGTCTGGCCGGGTGAGGGACCGCAGCTGGATCTACATCAGCCGACGTTCGACCTCGACGAGCGCGCTCTGGGCATCGGGGTGCGGGTAATGGTCAACATCATCGAGCAAGCCGCCTCCTTCTAGCGCCCGCGAGCGTGCATGTTTGCACACGACACGCCGCCTCCGGCCGGCATTCTGCGCACGCTCGCCAGGGGTGAATTGTCGACTCCGCGAGGCGCGCCCGACCATAACGGGCGTGCATCCAGAGTTGAGCCAGTTGCTTGACGCCCAGGGTGGAGTCGTCACGTCAGCGCAGGCCTTGACCTACCTCACCCGTCGCGGCCTGCAAGCAGATCTGAAATGTGGTGTGCTGCAAAAGGTTTGGTATGGAATCTACGGCCGCGGCGAAATAACCGACCCGGTGCGGCTGCGCGGCCTGGATTTGGCGACCGGGACGACAATCGCCGTGTGCTTGAGTACCGCCGCGGCAGGCTACGGCTTCGACACCGAACTGGATCGGGATCTTCATGTCCTCAATCCCGCTGGCCAACAATTGCGACCGGCCCGCGGGCTGATGGTGCACCGGCGTGCGGGCGCGCCGTTGGCCGTCGTCGCGGGCCGGCCGGCGACGGCACCCGCGTGGACGGCGATCGAGGTCGCTCGCGCGCTGCGCCGGCCGAGGGCGCTGGCGACACTGGATGCCGCACTGCGCAGCGGCATGTGCGGCCGCATCGAGCTGGAGCGGGCAGTCAAACGGCAATATGGCCGTCGCGGCATCGTCAACGTGCGCGAATTGCTCCCGCTGGCGTCCCCGCTGGCCGAATCTCCGATGGAGAGTGAGGCTCGCCTGGCCATGATCGACGGCGGGTTGCCGCTTCCTGAGTTGCAATACGAAATCGTGGATTTGAGCGGCCGAACCTGGCGGGTCGACTTCGCCTGGCCCGAATACCGCCTCGCCGCCGAGTACGACGGCGTCGACTGGCACAGCGGGCCGCAAGCCTTCCTCCGTGACCGTCGACGCTCGTCGGCGCTGCAGGACGTGGGCTGGTCGATAGTGCCCATCGTTGCCGAGGACGTCAGATATCGCCGGCACGAACTGGTCCGCCGGCTCGAGACGCGGCTACTGCGCGCCGCGTGAGCGTGCGCAAAATGCCAGCTGTAGCGGCGTGTCGGTGTACCGACACGCACGCTCGCGGCCAAGCACAAAAAGCTAAGTGCCCGGGCCGATGTTGCGGGCCGGGCGGGTGCGCAGATCGTGTACGTAATCGGCTGGGGCACCGGCGATTTCGGCCGCATCGGCCATAACCCCGAGATAGCGCGCCGACGGCAGCCCGCCCTCCCAGGCGTCCAGCACATAGAGCCAGGCCAGCGCGGGATCGGTTGTGGTGTCCGAGGATAACCGTTCCACCCGGCAGCGGATCTTCTTATGCACGCCGAACTCAGAGCCCTCCCACCGATCAAGGCTCATCTCGTCGGACGGTGTCATGTCGTAGAGCACGACGAACACCTTCGAATCCGGATCCTCGACGATGGTGGCCAGCGCGCCTTCCCAGCCGAAGTCTTCGCCGCCGAACGTCAACCGCCACCCGTGCAACCAGCCGGTTCCGGCCATCGGCGAGTGGGGTG
This sequence comes from Mycobacterium angelicum, assembly GCF_002086155.1. GTDB lineage: Bacteria > Actinomycetota > Actinomycetes > Mycobacteriales > Mycobacteriaceae > Mycobacterium > Mycobacterium angelicum. The sequence continues at coordinate 318,491 of NZ_MVHE01000001.1, read as the reverse complement.
CTCGCTGCAGCATCTGCTCGGGATGCATGTTCGATCCGTAGGCGGCGTAAAGCGGCACGGACAAAGCTTAGACGGCGCGCTGCGGCGTCCGGCTAGGCCAAGCTAGGTTAGGCCTGTGGTGACCCGCATCGTGATCCTTGGTGGAGGCCCGGCCGGTTACGAGGCTGCACTGGTCGCCGCCACCTCACACCCCGAAACGACCCACGTCACCGTCATCGACTCCGAGGGCATCGGCGGAGCGGCCGTGCTGGACGACTGCGTGCCGTCCAAAACGTTCATCGCCTCCACCGGCCTGCGCACCGAGCTGCGCAAAGCGCCTCAGCTGGGCTTCGACATCGACCTCGAAGACGCCAAGATCTCGTTGCCGCAGATCCACGCCAGGGTCAAGGACCTGGCCGCGGCGCAGTCCGCCGACATCGCTATGGACCTGCGGAACATGGGAGTACAGGTGATCGCCGGCCGGGGTGAGCTGGTCGATCCCACTCCCGGACTGGCGCACCACCGCGTCAAAGCGACCGCCGCCGACGGCACCACCAGCGAACACGACGCCGACGTCGTGCTGATCGCCACCGGCGCCAGCCCCCGCATTCTGCCGTCTGCCCAGCCCGACGGCGAGCGGATCCTGACCTGGCGGCAGCTCTACGACCTGAAGAAGCTGCCCGAGCATCTCGTGGTGGTCGGCTCGGGCGTTACCGGCGCCGAATTCGTGCACGCCTATACCGAGCTGGGCGTACAGGTGTCGGTGGCGGCCAGCCGCGACCGGGTGCTGCCCTACGAGGACGCCGACGCCGCTGCTGTGCTCGAAGAGTCGTTCGCCGAACGCGGGGTCCAGCTGTTCAAGAACGCCCGGGCCGAATCGGTCACCCGGACCGACGCCGGTGTCCTGGTGACCATGACCGACGGCCGCACCGTCGAGGGCAGCCACGCCCTGATGACCATCGGGTCGGTGCCCAACACCAGCGGCCTCGGCCTGGAACGGGTCGGCATCGAGCTCGGCCCCGGCGACTACCTAACGGTGGACCGGGTGTCGCGCACCTCGGTGGCCGGCATCTATGCCGCCGGCGACTGCACCGGCCTGCTGCTGTTGGCCTCGGTCGCGGCGATGCAGGGCCGCATCGCGATGTATCACGCGCTGGGCGAGGGGGTCAGCCCGATCCGGCTGCGCACGGTGGCCGCGACGGTGTTCACGCGGCCCGAGATCGCCGCGGTGGGGGTGCCGCAGTCGGCGATCGACGACGGGTCGGTGCCGGCGCGGACCATCATGCTGCCGCTGCGCACCAACGCGCGGGCCAAGATGGGCGGGTTGCGGCAGGGGTTCGTCAAGATGTTCTGCCGCAAGTCCACCGGCGTGGTGATCGGCGGCGTGGTGGTGGCTCCGATCGCATCCGAGCTGATCCTGCCGATCGCCGTCGCCGTGCAGAACCGCATCACCGTCAACGAGCTGGCCCAGACACTCGCCGTTTACCCGTCGTTATCAGGTTCGATAACTGAGGCCGCCCGCCGCCTCATGGCACACGACGATCTGGACTGAAGGGCGACTCAGGGCGCCCGAACGAACTAGCCTTGGCTACGCAACGCCCACCGCCGAGTAACCGAAGTAACCGACAGGAGTCATTAGTCGTGAGCAACCCGATCCACGGACCGGAGAGCCCCGCCGCGTCGCTCGGGCCGCAGCAGCGCGCATTGGCCTGGGAGCGACTCGGTGCCGAGCAGTTCGACGTGGTGGTCATCGGCGGCGGCGTGGTGGGTTCCGGCTGTGCCCTGGATGCCGCCACCCGCGGGCTCAAAGTGGCCCTGGTCGAGGCGCGGGACCTGGCCTCGGGCACCTCGAGCCGGTCGTCGAAGATGTTCCACGGCGGCCTGCGCTATCTCGAGCAACTGGAATTCGGGCTGGTGCGTGAGGCTCTATATGAGCGCGAGCTGTCGCTGACCACGCTGGCACCCCATCTGGTCAAGCCGCTGCCATTCCTGTTCCCGCTGACCAAGCGCTGGTGGGAGCGTCCGTACATGGCCGCGGGCATCTTCCTCTACGACAGCCTCGGCGGCGCGAAATCCGTTCCGGCGCAAAAGCATATGACCCGTGCCGGTGCATTGCGATTAAGTCCCGGGCTAAAACGCGCGTCGTTGATCGGCGGTATCCGCTACTACGACACCGTCGTCGACGACGCCCGTCACACCATGACGGTGGCGCGCACTGCCGCACACTACGGCGCGGTGGTGCGGTGCTCCACCCAGGTGGTGGCGTTGCTGCGCGAGGGCGACCGGGTGACCGGGGTGCGGGTGCGCGACTCGGAGGACGGCTCGATCACCGAGGTGCGCGGTCACGTGGTGATCAACGCGACCGGGGTGTGGACCGACGAAATCCAGGCGCTGTCCAAGCAGCGCGGCCGCTTCCAGGTGCGCGCCTCCAAGGGCGTACACGTGGTGGTTCCCCGCGACCGCATCGTCAGCGACGTGGCGATCATCCTGCGCACCGAGAAGTCGGTCATGTTCGTCATCCCGTGGGGGAGCCACTGGATCATCGGGACCACCGACACCGACTGGAACCTGGACCTGGCGCATCCGGCGGCCACCAAGGCCGACATCGACTACATCCTGGGCACGGTCAACACCGTGTTGGCCACGCCGCTGACCCACGCCGATATCGACGGCGTCTACGCGGGACTGCGCCCGCTGCTGGCCGGGGAAAGCGAGGAGACCTCGAAGCTCTCCCGCGAACATGCGGTGGCGGTGCCGGCGGCCGGCCTGGTAGCCATCGCGGGCGGCAAGTACACCACCTACCGGGTGATGGCGGCCGACGCCGTGGACGCCGCGGCCGAATTCATCCCGGCCCGGGTCGCGCCGTCGATCACCCAGAAGGTGCCGCTGATGGGCGCCGACGGCTACTTCGCCCTGGTCAATCAGACCGAGAATGTCGGTGCGACGCGAAATCTGCACCCCTACCGGGTGCGCCACCTGCTGGATCGCTACGGCTCGCTGATCGACGAGGTGCTGGCGCTGGCGGCCGAAGATCCCGAGCTGCTGAGCCCGATCAACGAGGCGCCGGGCTATCTGAAGGTGGAAGCCCTGTATGCCGTCACCGCCGAGGGCGCCCTGCATCTCGAGGATGTACTGGCCCGGCGGATGCGGATCTCCATCGAATACTCACACCGCGGCGTGGACTGCGCCCAGGAAGTGGCCGACCTCATTGCCCCGGCGCTGGGCTGGAGCGCGGCCGACGTCAAGCGTGAGGTCGCCAACTACAAGGCTCGGGTGGAGGCGGAGATACTGTCGCAGGCGCAGCCCGACGACGTCTCGGCCGACGAGTTGCGCGCCAGCGCACCCGAGGCGCGCGCCGAGATTCTCGAGCCGGTACCGCTGAGCTGAGCTACGCCCGGTGACTTGTTTCACCGGAATGGGGGACTGAGGTCACTAGTAAGCGCGGCCGGACTTGGTGAGCATGGGTGCGTGACTAGCATCTCTCTGGCGGGTTCGACCCCGATTTCGACCGTTACCGGCGACGCGGTGGTGCGCGTTGCCGCCGACGCCACGATCGCCGACATAGCCAAAGCCATTGTGGCCCATGATGTCGGGGCGGTTGTGGTGGGCGACGACAACAGGCCCACCGCAATAGTGAGTGAGCGCGACATCGCTCGGGTGGTGGCCGCTGGACAGGATCCGGCAGCCGTACGTGCCATCGACACGGCCACCACCAAATTGGTGTGGTGCAGCGCCGAAGCCACCGTCGACCAAGTCGCGGTCCAGATGATGGACCATTACATCCGCCACATCCTGGTGGACGATGACGGCGCTCTGGACGGCATCGTCTCGGCCCGTGATCTGCTCGGCGTTTACAGTGCCCAAGCCGATTTGGGCATCGACTCCGCGTAAGGCTCAGCCCAGGGCCGGCGTGGTTGCCGGCGCGATTCCATCAACCGGTTGCGGACGATGTGTTCGACGAGGATCGGCACGAAGGTCTGCAGCGGCGCGTCGACGAATTGCTCAGCGGCCTCTTCACACTGCCGGATCTGCGGCCTGAGTCGAGCGGTGCGCTGCTCGTCGCCGTGGCCCTCGTGCCGGGCCAACTTCTACGTCCATGTCTTGATCACCTGTTGCCCTCCGACGACGTACGCTCGCGTGGTCGGATACCGCAGGAGGATTGCAATTGGAGCCCGCAGTGCTCAGCGTTCGCGATGCGCTGGGGCCGGTGCGGGTGCGGTTGCGGGGTGGATCGGTGCTGACCGAACTCGTCGAAAGATTCGGCGCTCCTGCCGGCGCGAAGCTGCTCGCCGGGGAAGTCGTCGATGGCCGCGGCGCGGTGGTCGACAGCGGCCGGCTGCTGCCGCCGGGTTCCTTCGTGTACGTCTACCGTGACCTGCCCGACGAGGTGCCGGTACCCTTTGACATCCCGGTGCTCTATCAGGATGACGACCTCGTCGTCGTCGACAAACCGCACTTTCTGGCCACCATGCCGCGCGGGCGCCACGTCGCGCAGACGGCGCTGGTGCGGTTGCGCTGCGCCCTGGGATTGCCCGAGCTGAGCCCGGCACACCGCCTGGACCGGCTGACGGCCGGCGTGTTGCTGTTCACCACCCGGCGCGAGTTGCGCGGTGGTTACCAGACGCTGTTCGCGCGAGGCGCGGTGCGCAAGACGTACCTGGCCCGGGCGGCGGTCGACCCGGGGCTGGTGCTGCCGCGCGTGGTGCGCAGCCGCATCGTCAAACGCCGCGGCAACTTGCAGGCGGTGTGCGAGCCGGGTGCGCCCAACGCGCAGACGTTGGTGGAGCTGGTTTCACCCGATGGCCTGTACCGGTTGAGCCCGCGCACCGGACGCACCCACCAGTTGCGCGTGCAGATGGCCTCGCTTGGGCTACCGATAAGCGGAGATCCGTTGTACCCCAACGTGGTTGACGTCGCTTCCGACGACTTCAGCACACCGCTGCAATTGCTGGCGCAGCGCATCGAGTTCGACGATCCGATCACGGGGTTGCCCCGTGAGTTCATCAGCCGTCGCGAATTACAGGAGTCTGGGAATGAGTGAAGAGAACGCGCTCGTCATCGTCGCTGGCTATCAGGAGCTGGACACCGCTCGGCGCGACTTCGAGAACCTCACCGGCCGGGCCAACGCCAAGACCGTGCCGTTGCAGGGCGCGGTGCTGGTGGGCAAGGACGCCGACGGCAACGCCGTCCTGCTCGACACCGGCAACCGGCTTGGCCGCCGCGGCGCGGCGTGGGGCGCCGGGGCGGGTCTGGCGGTCGGCCTGTTCTCGCCGGCTCTGCTGGCTACGGCGGCATTCGGGGCGGCCGCCGGAGCCCTGGCCGGCACCTTCGCCAATTACCGGATCAAGAGCGGGCTGGCCGACAAGATCGGCCAGGCGATGGCCGCGGGCAGCGCGGTGATCATCGCGATAACCCCGGCCCGGGGCCGGCTCACGGTAGAGCAGACGCTGGCCGGATCGCCGATGAAATCGGTTGCCGAGATGAGTCATTCGACGCTGCGCAGCTTCGGTGCTGCGCTGCAAGAGGCGATGGGCAAGTTCAACCCGGACCGCACCAAGCTGCCGATACCGCAGCGCAGCTTCGGTGGCACCATCGGCCGCACCGCGGCGGACTCGGTGGGGGACTGGACGATCGTCCCCGGCGCCAGCGCGCCCGACGGCGCACCCAATGTGCTGATCGTGTTGATCGACGACGCCGGCTTCGGCGGCCCGGACACCTTCGGCGGCGCCATTCGCACCCCGACGCTGTCCCGGGTTGCCCAGAACGGCTTGGCCTACAACCGCTTTCATGTCACCGCGGTCTGCTCGCCGACCCGTGCGGCGCTGCTGACCGGACGCAACCACCACCGGGTGGGCTTCGGATCGGTCTGTGAGTTCCCGGGACCCTACCCGGGCTACTGCACCGTCAAGCCGCGCAGCTGCGCCTCGCTGCCCCGCATTCTGCGCGACAACGGTTATGTGACAGGGGCTTTCGGCAAGTGGCATCTGACCCCGGACAACGTCCAGGGTGCGGCGGGGCCGTTCGACAACTGGCCGCTGGGTTGGGGATTCGACCACTACTGGGGATTTCCGTCCGGTGCGGCCGGCCAGTACGACCCGATCATCAGCCAGGACAACTCGGTCATCGGCATACCCGAGGGGCAAGACGGCAAGCTCTACTTCTTCCCCGACGACCTCACCGACAAGGCCGTCGAATGGCTGCACACCGTGCGCGCCCAGGACGCCACCAAGCCATGGATGATGTACTACTCGACCGGCGCCACCCACGCCCCCCACCACGTCTTCAAGGAATGGGCCGACAAATACCAGGGGCAGTTCGACGAGGGCTGGGATGTCTACCGGCAGCAGACATTTGAGCGTCAGAAGCAACTCGGCATCATTCCGCCGGACACCGAGCTGACCGAGCGGCCGGATCTGTTCCCGGCCTGGGACAGCTTGTCGGAGACCCAGAAGAAGCTGTATGCCCGCCAGATGGAGGTGTTCGCCGGGTTCTCCGAGAACGCCGACTGGAATGTCGGGCGGCTGCTGGACGCCATCGAGGATCTGGGCGAGTCGGACAACACCCTGGTCTTCTACATCTGGGGCGACAACGGCGCCAGCATGGAAGGCACCAACACCGGTTCGTTCAACGAGATGACGTTCCTCAACGGCCTGGACCTCGACGCCGACCGGCAACTTGAGCTCATCGAACAGTACGGCGGGATCGAAGCGCTGGGCGACGAGTTCACCGCGCCGCACTTCGCCAGCGGCTGGGCGCACGCCAACAACACGCCGTTCCAGTGGGGCAAGCAGATGGCCAGCCATCTCGGTGGCACCCGCGATCCAATGGTGGTGGCCTGGCCGTCGCGGATTCGGCCCGACGGTGTTCGGGACCAGTTCGCGCACTGCATCGATATCGCGCCAACTGTGTTGGAGGCCATCGGTTTACCCGAGCCCACCCATGTCGACGGCTTCGAGCAGGAACCGATGGACGGAATCAGCTTCCTGCACACCTTCGACGGGGCGGACGCCGAAGACCGCCACACCGTGCAGTACTTCGAAAACTTCGGCAGCCGCGCCATGTACCAGGACGGCTGGTGGGCATGCGCCCGGCTGGACAAGGCGCCGTGGGATTTGTCGCCGGAGACCATGGCGCGGTTCGCGCCCGGCACCTACGACCCCGACAACGACGTGTGGGAGCTGTACTACCTGCCTGACGACTTCTCCCAGGCGAAGAATTTGGCAGGCGAACGTCCGGACAAGCTGGCCGAGCTGCAGCAGCTGTGGTGGCAGGAAGCTGAGCGCAATAGGGTGCTGCCGCTACTGGGCGGGCTCGCGGTGATGTACGGCGACCTGCCGCCGCTTCCCACTGGGTTTTTTGAAGCGCGGTTCAGCTTCAAGAAGGGGGTGCAGAACATCCAGCGGGGCATGGTTCCGCGCATCTTCGGCCGCTCCTATGCCATCGAGGCACTGCTGAACGTGCCCGACAATGCCGAGGGCGTGATCGTCGCCAACGCCGACTTCATGGGCGGGTTCGCGTTGTGGGTCGACGGGCAGCGGCGTCTGCACCACACCTATTCCTTCCTCGGGGTCGAGACCTATCGGCAGGTGTCCACCGAGCCCATCCCCACCGGCGACGTGACCGTGCGGATGCAGTTCGACAGCGAGCAGCCCGTCGTCGGTTCCGGCGGACGGGTGACGCTATGGGCCGGCAATCGGTTGATCGGCGAGGGTGAGCTCCCGCAAACGGTGAGCCTGGCGTTCACGTCGTATGCCGGGCTGGACGTCGGACGCGACAACGGTCTGGTCGTCGACCGCGAATATGAGGACAAGGCGCCGTATGCGTTTACCGGCACCGTGCACGAGGTGACCTTCGACCTCAAACCCGTTTCGCCGGAAGCCGAGCAGGCGCTGCATGAGCACGCGTCGGTCCAGGCTGTCGGGCAGGGAGCCGCGGGCTAGGCGGATTAGTCTGGGGCGTCGTTCAGCTCGGCAAGGCCGTCGCGGATTCCGGTATCGATTTGCTGGGTGAAGGTCGGCCCGCTCTGCGGCACCGGTTCGCAGTTACAGCTGAGGGTGTTGTACCAGCTGGGGTCGGCGTTGGCCGCAGTGGCTACCCCTACCGCAGCACAGACCGCGATTGCGGCGCTGAACAATGCTTTCCTGATCATTTATGGCTCCCCGCCTGCATGTAGCAAAAGTTTATGCGGGTGCCGCTATGGATCAGAGGCTTGACATCAAGTCTTAACCAGAGTGATGCCGGGGGCAAAAAGCCGCGACGCTCAGGCCGACAAAGAACCCGGCGTGATAGCCGTCCAGGTTGCTGCTGGCCGCTACGTCATTGGCGATGTCGGGCTTGGCTCTACCTGAATCGAGTTGGTCGCAAACCTGGTGACCGGCCAGGAGCGCGGCTTGCGGTGACGCGAAGTTGATGCCATGGGCGTGCGCGGCACTCAGGAAGTGGTCATCGACCGCGTCGGCATGCGCTGCTGGAGCGGCGACGGCAACGAGGCTGCACAGCGCGGCCCCCAGGAAGGGGCCGGCCGCTTGGGTGATCGCCATTGCTGGAACCTCCCCGGGTAAGAGTGCGGACGTAACAGGCTGCTTACGTTTTGATCATTCCAGTTAACGATACGACGCGGGAACCCCTTAGGTGACCGAACCGTGTACCGGCCGGAAACTGTGGCTGAAATCGTGAACCCGGCCGTCTGCAGCGATGGCCGGAAGCAATCGGCTACGGGAAGATCATGAACTGTGCCGCAGGACTCCGGGCAGGATAGCAGTCTGGTCGCTCAAGGGATTCAATTGAAGTTCAACCGATTTGGCCCCGCGCTGAGCGTCCTGGGCGTTGCCGTGCTGCTCTTGTCGGCGTGCGGCAGCGACAACAAGCCCACCGCGGCACGCGCGGCGACCCCGTCGTCGTCGCCGAATGTCTGGTGCGGGGGCAAGCCGACGCTGAAGGCCGGCGGCTCCACCGCCCAGGACAATGCCATGACCCGCTTCGTCAAGGCTTTCGAACGGGCGTGCGCGGGGCAGACGTTGAACTACACGGCCAACGGTTCGGGTGCCGGAATCAGCGAATTCCTGGGTGGTCAAACGGATTTCGCCAGCTCCGACTCTCCGCTCAGCATGGATGAGTACGCCAGAACCGAGCAGCGGTGCGGCTCGCCGGTGTGGAATCTGCCGATGGTGTTCGGACCCATCGCGATCGCCTACAACGTCACCGGCCTGACTTCGCTGAACCTCGACGGTGCCACCGCGGCCAAAATCTTCAACGGCGCGATCACCTCCTGGAACGATCCGGCGATCGCGGCGCTGAACTCAGGCGTCGGCCTGCCCGCCGAGCCGATTCATGTGGTGTTCCGCAGCGACGAGTCCGGGACCACGGAGAATTTCCAGAGATATCTCGACACCGCTTCGGGCGACGAGTGGGGCAGGGGCGCGGCAAAGGAGTTCAAGGGCGGCGTCGGTGAAGGTGCCAACGGCAGCAACGGTGCCGCGGCGGCCGTCAAGGGCGCCGAAGGGTCGATCACCTACGTCGAGTGGTCCTTCGCCCGAGCGCAGCAGCTCAGCGTGGCCAAGGTGATCACCTCGGCGGGTCCCGAACCGGTAGCGCTCGGCATCGACTCGGTGGGGCGCACGATTTCCAGTGCGTGGTTCACCAGAGAGGGCAACGACCTTGCCCTCGACACCATCTCGTTCTACCGGCCCAACCAGCCCGGCGCCTACCCGATCGTCCTGGCGACCTATGAGGTCGTGTGCTCGAAGTATCCGGACCCGGGAGTCGGTCCGGCCGTAAGGGCGTTTCTGCAAAGTACGATGGGCGCTGGTCAGAGCGGTTTAGCGGACAACGGATACGTCCCCGTGCCGGATGCGTTCAGATCGCGACTGGCGGCCGCGGTGAACGCCATTTCGTGACGCGCAATGTTTCGACGGTTTTCCCGCCGTTGTCAACGTAATGTTTTGCAAAATTTCCCAGCGTAGTAAGAGTGTCATGTTATGGAGTTCATAACGCTGCCCCCCGAGGTCAGCTCAGCGCTGATGCACTCGGGGCCCGGCGCGGAATCACTGCTCGAGGCTTCCGGTGCGTGGCAGCGCCTCGGTGCCGATCTAGAAGAAACTGCCAGTAGCTATAACGCCTTGCTTTCTGCGCTGGCCGCCGACTGGCACGGTCCGTCGCCGCTGGCGATGGTTCAGGCGGCCGCTCCCTACCTCACCTGGATGCGCGCCACCGCGCAGCAATGTCAGCAGTTGGCCTTGTCGACGCAGTCCGCCGCGGCGGCATTCAGCTCTACCCTGGCGGCGGTCGTTGCACCCGCGACGGTCGGCGCCAACCGGACGCAGCTGGCCCACCTGCTGGCCACCAACGGGTTCGGCAAGAACCTCGCGGCCATCGCCGAGAACGAAGCCCAGTACCAGACCATGTGGGTGAACAACGCGTCAGCGATGTACCGCTACGAGACCGCTTCAGCGCAAGCGACCGCGTTGTCGTTGTTCGCTTCGCCGCCCTCGGTCGCCGATCCGGGCGCACCGGCAGCTCAAGCCAGCGCGGTTTCGGCCGCTGCGGCGGTGGCGCCGGCCGACGCGATCGCTCCGCCGGTATCTCCCATCGATGCGCTAATGCAGGCGATAGGCGTTACCTTCGACCCCGACCAAGGCTGGTTCGGATTGGCCAACACCTACGCCAACCAGTTCATATCGTCGGGATTCCCGATCAACCTACTCAGCTACATGGCGCAGAACACCTCCGCCCAGGCATTGCAGTCGGTGGCGCCCGACATCGCGGACGGCTTATCGCAGGGGGAGGCGGCGCTGAGCGACGCGGCGGCTGGGATATCCAACGCTGCCGGCGCCTTCGGTGCGCTGGAGCCGGCCGCGGCGGTAGGCGTGGGAGTTTCGCTGGGCAACCTCAGCGCGCCGCCGGCAACGCTGGGGGTGCTGACCGCCGCGCAAACACCGGTGCAACTCGCGTCGGCGGTGTCGCCGATTCCGGCCGGGGACGCCGGGTTCCCCATGCTTCCGCCGCTGATGCCACCGCCGATATCGGCTGGCAGTGGTTGGCGCAAGCGCAAGGAGCCCAAGTACGAGGACCTGGCAATGGGCCTGGAGCTGAAGGGGACGTTCATGCCCCGGCCACCCGGGGCGGGCTGAGCGCGGCTGCTTGAACCGCCGTCACCCGGGTAGTCCCGGGCGATGGACATCACCGTCACATTCGTGGGCAATGCCACCACGCTGGTTGCCGCCGGCGGCCTGACCATCCTGACCGATCCGAACTTCCTGCATCGCGGACAGCACGCCTATCTGGGCTACGGGCTGGTGTCCAAACGCCTCCGCGAACCGGCGTTGACCATTGATCGTCTGCCGCCGATCGACGCGATCGTGCTGTCGCACATGCACGGCGATCATTGGGACCGCGTTTCGCAAAAAGGCCTCGACCACGACCTGCCCGTCATCACCACCCCGCACGCCGCCAAACGGCTGCACCATCGCGGCTTCGAGGATGCGCTCGGTCTTTCCACCTGGCAGCAGCACATGATCAGCAAGGGCGGCGTCACCGTGACCATGACGTCGTTACCGGGCCGGCACGCGCCGGTGCTCGCCCACCGGCTGCTGCCCCCGGTGATGGGAACCATGCTCGATTTCGCCGCCGCGGACGGCTCGCGGCGACGCCGGGTCTACATCTCCGGCGACACCCTGCTCGTCGAGGAGCTCAACGAGATTCCGGTGCGTTTCGATGCGATCGATTTCGGCTTGCTGCATTTGGGTGGTACCCGGCTGCCGGCGGGCCGGCGTCTGCCGTTCGGTCTGACGGTGACCATGGACGGACGTCAGGGGGCGGGACTGGTCGAGCTGCTGAAGCTGCCCAAGATGATTCCGATTCACTTCGACGACTACGGCGTCTTCGCATCGCCGTTGGCGGACTTCACCGCCGAAATGCAGCGCCGCGGCATGGCCGATCGCGTCGTTGCGCTGGAGCGCGGCGCTTCGGCAACCCTATGAAAATTCAGAGGTCTGCGAGCGGTTGGTGGGGGCGGTCGGTAACTTGGCCGTCATGCCCTGGGTGCGACTGCTCTTGCTACTCGTTCTCGTGGGCGGCCTGATTGGCTGTCGCGGACAGCAGGTTTCGGCGGCCAGCGCCCGAGATCAGCCGGGCACCTTGCAATTCGGTGGCCTGAAGCGCACCTATACGGTGCATGTCCCGCCGGGCCCGCCCGTTGGTTTGGTGCTCAACCTGCACGGCGGTGGCGGCACCGGCGCGGGACAGCAGGGGCTGACAGGCTTCAACGCCGCTGCCGACGTCACCAACCTGCTGGTCGTCTATCCCGACGGCTACGACAAGAGCTGGGCCGACGGCCGCGGTGCATCCCCGGCGGACCGCCGCCATGTCGACGACGTCGGGTTCCTGGTGGCGCTGGTGGGCAAGCTGCAGAACGAGTTCAGCGTTCCCGCCGGGCGCGTGTTCGCCACCGGCATGTCCAACGGCGGCTTCATGTCCAACCGGCTGGCGTGCGATCGCGCCGACCTGTTCGCTGCGATCGCGCCGGTATCCGGAACGCTGGGGGTTGGTGTGGCCTGCAATCCGTCCCGTCCGGTGTCGGTGCTGGATGCGCACGGTACCGCCGATCCAGTGGTGCCGTTCAACGGCGGGGATGTCCGCGGCCGGGGCGGGGTCAGCCACGCCGTCTCGGTGAAGAGCATGGTGGATCGGTGGCGCGCGGTCGACGGCTGCCAGGGCGATCCGGTGACCGAAGTGCTGCCGAACACCGGGGATGGAACCGTTGTGCACCGTTTCGATGCCCAGATCTGTTCGGCCGGGACGGAAGTGGTGTTCTACCAGATCGACAATGGCGGGCACACCTGGCCGGGCGGCAAGCAGTATCTGCCCAAGCCGGTCATCGGAGCCACCACTCGCGCGTTCGACGCCTCGCAGGTCATCGCGCAGTTCTTCCTGACGCACGGCCGCGACTAGCGCTGGCAGGATGGGCACCAGTAGGTGACCCGTTCGCCGGCGCCATCGGGGCTTCGGTGCTCGATGCGGGTTCCGCAGCGCCGGCAATGCTGCCCGGCGCGCCCGTAGACCCACAGCTGCCGGCCCGCCCGGGTATCGCCGGTGGTGCAGCGTTTCCAGCGAAACCGGTTGGCCCACAACATGTCCCGCGCGCGTGAGACCAGCCGTCGTGGATCGGCGATGGCGCTGACCGGTGCAGTTGGCAGGTGGCCGCAGACGAAACACAGCTCGGTGCAGTAAACATTGCCGATCCCGGCCATTACCCGCTGGTCCAGCAGCGCCTCGGCGATGGGCCGGTTCGGATCGGCTATCAGGTTCGCGGCGGCAAGTTCGGGATCCCAGTCCTCACCCAGCAGATCGGGACCCAGATGTGCGACGGCGTCGCTGTCGTGGTCGCGTTCGAGGATTTCCAGCACGCCCAGGTCGATGCCGACCGCTCGAATGTTGGCTGCTTCCAGGATGATTCGTGCACGGTGGTCAACGCGCACCGGCCGGTCGCCGACCCGCCAGCTGCCGTCCATCTTCAGATGCGAATGAATGCTGGCCGCGCCCACCCGGATGAACAGATGCTTGCCGCGGCTGAGCACTTCGTCCACCACCTGACCGGTGAGGTCGACGGTGGCAAACCGCGGCACCCGGATGTCGCAGCGGGTCAGCGTATGGCCGACCAGGTGCTGGCGCAGCGCGGCTGCGGTGTGCCAGACGGTGTCACCTTCGGGCATGGTCTAGCGCAGCCGCAATCCACGCGGGGTGCGGACGAAGCCGGCGTCGGTCAGGGCTGCGCTCACCGGGCCCGGTATGCCCGGCTGCAATACCGGTATCCCGTCGACGCGTTCGACCAGGATCGATGCGACGCGCCGGGCGCCGACGAGATCGGCCAGGCCGACCGCCGCCGCGTGATTGGCCGCCGGATCCTCGGTGAACGTCAGCAGTGAGCGCCCGCCGCGCTCCAGGAACCAGGCCAGCTCGCCGTCCACCAGCACCACCAGCGCGCCGGCCTTGCGGCCCGGGCGGGCGGGCGCCCGGGCATCGTCGCCATCTGCGGCGGGCCACGGCAATGCCGCGCCATAGGGATTGGCCGGATCTGCGGCGGCCAGCACCACGGCGCGGTATTCGGGCCGTTCCGGGTCGACCCCGTCGAGATAGCTACGCAGCCGGTCGACGGTCGAGGCGACCGCGAACTGCGCACCCCCCAGCGACTCGACGAAGTACCCGCGCTGGCACCGCCCGGCATCCTCGAACGCGCTCAACACCTTGTAGAGGGTGGCGAATCCGCCGGGTACCCCCTCGGCGGCGGCCGCACCCTTGGTCAGCACACCGTGGCGGTTCAACAGCAGTTCGGCCTGGAAATGGGCCCGCAGCGTGGAGTCCGGCTCGGGAACCGGCAGCAGTGACCACCGCCCGGCCACGGTCGGGTCGGCGGTGCGTGCAGTGGCATGCGCGACGCTGTAGCGGCTCAACCGCGGCGGGCGGTGGCTGCGGTGCGCCGGCTGGGAGCGCTTACGGGTGCCCGAGCCGCCGAGCAGCGCCCGCACCGGCGCGAAGGTGTCGCCGGTGATCCACCCCGCCCAAATCAGTTCCCACAGTGCGGCTTTGAGGTCACCTTCGGTGTGCCCGTGCTGGGTGAGCTGGCGGAAGAAGTACGCGCCGCCGCCGGCCAGGGTGTCCAGAATCGCCCGGTGCGCCTCGGTGAAGTCGATCTCGGCCGGGGCGGTCAAAGTCAGCGGCGCGGACTCCGCCGGATGCAGCGCGATCCAGCCGTCGCTGCCCGAGATCGACCCGGCACCCGACCAGGTCACGTCCCCGCTGGCGAGCAGTTCATCCAGCATCGCCGGGGCATAATCGCGAACACGCGGAGCCAGCACCAGCGGTTCCAGCGCCGAGGCCGGCAATCGCACTCCGGCCAGCTGTTCGACGACGGCGGCCAGCCCGTCAATACCCGAGTGACTGGCGTCCACGTGGTGCCAGGCCGGCAGGAAGCGGCCGTAGGCCGCGGTGCTGACAGGCTCGACCTGAGCGCGCAGCGCCGCCAGCGACCGCCGCCGCAGAATGCGCAGCACCTCGGCGTCACACCACTGTTCGCCGCCGGCCACACCAGACGCATCGACGGCAACGAAGTCGCCGCGCACCAGCCGGCCTCCGGAGGTCAGGTCGGCCAGCCGGCCCAGCACGTCGGCGGTGACCCGCAGGCCCAGGCCGAACCGGCTGGCCGCCTCGGCGGTGGTGAACGGCGTGTGGGTGCGCGCATAGCGGCCCAGCAGCTCGCCCAGCGGGTCGGCCACCGCTTCGGTGAAGCTGTCCGGCAGGCCCACCGGAACCGCCACGCCCACGCCGTCGCGCAGCCGGCCGATGTCCTCGACTGCCACCCACCAGGTCTGTCCGGCGAACGACACCGTCAGCGCGCGCCTGGCGGCGCGCAAGCCTTCCAGCCAGCCCCCGACATCGGCTGCGGTGGCCCGGGCGGCGACCTCGTCCGCGGTGAGCGGACCCAGCAGCCGCAGCAGATCCGCGACCCCTTCGGCGTCGCGGGCAAGCCGGTCGGCCGACAAATGCTGCAACTGCCGGCCGGTCCCGGCGATGACTTCAGGGTCGAGCAGCTCGCGCAGCTCGACGCGGCCCAGCAGCTCGGCCAGCAGCGTGCTGTCCAACGAGAGCGCGGCCGCGCGGCGTTCAGCCAATGGGACATCGCCCTCGTACATGAACGCACCGACATAGCCGAACATCAGCGACGCCGCGAACGGGGATGGTTTCGCCGTTTCGGCCGAGAGCACCCGCACCTTGCGCTGGGCGATCTGCGTCATCAACTCGACCAGGGTCGGAACGTCGTAGACATCCTGCAAGCACTCGCGGACGGTCTCCAGCACGATGGGGAAGTCGGGGTATTTGCGTGCCACGTCGAGCAATTGGGCGGCCCGCTGGCGCTGGTGCCACAACGGCGAACGGCGGCCGGGATGGCGCCGGGGCAGCAACAGCGCACGCGCCGCCGATTCGCGGAACCGGGACGCGAACAAAGCTGACTCGCCCACCTCGGCGGTGACGATGGGATCGATCTCGTCGGCGTCGAACACGAAAAGTTCGGCGCCGGGCGGTTCGTCCCCGGCATCGGGCAGGCGCACCACGATGCCGTCGTCGGAAGCGGTCGGCTTCTCGTCGAGCCCGTAACGTTCGCGCAGCCGCCGGCCCACCGCAAGCGCCAGCGGCCCATGCACCCGCAGCCCGTACGGCGAGTGCAGGACCACCCGCCAGTCGCCGAGCTCGTCGCGAAACCGTTCGACCAGCAGGGTGCTGTCGGTGGGCACGACGCCGGCGGCCGTCCGCTGGTCGTCCAGCAACGTCCACAGGTTGTCCGTCGCGTACGCATCGAAACCCAAAGCGGCGCAACGCTTGTCGAACGCATCGCGGTCCAGGCCCGCCAGCTCGCCGGTGAACGCGCCCAGTGCCCGGCCGAGCTCGGCGGGGCGCCCGACGTCGTCGCCGCGCCAGAACGGCAGCCGGGCCGGCTGGCCCGGCGCGGGAATCACCAACACCCGGTCGTGGGTGATCTCGGTGATCCGCCAGCTGGTGGCGCCCAGTGAGATGACATCGCCGGGCCGCGACTCGTAGACCATTTCTTCGTCGAGTTCGCCTACCCGGGAAGGCTTTTCGGAATCGCTGGCGAGGTAGACGGTGAACAGCCCGCGGTCGGGGATGGCGCCGCCGGAGGTGACGGCCAGCCGTTGGGCACCGGGCCGGGCCGTCAGGGTGCCGTTATCGCGGTCATACACCAGCCGCGGCCGCAGCTCGGCGAACTCGGTGGACGGGTACTTGCCCGACAGCAGATCCAGGGTGGCCTCGAAGACGCTGCGCGGCAGCGTCGCGAACGGGGCGCTGCGACGTACGGTGTCGAACCAACGGTCGGCATCCAGCGGTTCCAGTGCCGCCGCGGCCACCGTGTGTTGCGCCAGGATGTCGAGTGGATTTGCCGGTACCCGCATGGTCTCGATCTGTCCGGTAAGCATGCGCTGCACGCTGACCGCGCAGCCGAGCAGATCGGTGCGGTGTTTGGGAAACAGCACCCCTCGCGAAACCTCGCCCACCTGGTGGCCGGCTCGGCCGATGCGTTGCAGGCCGCTGGCCACCGACGGCGGTGCCTCCACCTGGATCACCAGATCGACCGCGCCCATGTCGATGCCGAGTTCCAGGCTCGAGGTCGCCACCACCGCCTTGAGCTCGCCGCGTTTGAGGTCTTCTTCGACGACGGCGCGCTGCTCCTTGCTGACTGAGCCGTGATGCGCGCGCGCCAGCAGCGTCGGCGCACCGAAGGTCTGGCCGCTGGCCATGACGTAGGCCGGAGCGCCGCCGGCAACCTGGGGGTTGGCCTCCGAGGGCACCGCCAGGCCACACCGCTCGGCGTGAATCTCGTTGAGCCGGGCGGTAAGTCGTTCGGCCAGGCGCCGTGAATTGGCGAACACGATGGTCGAGTTGTGCGATTCGATCAGGTCTACCAGCCGCGCCTCGACGTCGGGCCAGATGCTGTTGTTGGTCAGGTTGGCCATATCGGGCACCGGGACCTGCACCGACAGCTCGACCGTCTTGGCCGACGGCGGCGCCACTATGGTCGTGGGGGTTGTCGCGCCCGCGCCGGACAGGAACCGTGCCAGCTCCTCGGGCGGCCGCACGGTCGCCGACAGCCCGATCCGCTGCGCGCGTCGCCCGCCGGCTAGTTCGTCGAGCCGCTCGAGCGACAGCGCCAGGTGTGCGCCGCGCTTGGTGGCGGCGATGGCGTGAATCTCGTCGACGATGACGGTCCGCACGCCGGCCAGGGTTTCGCGGGCGGCCGAGGTCAACATCAAGAACAGCGATTCGGGGGTGGTGATCAGTACATCGGGCGGCTTGGTGATGAGTTGACGGCGCTGCGCGGGCGGGGTGTCACCCGAGCGGACGCCGACGCTGATGTTCGGCGCCGGCAGACCACGTTGTTCGGCGAGCCGGGTGAGCCCGGCCAGCGGAGTGCGCAGGTTGCGCTCGACGTCGACCGCGAGCGCTTTGAGCGGGGATACATAGAGCACGCGGGTTTCCGCCGGCCGGTCTGCCTCGGGGGCCGCGCGGGCCAGACTATCCAGCGCCCACAGGAATGCGGCCAGCGTCTTGCCCGACCCGGTGGGCGCGACAACCAGGGTGTTGTCGCCATCGGCGATGGCGGCCCACGCCTCGGCCTGCGCCGGGGTGGGTCCGGCGAAGGTGCTGGCGAACCAGTCGCGAGTAGTCGCGCTGAATCTGCCTAACGGATCAGAGCTCACCAGGCCATCGTGCCAACACCCACCGACAAAAAAGATTCAGAGCTTCACAGCCGGGCGGTGGCCAGCGCCTCGGTGAGTTCGGGCGGAATCTCGGGCAGCCGCGCGATCAGATCCAACAGCGAGTGCGCGCACGAGTCGGCCAGCCGGTCGGCGTCGGTGGTGGGGTCCATAATCCGCTGGCGGCAGATTTCGAAGGTGAACGAGATCCAGCCGAATACCAGCACCCGCAGGTCACGCTCGACGTCAGGATCGAGCTTGTTTCCCTGAGTCGCGGCCACCGTATTGGTGATGCGATTCATGATGTGTTCCATCTGGCGGTTCTTGGCTTCGTCATCGATGCCGAGCAGAACCGGGTCGGACCGCCCGAGTCCGACGTATGCGGCCCACGCGGCCTCCGGGTTCTGCTGGTGGTAGGCCATGTAAGCCAGCACGCCCATCCGGATCTCTTCGAACATCGTCAAGCCGGGCGCCGGCTCGATGTTGGTGGCTGCGTACAGCCGGTCGGCCTCGTCCTTGACGACAGCGGCAAAGAACGCGCGTTTATCCGGGAAGTAGTGGTACATCAGCGCGCGCGACACGCCGGCCCGCTCCGCGATCTCGTCGATACGGACCTCGTCATAGGGTCGCTTGCCGAAGACCTCCGCCCCCAGTGCGAGCAACTCGGCGCGTCGATCCTCTGGGGATAACCGCCTCCTGGCCGTCGCCATAAGCAGTGATACTACCCACGCAAGATGTGCGTTCCGCTAGAGCTGATGGTGGTGACCCACTGCGCCCCGCTTCGCGGCGCTGGTGATCACCACGATGCTGATGGTGGTGACCCACTGCGCCCCGCTTCGCGGCGCTGGTGATCACCACGATGCTGACTGTGGCGACCCGCGGCGCCCCGCTTCGCGGCGCTTGCGATCACCACGATGCTGATGGTGGTGACCCGCGGCGCCCCGCTTCGCGGCGCTTGCGATCACCACGGTGACGACGGTGGCGCCCAGGCTCAGCCGAATTCCACGCCCTGCGCCAGCGGCAGCTCATTGGAGTAATTGATGGTGTTGGTAGCGCGCCGCATGTAGGACTTCCAGGAATCCGAACCCGACTCGCGTCCACCGCCGGTCTGCTTCTCGCCGCCGAACGCGCCGCCGATCTCCGCGCCCGAGGTGCCGATATTGACGTTGGCGATACCGCAGTCCGACCCGGCCAGAAATCGTTGCGCCTCGCGCAGGTCGGTGGTGAAGATCGACGACGAAAGCCCTTGCGGCACCGCATTATTGAGCGCTATCGCGTCGTCGAGATCGTCGTAGGTCAATACGTAGAGGATGGGCGCGAACGTTTCGGTGGCCACGATGGGCGTCTGGGACGGCATTCGCACCAGCGCGGGGGAGACGTAGTAGGCGCTGGGGTAGTCGCCCGGCTGGTGGTCACCTCCGATCACTTCGCCGCCGTCGGTGCGGGCGTCGTCCAGCGCACCGAGCATGTCGCGGTAGGCGGCCTCGTGAATCAGCGGCCCGATCAGGGTGCCCGGCGCCGACGGGTCGCCAACCGGCAGCTGCCGGAATGCCGAGGCCACCCGCTGCACCACAGCGTCGGCCACTGAGCGGTGCACGATCAGCCGGCGCAAGCTGGTGCACCGCTGCCCGGCGGTGCCCGCCGCGGCGAACACGATGGCGCGCACCGCCAGGTCCACGTCGGCAGACGGCGTCACAATGGCCGCGTTGTTGCCGCCCAACTCCAGCAACACCCGTCCGAACCGGCGGGCCACCCGGGGTCCCACCTGTTCACCCATACGCACCGAGCCGGTGGCCGAGACCAACGCGATTCGGGGGTCGTCGACGAGTTGCTCACCTAGCTCGCGACCGCCCAGCAGCAGACCGCCCAGCCCGGGCGGCGCGCCGACATCAGCGGCGGCCCGGTCCAGCAGCGCCTGGCAGGCCAGAGCAGTCAGCGGCGTCAGCTCCGAGGGCTTCCACACCACCGGGTCGCCGCACACCAGCGCGATCGCCGTGTTCCAAGCCCACACCGCCACCGGGAAGTTGAAGGCGGTGATCACCCCGGCGACGCCGAGTGGATGCCAGGTCTCGAGCAATTGATGCCCCGGACGTTCGGAGGCGATGGTGCGCCCATAAAGCTGACGTGACAACCCGACGGCGAAGCGACAGATGTCGATCATCTCCTGCACTTCGCCCATTGCCTCCGAGGTGATCTTGCCGACCTCGACCGTCACCAGCGTCGCGAGCTCACCCCGGTGCTCGGTGAGCAGTTCGCCGAGCCGGGCGACCAGGGCGCCGCGCACCGGCGCTGGGGTGGCACGCCACTGCGAAAACGCTTGGCACGCATCGGCAATCGCGCGGCCGGCCTGCTCGGGCGTGGTCTGCGCGACGGTGCACAGCACCTCCCCGGTGATCGGCGTGCTCGCCGCCAACCCGTCGGAACCCGGCTCGCCGAGGCCGAGGGTGACGCCGATCGCCTCGAAAGCGTCGCGCACCCGGGTGCGTAGCTGCTCGGTCATGCCCGTGCCTCCGCCTCGTACAGCGCGTAGGGATCGTAAATGTCGCGGCCCATCACCCCAGCCAACCACTGCGCGTCGTATTGCGAGTCGTCGGCAACCGAACCGATATCAGTGTCGCGGTCCAAGTTCGAGCGAAAGATACCCGCCGCCGACGCCGGCAAGAAGTCTTCGTAGACCACCGGCACGCGGGGGTCGCCGCGGCGGTAGTACGCCAGCTTCTGGGAAGCCATTTCCGCATCGGTCGACGGAAAGTACCGGGACCACACCGCGGCCGGATCCGCGACGGCCATCGCGGTGTCGTAGCGTTCCCGGCCCTTGCGGGTCAGCGCGACACCGCGCGCCTCGACTTCGCCGAACCGCACCCGCAGCGTGCCCGGTCGCACGCTGCCGTCAGCGCGGCGGAAAAGGCGCGGTTCGGCCAGCGCGCGAAAAGAGGTCTGGCGCAACAGCACCTCGGGTCCGTCGCTGCGGGGCGGGCCCTGGATCGCATCGATCATGGTGATGCCGCGCCCGGTCATCCGGCGGTACGACTCGTCGATGTCGAGGACCCGTGGCGTCAGGTGATTGATGTGGGTGGAGCCGACCGCGGCAATGTCGGCGGCCACCGCCGACACCTCGGACAGCTCGTCGTACCAGGACTTGTCGATCGGATCACGCGACAATGCGAATGCCGCCACCGCCGCGTCGACGAAACCGTCGGCCGCCTCGGCGTCGCAGCCGCCGTCGGCCGCGACGGTCCGCGCCCGGACCAGCAATGCGGGATCGAACAACTGCCGGCGCGACAGGAATTCCTGCACGCGGGCGCGCAGGCCGGCGTCGAAGTAGCGCGGGTCATCGGTGGCCAGCATCGAGGTGAACACCCGAAACGGGTTGCGCGCCAACTCGGTTGGATCGACCGGCCGAAACGCCGTTGACACCACGGGTATCGGTGCGGCCGCCGACCGCAGGTCGTAGTAGCCGACCGGCAGCATGCCGAACGCGGCGAACAGCTCAGCGACGCAAGCGAGTTCGGCCGGATTGCCAACCCGGATGGCGCCGTGCCGCTCGGCCGTGACGCGCTGCAGCGAACCCAGTCTTTCGGCGCCGGGGTGCGACGCAACATAGTCCCGATTGACCTGTGCGCTGACCTCGACCAGCGTGCCGTAGGCGGGTACCTCGGCGGCGTACATGGCCGATAGCCCGGCGGCGAACCGCGCCCGCAGCTGCCAGGTCGGTAGCCACCTCATGGCGCGCCGTCGCTGCGATACTCTCCGGCCATGAGTGAGACGCTCGACGATATCGACCGGATCCTGTTGCGCGAACTGGTCGCCGACGGGCGCGCGACGCTCTCGGAGTTGGCGACGAGTGCCGGACTGTCGGTTTCGGCGGTCCAGTCCCGGGTGCGCAGGCTGGAGTCGCGTGGTGTGGTGGCCGGATATTCGGCGCGGATCAACCCCGAGGCCGTGGGGCACTTCCTGTCGGCGTTCGTGGCCATCACTCCTCTGGATCCGTCTCAACCCGATGATGCTCCTGCCCGGCTGGAACGGATCGAGGAAATCGAGTCCTGCCATTCGGTGGCCGGCGAGGAGAGCTACGTCCTGCTGGTTCGGGTCGAATCCGCCCGGGCGCTGGAGGATCTGTTGCAACGGATTCGGACAACCGCCAACGTGCGGACGCGCAGCACCATTATCTTGAATACTTTTTACTATGATCGGCAGTTTGTACCATAAAGTTTTCGGTTGGTATCTCAATACACCGTAAAGATGCCGCTATCATGTGGGCATGACTGTCGCCCTCAACGCCGGACCGGCCCAGGTCCCCGATGTCCTGGCGCGCAGCATCCTGCTCGATACGTTCGATCTGGTACTCGATCTCAACCGCTCGGCCGGTTCGTATCTGGTGGACGCCCGCACCGGTCGGCGCTACCTCGACATGTTCACGTTCGTCGCGTCGTCGGCACTGGGCATGAATCACCCGGCGCTCGCCGGTGACGACCAGTTCCGCGCCGAACTCGTCGAGGCCGCGCTGAACAAGCCGAGCAACCCCGACGTGTGCTCGGTCGCGATGGCCCGCTTCGTCGAGACCTTCACCCGTGTCCTGGGCGACCCGGCGCTGCCGCATCTGTTTTTCGTCGAAGGGGGCGCGCCGGCGGTAGAGAACGCCCTCAAGGTCGCCTTCGACTGGAAGAGCCGGCACAACGAAGCACACGGGATCGACGCGGCGCTGGGCGGTCGGGTTCTGCACCTGCGCGGCGCATTTCACGGTCGTGGCGGCTACACCTTGTCGCTGACCAACACCAAACCGGCCAACGTGGCCCGCTTCCCGAAGTTCGACTGGCCCCGTATCGATGCGCCGTACCTGCGGCCGGGCGCCGACATGTGTGCGCTGGAAGCCGAGTCGCTGAACCAGGCTCGCGCGGCATTTGCCAAGTACCCCAACGACATTGCGTGCTTCATCGCCGAACCCATTCAGGGGGAGGGCGGCGACCGGCACTTCCGGCCGCAATTCTTCGCCGCGATGCGACAGTTGTGCGACGAGCACGATGCGCTGCTGATCTTCGACGAGGTGCAAACCGGCTGCGGGCTCACCGGAACTCCGTGGGCCTACCAGCAATTGGGTGCCCAGCCCGACGTCGTGGCGTTCGGCAAGAAGACGCAGGTGTGCGGCGTGATGGCGGGACGTCGGGTCGACGAGGTCGCCGAGAACGTGTTCGCGGTGAAGTCACGGCTCAACTCGACCTGGGGTGGCAATCTCACCGACATGGTGCGCGCCCGCCGCATCCTCGAGGTGATCCAAGCCGATGGCCTCTTCGAGCGCGCTGCCGAGCGCGGCCGCTATCTGCTCGGGCGGCTCGACGAGCTCGCCGACGATTTTCCGGCGCTGGTTTCGCACCCGCGCGGACGCGGCTTGATGTGTGCCTTCAGCCTGCCCACCACGGCCGTGCGCGACGAGGTGATCCGGCAGTTGTGGCACCGCGCGGTGATCGTGCTTCCCACCGGAACAGACGGTGTGCGGTTCCGTCCGGCACTCACCGTTTCGCGCGACGACATCGATGCCGCGGCGGCCGCCCTGCGGGGCGCGTTAACGGCTGTGACCTAGACGTATGCAGCGACGGATGCAGCCTGTTGCGGGTTTGTGCGGTATTGACGCAGGGTATTCGGCGGGGGTAGTTGGTAAGGGCGGGGATTAGAGGTGCTCCGATGCAGAAAGTACATGACGTAACAGGACGTGACCGTCTCGGTCAGGAGGACAGCGAGGTCCGCTCCGCCATCCGGTTTGCGGTGGTGGCCACCGTCGCGGGAATCGGCTTCGTAATCATGGCCGCATTGTGGGTCAGCACGTGTCCCGGAGTGAATGTGGACACCGCGGCCTGCGGCGCGCCCGAGCGGACGATGCTGGCGTTCGGCGGTCCGGCGATCCTGTTTGCGGCTGGGCTCTGGGCGTTTGTGCGCACCTACCGGGTTTGGCGGGACGAGGGCACCTGGTGGGGATGGCAGGGCGCCGGCTGGTTCCTGCTGACGCTGATGGTGGTCACGGTATCCATGGGCGTCCCCCCGATCGCCGGCCCGGTGCTGGGCCTGTGAGTCTGGCCAAAAGCCTGGCCTATAAGCCTGGTGGCAAATAAATCGCCCTGAGCCCTCCACAACCCGTTCTGCGAGTTCTACCGTTGGTGGTAATGCCTTGCTCGGCAGATGGCGGGCAGAAATCGCGGGAAGGAGGAACCATGGGGGACACTTATCGTGACCCCGTCGACCACTTGCGGACGACGCGGCCACTTGCCGGCGAATCGCTGATCGACGTGCTGCACTGGCCTGGGTACCTCTTAATGGTCGCCGGTGTGATTGGTGGTGTCGGGTCCCTCGCGGCCTTCGGCAGCGGACACTACAACCAGGGCATGACGGCCGGGGTGGTGGCGCTCGCGCTTGCCGTCATCGGCCTGGCGTGGCTGACGGTGGAGCACCGGCGGATTCGCAGGATCGCCGACCGCTGGTACGCCGAACACCCCGAAGTGAGCAGGCAGCGGCTGGCCAGCTAGAGGGCTCGGACATTCCGGGTTTACCCGCTGCGGCGATTGGGCATCTGGTTTAGACCATGATGAGTACGGCCAGTGTTGCGTTCACGTGGTCACCCCATTGCGGGGGACAGGATCACAAAAGCACCGACATATATCCCTACTGCGATCAGGATCAGCAGTACCAGAGTGACCACCGCGATCACCGCTATCCGCCTGAGGTTGCGCGTCCGCGCGGTGTCGGTGATGTCTGCCTCGCGCATAGCTGGTTGAATACCCGGTGGCGATCATGACCAACCGGCTCGAACCCAAGGTCCAAGGCGGACCCGAAGGCACCAATCGGGTCGGTCGAACATTGCCGGGAGGCCACATGACCGATGCGGATCAGCTCACCCACGGGCGCCAACGGGGCCCGCGCGCCGTCGAGTTGAATGTTGCTGCACGCTTGGAGAACCTCGCGATGCTGCGAACCCTGGTCGGTGCCATCGGCACCTTTGAGGACCTGGATTTCGACGCCGTGGCCGATCTCAGATTGGCGGTGGACGAGGTGTGCACCAGGCTGATCCGCTCGGCCACGCCGGACGCCGTACTCAGCCTGGTGGTTGATCCCCGGGAAGAGGAACTCGTTGTGGAAGCGTCCGCGTCGTGCGACACGCACGACGTGGTAGCCCCGGGCAGCTTCAGTTGGCATGTCCTGACGTCGCTGGCTGACGACGTGCAGACCTTCCATGACGGCCGCCAGCCAGATGCGAGCGGAAGTGTCTTCGGGATCACCCTGACAGCCCGACGGGCGGCCTCTAGCAGGTGACAGAGCGTCATGGCGGTGCTGGGTCGTCGTCGCGGCCCAACGAATACGCCGATGTTCCAGATATGTTCCGTGAGCTGGCGGACTTTGCCGAAGACTCACCGGAATTCCAGCGCCACCGGGACAAGATCGTGGAACGGTGCCTGCCGTTGGCCGATCACATCGCGCGGCGTTTCGAAGGCCGCGGCGAACCTCGCGACGACCTGATACAGGTCGCGCGCGTCGGCTTGGTCAACGCCGTCGTCCGCTTCAACGTCGAGGCGGGTTCGGATTTCGTCTCCTTCGCGGTGCCGACCATCATGGGCGAGGTCCGTCGGCACTTCCGCGACAACAGCTGGTCGGTCAAGGTGCCCCGGCGCCTCAAGGAGTTGCATCTGCGGCTGGGCAGCGCCACCGCCGACCTCTCCCAACGGCTGGGCCGGGCACCCACCGCCACCGAACTCGCCGCCGAACTCGGTATGGACCGCGAAGAGGTGGTCGAAGGCCTGGTGGCCGGAAGCTCCTATAACACGCTGTCGATCGACAGCGGGGGTGGCGGTGAGGAGGACGATGCCCGCGCCATCGCGGACACGCTCGGCGATGTCGACACCGGTTTGGACCGGATCGAGAATCGCGAGGCGCTGCGCCCGTTGCTCGAGGCGCTGCCGGAGCGCGAACGAACGGTGTTGATTCTCAGGTTCTTCGAGTCGATGACCCAAACGCAGATCGCCGAGCGCGTCGGAATCTCACAGATGCACGTATCGCGCCTGCTGGCCAAATCGCTGACCCGGCTACGTGACCAGCTGGAGTAGCCGCTCGGCTTGACTGCCTACGGTGGCCTCCATGACCGGCAGAATGCCGTCGGGGTCGCAGATCCGCAGTAGCCGCGACACTGCCTCGCTCGGGATCATCGCCCAGTGCGTGCCCAGGGCCGAACACACCACATTGATCCGGTGTAGTGCCGAAAAGCCCGCAGTACCAATGAATTCCAGGCCACGTAGGTCCAGTGTCAGCCATTCGCGGTCGGTGATGCAGCGCTGCACGTACTCGGCGAGCTCATCGGCATTGGCGGCGTCGAGCTCACCGTGCGCGCTCACCGCGGCAACCGATGAACTCCGCTGCGCGGTGAAGTCGGCCATGCGGGTCTCTTGCCGGGATTGGGTCACAAGCATTGTTGACTCCGTCAGTCGTGCTGTGAATCGCGTCTGTGCACGGCGAATCGCTCAGTCCAGGGATTTCGCCTCCCCGTGCGGTCCCATGGGACGCCATTCCGGGCGGCTGTGAACTCAACCTGGTTCGAACCCTACCCAAGGCCTACCGGGTCGACAACGTGGCAGGTGAGAGCTACTTGATTTCGGCGAGCACGGTTCCCTGCGTGATAGCCGCGCCGGCCTCGACCGCCAAACCGGTGATGGTGCCGTCCTTGTGCGCGGTGACGGGGTTCTCCATCTTCATCGCCTCGAGGACCACCACCAGGTCGCCGGCGGCGACCTCCTGTCCTTCTTCGACCGCGACCTTGACCACGGTGCCCTGCATCGGAGCGGTCACCGCGTCGCCCGACGCCGCCGCGCCGGTGTGGGCGCCGCGCTTGCGTGGCTTGGGCTTGCGCCGAACGACGCCGGACGCCTCGGCTGCCGAGCCGTTGGACAGCGCCAGATCGGCGGGCAGTGAAACCTCGACCCGGCGGCCGTCGATCTCGACGACAACCTTCTGGCGCGGCCGTGCGTCTTCCTCATCGAGAGGCTGACCGCCGGTGAACGGCTCGATGGTGTTGTCCCACTCGGTCTCGATCCAGCGGGTGTGCACGGTGAAGCCATTCTCGTCGCCGATGAACGCGGGGTCGGAGACGACAGCGCGGTGGAACGGGATGACGGTGGCCAGCCCCTCGACATGGAATTCGTCCAGCGCGCGCCGCGCTCGTGCCAGCGCCTCGGTGCGGTCGGCGCCGTAGACGATGAGCTTGGCCAGCATCGAGTCGAACTGGCCGCCGATCACCGAGCCGGCCACCACACCCGAATCCAGCCGCACGCCGGGTCCGCTGGGGGTGTCGTAGCGGGTCACCGGGCCGGGGGCGGGCAGGAAGCCGCGGCCGGCGTCCTCGCCGTTGATCCGGAATTCGATCGCGTGCCCGCGCGGGGTGGGGTCTTCGGTGATGTCGAGCTTCTCGCCGTTGGCGATCTTGAACTGCTGCAGCACCAGGTCGATGCCGGCGGTTTCCTCGGTGACCGGGTGCTCGACCTGCAGCCGGGTGTTGACCTCGAGGAACGAGATCAGGCCGTCCTGGCCGACCAGGTATTCGACGGTGCCGGCGCCGTAGTAGTGAGCTTCTTTGCAGATCCGCTTGGCGGATTCGTGGATCTCTTTGCGCTGCGCGTCGGTCAAGAACGGCGCCGGCGCCTCTTCGACGAGCTTCTGGAACCGGCGCTGCAGCGAGCAGTCCCGGGTGCCGGCCACGACGACGTTGCCGTGGGTGTCGGCGATCACCTGGGCTTCGACGTGGCGCGGCTTGTCCAGGTAGCGCTCCACGAAGCATTCGCCGCGGCCGAACGCCGCGACGGCCTCACGGGTGGCCGACTCGAACAGCTCCGGAATCTCCTCGATGGTGCGCGCCACCTTCATGCCGCGGCCGCCGCCGCCGAAGGCGGCCTTGATCGCGATCGGCACTCCGTACTCTTTGGCGAACGCCACCACCTCGTCGGCGTCCTTGACCGGGTCGGGAGTGCCGGGCACCAGCGGAGCCTGTGCGCGGGCGGCGATGTGGCGAGCGGTGACCTTGTCACCGAGGTCGCGGATCGACTGCGGGCTGGGCCCGATCCAGATCAGCCCGGCGTCGAGCACGGCCTGGGCGAAGTCGGCGTTCTCCGACAGGAAGCCGTAGCCCGGGTGGATCGCGTTGGCGCCGGACTTAGCCGCCGCGTCGAGCAGCTTGGCGAAGTCCAGGTAGGACTCGGCCGAGGTCTGACCGCCCAGGGCGAACGCCTCGTCGGCCAGCGCGACGTGCGGCGCTTCGGCGTCGGGTTCGGCGTACACCGCCACGCTGGCCAGGCCGGCGTCGCGGGCAGCACGGATCACCCGAACCGCGATCTCGCCGCGGTTGGCGACGAGAACTTTGGAGATCCTTGAGCTGGCGTGACTGGCCACTGCGCCTCCTGTAGGACTGGACGTCTTCGTCTGTCAGAGATTTGCGTCTCTAAGAGAATTTCTTACAAGTCTTGTCGGGGGAAGTTTAAGCGCCGCGCCGTCGGCCCGGTCACTCGGTTCCTCAATTCACGCCGCCTCGCGCAGCCGACGCTTGATCCGCGCCAGCATCGCCGACATTCCCCGCAGCCGAAGCGGGCTGATCAGAGCTGCCAGTCCGAGTTCGGTGTAGAAGTCCTCGGGCACCGCCAGGATCTCGGCGGCGGGCTGCTCATCCAGCCCGGCAGCCAGGATCGAGGCGAACCCACGGGTGGTCGGCGCCTCGGCGGGCGCGCTGAAATACAGCCGCACGTGGTTGGGATCGTGGGCGTCGACGTGCAGGAACAGCGGGGACTGGCACTCGGGGACCGGCTCCATGGCCGCCTCTTCGAGTTCGGCGGGCAGCGCTGGAAGTTCGTTGGCGAACTCCAGCAGCAGCTGGAGCTTGTCCTGGCCCTGGACTTCGGCGAAGTCGGACACGACCTCGGCCAGCGGAGCAGGCATGCTCATTTGGTCATCGTCCTGGTACTTCTCCTGGCTCAGGGCCGGCGACGATCGGCACCCGCACGGTGTTTCCCCACTCCGTCCAGGAGCCGTCGTAATTCCGCACGCCCGGCTTGCCCAGCAGATGGGTGAGCACGAACCAGGTGTGGCTGGACCTTTCGCCGATGCGGCAGTACACGACGGTCCGGTCGTCGGGCTCTAAGAAGCCATAGAGCTCTTCCAACTCCTCGCGGCTGCGGAACCGGCCGCTCTCGTCGGCTGCCTTTCCCCACGGGATCGAGCGGGCGGTGGGGATGTGGCCGGCGCGCAGCGCCCCTTCCTCGGGGTAGTCGGGCATGTGGGTGCGCTTGCCGGTGTATTCGTCGGGAGAACGCACGTCGATCAGTGGCTGGCTGCCCAGGATGTCCAGGACGTCGTCCTTGTAGGCGCGGATCGGGGCGTCGTTGCGCGCGACGATGGGATAGCCGGTCGACGTCTTGGTCGGCACTTCCAGGGTGGTGTCCCGGCGTTCGGCGAGCCAGAGGTCGCGCCCGCCGTTGAGCAGCCGCACGTCGGGGTGACCGAACAGGGTGAACACCCACAGCGCGTAGGCGGCCCACCAGTTGCTCTTGTCGCCGTAGATCACCACGGTGTCGTCACGGGCGATGCCCTTGCGGTCCATCAGTTCGGCGAACTGTTCGCCGGTGATGTAGTCGCGCACCCGCGGGTCGTTGAGGTCGGTGTGCCAGTCGATTCTGACCGCACCGGGAATGTGCCCGACGTCGTAAAGCAGGACGTCTTCGTCGGATTCGACGATCGCCAGCCCGGGCGCGCCCAGGTTGGCCGACAGCCAGTCGGCGGTTACCAGTCGTTCGGGATGGGCGTAGGCCGACAGGGTTGGGCTTGGGTCTGCGGGAAGCGGCACGTCACAAAGCCTACCCACCGGGGCCGACGCCGGCTTCGTCCCCCGATCGGGGGACCGGGGGTCCTCTCGCCAGGGGCTGTTAGGGGGATAGATCAGGCTGCCGCGCAACGGAATAGTTGCATTTATTCCGCACCACCGCAGCGGCTGGGAGGGGGGTGAATCATGTCGCACGAACTGCTGTTCGCCGAGGAAGAACTCTGCATTGCGCAGGTCTCGTTGTCAGTCGCCAACATCGACGCCTGACTTCGAAAGAGCGGCCCGGCGAGGCTTGCACTACCCGCTGAAGTGGGATCCCCGCCGGGCCGTTTCTGTAGCTAACAGCGTTTCTAGCCTGGTCATCCAGGTTTCGATGGTGGTGGCGTCGTAGACGTCGGTGCGATATTCCACGACGCCGGTGATGCCGTCCGGCACGCCCGTGGCGCCGAAATTTTCGTTGAGAGACAGCACCAGATCCATCCGTCCGACATGGGTGTGTAGCGGTGCTTCAGTTACATCCAAATCTTCCAACGCCCATTTGACGGTCTCGGTGTTATGCCAGACCAGCATCACCTGCCGCAGCGGAGTGTGGCTGCGCGATTGCGTGGGGTTGAGCCGGTCGAGGAGCACTCCGAACGGGACGTCTTGGTGATCGAACGCCGCCAGAGTCCGGGTCCGCACCTGAGCCAGCAGTTGCGAAAATGTAGCTCCATCACCTAGGTCCGTGCGCAGGACCATGCTGTTGGAGAAGTTACCCACTAAATCGTCCAATAGCGGGTGGCCCCGCCCGGCGACGTTGATTCCGATCGGAATGTCGCTGCTACCACTGACTTCCGACAAGACGGTGGCTAGGGCCGCATGGACAACCATGAATCCGGTTGCCCGATGCCCGCGTGCCGTCCGCGCGATCTGGGCGTGCAGCTCCGCGGACCAGTGCACGGCGACGGTGTCGCCGCGGTAGTCGGCGACAGCCGGGTAGGGCCGATCGGTGGGCAGCCGCAGCCGGTCGGGGAGACCGGCGAGCGTCCTTTCCCAATACCGCAGTTGCGTCCCGACCCTGCTCTGGGGATCGTCTGGATCACCCAAGTACTCGCGTTGCCATACCGCGTAGTCGGCGTACTGGACCGGCAGCGCGGCCCAGCTCGGCGCACCTCCGGCGCGTCGGCTGCGGTAGGCGGTGTTCAGATCGAAGGCCAGCGGCGCGAGCGACCAGCCGTCGGCCGCGATGTGGTGCATAGTGATGGCCAATATGTGTTCCTCGTCGTTCACACGAAACAGCTTGGTGCGCAACGGGATCTGGGTAGACAAGTCGAAGGTTACGCTGGCGGCCGCGGTGAGCGATTCGTGCAGTCGCTCGGCGGACCAGCCTGTGGCGTCAACGATCTGCCAGCCGATGTCCGCACCCGCAGCTCTCAGGACGACTTGTCGTAGGTCGCCGTCGGCGTCGGCGAATACGGTGCGTAGCGGCTCATGCCGGTTCAGCACGTCCGTCAGGGCATGGGCCAGGGCTTCGACATCCAGCTTGCCGCCCAACCGCAGGGCCAATGGCATATGGAACACCGGCATCTCCGGGGCCAGATGGTGCATGTCCCACATTCGTCGCTGTGCGTAAGAGGCAGGTATCTGCGCAGGGCGGGGGCGGGTGACGAGTTCGGTTGCTGCGTAAGTGGGTTGGGTCGTGATCCATTCGGCCAGTGCGGCTGGGGTGGGGGATTCGAAGATGACCCGGATGGGGACTTCGGCATTGAGTTCGGTGCGGATGCGCACGACGAGCCGGGTCGCCGACAGCGAGTGGCCACCGAGGTCGAAGAAGTTGTCATTGATGCCGATTCGCGCGGTGCCGAGTATCTCGCTGAAGAGCTCGGTCAGGGTGTGTTCATCGCGGGTGCGTGGGGCTTGATACGCGGTCGTACTGAAGTATTCAGGGGTTGGAAGGGCGTGCCGGTCGAGTTTGCCATTGACAGTCAATGGCACGGAATCGATGAGCATGATCTTGGCCGGAACCATGTAGTCAGGCAGTCGGGTCATGCTGTATTCGCGCAATTGATTGGCCAGGTCGGCGGTGCCGGGGTCGTTGACATAGTCGGTCAGCGGTCCGGCTGGGTCGGCCGGCAGGTAGACGTCGGTGAGCACGGAAGCCTCGGCGCGCATGTAGATGACATCGATGAGACCAGGGGTAGGTGAGTAGGTGACCGCGGTGGCGTATCCGAGTTGCCGGCCGAGTCGGCGGCAGCTGGCGGGCGAAACGGCGTTGGGAGGCGGTTGGGTGTTCAGCCGGCCCAGCGGGGTGTGGTCTGCGGCGCGCTGCAGTGCGTCGGCGATGGCCAGCTCGGCAACAATGCCGGCGTGCGGAATTGCGGTGACGCGTAACTCGTCGGGGCGCTGGGTGTCCAAATAGTCGCGCAGCGCGTCGAGATTGCCCCACTGCTGCCACGGCTGAGTGGGTACCTGCGCAACGGAGCGCGCCGCCGCTGGGGTTCTGCGCAGGACCACGTCGTATCGGTAGTTGCTGAGTTCGTTGACCGATTCCATCTCTTTGAGCTGGATATCGACGGGCCCGATGTCGGGGAGGTGACCGGTGAGTGTGGTGAAGAATTCGGGTGCCAACAGCAGTTCGTGTTCGGTGAGCAGGTCGCGACGCACTTGTTCGCGGATCGCCGCGGCGGGGTCGGCGTCGGTGGCGTTAGCGCACGCGACGGCGGTGGTGAACGCGGATAGCAGGGTCAGGTTGCGGATGTCGCCAATGAACAGCGCCCCGCCGGGAGCCAGCAGTTGCAACGCCGCGCGCAGAACGTCGAGCAGGTAGGCCGCGCTGGGGAAGTATTGGACGACGGAGTTTAGGACGACGACATCGAAGTGCCCGGTAGGGAGTCCGTCGGTGACGTCTGCGGCTTGGGCTTGCAGGCGGACCCGGTCGGCCCAGGGTTGGGCGGCCACGGCATGGCGAAGCGCGTCGATGGTGGGGGTCGAGAAGTCGGTGGCCCAGTACTGGTCGTAATGCGGGGCCAGTTGGCTCAGCAGCAGTCCGGATCCGACACCGACTTCCAGGAGGCGCCGGCCACCCAGGGATCTGATGCGCTGCACGGCGGCGTCGCGCCATTGCCGCATCTGGTCCAGCGGGATGGCCTTGCCGGTGCAACTGCTGTTCCAGCCGCTGAAGTCGTCGACTCCAGTGGGGCCGGCGTGCAATTGGCCGGAGTACAGCCGGTCATACACGCCCTGCCATTGTCGGACCAGACCCGATTCCTGTTCGGGTGTGCGGGTAAGCGTGGCTTGCCGGTCGCGCACCACGTAGGCCACCAACTGCGGGTCGGCCGCGCTGGTGTGGACAACCACCACCGCCTGGGTGACCTGTGGATGTCTGCGCAGGACCGCCTCGATCTCGGCGGGCTCGATCCGGTAGCCACGGATCTTGACTTGTTCGTCGGCGCGGCCGACGAACTGTAACTGTCCCGCGGTGGTCCAGCGCACCACATCCCCAGTGCGGTACATACGTTTTCCGGATAGTCCCGCCGCGCCGAACGGGCAGGCCACAAACCGCGCAGCGGTCAATCCGGCCCGGCCCAGATAGCCATAGCCCACCCCGGTGCCGGCCACGTACAGTTCGCCGGGCACCCCTACCGGCACCACCCGCAGCCCGGCATCCAACACGAACAACGCAGCGCCCGGCACAGGCGATCCGATCGGCGCCGCACCCGGGCCCGGCCGCAATGGCGTACTCGCCACATACATCGTCGTCTCCGACGGGCCGTATTGATTGATCATCACCCGGCCGCCCGCCCAGCGATCCATTACCTTGGCCGGACATGCCTCACCGCCAACGACAAGAGTCACCGAATCCAAACCCTGCGGGTCCAAAACCGCAGCGGCTGAGGGGGTTTGAATCATCACGTCGACGCGTTCAGCTATCAGCAAGCGGTGTAATTCAGCCGGCGCGCGGGTGATCTGCTCGGGCACCACGACCAGCCGCGCGCCGTGCAGCAGCGCGCCCCAGACCTCCCATACCGAAATATCGAAGCCATATGAGTGGCACTGGGTAGCCGTCTGTCCGCTCGATGGAGTGAATAACCCCGGAGCGGTGAGCAACTGGGTGATGTTGTGGTGGCTGATGGCCACGCCTTTGGGCGTCCCAGTCGTGCCTGAGGTGTAGATCAGGTAGGCGATGTCCTCGGCGCGCGGCGGCCGACCGTTTGGTGCCGCGCCGTCGCTCTCGGTACCCCGGGCCGAGATGTCGACAACCGGCACGTGGTAAGCAGCCAGCCGGGGAGCGAGTCCGGCGGTCGTCAGCGCGAGCACCGGGGCAGCATCGGCCACCATGAACGCAATGCGCGCATCGGGAAGTGCCGGGTCGATCGGCAGATACGCCGCACCCGTTTTAAGCACCGCCAGGATTGCGATCACCGCGTCGGCGCAGCGCCCGAACAAGAGCGCAACCACCTCGCCGCGGCCAATCCCGCGTCCGGCTAGCGTGTGCGCAAGCCGGTCGGTGGCGATCTCAAGCTCGCGATAGCTCAACGTGACGCCGTCACACGTCAACGCCGGCGCGTCCGGGGTGCGGGCCACCTGCGCGGTAAATAGCTCTGGGACAGTCGTTTTCGGTACCGCGATGAGATCGGTATTCGACCGAGTCAGCATCTGTTCGCGCTCGGCCTCGTTGAGTACGTCGATGAGATCGATCTGTCGGTGCGGGTTGTCGGTGATGTCGCGCAGCACCCGCAGGAAGTAATCGGCGAATCTCTTGACAGTGGCGCGGTCGAACAGGTCAGTGGCGTATTCGATGGTGCCCGGCAGTGGTTGTGGGTGTCTCGAGCCAGTAGGCGGATCCATCAGGTTGATGAACAGGTCGAACTTAGCGGTGCCGGTGGGGGCGGGCAGAAACTCGATATCCAGGCCGGGCAGCTCGACTTCGGGTAGCGGGTTGTTCTGCAGCGCGAAGGCCACTTGGAACAACGGGTGATAGGCCGTCGACCGTCGCGGGTTGATCAGCTCGACGAGTCGTTCGAAAGGTGCGTCCTGGTTTTCGTAGGCGGCCAACGCTTTTTCCCGCACGTGCTCGAGTAGCTCGGTGAAACCCCGATTGCCCGAGACGTTGAAGCGCAACACCCAGGAGTTGACGAAAAACCCGATCAGGTCGGCCAGTGCCTGATCGGTACGTCCGGCGATCGGGCCACCGATCGTCACGTCGTCCCCGGCGCCGAGTTTGCGTAGTAGCACCGCGAGCGCCGCCTGCAGCACCATTGACATGGTGGCCCCGCGGTCGTGGGCCAGCTGCTGAATCTGTTCCCGCAGCCTCGAATCGATTCTGAAGCTCACCACCCCGCCGCGGAATGACTGCCGGGCCGGACGCGGGCGGTCGCTGGCCAGCATGATTTGCTCGGGCGCTCCGGCTAGCTCGCCGCGCCAGTACGCGACCTGTGCCGACATCACGCTGTCCGGATCGTCATCGCCGCCCAAGATTTCGTGTTGCCACAGGGTGTAGTCGGCGTACTGGATGGCAAGCGGTGACCAATCCGGTGGCCGGTGCGCGCACCGCGCGGTGTAAGCGACCGACAAATCCCGCGCCAAGGGCACGAACGATGCCCCGTCCGCGGCAATGTGATGCACCACCAGGACCAACACGTGCTCGGTGTCGCAGATCTGCAACAAGTCAGCCCGGATCGGAATCTCGGTGTTCAGGTTGAAGTGGTATTGAGCCGCGCTGGCGACTGCGGCGGCCGCTTCCGATCCGTCCGAAACCTTCTGCACCGCCACGGGCACCCGCACGGCTTCAGCGGACAGAATCTGTTGCCAGGCAACGCCTTCTGCTTCAGCGAAGACAGTGCGCAGGCTTTCATGGCGAGCCACGACATCGCCGATGGCTGCCACCAGCGCCGCTGAATTCAGGCGCCCGATCAAGCGCGCCGCCAGCGCGACGTTGTAGGTCGCCGAGGGACCTTCGTATTTATAGATGAACCACAACCGTGATTGCGCGTACGACAGCGGAATCCGTGGTGGTCTGGGTCTCGGCGTGAGTGGGATTTGTGCCGGCTGGGCGGGCTGGGCGGTGATCCAGTCGGCCAAGGCCGCGGGAGTAGGGGTTTCGAAGATGACCCGGATGGGGACTTCAGCGTCGAGTTCGGTGCGAATGCGCATGATGAGCCGGGTTGCTGACAGGGAGTGGCCGCCGAGGTCGAAAAAGCTGTCGTTGATGCCGATCCGGGCGATGCCGAGGATTTCACTGAATAGCTGGGCCAGCTTGTGTTCGCACGGGTTGCGCGGGGCTTGGTAGGCGCTGCTGCTGAGGTATTGAGGGACGGGCAAGGCGCGCCGGTCGAGTTTGCCATTGACTGTCAGGGGTAGCGACTCGATTAGCATGATCGCCCGGGGCAGCATGTATTCGGGCAGCCTGGTGGCGGCGTGCTGGCGTAGCTGGGTGGTCAGTTCGGCGGTTACCGGATGGTTTATGTAGTCGGTGAGGACGCCCAGCGGGCCGGCGGGCAGGTAGACGTCGGTGAGGGCGCCGGCGCCGTCGCGCGTGTAGACGACGTCGATATGGCCGGGGGTGGCTGAGTAGGTGACGGCGGTGGTGTAGCCGAGTTCCCGGCCGAGGTGGTGGCACTGGTGGGGCGAGACCGCATCGGCGGGTACCGGTGGGCGCAGCTGGTTGGCCGGAGTGTCGCCGGGGGCGTGCTGCACCGCTTGAGCAGCGGCCACATCGCTCCAGATGCCGGCGTGCGGTATGCCCGTAATACGCAGCGCGCCCGGTTGGTTGGTACGTATGTGTCGGCCGACAGCGGCCAGGTCGTTCCATTGCCGCCAGGGGTACTCGGGCACCAGCGCGACGGAGTTCGTGGCGATCGGGGCTTTTCGCAGCACGACGTCGTAGCGGTAGTTGCTGAGTTCGTTGCTTGACTCCATATCCTTGAGCTGGATGTCGACCGCGGCGATGTCGGCGATGCGGCCGGGCAGCGCGGTGAAAAATTCGGGTGCCGCCAATAGTTCGGGTTGACTGAGGATGTCGCGGCGAACGCGCTCCCGCAGCGTGGCCGTGGGCGCGTCCTGGCTGTCGGTGCAGGCGATGGCCGTGGTCATGGCGGACAGCAAGGCCAGGTTGCGAACGTCTCCGATGAACAGTGCCCCGGCGGGGGCCAACAGTTTCATTGCCGTGGTCAACACGTCGAGCAGGTAAGCCCCGCTCGGGAAGTATTGGATGACCGAGTTGAGCACCACGACATCGAAATGTTGACGGGGGAGGCCGTCGGTGCTGTCGGCGGGTTGGGTCAGCAGACGGACGCGTGGGCCCCAAGGTTGGGTGGCCACCGCGTGCCGCAGTTTCTTTATGGTCGGCGCGGAAAAATCGGTGGCCCAATACTCGGCGCAGTGCGGGGCGACATGAGCGAGTAGCAGTCCCGAGCCCACGCCGATTTCCAGGAGGCGTTGGCCGGACAGCGCCATAATGCGTTGCACGGCGGTTTGGCGCCATTGGCGCATCTGGCCGAGCGGGATTGGCTCGCCGGTGTGGCTGCTGTTCCAACCGCCGAAGTCCTCACCGAATTCGGTTGGGGCACTGGACTGTAACGCTCCCGAGTACAGCTGGTCGTAGATGCCTTGCCATTGTTGGACTCGGTGGGCTTCGTCGTCGGTGTGGCGGGTGCGGTCTGGCTGGTGATCGGGAACCACGTAGGCGACCAATTGCGTGTCGGCGGCGCGGGTGTGGGCGACTACGACTGCTTGCGCAACTTCGGGATGGGTGGTGAGGACGGCTTCGATTTCCGCGGGTTCGATTCGGTAGCCGCGGATCTTGACCTGTTCGTCGGCGCGCCCGACGAACTGCAGCTGCCCGTCGGCGTCCCAGCGCACCACGTCTCCGGTGCGATACATGCGCCTGCCCGGCGCTCCGAACGGGCACGCGACGAAACCCGCTGCGGTCAGTCCCGCGCGGCGCAGGTATCCATAGCCGACGCCGGCGCCGGCCACATACAGTTCCCCGGCCACGCCGGTGGGCACCGGGCGCAATTCCGCGTCCAACACGAATAGCGCCGCGCCCGGTACCGGGGACCCGATGGGCGGTGTTCCCGAACCCGGCCGCAGCGGCGCGCTGGCCGCCACGCATAGCATCGTCTCCGACGGACCGTAGGCGTTGATCATCACCCGACCGGGGGCCCACCGGTCGACCACTTCGGCCGGACACGCTTCACCGCCGACGACCAGTGTCACCGACGCTAAACCCTCTGTTGCTAGAAGTGCTGCGGCAGAAGGTGTTTGACTCACCACATCGACTTGCTCGGCGACCAGTAGGCGGTGCAGATCGGTCGCAGAGCGGGTGATGTGCTCGGGCACCACCAGCAGCCGGCCACCGTGCAGCAGCGCGCCCCAGATTTCCCAGACGGAGAAATCAAAACCATACGAATGGCACTGGCTCCAGGTTTGGCCTGCGGTACGGGTGAACAGCGCCGGCGCTGCCATCAGCTGGGTGACGTTGTGGTGGCTGATGGCGACGCCTTTGGGTGTCCCGGTCGTGCCCGAGGTGTAGATGAAGTACGCGATGTCATCGGCGCGCGGCGGCGTCAGAGCGTGACTGCCGTCGGCAATGGTGGCCGCGTCGGCAACGTCAATCACCGCGACGGCGTGGCCGGCGAGCCGGCCGCCCAACCCGCCGATGGTCAGAGCTGCTGCTGGGGCAGCATCGTCGAGCATGAACCCGATGCGGGCATCCGGCAGAGCCGGGTCGATTGGCAGGTAGGCTGCCCCGGCTTTAAGGATGGCCACGATCGCGATCACCGCATCGGCGCAGCGCTTGGACAACAGCGCCACGACGTCGCCGCGACCGATCCCGCGGTCGGCCAGCGCGTGCGCATGCCGATCGGCCGCCGCATCAAGCTCGCGGTAGCTCAGCGTGATGCCGTCACACGTCAGCGCCGCCGCGTCCGGAGTGCGAGCTACCTGGGCGGCGAACAACTCCGGTAACGGCGGCGGGGCTGGTTCGCGCTCTCCGGGTGCTGTCTCTAGCCGAG
Source organism: Mycobacterium angelicum (assembly GCF_002086155.1). Lineage (GTDB taxonomy): Bacteria > Actinomycetota > Actinomycetes > Mycobacteriales > Mycobacteriaceae > Mycobacterium > Mycobacterium angelicum. Next base: position 279,420 of record NZ_MVHE01000001.1, on the reverse strand, counting down.
GACGGGTCATCGACATTGCCGGTTCCGCCGTCGACACACCATCAACAGTCGATTTTCCTCATTGGTTGCGAGTTGTTCACGCGCCAAAGATATTCCGTGGCGGGCACTCGAGTAATGCTGCACGCCAAAGTTGCAATGTGCAATGGCTACGATCGGTGCTGGCGGCTCGTCCCCCGATTGGGGGATGCGAACTCGGCGCGATATCGGCTGTTCGGCGGATAGTTTCGCAGCGCGTGTCGCGGCATAGTCGCCATTGATGACACACCCGCTCTCGGCTGAAGCCGGGGGTCTATCGATGTCGCACGAAATGCTGTACAGCGAGCAAGAATTCAGCGTAGCTCGAAGTCTCCGGCCTGCCGATCGGAGTCGGTATCCGGGTCAGTGCTTGCGGATTACTCTTTCCGGATTGCCCGGTTTCCACACGGTGATGTCGAGATGGTCGCCGCGGAGTTCGACCGCCGATGCCCCGGTGAGCTCGGTGCCGAAGAGGGCGAATTCTTGTTCGCGCAAATCGAATCCGGTCTCCTCGAACAAGTTGTCGGCGAATCTTTGACGCAGCGCGACGTCGGTAACGCTGTGCGCGAGTCCCCACAGCTTGGCGTCGCCGTCGGTCACCTTTGGGTCCGCGGTCGCGGTGTGCAGACAAAAGCGCGGGTCGCGCTCGAGGTCGCCGAACTTGGTGGTGGACGGCATCCCGGGTAGCCACAACCGCTCCTCGAAGACCAGCGGCTCCATCGGGCTGATCCGCGGAAATCCGTCACTGCGCAGGGTGGCCAGCAGGCACAGGTTTCCGGTGGCGCGATGACGGCGCGCGAAAAGTGTGGCGATGTTGGGGGCTTCAGCGATGAACTCGGTCCAGGCGGCCATGGCCTCAGATTAAGTCGGTTGTCCGACGGGGTTGGCCGCCCACAGCGCGGCCAGCGACAGTCCCATCCGCTGCAGCAACGACCGGACCAGCGGCAGGCTCAGTCCGATCACATTGGACGGGTCGCCATCGATCTTGTCGATGAACCAGCCGCCCAAGCCGTCGAGGGTGAATCCGCCCGCGACGTGCAGCGGTTCGCCGTGGGCCAGGTATGCCTCCAGGTCGGCGGCCGATGGTGTGCCGAAATGCACTGTGGTGATTGCTGTTTGGACTTCGCGATTGACGATTCGGTTGTCCAGCAACCGGATAACGCAATGCCCGGTGTAGAGCTGACCGGCGCGGCCGGCCATCGCCCGCCATTGTTCGCGCGCCCCGTCGATCGTCTCGGGCTTACCGCATAGCCGGCCGTCGAGGTACAGCATCGAATCACAGCCGATGACAACGCAATCCGCGGCGACCAGACTGTCCGGGGCGGACAGTGTGGCCGTCACCTGAGCGGCCTTGGCCTGAGCCAGCACGCTCACCACTGCGTCGGGCCCCGCATCCGCGCCCGCACCGGCGCTGACGACGTCCTCGTCGACGCCGGAAACCACAACCAGCGGGTCGATGCCGGCCTGGCGAAGCGCTTTGAGCCGACCGGGGGAGGCGGATCCCAGCACCAGCCGGGTCATCGGCGCATGTGGGTCATTTCCTGCAGGGTGATGCGCTGCCAGCTGAAGACGGGGTAGCGCAATTTGTCGACCGGCAGTCCCCAGCGGGCGGGCTCGGGCGGAGGCGGCGGTGGCGGGCCGCCGACGCTGCCCAGCACCGCGACCAGCGCGGCCACCTCCTGGTCGGTGGGCCGGCCTTTGAGGATTTGGATGTGCGGCTCGTGCGAGTGCTGCGGCTCGTGCGGGTGCTGCGGCTCGCTCTCACTCATAAGGGGATGTTCCCATGCTTCTTCGGCGGCACCTGAGCGATCTTGCGTTCCAGCAAGCGCAGCGCGGTGCCGATGTAGCCCCGCGTGTAGGACGGCGGGATCACCGCGTCGACATACCCACGTTCGGCGGCGATATACGGGTTGACCAGAGTGTCCTCGTACTCCTGCTGAAGCTGTAAGCGAAGCGCGTCCACGTCTTCCCCGGCTTCGGCGGCTTCCTTCAGCTGCTGGCGGTATACGAAGCCGACCGCGCCGGAGGCGCCCATCACCGCGATCTGGGCGGTCGGCCAGGCCAGGTTGACGTCGCAGCCCATGTCCTTGGAGCCCATGACGCAGTACGCGCCGCCGTAGGCCTTGCGGGTGATCACGGTGATCTTGGGGACGGTGGCTTCGCCGTAGGCGTAGAGCAGCTTGGCCCCGCGCCGAATGATGCCGTTGTATTCCTGGCCGGTGCCGGGCAGGAACCCCGGAACGTCCACCAGCATGACGATCGGGATGTTGAAGCAGTCGCAGGTCCGCACGAACCGGGCCGCCTTCTCCGAGGCGTCGATGTCCAGGCAGCCGGCGAAGTGCGTCGGCTGGTTTGCCACGATGCCCACCGGCCGGCCCTCGATGCGGCCGAACCCGACCACCACGTTCTGCGCGTAACCCGCTTGGATTTCCAGGAATTCGTCCTCGTCGAGGATGCGGGTGATCACCTCGTGCATGTCGTAGGGCTGGTTCGGCGAGTCCGGGATCAGGGTGTCCAGCTCGAGGTCTTCGTCGGTGAGGTTCTCCTCGATGGGCCCGACGGGTTCGGTGGCCTGGTATCGCGGTGGATCGGTGGCGTTGTTCGGCGGCAGATAGCTCAGTAGGTCGCGCACGTAGTCGAAGGCGTCCTGCTCGCCGGAAGCGACGTAGTGCGCTGTCCCCGACTTGGCCATGTGGGTGTGGGCGCCGCCCAGTTCCTCCATGGTGACGTCCTCGCCGGTGACGGTCTTGATGACGTCGGGTCCGGTGATGAACATCTGGCTGGTCTGGTCGACCATGACCACGAAGTCGGTCAGCGCGGGGGAGTAGACGTGCCCACCGGCGGCGGCCCCCATGATCAGCGAGATCTGCGGGATGACGCCGGAGGCCAGGATGTTGTTGCGGAAGATCCGGCTGTAGAGGCCCAGCGAGACGACACCCTCCTGGATGCGCGCACCGGCGCCGTCGTTGATGCCGATCAGCGGGCGGCCGGTCTTGACGGCCAGGTCCTGGACCTTGACGATCTTCTCGCCGTACACCTCGCCGAGGCTGCCGCCGAACACCGTGGCGTCCTGGCTGAAGATGCAGACGTCGCGGCCGTCGATGGTGCCGTAGCCGGTGACCACGCCATCGCCGACCGGCCGGTTGTTCTCCAGCCCGAAGTTGGTGCTGCGGTGCTTGGCCAGCGCGTCCAGCTCGACGAACGAGTCCTCGTCCAGCAGCGCGTAGATGCGCTCGCGGGCGGTCAGCTTGCCCTTGGCGTGGACCTTGTCGACGGCCGCCTCACCGACTGGATGCAGCGATTCTTCCCGGCGCTTGTGCAGCTCGGCCAGCTTGCCCGCGGTGGTGTGGATATCGATGGTGTGCTCTGCGGCGGGCTCTGCCGTGTGGTCGGTAACGCTCGTCATATGCGCTGCTCCTCTCCCCCGCAATCGGGAGGTGCCCCCACATCGCTCTTTTGCTCTGCATCGTCGTCAGCGCGTGTCATGGGAGTCGATGTTATCGGCAGGCCCTACAGCTGTCCTTAACCAGCCCTTAAGTGTCCGCGCGGATGGACGCCAGTTCGCCGTCATCGATGAAGTGGTTGCCGGCGTGCGCAATCGCCACATGCCGACCCGACATCTCGTTAAGGCTCAAGGGCGAGCGTAAGGGGTACTGCTCGGCGAGGGTCGCTCTAAGCTGACCCGGTGACCGACCGCGATCAGCTCAGGCTGCCGCTCGATGAGGCCGCATTGCGCGCCGCCGCGATCGACGGCGGGTACTGGCGGCAGCTCGATGTCGTCGAGGAGACCGGCTCCACCAACGCCGACCTACTGGCACGCGCCGCCGCCGGCGGCGACATCGACGGGGCGGTGCTCATCGCCGAGCACCAGACGGCCGGGCGCGGCCGGCATGGCCGGGGCTGGGCGGCCTCACCGCGGGCGCAGATCACCATGTCGATCGGGGTGCGGGTGGATGACGTCCCGGTCGCCAGCTGGGGCTGGCTGTCGCTGGCCGCGGGCCTGGCGGTAGTCGACTCGGTGGCCATGCTCAGCACGGTTGAGGCGGGCTTGAAGTGGCCCAACGATGTGCTGGCCGGGGGCGGCAAGCTGGCGGGCATCCTGGCCGAGGTGGGGCAGCCGTTTGCGGTCGTCGGGCTGGGGCTCAACGTCACGCAGACGTCCGAGGAGGCCGGCGCACCCGGTGCTACATCGCTGCTCGACGAAGGCGTGCCGGCTCCCGACCGCGACCTGCTGATCCGCCGCTTGCTGCGCGAGCTGGCAGAGCGCATCACCCAGTGGCGCCGGGCCGACCCGCAGCTGGCCACCGACTACCGGGTCCGCAGCCTGACCCTGGGCTCGCGGGTGCGCGCCGAGTTACCCGGCGGCCAGGTGGTGATCGGGATCGCGCGGGACATCGACGAGCAGGGCCGCCTGTGTCTGGACACCGGGGAAGGCAGCAGCGTCAAAAGCGTCGTGATTTCCGCCGGTGACGTGGTGCATCTGCGGAGCTAAGGTCGCCAGCATGAGCTATCCCGACAATGCCCTGGCCGCCGGCGAGCAGGTCGTTATTCATCGCCATCCGCATTGGAAGCGTCTGATCCTGCCCGTTTTGGTGCTGATCCTGGTGACCGGGCTGGCCGCATTGGGGTCTGGGTTCGTCGACTCCACGCATTGGCAGCAGCTGGCCAAGAACATCATCTACGGGGTCATTTGGGGAATCTGGTTGGTGATCATCGGCTGGCTGACCCTGTGGCCGTTTCTGACTTGGCTGACCACCCACTTCGTCGTCACCAACCGGCGGGTGATGTATCGCCACGGCGTGCTGACCCGCAGCGGCATCGACATTCCGCTGGCGCGGATCAACAGCGTGGAGTTCCGGGACAAGATCTTCGAACGGATATTTCGCACCGGGACGCTGATTATCGAGTCGGCGTCACAGGATCCGCTGGAGTTCTACAACATTCCGCGCCTGCGTGAAGTGCACGCGCTGCTGTATCACGAAGTTTTCGACACGCTGGGCTCTGAAGAGTCGCCCAGCTGATTCCGGCCGGCCGCCCGATTGCGCCATGCCTGCAGCAATGTGACATTGCCGCCTTCCAGCTCGTCCTCGAAGACCTCGGCGATGCCGCCGGCCGTCAGCGCCGATTCCAGCGCCTTGTCGGGGTTGCGCGCGAACTGGTCGGGGAACACCCAACGCCGGAAAGCCCAGAAGCGGAACGCCATCTGCAGCAGGTTGCCGATGATGTACGCCGAAAGGAAGTCGGCGAGGTTCTCCACGGTCAGCGACACATTCGGCACCCGCAGCTGCAGGATGTAGCTGGAGAACCACAGCGGGGCCATGCTCAGCAGCACTCCCACGCCGCTGAACGCGAAGAACAGCAGCGCCTCGTGGTGGCGTTCGCGGCCGCCGCGGTCGCGGAAGCTCCACTCCCGGTTCAGCACGTAGGACGCGATGACTGCGACGATTCCCGCGATCACTTTCGCGGTCACCGGTTTGGGTTCGAGAATGGTGAGCTTCAGCGTGTAGAAAATCGCGGAGTCGATGATGAATGTGGTGCCGCCGACGATGGCAAATTTGATCAGTTCATGATGCCGCTCGGCAAAGGGCTGAACGACCCCGGGAAGACGCGCAATTGTGGCATCGGCAAAGGACACAACACGTCAGTGTACGTATCTCGGCGAAATGGACGCAAAATCGTACATAACGATTCAGTGCAATAGCCGGTAAACACGCCGGTCAGGCGCCATGACAACATGATGGCCGTGCCGAGTTCACGCACCCCTCTGGTCGCCATGGTCGGCGGCGGTCAACTTGCCAGGATGACCCATCAGGCCGCGATCGCGCTGGGCCAGAACCTGCGCGTGTTGGCTAATGCCGCCGACGAGCCGGCCGCGCTGGTAACCCCGAATGTGGTGATCGGCTCGCACACCGATCTGGACGACCTGCGCAGGGTTGCCGCCGGGGCCGCCGCGCTGACCTTCGACCACGAGCACGTTCCGGCCGAGCTGCTCGAGAAGCTGGTCGCCGAGGGCGTCAACGTGCTCCCGCCGCCGCAGGCGCTGATTCACGCCCAGGACAAGCTCGTCATGCGGCGCCGGCTGGAGGCCCTCGGTGCCCCGGTGCCGCGTTACGCCGCCATAGAGAGCCTCGACGAGCTGGACGATTTCGCAGCACGTATCGATGCGGCTTTGGTGGTCAAGGCCGCGCGCGGCGGTTACGACGGCCGCGGCGTGCGAATGGCAAGTGACTTGGCCCACGCTCGCGAGGTCGTCGGGGACTATCTGGCGGGCGGGGTGCCCGTGCTGGTCGAGGAGCGGGTGCCGCTGCGTCGCGAGCTTTCGGCGTTGGTGGCGCGCTCGCCGTTCGGCCAGGGTGCGGCGTGGCCGGTGGTGGAGACGGTGCAGCGCGACGGCATCTGCGTGCAGGTGATCGCACCGGCTCCGGAGCTTTCTGCGGACAAGGCGGCGGCTGCCCAGCGGTTGGCGTTGCGGTTGGCGGCCGAACTCGGCGTGGTCGGGGTGCTCGCGGTTGAGCTGTTCGAGACTCCGGACGGCGCGCTGCTGGTGAACGAACTCGCGATGCGACCGCACAACTCCGGGCACTGGACCATGGACGGGTCGCGGACCAGCCAGTTCGAGCAGCACTTACGCGCGGTGCTGGACTATCCGCTCGGCGACACCGACGCCATCGCGCCGGTAACGGTGATGGCCAACGTGCTGGGCGCCGCCGAGCAGCCGGCGATGTCCGTCGACGAGCGGCTGCACCACCTTTTCGCGCGGATGCCCGATGCCCGGGTGCACCTGTACGCCAAGGCCGAGCGCCCGGGCCGCAAGGTCGGACACATCAACTTCGTCGGCGACGACCTGACTAAGCTGCGGGAACGCGCCGAGTTGGCGGCGCACTGGTTGTCATGTGGGCAATGGTCGGACGGATGGGAAGTGCATGGGTAAACCCGCCAGGGTCGGGGTGATCATGGGCAGCGACAGTGACTGGTCGGTGATGGCCGACGCGGCCACGGCGCTGGCCGAGTTCGACATCCCGCATGAGGTCCGGGTCGTCTCGGCGCATCGCACCCCCGCCGTCATGTTCGATTACGCCCGCAACGCCGCCGAGCGCGGCATCGAGGTGATCATCGCCGGTGCCGGCGGTGCCGCGCACCTGCCCGGAATGGTCGCCTCGGCGACGCCGCTGCCGGTGATCGGGGTGCCCGTGCCGCTGGCGCGTCTCGACGGCCTGGATTCGCTGCTGTCGATCGTGCAGATGCCGGCCGGCGTCCCGGTGGCCACGGTGTCGATCGGCGGCGCCCGCAATGCCGGCCTGCTGGCGGTGCGGATGCTGGGATCGTCGGACCCGGAACTGCGGGCCCGGATGGTGGCGTTCCAAGATCAGCTGGCCGAGACAGTGGCGGCCAAGGATGCGGCGTTACAGCAGCTGCACGGTAAAGTTACCGGCGAGTAGCAAGGAAACTAGGAGGCCGAGAGATGGCTGGATGGGCCGGAAATCCGTCGTTCGATCTGTTCCAATTGCCCGAGGAGCACCAGGAGTTGCGGGCCGCGATCCGGGCGCTGGCGGAAAAGGAGATCGCCCCGCACGCCGCCGATGTCGACGAGAACTCCCGGTTCCCGCAAGAGGCGCTGGACGCGCTGAACGCGTCGGGCTTCAACGCGGTGCACGTGCCTGAGGAGTACGGCGGCCAGGGCGCGGACTCGGTTGCGGCCTGCATCGTCATCGAAGAGGTCGCCCGCGTCGATGCCTCGGCCTCGTTGATCCCCGCGGTGAACAAGCTCGGCACCATGGGCCTGATCCTGCGTGGCTCCGACGACCTGAAGAAGCAGGTGCTGCCGCAGGTCGCCGACGGCACCGCGATGGCTTCCTATGCGCTGAGCGAGCGTGAGGCGGGCTCGGACGCGGCGTCCATGCGTACCCGCGCGAAGGCCGAGGGCGACGAGTGGATTCTCAACGGCGCCAAATGCTGGATCACCAACGGCGGCAAGTCATCCTGGTACACCGTGATGGCCGTAACCGACCCCGACAAGGGCGCCAACGGCATCTCGGCGTTCATGGTGCACAAGGACGACGAGGGCTTCGTCGTCGGACCCAAGGAACGCAAGCTGGGCATCAAGGGGTCGCCCACTACCGAGTTGTATTTCGAGAACTGCCGGATCCCCGGCGACCGGATCATCGGGGAACCGGGCACCGGCTTCAAGACGGCGCTGGCCACGCTCGACCACACCCGTCCCACCATCGGTGCTCAGGCCGTCGGCATCGCCCAGGGCGCGCTGGACGCCGCGATCGCCTACACCAAGGACCGCAAGCAGTTCGCGCAGTCGATCAGCAGTTTCCAGGCGGTGCAGTTCATGATCGCCGACATGGCGATGAAGGTGGAGTCCGCCAGGTTGATGGTCTACTCCGCCGCCGCCCGCGCCGAGCGCGGGGAAGGAAACCTCGGCTTCATCTCCGCTGCGTCGAAGTGTTTGGCCTCCGACGTGGCCATGGAAGTCACCACCGACGCCGTCCAGCTGTTCGGCGGTGCCGGCTACACCGTCGACTTCCCGGTCGAGCGGATGATGCGCGACGCCAAGATCACCCAGATCTACGAGGGCACCAATCAGATCCAGCGCGTGGTGATGTCGCGGGCGTTGCTACGCTGACGTTTACTGGCTGTAAGCAGTTTCCTCAACTGTCCGAAAAGATCAGCCCCACCGCATACGATCCACATCAGGCTTTAGGACGAAGGCCACGCGGTCGGCAGCCAGTTCGGGGTGGAAACAGCAACGCGTGGGGTTAAAGCCTGCTGCCCAGGGGGTGTGAGGTGAGGCATATAGGCCTGGGTGCGCCCCCTTTTGCGGCCCCTTTTGGCAAGGGGACGTGACCATGCTCGGGCCGACGGCGACGTGGCAGTCGTTGTCGTTGCTGTTGGTCGAGGACGATCGGGCCGATGCGGTGCTGGTCGAGGACTTGGTCGCCGACGCCGCCGCCGACACGAAGGTGGTCTGGGCGCAGTCGATGGCGCACGCCGAGCGCGAGCTGGCCGCCGCCCGCCCCGACTGTGTGCTGCTTGATCTGCACCTGCCCGACGCCAACGGGTTCGACGCGCTGGACCGTATCGCCAGCTACGACCCCACCGTCCCGATAGTGGTGCTGACCGGACTGAACGACGAATACTTCGGTGCTTCGGCGGTCGCGGCCGGCGCCCAGGACTATCTGGTCAAGGGTCGCGTCGAGCCCGAGATGCTGCGGCGCGCGCTGCTGTATGCGATCGAACGCAAACGCGCCGAACTCATCGCCGCCGACCTGCACGCCAGCCAGATCCGCGCCCGGGAGAACGCGCTGCTGGAACGCGGACTGCTGCCGTCGCCGCTGCTGCTCGACAACCCAGGTGTCGACATCGTGGCCCGATACCGGCCCAGTCGCGAAGACGCGTTGCTGTGCGGGGATTTCTATGACGTCGTCCAGGCGGCCGATCAAGTCGTGCATGTGCTGATCGGCGACGTCGCCGGGCACGGGCCCAACGAGGCGGCCCTGGGCGCTGCCCTGCGAATCGCTTGGCGCGCACTGACATTGGCCGGTGTGCGGGGTAACGAGCTGATGCGGCAGCTGGAGCGGATCCTGCGCGCCGAACGCAGCGGTACCGGAATCTTCGCGACGGTGATCAGCCTGGCGATCCATGCCGACAGCCCACGAATGACGGCTGTGCGCGCCGGCCATCCGGGGATGCTGGTGCACGGCCCGGACAGCGTGGAGTGGCTCGAACCGCCGGCCGGTCCGGCGCTGGGCCTGCATGCCGACGACTGGCCGCACACCGAGTTGGAGTTGCCGGCCGGGCATGGGCTGCTGCTGCTCACCGACGGACTCTTCGAGGGATATTCGGGGCGGGCAAACGAGCGCCTGGGTGAGGACGGGCTGCTCGCGCTGGCCCGCACGCACGTGGCCTTGCCCGGCCCGGAATTCGTCGACGCCCTCATCGACGGAGCCCAACGGCTCGCGCAGGCGCGCGGCGGGCTCACCGATGACATCGCCGTGCTGCGTGTCGAGCGGACCGCGGGGTGAGCGCATTTTTCCGCACGCTGCGGGGGGTCGAGCTCACCGTACGGGGATGGCAAGCCCTGGTGCTGTCGGTGATGGGCGTGGTCGTGCTCGCCGGCGCGTTCGCGGGTGCGGTGTTGCTCAATCGCACCGATGAGCTGTCGCGCGGGCTGCGCGATGACCTCCAGCCCTCGCGGGTGTTGGCCAGTCGATTACAGTCCGCGCTGCGCGACCAGGAGACCGGGGTCAGGGGTTACCTGATCGCCGCCGATCCGCAGTTCCTCACCCCGTACTACGACGGGCAACGTGCCGAGCAGGCGGCGGCCGCCGAAATGCGGCAGCGACTGAGTCACCGGCCCGACCTGCTCGCCGATCTGGACGAGATCGAAACGGTCGCCGCCGCCTGGCGGACCAGCTTCGCCGAGCCCGTCATCGCAAGCGTGATCCCGGATTCACCCACGGTGGTGGGCGGCGAGCTGGTGGCACGCGGCAAAGCCCAATTCGACCATTTGCGTAGGCTTTTCGAGGAGCAGAACGCGCGGCTGGATGCGGCGCGAGACCGTGCCGCCCACGACCTGGAACGCATGGATGACTGGCGCGACCGGGTGCTGGGCTCGATGGTGCTGGTGTTCATCGTGACCGCGGCGCTGTTGGGTCTGTTGGTTCGGCGCGCGGTCACCAAGCCGCTGGCTGCGCTGGCCGGGGCCTGCCAGCGCATCACCGAAGGCAATTTCGGCGAACGAATCACGCCGCCCCGCAGGCCCAAGGACATCCGGGCCATGGCCGTCGACGTGGAGAACATGCGGCAGCGGATCGTGCAAGAGCTGGAAACCTCGCGCGAGGCCCGAGAACTGTTGGACGAGCAGGCAATCGAATTGCGGCGGTCCAACGCCGAACTCGAGCAGTTCGCGTATGTGGCATCTCACGATCTGCAGGAGCCGCTGCGCAAGGTCGCCTCCTTCTGCCAGCTGCTGGAGAAGCGGTACGGCGACCAACTCGACGAGCGGGGTCTGGAGTACATCGGTTTCGCGGTCGACGGAGCCAAGCGCATGCAGGTGCTGATCAACGACCTGCTCAGCTTCTCCAGGGTAGGGCGTCTGGGCGCCAAGTACACCGAGGTCAACCTCGACACAGCGCTGGATACCGCGGTGGCCAACCTCGATGCCGCCATCGAGGAATCGGGTGCGCAGGTGGTGCACGGTCAGCGGCTCCCGCAGGTGATGGGGGACCCGACCTTGCTGACGATGCTGTGGCAGAACCTGATTGGCAATGCCGTGAAGTTCCGGCACAAAGATCGCCCGCCCCGCATCGTCATCGACTGTCAGCGCGGCAACGCCGATCGCGACGGGCTCTGGTTGATCAGTGTGTCCGACAACGGCATCGGCATCGGACACGAGTTCGTCGACAAGGTCTTCATCATCTTCCAGCGCCTGCACGGGCGGGAGACCTACAGCGGCACCGGCCTGGGTCTGGCCTTGTGCAAGAAGATCGTTGAGAACCACGGCGGCCACATCTGGATCGACACGTCCTACACCGATGGGACCCGGTTCGAATTCACGCTTCCCACTGCTTTACCGGAGGAGGAGCCCAGACATGACAGCGCCCGGTCGCGCAATTGACATCCTGCTCGTCGAAGACGACCCGGGAGACGAGCTCATCACGCGAGAAGCGTTCGAGCACAACAAGCTCAACAACAGGCTGCATGTCGCGCGGGACGGGGAGGAGGGGCTGAATTACCTGTACAAGCGCGGTTCCTATGAGCACGCACCGCGTCCGGACCTGATCCTGCTCGACTTGAACCTGCCGAAATACGATGGCCGGCAGCTACTTCAGAAGATCAAGTCGGATCCCGACCTCAGCCGCATCCCGGTGGTGGTGTTGACTACCTCCTCGGCCGAGGAGGACATTCTGCGCAGCTACAAGCTGCACGCCAACGCCTACGTCACCAAACCGGTCGACCTGGACCAGTTCATGAATGCGGTGCGCCAGATCGACGAGTTCTTCCTTCAGGTCGTCCGGCTGCCAACCAGCCCGTCCTGATTCACCTCGTGCACGTGCACGGTCGCGAAATCGAAGAACATGCCGACCACCTGTACCGCACCGGACGCCACCGCGGGCGCCAGAATGTCATGCCGGGCAAGCCTTTCCACTTGGACGGCCACGTTCACGATCGCCAGCCGGTCCACTTCGTTGAAGCCGTTGGCGCTTTCCAGCGCCGGATGGTGATCCAGGTATGCGGTCAGGCTCTCGCCGGCGTGTTCGAGCCACCGGCTCATGGGACCCAGCCTTGCCGTGTTGTCCAGCAGCGCCTTCATCGCGCGGCACGACGAATGTCCGCACACCACAACGGAAGTGACGCCGAGCTGGTTGACCGCGAAGTCGAGTGCGGCGTCCACTGAGCGTTCGCCGGGATCGATCGGGACCAGGTTGCCCACGTTGCGGACGATGTAGAGGTCACCGGGCCGGCTGGCGGTGATGACGTCCGGCAGGATCCGGGAGTCGGCACAGGTGAGGAACACTGTGTCGGGGTTTGTCGGATCGATCAGCTCGGGCACATGATGATGCAGCGCACCGTTGCGGTGGTATTCCTTGACCCCGTGCAGGATTGAGCCGTCGGCCTCGTCGCCGTTGTTGTCGCGCCGGGACGGCCAGGGCGCCTCCCGCAGCGACCGGGACGTGAAGTGACGCTTCGGCGGGCTGCTGTGCGCGCTGACCAGATTGGCCGGTGACGTCTCGTTGATGGTCACCGTTGCGCCGGTGGCCTCGTGGCTGGTCTTCCAATCGGAGATCGCCTCGGAAACGGAGTGGTCGATGTAGTCCGCGTTCAGGTTCACCGTGACATCCGAGCCCTTCGGCAGCGTGGAAAGCACGTTGGTCAGCCGGGGCAGCAGCAAGAAGCTCAGGGTGCCGTCGATGTCGACCCGCCACTGCTTGGCCTCTGCGCCCACCGGCTTGGCCTCGATGGGTGCGCGCACCACCCGGATCAACAGGAACGCGATCGCGATGGCAAGACCTATCGCCACGCCCTCCAGCAGATTCAGGAACACCACGCACACGATGGTGACGGCGTAGATCACGAAATTGCCGGTGCGCCAGGCGAGTTTGATGTGGGCCAGCTTGATGAGCTGGACACCGATGACGATGAGCAGGCCGGCCAGGGCGGCCTTGGGGATGAGTTCGACCAGGTTGGTGAATAGCGACGCGAACAGCAACACCCAGACGCCGTGCAGGATCGCCGACATCCGGGTGCGTGCGCCGGCGGCCACGTTGGCCGAGCTGCGCACGATGACGCCGGTGATCGGCAGGCCGCCAAGGAAGCCGGACAACATGTTGGCGCTGCCCTGTCCGATCATCTCCCGGTTGAAGTTGGTGCGCGGACCGTTGTGCAGTTTGTCGACACCAACCGCGCACAGCAGCGACTCGACACTGGCGATCAGCGCGATGGTGAGAACCCCGATGACGATCGCGCTGATCTCCTGACTCCACGGCTGGCCTCCAGGAGTCTTGTCGGCGATGTGGGGCAGGGTGATGGCGTCGAAGAAGTTGCCGGACAGGTTGATGCGCTCCACGTCGAGTCCGACGAACTTGGCCAGCGCGGTGGCCGCCACGATGGCCACCAGGGCGCCGGGAATCATGCGCACCTTGGGCGGCAGCTTCGACCACAGCAACAGGATGACGATCACCGTTCCGCCGACGATCACTTCATGTAGTTCGTGATGCAGGATGCCGTTGGGCAACGCCACGATGTTCTGCCACGCCGAGCTGCGCGACGTACCGCCGACCAGCACGTGAATCTGCTGCAGCGCGATCGTGATGCCGATGCCGGCAAGCATGGCGTGCACCACGACCGGAGCGATAGCAAGTGCGGCACGAGCCATCCGGCTGACGCCGAACAGGATCTGCAGCGCGCCCGCCGCGATGGTCATCAGGCACAGCATCTGCCAGCCCAGCTGGTCGATCAGCCCGGCGACGACCACGGTTAGGCCAGCCGCAGGACCGCTGACCTGGACCGATGACCCACCGAGCGTCCCCGCGACGATGCCACCGACCACCGCGGCGATCAGTCCGGCGATCAGCGGTGCCCCCGAGGCGATCGCGATGCCCAGCGAAAGGGGCAGTGCGACAAGGAAGACCACGAGCGACGCGGGAAAGTCATGCCGCAGGTTCGTGACAGCGGTGCTCATCTTTGGACTCCTCGGAGCCGGGTCGGATGCTCTTCTGCGGAGATCGGCTTGCGTGTCAATCAAGTGTCCACCGAGCGTCGGAAGGGAGATAGGCCTCATTTTTGAGCCGCCAATGCATGTTGGCCGCAAAAGTCATATGAGGAAATCCTCCGTGCTGGATTCGGCCATCCGGCGAACCCAGCGGCAATTCATGGCCAATTCAAAGAATAACCATGCGGTTAAGGCGAGAAATTCAGGATTCGACCAGAAACGCGTCATTGTGCTGGCCGGCCGCCGGCGGGGGGTCGGTGACCGCAGCGCTGAAGCTGGAGTAACGCGCCGGGGTACGAATCACCGTGATCGCATCATCGCCGCTGCCCACCTCAAGCGCGAGGTCGTTCTCGGCGAACAGCGGGGTCGCCACCACCTGCTTCCAGGTGTAGGCCAGGCAGGCCATCAGACCGCCTTCGTGCAGCAGCTCAACCCATTCGGCCGCGGTCTTGGCCGCCAGGGCCGACTCCAGTTCTTCGGTCAACTCCGGGTAATTCAGCGCCCGGGCCCGCTGGTCGCTGAATCGCTCGTCTTTCAGCAGGTCGGGGCGGCCGATGATCTCACAGAGCTTCGCCCAGTGTTTGGGCACATAGGCGCTGATGACCAGGTAGCCGTCGGCGGCCCGGAACGCGTCTGACGGTTGAGTGGCGAAGCCAACGCTCTTGCGCCCCTTGGGTTTTGGCGGACCGACCGGCTTGGGCTGGTCGGCGCTCGGCCGGTTGAGGTGCATGGTCAGCTGGTTGGCCTGCAGGCTGACCGCGACGTCGTACATGGCGACCCGGACGATGTCGGCCACCCCGTGGCGCTCGCGGTTGAGCAGCGCGGCCAGCACCGCCTGGGCCAGCACGTGGCCGCTGGCGTTGTCGACCAGCTGGAACGGAATGATCTGCGGTTTGCCGTCCGGCGTGGGCATCCCGGTGGTCATGCCGGCCTCGGCAGCCACCATCAGGTCCACGCCCGGCCGGCTGCCGTGCGGGCCGTTGCCGCCGTAGGCCGACAGGCGGGCATAGATCAGCTTCGGGTTGCGGGCGCGCAGCTCGCCGGGGCCCAGGCCCATGCGCTCCATCACGCCGGGCCGAAATCCCTCCAGCACCACGTCGGCGGTGTCGGCCAGCCGCAGGATCTGCTGTTTGGCCGCATCGGTGGTCAGATCCACCGCGACCGATTTCTTGCCCCGGTTGTTGGGCAGGAAGTAGGTGGCCAGCGGCGGCCGTCCGGGCAGCACCGAGGTGATCTGGCGCGCCGCTTCGCCGCCGGGCGCTTCGATCTTGATGACTTCGGCGCCGAGGTCGGCCAGGATCTGTCCGGCCAGCGGCCCGGCCACATTCTGGGTGAAGTCGAGTACCCGAAACCCGTCAAGTGGCTTGGCGGCGTTGTCGTTCGGCATGTGGGTCGGCCTTTCCTGTACCTGCTGTGCAGAAGTAGTTCTCGGCGAAGAGGGCTTCCTCGGCGCTGGCGCCGACGGCGGCATGCGGGCGAAATCCGTTGTCCACCAACAGTTTATTTATCGGGGTGCGCTGCACCCGCCAGCCCCGGTCGGCCAGGTAGGTGGCCACGTCGTTGCGTGCACCGGGGAAACCCAGCTCTTGAATGCTGATGTCGAGTCCGTGGTCATACCAGCGTTGGTAGATGGCGTCGAAGAGCTCCCGGCTGGCCGGTGCGCTGAAAAAGACCTCGGCGATCAACTGGCTGCCGTCGGCACTGAGCTCGGTGATGCTGTCCAGCAGCCGGTCCTGCGCTTGCGGCGGCAGGTAGCCGAAAAGTCCCTCGGCGGCCCAGGCGGTGGGTCGGCCGGTGTCGAACCCGGCCTGGCGCAGCGCGGCGGGCCAGTCGTGACGCAGATCGACCGGCACGCCGCGGACGTCGGCCATGGGGGCAGCACCGAGACCGGCCAGCGTGGCGGTCTTGAATTCGACGACTTTAGGTACGTCGATCTCGAAGACCGTCGTCCCGGCCGCCCACGGCAGCCGGTATCCACGCGCATCCAGACCCGCGGCCAGCAGCACCACTTGGCGGATGCCGTCTTGCCGGGCCCCTTGTTGGCACTGGGCGAAGAACGCGTCGATGAAGCGGGTGCGGGCGGCCTGCTGATCGGTCATGCGCTGCATGCCCCAGGGCGCATCGGCGATGTCGACGTCGGCGGAATCCAGTTCACCGCTGGCCCACCGGATGAAGAAGTCGATGCCGACCGCGCGGACCAACGGCTCGGCGAACGGGTCGTCGATCAGGGCAGCTCGGTTGGCGCGGGCGCGTCCGGCGGCAACCATGGTGGCAGTGGCGCCCACGCTGGACGCGATGTCCCAGGTGTCGTTGTCGGTGCGCCCCATTGCGATCCCCTCGACGGTTACTGCTTAGACAGATTAACCACACCAGGTACCCGCTTCCTGACGGCTCTCCGCCGCACCGCCTGAGCTGGCGTAACGGGCACCCGGGCGGACTTGCCTTTAACATCGTCGGGATGGAATCCGGGATTGAGACGGCCACCGCGGCCACCGCGTGCTGTGACCATTCGGCGACCGAGGCTCCGGCTCCGCCGGCGCGGGACGCCGTTTGGCACCGCAATGCGCGCTGGGCGCATCGGCTGGCCTGGCTCAGTCTGGCCGTCATGCTCTCCGAGGGAGTGATCGGCATCTGGCAGGGCCTGGCGGTCGGCTCGGTGGCGTTGACCGGCTGGGCGCTCGGCGGCGGGGCCGAGGCACTGGCCAGCGCCATGGTGGTGTGGCGGTTCAGTGGCGAACGCACGCTGTCCGAGCATGCCGAGCAGCGCGCCCAGCGCGGCGTCGCGGTGTCGTTCTGGCTCACCGCGCCCTACATCGCCGCCGAATCGATCCGTTACCTGGTCAACGAGCATCACGCCGAAACCTCGGTGATCGGCATCGCCCTGACCGCCGGCGCGCTGGTGCTGATGCCGATCCTGGGCCGGGTCAAGCACGGGCTCGCCATGCGGCTGGGTTCGGCGGCGACCAAAGGCGAAGGCACGCAGAACTATCTGTGTGCCGCCCAGGCCGGTGCGGTGCTGGTCGGCCTGGCGGTCACCGCGTGCTGGTCCGGCGGCTGGTGGGTTGACCCGGCAATCGGGCTGGGCATCGCCGGCTTCGCGATCTGGCAGGGCGTGCGGGCCTGGCGTGGCCTCGACTGCGGCTGCTGAACGCTGAACCTCAATCCAGGCGATAGCGGATCAGCCGGGAACTGTTGGCCACCACCGCCACCGACGAGGCGTTGTGCAGGATCGCGGCCAGCACCGGAGACAGCGCGCCACCGGCGCCGATCAACAAGCCGGCGGCGTTGACCGCAATCGACATGCCGTAGTTCTCCCGAATGACGTCCACCGCGCGCGACCCCAGGTCCCGCACGTCGAGCAGACGATGCAGGTCGTCGTTGGCCAGCGCCACATCGGCGGTTTCGACCGCGACGTCGGTTCCGGCCAGGCCCATGGCGATGCCGATGTCGGCCGCGGCCAGTGCGGGCGCGTCGTTGATGCCGTCGCCGACCATCCCGACGACATACCCGTCGTCCTGTAGCTCGCGCACCACTTCGAGCTTGTCCTCGGGCATGACCTCGGCGCGCCATTCGTCGATGCCCAGTTCCTCGGCGACGACCTTGGCGATGTCGGGATGGTCGCCGGTGAGCATGACGATGCGGCGAACCCCGCTGGCACGCAGCTGGGTGAGCACCTCGGCGGCCTCGGGCCGCACCTCGTCGCGCAGGCTGATCAGGCCCACCAGCGTGCCGTCCACGGCCAGCAGCAGCGGAGTCTCGGCCTCGGCCCGCAACCGGTCGACCCACTCCTGGGCCTTCTTGGTGACCTTGACCTTCTCCGAGCGCAGCAGCGACGGGCTGCCCAGCAGCAGGGTGCGCCCGTCGGCCCAGGTGCGCATGCCCAGTCCGACGAGGACTTCGCATTCCTCGTGCGGCGGGATGCTGATGTGGCGCTCCTCGGTCGAGCGGATCACCGCTTCGGCCAGCGGGTGCCGGGAGTGGATCTCCGAGCTGGCGGCGTAGGCCAGCACCTGCTCCGGCTCCCAATCCTTGTGCATGGCAACGATATTGGTGACTATCGGGCGCCCGACGGTCAGCGTTCCGGTCTTGTCGAACACGATCGCGTCGACCCGGCCCGCCTGTTCGAGGTGGGATCCGCCCTTGATCAGGATGCCGCGCCGCGCGCCGTTGCCGATCGCGGCGCTGATCGCGGTCGGTGTGGACAGGCCCACCGCGCACGGGCAGGCGATCAGGAGCATGGTCATCGCCCGCCGAACGTCGCCGGTGAGCAACAGCGTGATGCCCGAGACGATGAACGACGTGGGCACGAAGCGGCGGGAGAAGTTCTCGCCGACGGTTTGGATCGGTGCCCGATCGTGTTGCGCCTCTTCGACTCTGGTGATGATGCGTCCGATCGTGGTCTGGTTGCCGACGGCCTTGGCGCGCACCACCAGCCGCCCGCGCTCGACCACCGAGCCGGCGTGGACGTGGGCTCCGACGGCGACGCTGACCGGCAGGTTCTCCCCGGTGATCGCGGACTGGTTGACCACCGCCTCGCCCTCGACCACCTCACCGTCGACCGGGAGGGCGACGTGGTCGTGGATCACCACCTCGTCGCCGATCTGCACGGTGTCGATCGGGACCTGTACTTCGGTGCCATCGGCCAGGCGGATCCAGGCCGTGTCCTGGCTGCCGCGCAGCAACTCCGAGATGGCCCGCCGCGTCCGGCGCAGCGTCAGATCCTGCAGGTACTCCCCGATGTTGAGCAGCCACAGCACGGTCAGCGCGACCACGTTCTCGCGCAGGATGAGGCTGGCCACGGTCGCCGCCGAGACCAGCGCGTCGGTGCCGAGCTTGCCGGATCCCACCGAGCGCAGGGCGCCGCGCAGGAACGGGTAGCCGGTGAAGATGGTGACGCCGGTGGCCACCAGCCGGCCGCTCGGACCCAGCAGCGGCGGCCGGGCGAACACATAGCGGCGCACCCCGAGTAGGGCCAGCGCCGCGCCGCCGATGACCATGCGCAGCACGTCGGTGTTGCGGATCTCCGACGAATGCGGCGCGCGCGCCGGGATCAGTTCGGCCGCAACATGTGCGGCCGAACTGATGGCCTGCAATACCTCCGAGCGGTCGCAGCGCTTGGGTGAATACCAGACGACAACGGAGCCGGTGCGCGGGTAGGCGTGCACGGCGCGCACGCCGTTCTGCTTGGCGACGGCTTCCTCCACCGCCACCGCGCGCCGGGAGTTGGCGCGTACCCAGTCCACCAGAACCCGCATGCGCCCGGCCGCATCGGAAACCACCAGCAGAGTGGGGTCATCGGCCGGCGCGACCTCTTTGACAATCGCGAGGGTCATGAGCAGCGATCAGTGGTCGTGGTCGTGGACTTCGCTGACGGCAGGGGTGGGCGCCTCCTCGCCGATGCGCTCGCGGGCTTCGGCCACCACGTCGGCGATCTTGAGCCGGGCGGACTCGGCGGCTTCCTCGGCCTTGCGGGTGCCGCGCAGGCTCAGCTCTGCGGCCGATACGGCGGTCTCGCGCAACGGTGCCTTCTTTGCGGCCTTGCGCAACACCTCGTACGCAGTGACCCCGGCCAATCCGGTGATCACCGTTGTTGCCGCCTTCGCCAAGAGCACCTGCACCGCCATTGCCCAAACCTTCCTCTGTGGTTGATTGCTTTCCGTCGACGCTAACATCGAAATATCGCGATATCAACATGTATTGCCGGTTCGGTGGCACAGGCCCATTGGGGGCGCGCTGGAAGTGCACTAGAAGGTGCGGGTGACCTTTTCCGTATCGGTCTTGCGTTGCAGGCTGTTTGGGTCGGGGTTGGCCACGTAGACCAGTGAGGCGCCGACGGCCAGCACCGCCAATAGGCCGTCCACCAACTCCTCGGGCGTGGCCCAGGACGCACTGGAAAGGACGCGGTCCTGCGGCGTCAAACCCTTTGCCGTGGCGGCTGATTCGCAGTCGGCCAGGATCTGTTCGGCAGACCGGCCAGCCAGCGCCGGGCCGGGATTCCGTTCGGGGATCATCTGGTCGCCGTGCACCCGCACCGCCGTCGCATAGTCGGTGACCCCGATGGGGAGGTCGGGCACCGCCTTGCCGAACGGGTCCAGCGACAGCACCGCGACTTCACCGCCGAGGCCCACCGCGGCGTCGGCCTCCGCCAACCTCTCGGCCGTGCACAAGGCGATATCGGCGGCACCGTCCAGCACCGCCTCGGCACCGATCCACCACACGCCGAACAGCACCGCGGCCGTCTGCCAATGCGCCGGCAACAAGATCGCGACCCGGCTGGCCGGCCCGGCGCCTAGCTCGTCGCGCAGCAGGTTTGCGGTCTTGGCGGCCCAGTTGGCCAGGGTCACGGCCGACAGTTCGATGCGCTCGCCGGTCGCATCGTCGTAGTAGGTGATGCGCGGGCCGACCGGATCCGTGCGCAGCATCGGATCCAGGATCGCCCCGGCGAGCGTGTTCAGTTGATGCACTCGGGTTTGTCGGCGCCGGCGGTCAGGATCGGCGACGGCGGGGGAGCGGTGTCAGAGCCGTTGTTGGAGCCGGCGTTGGACGCGCGGGCCGGGGCCACTTGGCCGTTCATGCCGGCGCCGTCGAGTCCGGAGCCCGGACCGGTGTAGTCGTTGGCCAGCACCACCCGCACCGACCCTGCCGGCAGCGACGCATCGGCCACCACCGGCAACCCGCCGAGCTGCTTGGCGACCTCCTGTGCGCCCAGGTCGTCGGTCTTGGCGACGCGCACCTGGCTCTTCTTGACGTGGGCGGCGTCGTTATTGCCCACGTCGCCAGAAGCAAACCCCTTGGCGGACAGCACGTTCGACACCGCGGCCGCCAGTCCGTTGATGTCGGTGTCGTTGGCCACGTTCACCGTGGTCTTGGCGGGCGTGTAGGCCAGCTCGTCGGTTTTGCCCTCGGACTGCTCATGCAGCAGGCCGGCCACCCAGTCCTGAACCTGATGCGGATCCACCCGCACCACACTTTGCATGCCGTCGTCGCTCCAGCCGGAGCCGTCGAGCACCGGAATGGTGGCGAACGCCACATTGCCGCCGGACAGCTGCTGCAACTGCTTGACGAAGTCCAACAGGTCCCATCCTGCGGAGATCACCACCGAGCGCTGCACGGCCTGTTCCAGGCGCTTGAGGGTGGCCGGGCTGGACAGCGTCTTTCCGGAGATGACCCGGTGGGCCAGCGACGCCATCACCACCTGCTGGCGCACCACCCGGTCCAGGTCGCCGCGTGGCAGGTCGTGCCGCTGGCGCACGAAGCTGAGCGCCTGCGGGCCGTTGAGCTTCTGGCGTCCCGCGGGGAAGTCCGCGCCCGAAAGTGGTTCGTATACAGCGTCTTTGAGGCACACGTCGACGCCGCCGAGCGCGTCGGCGATCAGCGCGAAGCCGAGAAGGCCGATCTCGGCGTAGTGGTCGACGGTGACGCCGGTGAGGTCGGCGACCGTCTTGATCAGGGCGGTGCGTCCGGCCTCGGTGCCGGCAGCCGCGGCTTCGGCGGCCGAGGCGCCCGCCTGCACCAGGCTGGTTCGCTTGATCTCTCTGGTTTGACCGTAGACGCCGTTGATCTTGGTCTTGCCCAGGCCGGGGGCGGCGACGTAGGAGTCGCGTGGAATGGAGATCGCCGTCGCGGATCTCCCGTTGTTGGGGATGCGGATCAGGATGATCGTGTCGGTGTTGGTCGCTTCTTCATCGCCGGCCCGCAGTGTCGCCAGTTCCTCGGCGGTCAACGGATTGCCGTGCGCGTCGGTCCGGCTGTCCAGGCCCACCAGCAGAATGTCGATCGCGCCGTCGTCGGCGCCGTGGCCCAGCGAAGGCGAGGACATGTGGAAGATGCCGTCCTCGAAGGAGCGCACGTTGGTCCATGCGAGTCCGGTGCCGATGACGATCACGACGGCCAGCGCGGTTGCGACCACACGAGTCACACGTTGAACAGGCATCACTGTAGGTTACTTGTGTCACAGCCGCTTTCCGGGTAGCGGAACTCGGCGTGCCAGACTCGAACGCATGTCGGGCAGGCTTGTGATCACCGGTGCCGGCGGCCAGTTGGGTCGCCATTTGTCGGCGCTGGCCGCCCGTAGCGGGCGCGACGTGCTGGCCAGGACCTCCTCGGAGTGGGACATCACCGACCCGGACGCCGCCGCGGCGAACATCCGAACCGGCGATGTGGTGGTCAATTGCGCGGCCTACACCAACGTCGACGGCGCCGAAAGCGACGAATCGCGAGCCTACGCGGTCAACGCCACCGGGCCGGAGCACCTGGCCAGGGCCTGTGCCGGCGTCGGCGCCCGGTTACTGCATGTCTCCACCGATTATGTGTTCAACGGCGACTTCGGTGCGGCGCCGCCGCGGCCCTATGAACCCACCGATGCCACCGCACCGCAGGGCGTGTACGCGCGCAGCAAACTGGCAGGTGAGCAGGCGGTATTGGCAGCGCTGCCGCAGGCCGTCGTGGTGCGCACCGCCTGGGTGTACACCGGCGGTGCCGGCAACGATTTCGTCGCCGTCATGCAGCGGCTGGCCGGCAAAGACGACCCGATCGATGTGGTGAACGACCAAACCGGCTCGCCCACCTACGTCGGCGACCTGGCGGCCGGGCTGCTGCAGCTGACCGACACCGATATCCAGGGCCGCGTGCTGCACGCCGCCAACGAGGGCGCCGTCTCCCGGTTCGACCAGGCCCGCGCGGTTTTCGAAGAAAGCGGCGCCGACCCGCAGCGGGTGCGGCCCGTGTCCAGCACCCGATTTCCCCGGCCCGCGCCGCGGCCGAGCTATTCGGCGCTATCCGGTAAGTCGTGGGCCGCTGCCGGCTTGACGCCGCTAAGGCCCTGGCGCCCTGCACTTGTCGCGGCGCTCGCGGCGGCTTCGTCGCGAGACGGGTCTGATGGACCGGTACCCTCTACGCGTGGCTGACGTCCTGCCGGTCGTAGCGGTGACCTACTCGCCGGGCCCGCACCTAGAGCGGTTCCTGGCCTCGTTGTCGCTGGCCACCGAGCGGCCGGTGAGCGTTCTACTGGCCGATAACGGCTCCACCGACGGAACACCGGAGGCCGCCGTCGAGCGCTACCCCAACGTGCGGTTGCTGCCGACCGGAGCCAACCTCGGCTACGGCACGGCGGTGAATCGCACGGTGGCCCAGCTTTCCGACCGGCTTTCCGGGGCCGACCCGGATAGCGGGGCCTGGCTCGATGACTGGGTGATCGTGGCCAACCCGGACGTGCAGTGGGGTCCGGGCAGTATCGACGCCCTGCTGGACGCGGCCGCGCGCTGGCCGCACGCGGGCGCGCTGGGACCGCTGATTCGCGATCCAGACGGTTCGGTGTACCCGTCGGCGCGGCATCTGCCCAGCCTGGTCCGCGGCAGCATGCACGCGGTGCTCGGCCCGCTGTGGCCGAACAATCCATGGACGGCGGCTTATCGGCAGGAGCGCCTGGAACCCAGCGAACGGCCCGTGGGCTGGCTGTCGGGTTCCTGTCTGCTGGTGCGCCGCTCGGCGTTCAACCAGATCGGTGGCTTCGACGAGCGGTACTTCATGTATATGGAGGACGTCGACCTCGGCGACAGGCTGGGCAAGGCCGGCTGGCTGTCGGTGTATGTGCCTTCGGCCGAGGTACTGCACCACAAGGGACATTCGACGGGCCGCGACCCGGCAAGTCATTTGGCCGCACATCACCGGAGTACCTATATCTTCCTGGCGGACCGCCACGCTGGTTGGTGGCGCGCCCCGCTGCGCTGGGTGCTGCGGGTTTCGCTGGCGGTGCGCTCCCGGCTGATGGTGCGCAGCTCGCGCCGGAGACTGCTGAAACTGGGAGAAGGGCGGCACTGAGGTGGTACCCAGCCAAGTCGATGCGGTGGTTCTGGTCGGCGGCAAGGGCACCCGGCTGCGGCCGCTGACCCTGTCGGCGCCCAAGCCGATGCTGCCGACGGCCGGCCTGCCGTTTCTCACCCACCTACTGTCGCGCATTGCGGCGGCGGGCATCGAGCACGTCGTGCTGGGCACGTCGTATCGGGCCGAGGTGTTCGAAGCGGAGTTCGGCGACGGCTCCAAGCTGGGTCTGCAGATCGAGTATGTGACGGAGGAAACTCCGCTGGGGACCGGCGGCGGGATCGCCAACGTGGCCGAAAAGCTGCGTCACGACACCGTGATGGTGTTCAACGGCGACGTGCTCTCCGGTGCCGACCTGGGCCAGTTGCTGGAGTTCCACGAGTCGCACCACTCCGATGTCACGCTGCACCTGGTGCGGGTCGGCGACCCGCGGGCATTCGGCTGTGTGCCCACCGACGACGCCGGCCGCGTCACGGCGTTTCTGGAAAAGACACAGGATCCGCCGACCGACCAGATCAACGCCGGTTGCTATGTCTTTCGCCGCGAGATCATCGACCGCATCCCGCGCGGCCGTGAGGTATCGGTCGAACGCGAGGTATTCCCCAGTCTGCTCTCGGCCCACGACGTGAAGGTGTGCGGCTATGTCGACTCCACGTATTGGCGCGACATGGGCACCCCGGAAGACTTCGTTCGCGGATCGTCGGATCTGGTGCGCGGCATCGCGCCGTCACCGGCACTGCACGGTCACCGCGGCGAGCAGCTGGTGCACGACGGCGCGGCGGTGTCTCCCGGCGCGGTGCTCATCGGCGGCACGGTCGTCGGGCGCGGTGCCGAGATCGGCCCCGGCGTCCGGCTCGACGGCGCAGTCATCTTCGACGGCGTCAAGATCGAGGCCGGCAGTGTGATCGAGCGCTCGATCATCGGCTTCGGCGTCCGTATCGGTCCGCGGGCGCTGATCCGCGACGGCGTGATCGGCGACGGCGCCGACATCGGAGCACGCTGCGAATTGCTGCGTGGCGCCCGGGTGTGGCCGGGCGTCTCCATTCCCGACGGCGGAATCCGGTATTCGTCCGACGTGTGAGCCCTCGCGAGCGGCTCGCTCGAGCGTGAAACTGGCTTCACGCTCGATGCCCAACGTGAAGCTGGCTTCACGCTCGTCGCAGCGCGCGGGCGACTAAGTACTCCAGCGCATAGTCGGTGCCGGGTGGCAGGGCGTCGGCGGGCCACCACCGAAGGTCGTCGGACTCGTCGCTGATCGCGATCTGCGCGCCGGCCGGCGCGTGTGCGACGAACTGCATGTCCAGATGCCGCGTCGGCACGCCCAGCGAGCAGGTGACCGGATGGACGTGAAGTGCCGCCAGCTCGGGGTCGATACGCAATCCGGTGATCCCGGATTCCTCGGTGGCTTCGCGCAGTGCGGCGGCGACGATGTCGTCGTCACCCTCGTCGCAATGCCCACCGAGCTGTACCCATCGGCCGACGCGCGGGTGCAGCGTGAGCAGCACCCGTGAGCCGCTGTCGTCGAGAACCAGCGCCGAGGCGGTGATGTGGCCGGCTTCGCATTCGCGCCGGCAGGCGTCGGCCCGGGCCAGCACGAAGGCCAGCGCGGCATGCCGCAATGAGTCCTGCGCCGGGTCCGCGGGCTGCCAGTCGGTCAACGTGGCGATCACCGAGTCGCGCGGGCTCACCGGGATCCCCGCTTGGTCCGGCGATCGCGCAGCGCCGTCCACGCCGCCCGGCAACCCGCCACCACATCCGCAGACCAGCCGAGTCGGTCGATCAGCACTCGCCGGTCGACCAGATCGAGGGCCTTTTCGATCTCGTTGGCTTTCAAGAGCAGATCGACGTCGACGGCCAATTCGGCGTCGGCGGCCGCCGGTGCGGGGATGGGCAGCTGCTCGGCCTCGCGGGGCTCAAGCTCCAACACGCCGCCGCCGTAGCTGCGGCCCATGATCTCGGCGAAGGCGAACGTCGCGCTGTTGTGGAATACCGCCGCCAGCGCGGCCGCATTGATCCCCGGCTGGATCCGGACCCGATGGACGGTGTCGGTGCTGGTGGCCGCCGCGGCGTTGACCGTCAGCCGCGGTGCCCGGTGAATCTGGCGCAGCATGAACAGATCCGGAATCCACAGCGACGGCGTGGTCCACCACGGCCTGCGGATCGAGCATTTGTAGCCCAGATGTACGCCGGCTTGTTCGCCGGTGTCGATGTGCGCGACGAGGGCGGCGTCGGCCGGCGCGGGTGGCGCGTTGAGCAGCCAGGTTCGATGCTGGGCGGCGACATCGCCGGCCCGGCAATCCATGTCGTACACCAGGCCGGACAGTTGGGCGCTGCGCGAGACCAGCGGGACACAGTGTTGTTGCAGTCCGAGTTCGCTGGCTTGCGCGTCGGTGAAGGTGAAGAAGCTGTTGCGGCCGGTGACGATGCCGACATCCACCTCGGCCACCCGGCCCAGCCGGGTGAGGGCTTCGGATTGTTTGAGTGTTCGCAGCAGCCGGATGTGTGCGGGGTCAAGGAAGTACTTGGTCCACTTCTCGTTCTCGTGCAGCAGCGCGCGGGCGGGCTCTACGTCGAGGTCCGCCGCGTCGAGGGCGCCGGCGTCGGGTAGCGCGACGGTGCGGATCTGCGCGGGCCCGGCACCCACCACACCGCAGAACAACACGACCTCCTGCAGGATGCCGTCGAACAGCAGTCGCTGGAAGCTCAGCAGGGTGATCTCGGCGAACCGGCTCAGCAGAAACTCGCGCAATTGTGCGGCGTAGCTGACCTGAAGCAACTCGGCGGGAAGCACCAGACCCAGCCGTCCGCCGTCGCGCACCAGGGCGGTGCTCGCCACGACGAAGGGGACCCATGCGTTGGTCAACTTGGTGGGCCGCAGCCCGTGGCGCCGCATGAGTTCCAAAGCGGGAGCGCGGTGTTCGGCCGCCCAGTTCCCGAAGCGAATGTAGGGCGGGTTGCCCGCGACACCGTCCCAGCGCTGCGGGCCGCCGAGCCAGGTGAACAGGTCGGCGTTGTCGACGGGTGCGAACTGTCGTGCCTTGGCCGCTTCGGTTGCGACGAGTTCGACGCCGTGCGCCTGGTCGGTGCGGGCGGCCAGCTCGCGCAGGATCGCGCCGTCGCCGCAGGAGGGTTCCAGGATCCGCGGACCGGCCTGCCGGACCCAGCCGGCCAGGAAGCGGGCCACCGCGGCCGGCGTGTAGTAACCGCCGCGGATTTTGTCGGCCGATGCCGCTGCCTTGCCCGCGAAGGTCGTCATTTGCGCAGCAGCAGCTCGGTGGCCGGTACCGGGTCGCGCAACCCGGTCGGCTCGGACGGGTAGCCGATCGCAATGGCGCCCAACGGTTCCCAATCGGCGGGCAGGTCCAGCTCTTCGCGGACCAGGTCGGCGGCAAAGATCGTCGATCCGATCCAGCAACTGCCCAGCCCGCGCACCGCCAGCGCGACCAGCAGCGCCTGCACGGCCGCTCCGACCGCGACCGTGAACATGGTGCGCTCGGCGTCGGTGCGCGCCGCATCGGGATAGGAGTGCGCGCCGTCGGGCACCAGGAAGGGGATGACGACTTCGGGCGCGTCATAAAGGATTTGGCCGCGGGCAACGCGTCGCTCGACGGAGTCGGCGGGCCTGCCGTCGCCGGCCAGATCGGCGCGCCACTTGTCTTTCATCCGGTCGAGCAACCGCGCGCGCAGGGCGTGCGTCTGTAGCCACACGAACCGCACCGGTCGGGTGTGGTGGGGGGCCGGTGCGGTGAGTGCGTCGGCGACGGCGGATTCGACGAGATCGGCGGGGACCGGTTCGTCGCTGAATCGGCGCACTGAGCGGCGCAACAGCTGGGCCTGCCGGCGGCCGAGGTCGATGGCCTCGGCCGTGCCGAGCCAGAACAGGTCTTCGGCCCCGGGACGCAGCAGCTGCCGTGCCGTCGAGCCGTCATCGGTCAGCTTCAGCCCACGTACCACGGCGACCGGCATCGCGGTCAGCTTGCCTTTGACCAGATCGGCCGCGGCCGCGATCTCGTCGGCGACCGCGACCTCGGTCACCACCAACTCGTTGCCGTGGCGATCGACGGCGCCCGAATAGTTGTGCAGCACAGTCAAACCCGACGAGCCCACGGCGGCGTCGATCTGCCCGTTGCGCCAGGCGCGGCCCATGGTGTCGGTGATGAGCACCGCGACGGTGACACCGAGCCGCTCGCGCAAACCGGCGCGCAGCGCCGCGGCACTGGCGTCGGGGTCGACTGGCAGCAGGGCCAGTTCGGAGCGCCCGACGTTGGATCCGTCCACCCCGGCGGCCGCCTGAACCAGCCCCAGCCGGCTCTCGGTGATCAGCGTGCGGCCCTTGCGTGCCAGCACCCGCACCGCCTCGTCTTCGACCAGCTTGCGGCGCAACTGGTCTCGTGCTTCTTCGTCTTCGGGAGCGGGCACCAGCCGGCCCTCGCACTTGGACACCACCTTGCTGGTGACCACCACGACATCGCCGTCGCGCAGCCACGGCGCGGCCTCGGCGATGGCAACGCTGAGCTCGTCGCCGGGACGGAATTCGGGAAGCCCGGCCACCGGCAGGATCTCGATCGGCGCGGCAGAACCGTGCTCGGTCACGGTGTCACGCCCGCAAGCTCCAGCCCGGCGCGAACCATCTGCGCGGTTGCCTTCGGGTCGCTCATGATCAGCGGGATCGCTGCCACCGTCACGCCGTCGATTTCGGCTTCGGAAGCCGACACGTCGCCCTCGTGCACCAACCAGTAGTCCAGTATCCCGGTGGTGCTTCGGCCGCCGTAGTGCCGGCCCACCGCCGCCGCGGTGGAACCCACTCCGATGACCGCCAGGCACGCATCGGCCATGCCGCGCAATGGTTTTCCACCGATGATCGGCGAGTAGCCGACGACCGGGGCGGTGGCCGCCCGCAGCGCGGCGCGGATACCGGGGACGGCCAGGATGGCGCCGACGCTGACCACCGGGTTCGACGGTGCCAGCATGATCACGTCGGCGTCGGCGATGGCTGACACCACTTCGGTTGTCGCACTGGCCTTTTCGGCGCCGACGAAGGCAAAGCTGTGGGTGGGTAGCTGCGCGCGATAGCGTACCCACCACTCCTGGAAGTGGATCGCGCGGGGGGCGTCTTCGACGGGATCGGTGACCACCACGTGGGTCTCGCAACGGTCGTCGCTGGCGGGCAGCAACCGCGCGCCCGGTTGCCAGCGGTCGCACAGGGCCGTGGTGATCTGCGACAGCGGGTAGCCGGCCCGCAGCATCTGAGTACGCACCAGGTGGGTGGCCAGATCGCGATCGCCGAGGCCGAACCAATCGGGCTGCATGCCGTAGCGCGCGAGTTCCTCTTTGGCGTGCCAGGTTTCGTCACGATGTCCCCAGCCGCGCACCGGGTCGACACCGCCGCCGAGGGTGTACATGCAGGTGTCCAGATCGGGGCAGACCCGCACGCCGTGGATCCAGGCGTCATCACCGATGTTGACGACAGCGGTTAGTTCGTGGCCCGAGTCCTCATCGGGTATGGCAAACTGGCCGAGGCCGAGCAGCTGCTGGACTCCGAGCAGGAAGCGCGCGCCGCCGACTCCACCGACCAGAACGGTGACCTTCACATCGCAGGACAGTACCTGCCCGCGATGCTGCACCTGCCTGCCGTGGGGGGACCCGGGCGAACGCCAGTGTGAGGAGGGGCATAAGACACGCCGTGGGCCTTCGACAACGGAAACGCCGAAATTTAGTCACGAGATGATATGGAAATGCCGCGGAGTGCTTGACCCGATAGATGAACCCGTGTCTAATCACATCAGTGTCATTTCCCGGTTGGCCGGCCGGTTCCGGTGTCGCAGACCGAGATTCGATCACTTGTTCGAACTTGGTAACTGTACATCAAAACAGTGGGAAACCATTTCACTCTCTATAAGTGAGGAGGCGGAGGCATGTCCTATGAGCACCTTCGGGGCGTAATGGGAAGCGCACCGCACACCACTTCCGGTCCTGTGCCAGTGTCGCCAATCGTCATTGGCCGACCGCACCTGAGTTTGGTTCCTGAGGCGCCGCCGACCTACGAGGCGTTCGAGGTGTTCGAGCCCGAGCCGGAACCGATACCTGCCGACCAGTGGCAGGACCGCGCCCTTTGCGCGCAAACGGATCCCGAAGCGTTCTTCCCGGAGAAGGGCGGCTCCACCCGCGAGGCCAAGAAGATCTGCCTGGGGTGCGAGGTCCGCCACGAATGCCTCGAGTACGCCCTGGCTCATGACGAGCGCTTCGGCATCTGGGGCGGCCTCTCCGAGCGCGAACGCCGCCGTCTCAAACGCGGCATCATCTAACGGGATTCCAGCGCGCCGCGCGCTACCGCCTCAGTCGTCGTCGATCGTCGGGTCGATGACCGTGGGGTCGACATCCAGATAGATGGCCACCTGCGCCACCAGGATTTCATGCAGCAATTCGCCGAGTTCGATGGTGTCCTTCGCCCGTCGCTCGATTGGCTTGCGGAACAAGACAATTCGCGCCCGCGTGGCATTGCCGCGGACGTCGACACCGGCGGGGATCAGCCGGGCCAGCGCTATCGGCCCGTCGGCGATCACCTCTGGTGGCCACTGCACGCTTTCGGGGTCCTTGGCCGCGATGCGGGGAATCTCGTCGACGGCGATATCGAGCTGGGACACCCGGTCCTGCCACCGCCGCTCGATCGGCTCGTAGGCCTCCAGCACTGCCATGTCGAAGCGCTCGGCGCGGCTGCGCCAGCCGGGCACGGTCGGCGGCAACAGCGGCCCGCGCAGATCGCGGCCCCGTCGCCGGGCTCGGTGTCCGAGCCGCCCAGCGGGCTCACCCGCGGATCGACCGCCGCGCGGCGAGCTTCGGGAATCGCTCACCGCCCGATGGTAACGGTTGCACATCGCGGCGAGAACGGATGCGCGTGTCCGGCGCTTGCGCAGCGTTTCCGCACGATAGCCTTTCGATCGTGAACGTACCCCGTCGCTGCTGCCGGCCCGGGTGTCCGCACTATGCAGTGGCAACGTTGACGTTCGTTTACTCGGACTCGACGGCGGTGGTAGGTCCACTCGCAACCGCGCGGGAACCGCACTCCTGGGATCTGTGCGTCGGCCATGCCGGCCGCATCACCGCGCCACGCGGGTGGGAACTCGTGCGCCACGCCGAGCCACTACCCATGCAGCATCCCGACGAGGACGACTTGGTCGCCCTGGCCGACGCGGTGCGTGAGGGCGCCCCGGGCAGCGTGGACCTGTCCTACTCGGCCGCCGGCGCCGGCCCCTACGGTGGTGGGACCGGCATGCCGCTCAACGGTTTTCCGCCGCGAGCGGGTGGCCCGCCCGGCGAGCCCCGCCTGAACCCGGCGGGAGCTCATGCGGCCGCGCACAGCGGCAGCGTGCTTGCGCCGTCCGAGCATCGCTCCGGACGCCGACGCGGACACCTGCGGGTGTTGCCCGATCCTGCCGACTAGCACTCGACGGCGACCGGCGGGCCGTTAGGCTGGCGCCAAGAGTTCACGTCGGCAGGAGTCCCCGCATGTCTTGGCCCGCAGCGGCTATTCACGGAGTCATCAAGGCGTACGACGTCCGCGGGCTGGTCGGCGAGCAGATCTCCGAGTCACTGGTCACCGATGTCGGTGCCGCGTTCGCCCGGCTGATGCGCGCCGAGGGCGCACACCAGGTGGTCATCGGGTACGACATGCGCGACAGTTCGCCGTCGTTGGCGGCCGCCTTCGCGGCCGGGGTGACGGGCCAGGGGCTTGACGTGGTGCGGATCGGTTTGGCGTCCACCGACCAGCTTTACTTCGCCTCGGGGCTATTGGACTGCCCCGGCGCGATGTTCACCGCGAGCCACAACCCGGCGGCATACAACGGCATCAAGTTGTGCCGGGCCGGGGCAAAACCGGTCGGTAAGGACACCGGGCTGACCGTCATCAGCGACGACCTGATCGCCGGCGTGCCGTCCCGCGAAGGTCCGGCCGGAACCGTCACCGACAAAGACGTGCTTGCCGACTACGGGGTGTTCCTGCGGTCACTGGTGAACACGTCGAACCTGCGCCCGTTGCGGGTCGCGGTCGACGCCGGCAACGGCATGGCCGGCCACACCGCACCGGCGGTGCTGAGTGCGATCGACTCGATCAGGTTGCTGCCCTTGTACTTTGAGCTCGACGGGTCGTTTCCCAATCACGAGGCCAATCCGCTGGACCCGGCGAACCTGGTGGACCTGCAGGCCTACGTTCGCGAAACCGGTGCCGATATCGGCCTGGCCTTCGACGGGGACGCCGACCGGTGCTTCGTCGTCGACGAACGCGGCGAACCCGTTTCGCCGTCGACGGTGACCAGCCTGGTCGCCGCGCGCGAGCTGCACCGGGAGATCGGTGCCACGGTGATCCACAACGTGATCACCTCCCGTGCGGTGCCCGAGCTGGTCGTCGAACGCGGCGGCACGCCGCTGCGCTCGCGCGTCGGGCACTCCTACATCAAGGCGATGATGGCCGACACCGGCGCGATCTTCGGCGGCGAGCACTCGGCGCACTACTACTTTCGCGACTTCTGGGGTGCGGACTCCGGAATGCTGGCCGCGCTGTACGTACTGGCCACCCTCGGCGAACAGGACCGGCCGCTGTCGGAGCTGACCGCGGACTACCAACGCTACGAATCCTCCGGCGAGATCAACTTCACCGTCGCCGACGCGCCCGCCTGTGTGGACGCGGTGCTGAAGTCGTTCGGCGGCCGCATCCAATCCATCGATCACCTGGACGGGGTGACGGTCGACCTGGGTGACGACAGCTGGTTCAACCTGCGCAGTTCCAACACCGAGCCGTTGCTGCGGCTCAACGTCGAGGCGCGCAGCGTCGAGGACGTCGACGCGGTGGTCGCCCATGTCAGCACCGAGATCGCCGCCCAGGCGGCGGCCGGCGAGGCCGGACCGTGAACGCCACCCGGGTCGTCGACCTCGAGGACGCCGATGGCCTGATCGCCGCCGACCGGGACGCGCTGCTGCGCGCCGCGTCGACGGCCGGCGCGCAGGTGCGTGCCGTGGCCGCCGCCGCCGAGGAGGGCGAACTCGACTCGCTGCGCAGCGATGCCCGCCCGCGCACGGTGATTTGGGTGGCCGGCCGGGGAACCGCCGAGACCGCCGGTGCCATCCTCGCCTCGACGCTGGGCGCCGCCGCCGCCGAACCGATCGTGCTGGCCCGCGAGGCGCCGCCGTGGATCGGGCCGCTCGATGTGCTGATCGTCGCCGGCGACGATCCGGGTGATCCCGCGCTGGTCAACGCGGCCGCGACCGGCGTGCGCCGGGGCGCGCGGGTGGTCGTGGTGGCACCGTATGAAGGTCCGCTGCGGGATTCGACGGCCGGACGCGTAGCGGTGCTGGCGCCACGGCTCTGGGTCCCTGACGAGTTCGGGTTGTGTCGCTACCTGGCCGCGGGCCTGGCCACGCTGCAGGTGGTGGACCCCGCCCTGCGCATCGACCTGGCCACACTTGCCGACGAGCTGGACGCCGAGGTGTTGCGCAACAGCGCCGCCCGCGACGTGTTCACCAACCCGGCCAAGACGCTGGCGGCGCGCATGTCCGATTGCCGGGTGGCGCTGGCCGGCGACAGTGCTGCCACACTGGCGCTGGCCCGGCATGGCAGCTCCACGCTGCTGCGGGTGGGCGACCAGGTGGTCGCGGCCACTGGCCTGGCGGACGCAGTGGTGGCCGTGCGCACCTGGGCATCCGATGGCTTCCGGGGCGCGGACGCGCTGTTTCACGACGAAGAGATCGACGGGCCGCTGCCCGAGCGGCTGCGGGTGCTGGCGCTGACCCTGGCCCGCGAGCGCACTGTGGTGTCCGCACGGGTCGCCGGGCTCGACAACGTCTTCCTGGTTGCGGCCGAGGATGTGCCGGAGACGGTCGACGGCCCGGCTCCGGCTACCGCACCGGGGGGTGCCGGGCACGCCGAGCAGCAACTGGCAGTATTGGCGGTTCGGCTGGAGATGGCCGCGGTTTACTTGCGACTGGTGCGGGGATAAAAAATACCGTGGAAGTGTTACGCGGAGCGCTACGGACATACGCGTGGGGATCGCGCACCGCCATTGCCGAATTCACCGGACGCCCGGTTCCAGCCGCCCATCCCGAGGCCGAACTCTGGTTCGGCGCACACCCGGGGGATCCGGCTTGGCTGCAAACCGAGGGCGCCGAAACGTCGTTGCTGGAGGCACTGGTCGCCGATCCCGAGGGCCAACTCGGGTCCGCCTCGCGGGCCCGGTTCGGTGACGTGCTCCCGTTCTTGGTCAAGGTGCTGGCCGCCGACGAACCACTCTCACTGCAGGCCCACCCGAGCACCGAGCAGGCGGTCGAGGGCTATCTGCGGGAAGAGCGCCTGGGCATTCCCGTGACCTCGCCGGTGCGCAACTATCGCGACACCTCACACAAACCGGAGTTGTTAGTCGCGCTGGAGCCGTTCGAGGCGCTGGCCGGCTTCCGGCCCGCGGCGCGCACCAGAGAACTGTTGCAGGCACTGGCCGTCTCCGACCTCGACCCGTTCATCGATCTGCTGAGCGACCAGTCCGACGCCGACGGTCTGCGTGCGCTGTTCACCACCTGGATCACCGCACCCCAGCCCGACATCGACGTGCTGGTGCCCGCCGTGCTCGAGGGGGCCATCCACTACGTCAGCTCGGGTGCGACGGAATTTGCGGCCGAAGCCAAGACGGTCCTGGAACTCGGCGAACGTTATCCCGGTGACGCCGGCGTGCTGGCCGCGATGTTGCTCAACCGGATCACCCTGGAACCCGGAGAAGCGATCTTTCTGACGGCCGGCAACCTGCATGCCTATCTGCGGGGTTTCGGTGTGGAGGTGATGGCCAACTCCGACAACGTGTTACGCGGCGGCCTGACCCCTAAACACGTCGACGTGCCCGAGTTGTTGCGGGTGCTCGACTTCAACCCCACCGCCGAGGCGCAGCTGCGGCCGCCGGTCCGCCGCGAGGGCCTTTGCCTGATCTACGACACCCCCACCGACGAGTTCGCGGTGGCACTGCTGGTGCTGGACGGCGAATACCTGGGCCACGAGGTCGACGCGTCGTCGCACCATGACGGCCCGCAGATCTTGCTGTGCGCCGAGGGTACGACGACCGTGCACGGGAAATTCGACTCGCTCACGCTGGACCGCGGGATGGCCGCGTGGGTGGGGGCCGACGACGGCCCGATCCGCCTCGTCGCGCGCGAGCCCGCCAAGCTGTTCCGGGCTACCGTCGGGCTTTAGCGGCCTGGGCTTTAGCTTTATCGGCTCGTCGGTCACGTTGTTCTTTGAGCCACAATCGCAGGTTGTGTGCCATCGTGCGGCCGACAATGCGCGCGGGCGGCACCATGTACAGGCTGTCGAGCAGGCTGAACCGGCGCAAAAACCATTCGGCGAGAACGGGATCGGTTTCCGCGGCACCCAGGAATTGATCGAACAGACTGCCCGCGGCTCGCCACCAGCGCGGCGTGGGATCGGCGTCGGCATGGTGAAAAGTGATGTCGCCGATGGCGTTCATCATCCACACCGGATACGTCGTCTTGGCGGTGGCCCGATGGAATTGACGGGCAAGCTCGCCGTCTTCCGCCCCGGCTTGCAGTGCGCGGCGCAGATGACCGCCCTGCAGCGAGGTCATCGTCATCCCTTGCCCGAACGTGGGATTGAAGCTGGCCACGGCATCGCCGAAGGGCAGGATTCCAGACGGGAAGCGCTCCAGCTTGTGGTAGCGGCGCCATCTGCTGGCTGGGAAGCCATGATACGACGGGTCGCCGATGGGTTCGGCTTCGGTTAAAGCCTTGGTGAAATGATCCGGCAAGAGCTTGTCGGCAAGCTCGAGCATCTCCGGAAACGTTTGCGGGGGTTTGGCATTGGCCACCCCGAAGGTGGTCAAGACCCAGGTGTCGTCTTCGTAACACAGCATGCCCAGCCCCAGTGACTGGTCATGCGAGGCGCCGTTGACCACGACCTTCTCCGCGATCAGGCCCTCGGGGATGCGCAACTGATGGGATGCGTACTTGACGCCGATGCCGACGGTGGCTTCGAAGGCAGGTTGATATCCCCACTGCTTCAACCACACCGGCAGTCGAGTACCGCGCCCGGCCGCGTCGATGACCAGATCGGCAGCGAAGAATTCCGGTTCGTCACCAGCCCGGTCAACCAGCACACCGGTCACCCGCTGGCCGGCGGGGTCGAACCGCGGCTCGTCGACGGAGCGGCGCGCGATCTCGACGTTTTCGATGTCGAGAACACGTTGCCGCAGTTGCCATTCCAAGTGCGGCCGGCTGGGCACGAACGCGGTGAACTCGTCGCGCAGGGTGTGCCCGGTACCCAGGACATGGCCCGCGGCGCCCAGGTAAATGCAGTCCGGGCGGTTCTCCAGCATCGGCACGCCGGCGGCAACCATGTCGTCGAGCAGACCCGGGAACAGGCTCTCGAGTTCGTTTGCCCCGCGAGCCATCAGCAGGTGCACGTGCCGGTCCTGGGGGACCGCCGCACGGTTGGCAGGCGTGCTCGGCAGGTCGTCGCGCTCGAAAACGGTTATCCGGGCGAAGAAATCCGAAAGGACCCGCGCCGCGCACAGGCCCGCGATGCTGCCCCCGATGACGACCGCGTGGTCACCTTTGCCTGCCAACCTGTGGCTCCCCTCCGTTCTGGGCAGAGTACCCAGGCGATGGGCGAAACCACACCCGGATGTAGTTGACGACGGCGCGACCGATCAGTATTGGCGAGGGCACCATGTACAGGCTGTCCAGCAGCGAAAACCGGCGCAGGAACCATTCGGCCAGCACCGGCTCGGTTTCGGCGGCCTCAAGGAACAGGTCGAACAATGCGCCGAAGGGCCGCCACCAAAAGGGTGTGGGACTGGCCGTCGCATTGTGGAAGCTGACGTCGCCGATGCCGTCGCTCATCCACACCGGATAGGTGGTGCGGGCGGTAGCCCGGTTGAGCTTGCGGGCCAGTTTGCGGTCGGGATATTCCAGCGCCCGGCGCAGCCGACCGGCCTGCAGCGAGGCCATCGTCATGCCCTGCCCGTAGGTGGGGTTGAAGCTGGCCACCGCGTCGCCGATGGCAACGATCCCGGCGGGGAAGCGGCGCAGCTTGTCGTAGCGCCGCCACCTGCTCACCGGGTAGGCGTGGCGCGCCGGGTCGCCGACGGGCTCGGCCTGCGCCAGCGCTTCGCCGAAGCGCTCCGGTAGCAGTTGAGTGGCCAGTGCCCGCATCTCGTCGAAGGTCGGCGGCGGTTTGGCATTGGCAACCCCGAATGTGGTCAGCACCCAGGTGTCCTCTTCGTTGGCCAGGATGCCGATCCCATAGGACTGGTCATGCGATGCGCCGGCGATCACGATCCGCTCGTCGAGCGACCCCTCGGCTATCCGGAACTTCTGAGTGGCGTACGTGATGCCCACGTCAACGGTTTGTTCGGCGGGCCGCTTGTATCCCCACTGCGTCAGCCACACCGGCAACCGGGTGCCGCGCCCGGTGGCGTCGACCACCAGATCGGCGGCGACGAACTCCGGGTCGCCGGCCGCCACCGGGTCCAGCAGCACACCCGTCACCCGCTGCTGTGCACGCTCGAACGTCGGCTCGGTGACGCAGCGCCGCACGATCTCGACGTTGCCGATGTCGAGGACCCGCCGCCGCAGCTGCCATTCCAGGTGTGGCCGGCTCGGCACGTAGGCACTGAATTCCCTGCGCAGGGTGGGCCCGGTGCCCAGGACATGGCCCGCGGCGCCCAAATAGACGCGGTGCGGCTCGGTGTGCAGCGTCGGCACACCCGCGGCCACCAGGTCGGAGAGCAGGCCCGGAAACAGACTCTCGAACTCGTCGGCCCCGCGCGTCATCAACATGTGCAGGTGCCGGTCTTGCGGAACGGCATTGCGACTGGCAGCCGTCTGCGGCAGCTCGTCGCGCTCGAATACCGTGACGCGGGCGTAGCAATCGGCCAGCACCCGCGCCGCGCACAGCCCCGCGATGCTGGCGCCGATGACGACCGCGTGGTCCCTGCTCGTTTCGCCTCGGCCGCGCATCCTGGGGAGGCTACTCGGTACTGTGCGGTCACAACGAGAGGGAGGACGGGTGATGGCCGGTCGATGGCGCATGAAGTCCGTTGAGCAATCGATCGCCGACACCGACGAGCCGACCACCCGGCTGCGCAAAGATCTCACCTGGCGGGACCTGGTGGTCTTCGGCGTCTCGGTGGTGATCGGGGCGGGCATCTTCACCGTCACCGCCTCGACGACGGGTGACATCACCGGCCCGGCGATCTGGGTCTCGTTTCTCATCGCCGCGGGAACCTGCGCGCTGGCCGCGCTGTGTTACGCCGAATTCGCCTCGACCCTGCCGGTGGCCGGCAGCGCGTACACGTTCTCCTACGCCACCTTCGGTGAGTTCCTGGCCTGGGTGATCGGCTGGAACCTGGTGCTGGAGCTGGCGATCGGCGCGGCCGTCGTCGCCAAGGGCTGGTCGAGCTACCTGGGCACGGTGTTCGGATTCGCCGGTGGCACAGTGCATTTCGGATCGTTCAGCATCGACTGGGGTGCGCTGCTCATCGTCGCGATCGTCGCGACCCTGTGCGCACTCGGCACCAAACTGTCGTCGCGGTTCTCCGCGGTGGTCACCGCGATCAAGGTGTCGGTGGTAATCCTGGTGGTGATCGTCGGCGCCTTCTACATCAAGGCCGCCAACTACACGCCGTTCGTTCCGAAGCCGGAGGCCGAACACCAGGGCCGGGGGCTCGACCAGTCCGTCCTGTCACTGCTCACCGGTGCCGGCGGCAGCCACTACGGCTGGTACGGCGTGTTGGCGGGCGCATCGATCGTGTTCTTCGCGTTCATCGGGTTCGACATCGTGGCCACCATGGCCGAGGAGACCAAGAACCCGCAGCGCGACGTCCCGAAGGGAATCCTGGCGTCGCTGGGCGTGGTCACCCTGCTCTACGTCGCGGTGTCGATCGTGTTGTCCGGCATGGTTTCCTACACCCAGCTGCGCACCATGCCGGGCAGTGGCCAGGCGAATCTGGCGACGGCGTTTCGGGCCAACGGATTGCATTGGGCCAGCGGCATCATCTCGGTCGGGGCGCTGGCGGGGCTGACCACCGTGGTGATGGTCCTGATCCTGGGGCAGTGCCGCGTGTTGTTCGCGATGGCGCGCGACGGCCTGTTGCCGCAGCAACTGGCCAAGACCGGTACCCGCGGCACGCCGGTGCGGATCACCGTGCTGGTCGCGGTCGTGGTGGCCGCGACGGCTTCGGTGTTCCCGATAACCAAGCTCGAAGAGATGGTCAATGTCGGCACCCTGTTCGCGTTCGTGCTGGTGTCTGCGGGCGTCATCGTGCTGCGCCGGATGCGGCCGGACCTCGAGCGCGGCTTCCGGGCGCCCTGGGTGCCGGTCCTTCCGATCGCCTCGGTGGCGGCGTGTGTGTGGCTGATGCTCAATCTGACCGCGCTGACCTGGATCCGGTTCGGGGTTTGGTTGGTGCTGGGCACCGCGATCTACCTCGGTTACGGGCGCCGGCACTCGGTACAAGGACAACGAGAGCGAGCAGACAAAGCCAGCTAATTTGGACAGTTTGTTTACAAAACCGCATCCTGTGTCTAGACATGAGACGGAATCGTCGGTATTGTCCAACCCCAACGTGGTGTGACTCACAAGGAGGTTTGGCATATGACCACACAGATCGGGTCCGAAGTACCTGAACTCTCCGCCCTCGAATGGCGGGACAAGAAGCGCTACCTGTGGCTGATGGGGCTGATCGCCCCGACGGCCCTGTTCGTGATGCTGCCGATCATCTGGGGTCTCAACCAGCTCGGCTGGCACACCGCAGCGCAGCTGCCACTGTGGATCGGGCCCTTCCTGGTGTACATCCTGTTGCCGGTGCTGGACCTGCGTTTCGGGCCGGACGGCCAGAACCCGCCCGATGAGGTGATGGAGCGGCTGGAAAACGACAAGTACTACCGCTACTGCACCTACATCTACATCCCGTTCCAGTACGCCAGCGTCATCCTGGGCGCCTACCTGTTCACCGCGTCGAACCTCGGTTGGCTTGGTTATGAGGGCGGACTGGGCTGGCTGGGCAAGATCGGCGTGGCGCTCTCGGTCGGTGTGCTCGGCGGCGTCGGGATCAACACCGCCCACGAGATGGGCCACAAGAAGGATTCGCTGGAGCGCTGGCTGTCCAAGATCACCCTGGCGCAGACCTGCTACGGCCACTTCTACATCGAGCACAACCGCGGCCACCACGTGCGCGTCTCCACGCCCGAAGACCCGGCCTCGGCCCGCTTCGGCGAGACCTTCTGGGAGTTCCTGCCCCGCAGCGTCATCGGCAGCGCACGCTCGTCGATCCACCTGGAGGCGCAGCGGATCCGTCGCCTGGGCAAGAGTCCGTGGAACCCCACGACCTGGCCGTCCAACGACGTGGTCAACGCATGGGCGATGTCGGTGGTGCTGTGGGGCGTGCTGATCGCGGTCTTCGGCCCGAGCCTGATCCCGTTCGTGATCGTCCAGGCCGTCTTCGGCTTCTGCCTGCTGGAAGCCGTCAACTACCTCGAGCACTACGGCCTACTGCGGCAGAAGAACGCTAACGGCCGCTATGAGCGCTGCGCGCCGGTACACAGCTGGAACTCCGACCACATCGTCACCAACCTGTTCCTGTACCACCTGCAGCGGCACAGCGATCACCACGCCAATCCCACCCGTCGCTACCAGACGCTGCGCAGCATGGAAGGTTCGCCCAACCTGCCCAGTGGCTACGCGTCGATGATCTCGCTGACCTACTTCCCGCCGCTGTGGCGCAAGGTGATGGACCACCGGGTGCTCGCGCACTACGACGGCGACATCACCAAGGTCAACATCCAGCCGCGGCTGCGGGAGAAGCTGCTCGCCAAGTACGGCGCCCCCGAAAGCGAAGCCGCATGAGTGCTTTGAACCGGTACAAGTGCCCCGTGTGCGACTACGTCTACGACGAGACCAAAGGTGATGCCAGGGAAGGTTTTCCAGCCGGAACGGGCTGGGATCAGATTCCCGATGACTGGACCTGTCCGGACTGCGCTGTCCGCGAGAAAGTCGATTTCGAAGAGATGCCGTCTGGCGACGATGCTGCCGCGCAAGCGGCAGCGGAGGAGCTGGACGAATTGAAAGGAGCTGTGAAATGAACGACTACAAGCTGTACCAGTGCGTCCAATGCGGTTGGGAGTACGACGAGGCGCTGGGCTGGCCGGAAGACGGCATCGCGCCCGGCACCCGCTGGGAGGACATCCCCGAGGACTGGAGCTGCCCGGACTGCGGCGCGGCGAAGTCGGACTTCGTGATGGTGGAGGTGGCCCGCTCATGAGCCCTCAAAGCGTTATCCTCGCGCCTGTGAAGCGGATTCCTTACGCCGAGGCATCCCGGGCCCTGCTGCGTGATTCGGTACTGGACGCGATGCGGGATCTGCTGCTGACCCGCGACTGGTCGGCGATCACGCTGTCCGACGTCGCTCGCGCCGCGGGTATCAGCCGCCAGACCATCTACAACGAGTTCGGTTCCCGGCAGGGGCTCGCTCAGGGCTACGCCTTGCGCCTGGCCGACCGCCTGGTCGACGCCGTGCATGCCGCGCTGGACGCCAACGTCGGCAACATCTACGAGTCGTTCCTTCAGGGATTTCGGACGTTCTTCACAGAAACAGCCGCCGACCCGCTGGTGATCTCGCTGCTGAGCGGCGTCGCCAAGCCCGATCTGCTGCAACTGATCACCACCGACAGTGCACCCATCATTACCCGCGCCTCGGCCCGGTTGGCGACCGCGTTCACTCAAACGTGGGTTGCTACCAGCGACGACGACGCCAACGTGTTGTCGCGGGCGATCGTTCGGCTGTGCCTGAGTTACGTCTCGATGCCACCGGAAGCCGACCATGACGTGGCGGCAGACCTGGCCCGGTTGATGACGCCGTTCGCTGAACGCCACGGCGTGAATATCGTCCCTTAGTGGTGCTTTGAAGATGGCCTGACCTGCGGGGCTTATCGGAAGGCGACTAAAGTGGCGCTCGAGCGTATCGAGGCGAAGTAGCCCGCTCGGACCTTTTGAGCCCCAGTGAGCCCCTTTTAGTCAGGGTAGTAAGGATGAAACACGCAATGACGACAACCGAAATCTCGCTAACCCCAGACGTTGTTAACGGCATCGACTTCAAGATCGCCGACCTGTCACTAGCGGATTTCGGCCGCAAAGAACTCCGGATCGCCGAGCACGAAATGCCCGGCCTGATGTCGCTACGGCGTGAATACGCCGAAGTGCAGCCCCTCAAGGGGGCCCGGATCTCGGGTTCGCTGCACATGACCGTGCAGACCGCGGTGCTGATCGAAACCCTCACCGCGCTGGGCGCCGAGGTGCGCTGGGCATCCTGCAACATCTTCTCCACCCAGGACCACGCCGCGGCGGCCGTCGTCGTCGGTCCGCACGGCACCCCTGAGGAGCCCAAGGGCGTTCCGGTCTTCGCGTGGAAGGGCGAGACGCTCGAGGAGTACTGGTGGGCCGCCGAGCAGATGCTCACCTGGCCGGACGAAGACAAGCCGGCGAACATGATCCTCGACGACGGCGGTGACGCCACCATGCTGGTGCTGCGCGGCATGCAGTACGAGAAGGCCGGCGTGGTGCCGCCCGCCGAGGAAGACGACTCCGCGGAGTGGAAGGTCTTCCTCAACCTGCTGCGCAACCGCTTCGAGACCGACAAGGGCAAGTGGACCAAGATCGCCGAGTCGGTCAAGGGCGTCACCGAAGAGACCACCACCGGCGTGCTGCGGCTCTACCAGTTCGCCGCCGCGGGCGACCTGGCCTTCCCGGCGATCAACGTCAACGACTCGGTGACCAAGTCCAAGTTCGACAACAAGTACGGCACCCGGCACTCGCTCATCGACGGCATCAACCGCGGCACCGACGCGCTGATCGGCGGCAAGAAGGTGCTGATCTGTGGCTACGGCGACGTCGGCAAGGGCTGTGCGGAGGCGATGAAGGGCCAGGGCGCCCGCGTCCAGGTCACCGAGATCGACCCGATCAACGCGCTGCAGGCGATGATGGAGGGTTTCGACGTCGTTACCGTCGAGGACGCCATCGGTGACGCGGACATCGTCGTGACCTCGACGGGCAACAAAGACATCATCATGCTCGAGCACATCAAGGCGATGAAGGACCACTCGATCCTGGGCAACATCGGCCACTTCGACAACGAGATCGACATGGCCGGTCTGGAGCGCTCCGGTGCGACGAAGACCAACATCAAGCCGCAGGTCGACCTGTGGACCTTCGGCGAGACCGGCCGTTCGGTCATCGTGCTCTCCGAGGGCCGGCTGCTCAACCTGGGCAACGCCACCGGCCACCCGTCGTTCGTGATGAGCAACAGCTTCGCGAACCAGACGATCGCCCAGATCGAGCTGTGGACCAAGAACGACGAGTACGACAACGAGGTGTACCGGCTGCCCAAGCACCTCGACGAGAAGGTGGCCCGCATTCACGTCGAGGCGCTCGGCGGGAAGCTGACCAAGCTGACCAAGGACCAGGCCGAGTACCT
The DNA here is from genome assembly GCF_002086155.1 of Mycobacterium angelicum. Lineage (GTDB taxonomy): Bacteria > Actinomycetota > Actinomycetes > Mycobacteriales > Mycobacteriaceae > Mycobacterium > Mycobacterium angelicum. The sequence goes on along the minus strand of NZ_MVHE01000001.1, from coordinate 235,848 downwards.
GGGCGTCGACGTCGAAGGCCCCTACAAGCCGGACCACTACCGCTACTAGCCAACAACCGGCGAGGGTGCATGTTTGTACGGCGGCACGCCGTAAAGCGCGTACAACTGTGCACGCTCGCGCGGGGGCGTCGGTAGGCTCGCGCGGTGCTGATCGCAATCGAAGGCGTCGACGGCTCGGGTAAGCGGACGCTGACCGACGGTCTGCGCCGCGCCTTCGAGTTGGCCGGCAAGTCGGTGGCCACGCTGGCGTTCCCGCGCTACGGGCAATCGGTAACCGCCGACGTCGCCGCCGAAGCCCTGCACGGTGAGCATGGCGACCTCGCCTCTTCGGTGTATGCGATGGCGATGCTGTTCGCGCTCGACCGTGCCGGCGCGATAGATCAGATCGCGCAGCTGTGCCGGGACTACGACGTGGTGATCCTGGATCGCTACGTCGCCTCCAACGCGGCATACAGCGCGGCGCGTCTGCACCAAGACGCCGGCGGCGAAGCGGTTGCGTGGGTGCAACAGCTCGAATATCAGCGGCTGGGCCTGCCTGCCCCGGACTGGCAGGTCTTGTTGAACGTGTCCGCCGAACTCGCCGGGCAGCGCGCCCGCAGCCGCGCCGAAAGCGACCCCGGCCGGGCCCGCGACAGCTACGAACGCGACGACGGACTGCAGCAGCGCACGGGTGCGGTGTATGCCGGATTGGCCGCCGCGCAGTGGGGCGGACGGTGGCTGGTGGTGGGCGCGGAGGTCGATCCGGCCCGTTTGACGGCCACTTTTGCGGCCGGATAGCACATTTTCGGGCCTATTTGTCCTAATCAAGTAAGAAACGCCCGTGTGGTACCCCAGTTTTGTCCCGAACTGGTGACACCATGGACAGCATGAGGCAAAGGATTTTGGTCGTCGACGACGACGCTTCGCTGGCTGAGATGCTCACCATCGTGTTGCGTGGGGAGGGCTTCGACACCGCGGTCATCGGCGACGGTACTCAAGCCCTGACCGCGGTGCGCGAGTTGCGCCCCGATTTGGTGCTGTTGGACTTGATGCTGCCCGGCATGAACGGCATCGACGTGTGTCGGGTGCTGCGCGCCGATTCCGGCGTTCCGATCGTGATGCTGACGGCCAAAACCGACACCGTGGACGTGGTGCTGGGCCTGGAGTCCGGCGCCGACGACTACATCATGAAGCCGTTCAAGCCCAAGGAGCTGGTCGCGCGGGTACGGGCACGGCTGCGGCGCAACGACGACGAGCCGGCCGAGATGCTGTCCATCGCCGATGTGGACATCGACGTGCCCGCGCACAAGGTCACCCGCAACGGCGAGCAGATCTCGTTGACACCGCTGGAGTTCGACCTGCTGGTCGCGTTGGCGCGCAAACCGCGCCAGGTGTTTACTCGTGATGTGCTGCTCGAACAGGTGTGGGGATACCGGCACCCGGCGGACACCCGCCTGGTGAACGTGCACGTCCAGCGTCTGCGGGCCAAGGTCGAGAAAGACCCGGAGAACCCGACCGTGGTGTTGACCGTTCGAGGAGTGGGATACAAGGCCGGACCTCCGTGATCCGCGGTTTTGACGTGGAGCGTCATTGATTTGGGGTTCGCGACGACGGACTAGGAGTCGTTGGGGGCGCTCTGGCCCCATGACGCGGGGCATGGGTGCGTTGACCAGAGTCGTCAGTGTCGCTTGGCGTCGCTCGCTGCAGCTGCGCGTGGTGGCATTGACCCTGGGCATGTCGTTGGCCGTAATCTTGGCGCTCGGCTTCGTGCTTACCAGCCAGGTCACCAACCGCGTGCTCGACGTCAAGGTCAAGGCCGCGACCGATCAGATCGAGCGGGCGCGTAACACCGTTAGCGGAATCGTCAACGGCGAAGAGACTCGCTCGCTGGACAGCAGCCTGCAGCTGGCACGCAACACACTGACCTCCAAAACCGACCCCGCCTCCGGCGCTGGCCTGGCCGGTGCGTTCGATGCCGTGCTGATGGTCCCGGGCGACGGGCCGCGCGCCGCCTCCAGCGCGGGACCAGTCGATCAGGTGCCCAACGCATTGCGCGGCTTCGTCAAGGCCGGGCAGGCGGCTTACCAATACGCGACCGTGCACACCGACGGCTTCTCCGGGCCGGCCCTCATCGTCGGCACGCCGACGTCGTCGCGGGTGGCCAACCTGGAGCTGTACCTGATATTTCCGCTGGTCAACGAGCAGGCCACGATCACGCTGGTGCGCGGCACCATGGCCACCGGCGGCTTGGTGCTGCTGGTCCTGCTCGCCGGCATCGCATTGCTGGTATCGCGGCAGGTGGTGGTGCCGGTACGGTCGGCGTCGCGCATCGCCGAACGGTTCGCCGAGGGGCACCTGTCCGAACGCATGCCGGTGCGTGGTGAAGACGACATGGCCAGACTCGCGGTGTCGTTCAACGACATGGCCGAAAGCCTGTCGCGACAGATCACCCAGCTCGAAGAGTTCGGCAACCTGCAGCGCCGGTTCACCTCCGACGTCAGCCACGAACTGCGCACCCCGCTGACCACCGTCAGGATGGCCGCCGACCTGATCTACGACCACAGCGACGACCTCGACCCGACGCTGCGGCGTTCCACCGAGTTGATGGTCAGCGAGCTGGACCGGTTCGAGACGCTGCTCAACGACCTGCTGGAGATCTCCCGGCACGACGCCGGCGTGGCCGAGTTGTCGGTCGAGGCGGTCGACCTGCGCACCACCGTCAACAACGCGCTGGGCAATGTCGGCCACCTGGCCGAGGAGACGGGCATCGAGTTGCTGGTCGACATGCCGTCCGAAGAGGTGATCGCCGAGGTCGACGCGCGCCGGGTGGAACGGATCCTGCGCAACCTGATCGCCAACGCCATCGACCACGCCGAGCACAAACCGGTGCGGATCCGGATGGGCGCAGACGAAGACACCGTCGCCGTCACCGTCCGCGATTACGGCGTCGGGCTGCGGCCCGGCGAGGAGAAGTTGGTATTCAGCCGGTTCTGGCGCTCGGATCCGTCCCGGGTGCGCCGCTCCGGCGGCACCGGGCTGGGTCTGGCGATCAGCATCGAGGATGCCCGGCTGCACCAGGGCCGGCTGGAAGCGTGGGGCGAGCCCGGTGAAGGTGCCTGCTTCCGGCTCACGCTGCCGTTGGTGCGCGGCCACAAGGTCACCACCAGCCCACTGCCCATGAAACCGATCCCGCAGCAGCCCAACGTATCCGAGCAGCGTCCGCGCCCGCGTGAGCACGCCGAGTGGAGCGGCGGATGAGGCGCTTGCTTGCCCTGTTGTTCGTGGCGCTGGTACTCGGGGGCTGCGCCAGCGTGCCCAGCTCGTCGGCGCCGCAAGCCATCGGCACCGTGGACCGTCCGGCGCCGTCGAATCTGCCCAAGCCCACCCCGGGCATGGACCCCGATGTGCTGTTGCGCGAATTCCTCAAGGCCACCGCCGATCCGGCCAACCGGCACCTGGCCGCGCGCCAATTCCTCACCCAGTCGGCGTCCAACGCGTGGGACGACGCCGGTAGCGCGCTGCTGATCGACCACGTGGTGTTCGTGGAAACCCGTGGCGCCGACCGGGTTTCGGCGACCATGCGGGCAGACATCCTGGGCTCGCTGTCCGACATAGGGGTCTTCGAGACCGCCGAGGGACAACTGCCGGACCCGGGCCCGATCGAGCTGGTCAAGACATCCGGCGGGTGGCGCATCGACCGGCTGCCCAACGGAGTCTTCTTGGACTGGCAGCAGTTTCAGGCGACCTACAAACGCAACACGCTGTACTTCGCCGACCCGACCGGCAAGACCGTCGTCCCCGATCCGCGCTACGTCGCGGTGTCCGACCACGATCAGCTGGCCACCGAGCTGGTCTCCAAACTGCTGGCCGGTCCGCGGCCGGAGATGGCGCACACGGTGCGCAATCTGCTGGCCCCGCCGCTGCGGTTGCGCGGTCCGGTGACCCGGGCCGACGGCAGCAAGAGCGGAATCGGCAAGGGCTACGGCGGCGCGCGCATCGATCTGGAAAAGCTCGCCACCACCGATCCGCACAGCCGGCAATTGCTTGCCGCACAGATCATTTGGACGCTGGCCCGCGCCGATATCAGAGGGCCTTACGTGATCAACGCCGACGGCGCCCCACTGGAGGACCGCTTCGCGGAAGGATGGACCACCTCCGATGTCGCGGCAACCGACCCCGGCGTCGCCGACGGTGCCGGCGCCGGGCTGCACGCGTTGGTGGGCGGGTCACTGGTGGCGCTGGACGGGCAGCGGATCTCCACGGTCCCCGGCGCCTTCGGCCGGATGGGCGACCAGACCGGCGCCGCGCTGTCGCGCAGCGGGCGTCAGGTGGCGTCGGTGGTGACGCTGCGGCGCGGTGCACCGGATATGGCCGCGTCCTTGTGGATCGGTGATCTCGGCGGTGAGGCGGTCCAGTCCGCCGACGGCCACAATCTGTCGCGGCCCAGCTGGTCGCTGGACGACGCGGTCTGGGTGGTGGTCGACACCAACAACGTGCTGCGCGCGATCCAGGAGACCGCGTCCGGCCAGCCGGCGCGGATACCGGTGGATTCCACCGCGGTGTCCAGTCGCTTCCCGGGGCCGATCACCGATCTGCAGCTGTCCCGCGACGGGACACGCGCGGCCATGGTGATCGCGGGACAGGTGATCCTGGCCGGCGTCGAGCAGACCCAGGCCGGCCAGTTCGCCCTGACCTACCCGCGGCGGCTGGGGTTCGGGCTGGGCACCTCGGTGGTGTCGCTGTACTGGCGAACCGGCGACGACATCGTGGTGACCCGCAACGATGCCACGCATCCCGTGTCGTATGTGAACCTCGACGGCGTGAACTCCGATGCACCGTCGCGTGGTCTGCAGATTCCACTGTTCGCAATCGCTGCCAACCCGTCGACGGTGTACGTCTCGGCCCCGCAAGGGGTGCTGATGTACTCTGCGTCGGCCGCCGAAAACCAGCAGGGCTGGTCGGAGGTGGCCGGACTGATGATCGGTGGGGCGGCGCCGGTACTGCCGGGGTGACGATGCGGCTAACCTCGCACTAACCTCGCACTAACCTCGCAGCACTGAGGAGGCGCGTGGCGATGTTTCCCAAAGTTCCCCGGTTGCGATGGGATGACGCGTTCCGCGCGCTCGACATACTCGGGTCGCTGTGGTCCTCGACCGGATTGCCGTCGGTGAGTGCCAGTGCGGCCCAAGCGGTTTCGGTGCCTTACCGGACGTTGTTCACCACCCTGCAGCAACTGCTGGTCGGCAAGGAAGTCACGGTACGCATCGGCGAGCACGATGTGGTGCTGACCGTCACCGAGCTGGACTCGACGCTGGACCCGCAAGGATTGCCGGTGGGCCAACTGGGCGAGGTCCGGGTGGCCGCTCGCGACATCCGATGGGACGAACATCGCCTGCAGAGCGCCGTCGCCGTGCTGCGCAACGTACACATCCGTCCCGGTGTCCCGCCGGTGGTGGTGGCCGCTCCGACCGAGCTGACGTCGGCGCTGCCGGCGGACGTCTTCGACGGTGTGCTGCGGCAGGCGGCGCCGCAGCTGTGCAGCGAACTGCGTGCCGACGGCACGGCCCGGCTGCGCTGGGTGCGCCGGCCGGACTGGGCCGGCCTTGACGTGGACGCCGATGTCGTCGGGACGACGTTATGGCTGCGGCCGCGCGCGGTCATCACCGGGCAACGCAGGTGGCGCCTGCCGGTGCGGACCCCGGCCTATCAGGTGCCGTTGCCGGACCTGCCGCAGGGGCTGCTGATCACCGGTGTCACCCTCGGTTCCGATGCGCTGCGCTTGTCGGCGCTGCTGCCGGAATGGCGAATGGATTTGCCGCTGCGGCATCTCGAAGATCTGATCACCCGGCTGAGCCAGGGCGCGCTGAGCTTCAGCTGGCCATCGTTGCTGGGCGGCTGAGGCTAGCCCGGTTTCTGCGGCGAACCACCGCGCTACCGCGATTTGACAAGTGCGGAGCGGGTGCTCCACGATTACCGGCCGGAGGCTCTGGAGCGCGCGCTCCATATGGGTCTTCGCTCGTCCAAGCCTCCCGATACAGGAGACACGTTGGAGCCGACGACCGCCGCGGGCGCCGTGGAGCGCCGGGTTGTGCTGGGGCTGCGGGTAGCCGCGCCGGCGATGATCATTGGCCTGTACCTCTGGCGGATCTTTGCCATCCGCGATCCCGCGCTGCGCTTCTTCGACGACTTCTTCTACTACCTGGTACCGGCCGAACACTGGGTCGACGGCGCCGGCTCGACGTTCTTCCCCGGCGAGTCCACCAACGGCTACCACCCGCTGTGGTTCCTGTGGGTCGCGCTGCTTTATCTGGCGTGCGGCGGCGACGGCGGGATTTTCTTCGCTTTGGTGGATCTGAGCCTGATGGCGCTGATGGTCGGGTTTTACCTGCTGTTCGAGCGGTTCCTGGTCCGGGTCACCAATGATCGCCTGGCCGCCGCACTGGGTGCCTGTGTTGCCGCGGTGCCGCTTGCGGTGACCGCCCGCGCGGGCGTCGAGACGGCGCTGACGGTGTTCGTCGCGGCGCTGGTGTTGGTCCGGTTGAGCGCCAAGCCACTGGCCGAACAGGGCGTGCGTGACGCGGCGGTGCTGGGCGCGCTGGCGGCGCTGCTGGTCATGTCGCGGCTGGACGCCCCGGCGCTGCTGTTCGGCCTAGCGGTGGTCGTGGTGCCGTGCTGGGACCGAAAGCGGTTGGCGGCCATGGCGATTGGCGCGCTTCCCCTGTATCTGTATCTGGGTGTCAACCTGTGCGCATTCGGCCATCTCGCCACGTCCTCGATGACGGCCAAGACGCTCGACTTTTTCTTGCCGCCCAACTGGTACTTCCTGCAGCAGCCGTCGGCGGCCGCGGGCATCAGCATGCTGGCGATGCCGGTGATTCTTTTCCTCATGCTGTCCCGGGTGCCGGGCGGCGATGTCCGCAGGATCGCGCTGGCGCTGGCCGCCGCGCCGCTGCTGCAGTTCGCCGCGCAGGCGCTGGGCAGCGGCTGGATGGTGTTTGCCTGGTATGAGTACTTCGTCTTCATGGGCTTGGGCCTGGCGGCGGCCCTGTTGGTGGTGCGGCTGCGGACCCGGCACACGCTGCGGCTCGTCGTCTGCATTCCACTCGGTGTCGCAATGCCCGTCATCGTGGTGCTGGGCATCGGATACGCCCTCAAGCCGGACAGCTACCAAGTCGACATAGCCGCGGTGGCCCGACGGCTGCAGGCGTTTTCGGTCGATCATCCAGGCGTCTACGCCATGGGCGATGCAGCTGGCACGCCCGGATGGATGGTCAAACGGCCCATCGTGCAACTGGAGGGCCTGATGATGTCGCACGCGTTCGTCGACCGCATCCGGCATCGACAGCCACTGAGTCAGGTGTTCCGCGACTATCACGTCGACTACTACATCGCCACCGCCCCGGCCGGCACCGGCAAAGACGGCTGCGCAGAGTTCATGGAACCTGACCCGGGGCTGAGCTCCCCGCGCGCACCACACATGGCAACCACGAGCTGCGTCGCCCCGGTCGCGGTGATCGAGCCGGGAACACGCCGTCAGGCCCGGGTCTATCGAATCGACCCGAGTACGGGCCGGCCGGGCTGACGTTTTCCCCCGCCGAATACCGCCGGCTGCGCAAGTGTGCACGTTGTCGATTTGACGCACGCCTGCGAGTGCTTGTGCCTATGGCCGCAGCTATTACGCACTGCATATTCTTTTTCCGCCGGCAGCCCGACTGCTCTGAAATTGGCGTGTATAGAAGGTGCTGCGTATGGAAAAGTTGCTCCCACTAACTCGCGGACAGCTTGGCATTTGGTTGTCCCAGGAAATAGACGGATTGAAAACAGAATGGCAGGTCAGTCAGTTCGTCGTCATCAATGGCAACGTCGACGTTGGCCTGCTCAAAAAATCGATATGTCAGGCCGTGGCGGAGGCCGAGCCGGCCAGCGCCGTATTTTTTGAGGCCGACGGCGAAGTCCTGCAGAAAACAGCCAAGTACCCCGACGTCGAATTTCCCATTTTCGACTTGACCGATCTGCACGATCCCGTGCCGGAGGCTTTTCGGTTGGGTTCATCCATACAGCGGACACCGATGTCGTTTGCCGAACCGCTCTTCCGATTCGCGTTGTTTCGCACCCGGGCCGACCAATCCTATCTATTCATCTGTTGCCACCACCTAGTGGTTGACGGATTCGGCTCGGTGCTGTGGGCCAATCGGATCGCGGCCGTCTACACCGCGATGGCCTCGGGGACGCCGGCGCCGCCGCCGCTCTTCGGCTCACTGCAAGACATGGTCGATTGCGAGCTGGAGTACGAGGGATCCGAGGAATACCACCAGGATGAGGTCTATTGGCGGGCGAACCTGCCGACGGAGACCGGGTCGGTTCACCGACTGCCGAATGTCGAGGACTGCGATCCGTGCACGGCTTCGGCTCCGATTCGGCTGGACCCCGCCGTGGTGCGACAAGTCGACGAATTCGCCGGGGAGTTGGGTATTCGTCGATCGTCGGTCATCACGGCGGCCTGCGCGCTTATCGTCCGGGCCTGGGCTGGGGGCGGATCAGAAGTGGTGCTCGATTTCCCGGTCAGCCGGCGCACCAGTCCGCAATTAATGACCTTTCCCGGAACAATTGCCGGGATAGTGCCATTGGTGTTGACGGCTCCGGCGGAATCGGCGATCGGCGTTTTTTGCCGGCACGTACACGCGCGGATACGTGAGGCAATGCAACATCAACGCTTTCCGGTGCAATTTATGCAGCCGGCGGTCAATCGAGTGGCCATTAATTTCCTGCCCAGCACGACTATCATGCCTTTTGACGGGGCTCCGGCGCAGGCGGTGTATCGGACTTTCGGCTGGGTGAGCCATTTCGGCTTCTTCTTCGTCCGAGACGGTGACCACCTCTTTTTGAGTACCGTCGGCGCGGGCCGGCCATTTGCGGATTTCGATAGCGCTGATCTGGTGAAGCGGATCGAGCGGGTGTTAATGGCGGTGACCGCCGATCCGGCTCACCGGTTGTCGTCGCTGGATCTGCTCGGTGCGGCAAACCGCGCCCGACTCGACGAGGCGGGCAACAGCGCGGTACTGACCGCCACACCGCCGGCGGCGGCGTCGATCCCGGCATTGTTCGCCGCCCAGGTCGCGCAGCGCCCGGAGGCGACGGCACTGGTGTGCAACGCTGACCAGTGGAGCTATCGCCGCCTGGATGAGGCCGCCAACCGGGTCGCCCATCTGCTGACTGGGCACGGGGTGGGCCCGGGCGACGTGGTGGCGCTGTTGTTGGAGCGCTCGGCCCAAACGGTCTTCGCGATCCTGGCGGTGCTCAAGACCGGAGCGGCGTATCTGCCGGTGGATCCCGCCTACCCGGCTGCCCGCATCTCGTTGCTGCTCGACGATGCGCAACCGAAAATCGGGCTGAGCACCGCTACCCTCGCCGCGCGACTACAGGCACCAGGCCTTGCGGTGCTCGACGTCAATGCCGTCGGCAGCCAGCCCTGCACGGGCCCGTCTTATCCGGACCCGGACGACGTCGCCTACCTGATCTACACCTCGGGCACCACCGGAACCCCCAAAGGCGTGGCGATCACCCACCGCAACGTCACCCAGCTATTCACCGCTGTGCGCGGCCAGCTGGCGCCGGCGCCGGGGCAGGTCTGGAGCCACTGGCATTCCTACGCCTTCGACGTATCGGTCTGGGAGATCTGGGGGGCGCTGCTGCACGGCGGCCGGCTGGTGGTGGTCCCCGAAGCCATCACCCGATCCCCCTCGGACCTGCTTGGTCTATTGGCGGCCGAACGGGTCAACGTGCTGAGCCAGACGCCGTCGGCGTTTTATGCCCTGCTGGCTGCGGATGCGGGACAGCCAGAGCTGCGAGGTCAACTGGCGCTGGACACCGTCGTATTCGGGGGCGAGGCGCTGCAGCCGCAACGGATCGCGGCGTGGCTGGACGAGCGGCCGGGCCGGCCGCGGCTGATCAACATGTACGGCACCACCGAGACCACGGTGCACGCATCCATGCGGGAGATCGTCGCCGGCGACGTGCGCAGCGGCGTCAGTCCGCTCGGCCTGCCGTTGGCGACTCTGGGTTTCTTCGTACTCGATGACTGGCTGCGGCCGGTACCCGCCGGGGTGGTGGGCGAGTTGTATGTGGCCGGCGCGGGGGTGGGATGTGGGTATTGGCGGCGGCCGGGTTTGACGGCGTCTCGGTTCGTGGCATGCCCGGACGGGGCGCCCGGGATGCGTATGTACCGCACCGGCGACGTGGTGCGGCGTGATGCCGACGGCCAGCTGGATTTCCTGGGCCGGGCCGACGAGCAGGTCAAGATCCGCGGATATCGCATCGAGCCCGGCGAGGTCACCGCGGCATTGGCCGAACTCGACGGGGTGGGGCAGGCGGTGGTGGTCGCCCGCGAGGACCGCGCGGGGGACAAGCGGTTGGTGGGTTATGTCACCGGGGTGGTGGATACCGCGGCGGTGCGTGCGCAGTTGGCGCAGCGGTTGCCGCACTTCATGGTTCCCGCGGCGGTCGTGGTGGTGGGTGAATTGCCGTTGACGGTCAACGGGAAGTTGGACGCGCGCGCGTTGCCGGCTCCCGAGTATGGCGAGGTGGGGCGGTATCGCGGACCGGCCAATGCCGTGGAGGAGGTGCTGGCCGGGATTTTCGCCCAGGTTTTGGGCCTGGCGCGGGTGGGGGTGGAGGAGTCGTTCTTCGATCTGGGCGGCGACAGCATTTCCTCGATGCAGGTGGTGGCGCGGGCGCGCGAGGCCGGGGTGGTGTGCCGGCCGCGCGATGTGTTCACCGAACGCACGGTGGCCGGGCTGGCGCGGGTGGCGCGGATCGGGGTGGCCGCGGTGGCCGACGCCGGCACCGGGGCGGTGGCCAGGACACCGATCATCGGGTGGTGGCTGGGCTTGACGGGTTTGGTGGAGCAGTTCAACCAGGCGATGGTGTTGCAGGCCCCGGCGCGAGTGGGATGGCCCGAGGTGCTGGCGTCGGTGCAGGCGTTGCTCGATCGCCACGCCATGTTGCGGGCGCGGCTGGTTTCAGATGGTTCGCTGTGGGTGGCTGAGGCGGGCTCGGTGCATGCCGGTGCGTGTGTGCAGTCGGTGCCGACGTGGTGCGATGCGGCGTTGGTGGCTGCACGTCGTCGGCTGAATCCGGCTGCCGGGGTGATGGTCAGCGGGTTGTGGGTGTGCTCGACGGCTCAGCTGGTCTTGGTGATTCACCATCTGGCCGTCGACGGGGTGTCCTGGCGGATTCTGCTGGATGATCTCAACACCGCGTGGGCGCAGCAGCGGGCCGGGCAGCCGGTGCGATTGCCATTGCAGGGCACCTCTTTTCAGCGCTGGGCCGCGGTGCTGGCCGAGCACGCACGCAGCACGGACGTGGCCAAGCAGCTGGACGCCTGGCGGCGCATTCAGCAGGTGCAGCCGGCTCTACCGGCCCCGCAGCCGGAAACGGACACGTTTGTCACCGCCGGCCAGCTGTCGGTGTCGCTGGATGCCGAGACGACGCGCATGTTGCTGGGCGCGGTGCCCGAGGCGTTCCACAGCGGGGTGCACGACATTCTGTTGATCGCGTTCGCGTTGGCGTGGCGCGAATTCCTCGGCAGCACTGAGCCTTTCGCTATCGATGTCGAGGCTCACGGCCGCCACGAAGACCTGGCACCCGACGTCGATCTGGCATCGACGGTCGGCTGGTTCACCGCCAAATATCCCGTCGCGCTGGTGATCGATCCGCCGCAGTGGCCCGCCGTGCGCGACGGCGGGTCACGGCTGGAGACGGTGGTCAAAGAGCTCAAGGAGCAGCTTCGAGCCCTTCCGGACGGACTGAGTTACGGTTTGCTGCGCTACCTCAACCCCGAGGCGGAGCTGGGTGGACCGGACCCGTCGATCGGATTCAACTATCTGGGCCGGCTCGGGGCTCCGGGCAACGGTGACAGCTGGCAGATCGCGAGCCCGGTGCCGGGTGCGGCGGCGCCAATCGTGTTGCCGCACACCGTAGAAGTCAATGCGCTGACCCTCGACACCGACGCCGGCCCGGAGCTGGTCGCCAACTGGACCTGGGCGGCCTCGGTGCTTGACGAAGCGGCCATCCGGCGGGTCAGCACGCTGTGGTTTCAGGCCCTGGGCGGGATCTGCGCGCAGGTTCGCCGGGGCGGCGGCGGCTTCACCCCGTCCGACCTGACCCCCCTGCGCTTGACGCAACAGCAAATCGACGACTTCGACCGCCGGTACGCGATCGCCGACATCCTGCCGCTGTCCGCCCTGCAGCACGGATTGTTGTTCCACGCCGGCAGCGCAGCCGGGCCCGACGATGCCTATGCGGTGCAGGTCGACGTCGGCCTCGCCGGGGAGATCGAACCGAAGCGGTTACGCGACGCGGTCCAGGCGGTGCTGCGCCGCCATCCGAACCTGGCGGCCGGGTTCGTCACCGACGGGCTTGGCGAGCCGGTGCAGATCATCCCGGCGGACCCGCAACTGCCATGGCGCTATCTGCGGCTCAGCCATGACGAGCAGCTACAGCAGCTGGCCGCCGAAGAACGGGCCGCGGTGCTGGATCTGGCTGTCGGAACTCCGTTCAGGGCCGCGCTGATTCGCATCGCCGACGGCCGGCACCGGTTCGTCCTGACCAACCACCACATCGTGCTGGGCGGCTGGTCGCTGGCGGTGGTGTTGCGCGAGATCCTGGCCGGCTACGACGGGCAGCCGCTGCCCGTTCCGGTGCCCTACCGCCGGTTTGTGTCGTGGCTGAACGCCCAGGATCGCCACAGCGCCCACACCGCCTGGCGGGCCGTGCTGGAGGGCCTGACCGCGCCGACGCTGGTCGGCCCGCCTGACACGGTTGGAGTGGGCGACAAGCGGGTGCGGACGTTCACGCTGCCGGTGGCCACCACCGAGGCCTTGACCCGGTTGGCGCGGGCGCAGCAGACCACGGTCAGCACCGTGCTGCAGGCGGCGTGGGCGCAGCTGCTGGCCTGGTGGACCGGCCGGCACGATGTGGTGTTCGGCAGTGTGGTCGCGCTGCGCCCGGCCGAGCTGGCCGGGGTCGAGTCGATGGTGGGCTTGTTGGTCAATACCGTCGCGGTACGCGCTCGGCTGACCGCGGCCAGCACCACCGCCGGACTGCTTGACCAACTGCAATCGGCATACACCGCAACCGTGGACCATCAACACCTGGCGCTGAGTGAGGTTCACCGAATCAGCGGACATGCCAAGCTATTCGACACATTGCTGGTCTACGAGAACTATCCGATTGACACCTCATCGGGCGTCCCATCGGTCGCCATCACCGACATCGACGGATACGAATTCACCCACTATCCGCTGGTGCTCGTCGTCGCGCCCGGACCGCGGCTGCGGCTGCGGCTCGAATACGCCACCGACGTGTTTGACGCGGCCGGCGTCGACACCCTCATCGATGGCCTGAACCGCGTCCTGGCCGCCATGACCGCCGATCCCGCCGGGCGGTTGTCGTCGATCGAGCTGCTCGACGAGCAAGCCCAGGCGCACCTCGATCAGATCAGCAACCGGGCCGCGCTGGCGGCCGTCCCCGCCGCGCCGGTATCGATTCCGGAGCTGTTCGCCGCGCAAGTGGCACGCACTCCCGACGCGATCGCCGTGGTGTTCGAGCGGAACCGGATTAGCTATCGCGACCTTGACTGCGCGGCAAACCGGTTGGCGCACAGACTGATTGGGCACGGCGTCGGCCCAGGTGCGATGGTTGCGCTGCTCGCCCCACGTTCGGCTCGGGCCGTCGCCGCGATCTTGGCGGTGCTCAAGACCGGCGCCGGATATCTACCCATCGACCCCGCGCAGCCGGAGGCTCGGATGGCGTTCATGCTCGAAGACGCCGCCCCGGTAGCCGCGCTCACCACCGCCGACCTACGCTCCCGGCTGACCGGACACGACATGGCGGTGATCGATATCGACGACCCGCAACTGGCCGCCCAGCCCACCCACGCACCGCCGGCGCCGCACCCCGACAACGTCGCCCACGTCATCTACACCTCAGGCACGACCGGTATCCCGAAGGGCGTAGCGGTCAACCATCGCAACATCATTCAATTGTTCGGCGCGCTGCCCGCCGGCCTCACCCCCGCGGCCCGACAGGTATGGAGCCAATGTCATTCGTATGCCTTCGATTTCTCGTCCTGGGAGATCTGGGGTGCGCTGCTGCACGGCGGACAGCTCGTGGTGGTACCCGCAACAGTCACTCGCTCCCCGGCCGACCTCCACGCACTGCTGATCTCCGAGCGCGTCAGCGTGCTGAGCCAAACCCCTTCGGCCGCAGCGGCATTGCCCGCGCACGGCCTGGAGTCGGCCACGCTGGTGGTGGCCGGGGAGACGTGTCCTGCCGAAGTGGTGGACCGGTGGGCCGGCGCGCGATCGATGGTCAATGCGTACGGCCCAACCGAGACCACCATTTATGCCTCGATGAGCGCCCCGCTCCGACCCGGATCCGGTGCGCCGGCGATCGGGTCACCGCTGTCGGGGACGGCGCTGTTCGCGCTGGACGGCTGGTTGCGGCCGGTCCCCGTCGGCGTCGCCGCCGAACTGTACGTCGCCGGCGCGGGGGTGGGCTATGGCTACTGGCAGCGATTGGGATTGACTGCGGCACGGTTTGTGGCCTGCCCGTTCGGCGCAGCGGGCAGCCGAATGTATCGCACCGGCGATCTGGTGCGCTGGCGAGCCGACGGGCAACTGGAATTCCTCGGGCGCGCCGACGAACAGGTCAAGATCCGCGGGTATCGCATCGAGTTGGGCGAAATCAGGTCGGCACTGGCCGGCCTTGCCGGCGTGGACCAGGCCGCCGTGATCGTCCGCGAAGATCGCCCGGGCGACAAAAGGTTGGTCGGGTATGCCACGGGCACAATCGATCCGGCGGCGGCGCGCCACGCCCTGTCCGCCCGGCTGCCGGACTACATGATGCCCGCCGCGGTGGTGATGGTTCCCGAACTGCCGTTGACCGCCAACGGCAAACTCGACACCCGCGCCCTGCAGGCACCCAGCTACGGCCGCACCGATTACCGTGCGCCCGGCAGCGCAGCCGAAACCATCCTGGCCGCTATATACACCGAAGTGCTTGGCGTCGAACGGGTGTCGGTCGACGACTCGTTCTTCGAGCTTGGCGGGGACAGCATTTCGGCTATCCAGGTTGCCGCGCGGGCGCGTGCCGCCGGTGTGGTGTGCAGACCGCACGACGTCTTCGCGGCGCGGACGGTGGCCGCGCTTGCTCGAGGCGCCGGCGTCGTGGGTGCCGAGCAGGACCCGACCGACGACGCCGCCGGGGAGGTGACCGCGACACCAATCATGCACTGGCTGCACGGGCTGCAAGGCTCGCTTGAACAGTTCAGTCAAACGGTCCTGATCCGCGCTCCGGCCGGGGTGTGTGACGCCGACGTGGTCGAGTTGGTGCGGGCATTGCTGGATCGCCATGCCATGTTGCGGGCGCGGGTGACCAATCAGCCCGGCGGCAGCGGATGGTCGCTGTCGGTGCCCGAACCGGGTTCGGTGCATGCACAAGCTTGTGTGCAGCAGGTCGCGATGATTTCCGACAATGCGCTGCTAGCGGCCCGGCGCCGGCTGGATCCGGGCGCCGGCGTGATGGTGAGTGCGGTGTGGGCGTCGGCGACGGCGGAACTGGTTTTGGTGGTCCATCATCTGGCCGTAGACGGGGTGTCGTGGCGGATCCTGTTGGACGACCTCAACGCCGCGTGGAATCAGCGCCGCGCCGGCCACCGCCCCGTGCTGGCGCCGCAGGGCACGTCGTTTCGTCGGTGGGCTTCGCTGCTGTGCGCGCACGCCCACAGCGCCGGCGTCGTCGATCAGGCCGCGACGTGGCGGCGCATTGCAGCGGTCCGGCCGGTGCTGCCGCCGCTCGACCCAACGGCGGACACATTTGCCAGCGCACAACACCTTTCGCTGACCCTGGATGCCGCCACCACCCGCTCGCTCATCGGCGAAGTCCCCGCGGCATTTCACGCCAGGGTCCAAGATATTCTGCTCATCGCATTCGCGATGGCGTGGACGCAGTTCCTGAATTGTGCGGGTACGCCGGTGTGCATCGACGTCGAGAGTCACGGCCGCGACGAAGGGTTGGCGGACGAGGTCGATCTGTCCCAGACGGTCGGGTGGTTCACCGCCAAATACCCGGTTGCTCTGCTCGTGGAAAACCTGGAATGGCAACAGGTTCGAGACGGCGCAGCGGCGTTGGCCGCGGTGACCAAGGACCTCAAAGAGCAACTGCGCGCGGTCCCGGACGGGCTCAGCTACGGTTTGCTGCGCTACCTGAACACCGATGTCGAGCTCGCCGGCTGTGACCCGTCGATCGGCTTCAACTACCTGGGCCGGCTGGGCACTGCGGACCCGGCCGCACCCGCGCAAGCATGGCAAATGACAAGTGGTGAAACGCTTTTCAGCGATTCCGCTCGCGCGGCGCTGCCCATGCAACTCATGCACAGCGTCGGCCTCAACGCGGCGACCATCGACAGCCCCGCCGGCCCCGTGCTGCACGCCAACTGGACGTGGGCGCCGTCGTCGGGCCTTGACGGCGCCCAGATCGCTGCGGTCAACCAACTCTGGTTCGACGCGCTGGCTGGCATCTGCGCCGTCGTACGACGCGGCGGGGGCGGGCTGACTCCCACTGACGTGCCCCTGACCGGCCTCAACCAGCAGCAGATCGACCGTCTCGAGATGCGGTATGAGCTGGCCGATATTCTGCCGCTGACCGCGCTGCAGCAGGGTTTCTTGTTCCACACCAGCGCCGGGCACCAATACGGACTGGGCCAGGCCGATCCGTACGTGGTACAGATCAACATCGGCCTATCCGGTCGGCTGGACCCCCGGCGGTTGCATGCCGCCGTGCAAGCGCTCCTTGATCGCCACCCCAACCTGGCGGCCAGGTTCGTTGTCGACCGGTCCCACCCGCCGGTGCAAGTCATCCTGGCTGACGCCGGACTGCCGTGGCACTGCATCGATCTGGCCGGCGAACCCGGACAGGACAGCAGGATCGAGCAGATCTGTGCCGGCGAACGTCGCGAGGTCGTGGACCTCGCCCGCTGCTGCCCGGTGCGGGCGACCCTGATCCGCACGGGTGCAGAGCAATATCGGCTCGTGCTGACCAACCACCACATCGTGTTCGACGGCTGGTCGCTGCCGATCATGTTGCGGGAGATATTCGCCGGTTACGACTCGCTGCCGTTGCCCACGCCCGCGCCCTATCGGGGCTTTCTGTCCTGGTTGGCCGCCCAAGATCGCGACGCCGCTCAAGCGGCGTGGGGCCGGCTGCTGACCGGGCTGACAACCCCCACACTGGTTGGCAAGGCCGATGTGTTCGGGTTGACCGACAAAGACGCGAAGACCTTTTCCCTGTCCAAGACCACCACCGCTGCGCTCACGAGCCTGGCGCGCGCACACCACACCACGGTCAGCACCGTGTTGCAGGCCGCCTGGGCGTGCCTGCTGAGCTGGCTGACCGGGCAGCAAGACGTGGTGTTCGGCATGACCGTCTCGGGGAGGCCGGCCGATCTGGCCGAAATGCAGTCGATGGTGGGCCTGTTCATCAACACCGTTCCGGTGCGCGCCACCTTCACCGCGCAAACCACCCCTGCACAGCTACTTGACCAACTGCAAATCGCCCATAGCGCCATCCACGAACACCAACACCTGCCACTGGTGGACATACACCGCGTCACCGGTCATGCCAGGCTGTTCGACACGCTGTTTCGCTACCAGAACTATCCCTACGACACCGGTACCCAGCCCGACGGCCGGGAGCTGACTGTCACCGGCAGCACCGGCTACGAGTTCACCCACTACCCACTGAACCTGATCGCCCTTCCAGGCCCCGAACTCGTGCTGCGGGTCGAATTCGCCACCGACATTTTCGGGGTGGAGGACATTCGAACGCTGATCGATCAGTTGACGCGGGTGCTGGACGCAATGGTTGCCGACCCGGACCGGCCGTTGTCGTCGACTGCGCGCGCCGACGGCGAGCGCACCCCGGTCGATGGTCGAGCGGCACCGATCCCGCGCTACCGGGCGCCGGCGAGCCGCACCCAGGAGATTCTGGCCGGCATCTACGCCGAGGTGCTGGCCGCGGGCCCGGTCGGCGTCGATGACTCCTTCTTCGACCTGGGTGGTGATTCCATTTCGGCGCTGCGGGTAGTCGCTGCGATCAATGCGTCCCTCGACGCCCGGCTGACTGTGCGCGAATTGTTCGAGGCCCCCTCGGTACGAGATCTGGATTCGCTCGTGCACACACCCGGCTGACCACAATTTGTCAGGGGTGCCCGCCACACTGCACATGTGCTGGACCTCGTTCTTCCATTGGCATGCGGCGGCTGCGGAGCGCCGTCGACCCGCTGGTGCGCGGTGTGCGCCGCGGAGCTGTCGGCGGCAGCCGCCGAACCGCGCGTGGTGACTCCCCGCATCGACCCGCAGGTGCCGGTATTCGCGCTGGGCCGCTACGTCGGCGCGCGGCGCCAGGCGATCCTGGCGTTGAAGGAACATGGCCGCGCCGACCTCGTCGTACCGCTGGCCCACGCCCTGGCCCTCGGTCTCCACCGGTTGCTGTGCTGGGGCATGCTCGACGCCCCGCTGACGATCGTGCCGGCACCGACGCGGCGATCGGCGGCGCGGCGGCGCGGTGGCGATCCCGTCGCCCGCATCGCGGCGACGGCGGTCGCAGACCACCCGGAGATCGCGGTCGTCCGGGCGCTGCGCATGCGGGCGCAGGCTCGCGATTCGGTGGGCCTGGACACCTCGGACCGGGAGCGCAACATCGCCGGGCGGGTGCTGCTGCGCGGCCGGCGACCGCGCCACGAAGTGATGCTCATCGACGACATCGTGACCACCGGGGCGACGGCGCGCGAGTCGGTGCGGGTGCTGGGCGCCGCCGGTATTCGGGTCGCCGCGGTGCTGGCGATCGCGGCGGCATGAACGGAGCAGCATGAACCAAAAAACGAGAACCAAAGAAGTTGCCAAGAGAACGCCAAGAACTGCAAACAGGTGTGCCAAATTGGTGGCACGGTGAGGCGAACACGAGCTAACGTCGGAAACAACATTTACTGACTCACGGTCGCGATTTCGCAGGTTGCAGTACAAGTTGACGTACACCCGCGCAAGGAGGTGAGTATTCGAAATCTTGCTCCGGCGGGCAGCCTCGGCGGTGGCATCGCAGCACCGCTCCAACCCCGTCGGCGCGTAGTTCAACGCCGTGCACGCAGGGCGCGTGTGACGTGAGAAGAGAAACGAGTAGTCACGTATGTCAAGACTTTCCGTGGGCTCCGGGCAGGCTCTGGACCAAGAACCGGCCGATTCTGAAGCGACGCCCAATGCCGAGGTCGTCGTCAAAGGCCGCAACGTCGAGATCCCCGACCACTACCGCGTTTACGTCTCCCAAAAACTCGCCCGGCTGGAGCGGTTCGACCGAACTATTTACCTGTTCGACGTCGAACTCGATCACGAACGCAACCGACGTCAGCGCAAGTCCTGTCAGCACGTGGAGATCACCGCTCGCGGCCGCGGGCCGGTGGTCCGCGGCGAAGGCTGCGCCAACAGCTTCTACGCCGCATTCGAGTCGGCGGTCGCCAAACTGGAAAGACGGCTGCGCCGCGTCAAGGATCGGCGCAAAGTGCACTACGGCGACAAGACTCCGGTATCCCTGGCCGCCGCCACCGCGGTGGTGCCGCCCCTGGAAAAGGCGTTCGACACCAACAGTGCCGAGCCCGGCGAACACGACGGTGCCGATGTGGACCACGAGCCGGGGCGCATCGTGCGAACCAAGGAACACCCGGCCAAGCCGATGACCGTCGACGACGCGCTCTACGAAATGGAGCTGGTCGGGCACGACTTCTTCCTGTTCCACGACAAGGACAGCGACCGGCCGTCGGTGGTCTACCGCAGGCACGCCTACGACTACGGCTTGATTCGCTTGGCTTAGCGGGCCGTCACCTACCATTTGGTCGCGACCCGTCCCCCGCAAGCGGGAGGTGCCCCCAGCGCCCGGCTACGCCGGGCTAGCGATCGCTCCTAGCCCATTTGGTCGCGACCCGCCGCGCCCGGCTACGCCGGGCTAGCGATCGCTCCTAGGATGGGGGGCGCTTACTAAAGAAGAAGAAGAAGACTCCTACCCACAAGGGAACATCCCAAAAGGGGACAACACTGTGCTGTCGAAGTTGCTGCGCCTTGGTGAAGGTCGCATGGTCAAGCGCCTCCGGAAGGTCGCCGACTACGTCAACACGTTGTCTGACGACGTCGAGAAGCTCACCGACGATGAGCTGAGGGCCAAGACCGGAGAGTTCAAGAAGCGCCTGGAAGACGGCGAGGATCTCGACGATCTGCTGCCCGAGGCGTTTGCCGTGGCCCGCGAGGCCGCCTGGCGGGTGCTCGACCAGCGCCCGTTCGACGTTCAGGTGATGGGCGCCGCGGCGCTGCACCTGGGCAACGTCGCCGAGATGAAGACCGGTGAGGGTAAGACCCTGACCTGCGTGTTGCCGGCCTACCTCAATGCGCTGGCCGGCAAGGGCGTGCACGTCGTCACCGTCAACGACTACCTGGCCAAACGCGACAGCGAATGGATGGGCCGGGTGCACCGGTTCCTGGGCCTGGACGTCGGCGTCATCCTCGCGCAGATGACGCCCGAGCAGCGGCGCGCCGCCTACAACGCCGACATCACCTACGGCACCAACAACGAGTTCGGCTTCGACTATCTGCGCGACAACATGGCCCACTCGCTCGAAGAGCTGGTGCAGCGCGGGCACAACTTCGCCGTCGTCGACGAGGTCGACTCCATCCTGATCGACGAGGCCCGCACCCCGCTGATCATTTCCGGCCCCGCCGACGGCGCCTCCAACTGGTACACCGAATTCGCCCGACTGGCGCCGCTGATGGAAAAGGACCTGCACTACGAGGTTGACCTGCGCAAACGCACCGTCGGCGTGCACGAAAAAGGAGTGGAGTTCGTCGAGGACCAGCTCGGCATCGACAACCTCTATGAGGCGGCCAACTCACCGCTGGTCAGCTACCTCAACAACGCGCTGAAGGCCAAGGAGCTGTTCAGCCGCGACAAGGACTACATCGTCCGCGACGGCGAGGTGCTGATCGTCGACGAGTTCACCGGTCGCGTGCTGATCGGCCGCCGTTACAACGAGGGCATGCACCAGGCCATCGAGGCCAAGGAGCACGTCGAGATCAAGGCCGAGAACCAGACGCTGGCCACCATCACGCTGCAAAACTACTTCCGGCTCTACGACAAGCTGGCCGGCATGACGGGCACCGCCCAGACCGAGGCGGCCGAGCTGCACGAGATCTACAAGCTGGGCGTGGTCTCCATTCCGACCAACAAGCCGATGGTCCGCGAAGACCAGTCCGACCTCATCTACAAGACCGAGGAAGCCAAGTACATCGCGGTGGTCGACGACGTCTCCGAGCGCTACGAGCAGGGCCAGCCGGTCCTGATCGGCACCACCAGCGTGGAGCGCTCGGAGTATCTGTCGCGGCAGTTCACCAAGCGGCGCATCCCGCACAACGTGCTCAACGCCAAGTACCACGAGCAGGAGGCCGGCATCATCGCCGTGGCGGGCCGGCGCGGCGGCATCACCGTGGCCACCAACATGGCCGGCCGCGGCACCGACATCGTGCTGGGCGGCAACGTCGACTTCCTCACCGACAAGCGGCTGCGCGAGCGCGGCCTGGACCCGGTGGAAACGCCGGAAGAGTACGAGCAGGCCTGGCACGAGGAACTGCCGATCGTCAAAGAGGAAGCCGGCAAGGAGGCCGAGGAGGTCATCGAGGCCGGCGGACTTTACGTCCTCGGCACCGAACGCCACGAGTCCCGGCGCATCGACAACCAGCTGCGCGGCCGGTCCGGCCGCCAGGGCGACCCGGGCGAGTCGCGCTTCTACCTGTCGCTGGGCGACGAGCTGATGCGCCGGTTCAACGGCGCTGCCTTGGAAACCTTGTTGACCAGGCTTAACCTGCCCGACGACGTGCCGATCGAGGCAAAGATGGTCACCCGCGCCATCAAGAGCGCCCAGACCCAGGTCGAGCAGCAGAACTTCGAGGTCCGAAAGAACGTCCTCAAGTACGACGAGGTGATGAACCAGCAGCGCAAGGTCATCTACGCCGAACGCCGCCGCATCCTCGAGGGCGAGGACCTGCAGAAGCAGGCCACCGACATGCTCGTCGACGTCATCACCGCCTACGTCGACGGCGCGACCAGCGAGGGCTATGCCGAGGACTGGGACCTCGACGCGTTGTGGACGGCGCTCAAGACTCTGTACCCGGTCGGAATCTCCCACGAGACGCTGATCCGCCACGACGACGACTCCGAGCGCGACGACCTCACCCGGGACGAGTTGCTCGACGCGCTGCTCAAAGACGCCGAACGTGCTTATGCCGCAAGGGAAGCCGAGCTGGAGGAAATCGGCGGCGAGGGCGCGATGCGTCAGCTGGAACGCAACGTGTTGCTCAACGTCATCGACCGAAAGTGGCGCGAGCACCTCTACGAGATGGACTACCTCAAAGAGGGCATCGGGTTGCGCGCGATGGCCCAGCGCGATCCGCTGGTCGAGTACCAGCGCGAGGGCTATGACATGTTCATGGCAATGCTCGACGGCATGAAAGAGGAATCCGTCGGCTTTCTGTTCAACGTCACCGTGGAAGCGGTTCCGGCTCCGCAGGTCGACGTCGCCCCGGTGGAAGCGCCCGAAGGTCTCGCCGAGCTGGCGAATGCGGCCCCGGCTGAAACCAAACGCGAAGAGGCGCCAAGCACCTTGCGCGCCAAGGGAATCGATGACGAAGCGCCTGCGCTCACCTACTCCGGTCCGTCGGAGGACGGTTCGGCGCAGCTGCAGCGCAACGGTGGCGCCAAGACGCCGGCCGGCGTGGCCGGCGGCGGCAGCCGGCGTGAACGGCGCGCGGCGGCCCGGCAACAAGGTCGCGGCGCCAAGCCGCCGAAGTCGGTGAAGAAGCGCTAGGTAGCTTTTCAGCGCCGAACGTGAAGCCAGCTTCACGTTGAGCGTCGAGCGTGAGGCTGGCTTCACGCTCGGGCGGGTGTGCGGCCCCGGCGCTAGGGCCGACTCGCAGAATTTGAGGCACCCGCCTCATGTGCGGGAGGGCGCCAGGCGCGCACCCTTTCCGCATGACCAAGTTCCGCACCCCCCTCGACGCCGTCACCGCCGTCCTGCAAAACCCCGTGTTGCCCGATGGAGCCGACGAACGGTTCGTCGGCTTCGGGGTGATGGGCCTGCCCTTCGCCAGCGGGCACTACCTCGCCCTGCGGGATTTTCCGGCGGCCTCCTTCGCGCCGGCCTATCGATCGGTCTGGCACCGCGATCCGAACGGCAGCTGGACGTTCTACGCGACGACGCCAGGGCCGCAGAGCTGCTCGCGCTACTTCAGCACGGTCACGCCCAACGCCGCCGTCCAGTGCGATATCGACGTCGCGTGGGTAACGCCGTGGTCGCTGTTCGTGGGCATCGCGGGGCTGCTCGAGTGGGAGATCGACATCCGCGCCACGGCTTCGACGCGGCTGATGACCGCGCTCGGTGGATGGCTGCCGGCCAGCGCCTGGACGAACCGGCTCGTGCTGGGTGCGCTGGGCCGGGCGGCCGGGCCGACGCTGCATGCGGGACAACTCCGCCTCGCCGGAACCGCGCCCAACGGCCAGCGCTTCATGATCGCGCCCAGCCGGGTGTGGTCGGTGGCGGGCTCACGCGCCGTGCTGGGCGACGTGGACCTCGGACCGGTGGCACCGCTGCCACAGCAGCCGCGGCTCGCCGGGTTCCGGCCGCCGCAGCGTGGTCTGTTCGTGGTGGGCTCGGGACACTTCGAGAATTTCGACGCGGCTCGTCATCATGCCGTCGACCGCACTGTCAGCTGGGCACAATAGGTTGGTGATGTCCGGCACTTCAGAGTTGCCCACGCGCGCCGAGTTGCTCGCGGCGCTGTCGGTGGCGATCGATCTGGGGTTGGGACAGCCTGCCGAACACATGCTGCGCTCCGCGCTCATCGCGACCCGGCTCGCCGATCGACTGGGGCTGAACCGAGAGCAGCGTGATTGCGCGTACTACACGACGCTGATCATGTGGATCGGATGTCACGCCGATTCCCATGAATACGCGCGATGGTTCGGCGATGACATCGCCGTGCGGCATGACTCCTACCTGATCGATTGGTCCGGGCTGCCGTACTGGCGCTTCCTGGCCGGCAATGTCGGCCGTGGGCAGTCGCTGATGCAGCGGCTCAACGTCATGGCAACGCTGTTCGTCAACGCGCGCGGCCAGCTGTCCCAGATGATCCACTCGCACTGTATGTCGGCGGCACTGCTGGCCGATCGAATTGGCTTGGGCCCCAACGTACAAGCCGCGCTGGCCTTCACCTTCGAGCGCTACGACGGCGGCGGCCTGCCCACCGGCGCGCGCGGCGATGCGATCCCCGTTCAGATGCGGGTCGCGCAACTGGCGGAGATGGCCGAGGTGCACCACCGCACATACGGGGTGGCGGGCGCCGTCGCGATGGTGCGCGGCCGCCGCGGCGGGCAGTTCGATCCTGCGGTGGCCGACACGTTTCTCACCGACCCCGAAGCCATCTTGGCCGGCCCGCTGACCGGCGACGCGTGGGCCGCGGCTCTGCAGGCCGCCCCCGATTACCGCCATCGCCTCGACGACAAGTCGCTGGACGCACTGCTCGTCGCACTCGGCGACTTCGTGGACCTCAAGTGCCCATTCACCCTCGGGCATGCGCGCGGTGTGGCACGCCTGGCCGGTGATGCGGCCTCGGCAGCGGGGCTTGACCACGATGCGGCGGCTCTGACCAGGCGTGCCGGCCATGTGCACGACCTGGGTCGCATCGGGGTATCGAATCAAATCTGGTCCAGGCCAGGGGGACTGACGGCGGCCGAGTTCGAGCGCGTCCGTCTGCACCCGTATTTCACCGTGCGGATCCTCAATCAGGTTCCGGGGCTGCGGAAGCTCGCCGAGGTCGCCGGTAATCATCATGAGTGCCTCGACGGGTCGGGATACCCGCGCGGTCTGGCCGGCACCGCGTTGAGCCTGCCCGACCGCATCCTGGCCGCCGCCGTGAGCTACCAATCCGGTTGCGAGCCAAGGCCATACCGCCAACAACTGACGCCGGACTCCGCGGCGCGGCGGCTTCGGGCGCGGGCGCAGGCGGGCGAGCTCGACTCGGCCGCCGTCGAGGCGGTACTGCATGCCGCGGGACATCGCGCGCCGCGGCCGAAGCTGCGTCCGGACGGGCTCACTCCCCGAGAGCTGGAGGTGCTGTGCCTGGTTGCCCGCGGCGCGTCCAACAAACAGATCGCGGGACAACTGGTGATCAGCGAAAAGACCGCGCGCAACCACGTCGAGCGAACCTACGCCAAGATCGGCGTCTCCAACCGCATCGGAGCCAGCATGTACGCGCTCGCCAATGGCCTAGTTAGTGCGTAACTCGTCCTGAATTGAGGCATCCGCCCCATGTTCGGAGGGGGCTTTCCGGCGGACAATCGCACCATGAAGCGCTACTTGACAATCGGCTACGGCGCGGCGGCCTATCTGATCTTCGTCGTCTCCTTCCTGTATGCAATCGGTTTCGTGAGCGGCGTCGCGGTGCCGCGCACCCTCGACCACGGGATCGCCGGCCCACTGTGGCAGGCGGTCCTGATCAACACCGCGCTGCTTGGCGTCTTCGCAGTCCAGCACAGTGTGATGGCCAGACCGGGATTCAAGAAGTGGTGGACGCGATTGGTGCCGACCCAGATCGAGCGCAGCACCTACGTGCTGTTGTCGAGCCTGGCGCTGCTGCTGCTGTATTGGCAGTGGCGAACGATGCCGGCGCTCATCTGGGACGTGCGCCAGCCATTCGGCCGCTGGGCCATGTGGGTGCTGTTCTGGCTGGGCTGGGCGATAGCATTCGGCACCACGTTCATGATCAACCATTTCGACCTGTTCGGTCTGCGCCAGGTGTACCTGGCTGGGCGCGGAAAGCCTTACACCGAACTGCATTTCAGCAGCCACCTGCTGTACCGCCTGGTGCGCCATCCGCTGATGCTCGGTTTCCTGATCGCGTTCTGGGCCACACCCACGATGACGGGCGGGCACCTGTTCTTCTCGATCGGCATCACCGCGTACATCCTGATCGCCCTGCAATTGGAGGAGCGCGATCTGGTGACTCAGCTGGGCGACAACTACCGCGCCTACCGCCGCGACGTGCCGATGCTGGTTCCCATGCCGCGCCGGCACAGCGCCGAAACGGTTGGCAACAACTAACTTTCGAGCAGGGCAGCGATGCGGTCCAGGGTGGCACGCATGCCGTTGGCGGTCAGCTCGGGCATCGAGCCGCTGGTGATCAACCACTTCTGCTTGTCCTGCGACACATCCCAGGTCTCGCGAACCAGCGTGCCCCCGTCGACGGCCTGCAGTTCATATCGCCAGATCCGGCCGCCCACAAAGCCACCCATCCCGACGGTCTGCCACGCGATGCGGCGGTCCGGTTCGAATTCGATGACGGTGTTGGTGGTTCGGTAGGGGATGAACAGGGTCTCCTTGCGGCCCCGCATGGCCATCCCGAATTTCGCGCCCTTCGACAGGGGCACCGACGCTGCGGAAGCGTGATTCACCGAATCCGAACCGTCGAAGCTGGCGTGTTTCCCCGCGTCGGCCAGCAACGCGAAGATCTGGTCGGGGGCGGCTTTGATGACGCGTTCGACGCTGACTGTGTTGCCTTCCATCGGCTCACCGTATCCCTCTTCAGCCGATGTGCAGGGCGACGACCAGCCATCCGCCGGCCGCCGTTTGCTCCACGCGGCAGGCGATCGCGTGTATCCGGCCGCCGCGGCTATAGGTGCCGCAGACCTCGGCCGCGTTGTCGCCTACCTCGCATCCGGCCGGCTGTAGCCGCATCCGGCGCAGCGTCGCCGTGCCTGTCGAGGCTGTCATTGCGCGGCTGACCGAGCGCACCGAGTCGACGAGACTGGGTGCCAGCACCGCGCGCAATTGAGCCGCCGGACGGCGACGGTCGATGACTTCCAGAACCCGGCGCAGGGCGGCGTCGGAGAACATCGCCGCCTGGCGCATCTGCACCGACCGCACCGTCTCGGCCGGGGCCACCGGCGGCCGGGGAGAAAGTTGGCGAACACTGGGAGTGTGCAACCGCGCCGGCGCGTGGGATGATGGCCCGCACTGCGGGAGGTTTCGCGTCGGGGGTTCGTAGTCGACCACGGGCATGACGGCGCGGGTCTTGCGGCGGGGCGGGCCCACGATGGGAGCAGTGGTCACCGGGCACTCTCCAAACTTCACTACCGGGACGGGGAAGGCTGCTGGAGAGTGGCAGACGGTTGTTGTTCAGGGTTTCCTGACCGCGGGAAATCATTGCACAAATGTGGCCGGCGTGTTTTCGCGCCGGAACAGTCGATGAATTGACAAGGAGGACAGCACCGTAATGGTGACCCGGTTGTCCCCGGCGGACGCGTCCTTCTATCGGCTGGAGAACACCGCCACCCCAATGTACGTGGGATCGTTGTCGATCCTGCGCCGCCCGCGCGCCGGCTTGAGCTATGAGACGCTGCTGGCCACTGTCGAACAGCGGCTACCGCAGATACCGCGCTACCGGCAGAAGGTCCGCCAAGTCAAGATCGGCTACCCGGTTCACCTGGCCCGGCCGGTCTGGCTCGACGATCCCGACTTCGACATCACCTATCACGTCCGGCGATCGGCGCTGCCCTCGCCCGGCAGCGACGAGCAACTGCACGAGCTGATCGCGCGGCTGGCCGCACGACCGCTCGACAAGTCGCGGCCGCTGTGGGAGATGTACCTCGTCGAGGGCCTGGCCAAAAACCGCGTCGCCCTCTACACCAAGTCACACCAGGCGTTGATCAACGGCATGAGCGCGCTGGAGATCGGCCACGTCATCGCCGATCGGACCCGGCGCCCACCGGCCTTCCCCGAAGACATCTGGATACCGGAACGCGATCCCGGCGACACGCGGTTGGTGCTCGGCGCGATCGGCGACTGGGTGGTGGGGCCGGGCGCGCAACTGCAGGCCGTCGGCTCCGCGGTCGCGGGAGTGGCCACCAGCTACAGCCAGCTCGTCGACGCCGGGCGGCGGGTCCTCGACGTCGCGCGCACGGTGGCGCGCGGCACCGCCCCCAGCAGTCCGCTCAATGCCACCGTGTCGCGCAATCGGCGGTTCACGGTCGCCCGCGGACGGCTCGAGGACTATCGGGCGGTGCGGGCTCGCTATGACTGCGACATCAACGATGTGGTGCTGGCGGTGGTGGCCGGGGCGCTGAGCAATTGGCTGATGTCGCGCGGTGAAGCGCTGGCCCCGACGGCGACGGTGCGGGCAATGGCGCCGCTGTCGGTCTATGCCGATGACCAACTGGACTCCACCGGACCGGGGCAGGCGATCAGTCAGGTCACCCCGTTCCTGGTCGACCTGCCGGTGGGGGAGGGTAACGCAGTGGTGCGGCTGTCGCAGATCGCGCACGCCACCGAGTCGAACCCGACGGCCGCCAGCCTGGTCGATGCCAGGACGATCGTCACGTTGTCCGGGTTTGCGCCACCCACCCTGCATGCCATGGGGATCCGGGTGGCCACGACTTTTTCGGCGCGATTGTTCAACCTGCTGATCACCAATGCGCCTGGAGCGCAGTCGCAGATGTACGTCGCCGGTACCAAGTTGCTCGAGACCTATGCCGTGCCGCCGTTGTTGCACAACCAGGCTTTGGCCATCAGCGTGACGTCCTATAACGGCATGCTCTATTACGGGATCAATGCCGACCGCGACGCGATGAGTGATGTCGATCTGTTGCCGGGGCTGCTGAACCAAGCACTGGAAGAGCTTCTCGAAGGTACCCGGTAGCTTCCCGGTAGCGGCGTGAAAACCGCTGCGTGCGGATAACATCCGTTGATGTGAGCACGGCGAAGAAAACGAAACCAGGCCGATCCGAGATACCCAAGATCTCCAATAGCGTGTATGCAGCCGAATTGTTCCGGCTCCAAACGGAATTCGTGAAGCTGCAGGAGTGGGCGCGGACTACCGGCGCGCGCATCGTCATCATCTTTGAGGGCCGTGACGCGGCCGGCAAGGGCGGTGCCATCAAACGGATCACCGAATATCTCAGCCCGCGCAGCGCCCAAATCGCCGCCCTGCCGGTGCCCACCGATCGCGAACGCGGCCAGTGGTACTACCAGCGCTATATCGCCCACCTGCCCGCCAGGGGCGAAATCGTGCTCTTCGACCGGTCCTGGTACAACCGCGCCGGGATCGAAAAGGTCATGGGATTCTGTACGCCGCAAGAGTATGTGCTGTTCTTGCGGCAGACGCCGCTCTTCGAGCAGATGCTGATCGACGACGGCATCCTGTTGCGCAAGTACTGGTTCTCAGTGTCTGAAGCCGAACAGCTGCGCCGATTCAAGGCCAGGCGCAATGACCCTGTCCGGCAATGGAAACTCAGCACGATGGACTTGGAATCGGTGTATCGGTGGGAGGACTATTCACGCGCCAAGGACGAGATGATGGTGCACACCGATACGCCCGTCAGCCCCTGGTACATCGTGGAATCCGATATCAAGAAGCATGCGCGGCTGAATATGATGTCCCACTTGCTGTCCACGATCGACTACTGCGAAGTGAAAACGCCGGAGGTCAAGTTGCCCGAACGACCGGTCGCCAGCGGTAACTACCAGCGGCCGCCCCGGGAGCTGTCGAACTACGTCGTCGACTACGCGGCAACGTTGATCAGATGATGCAGGTGTACATTCCGGCCACCCTGGCGATGCTGCAACAGCTCGTCGCCGAGGGATCGTTGTGGCCGGTCAACGGCACCGCGTTTGCGGTCACACCGGCATTGCGCGAGTCCTACGCCGAGGGCGACGACGACGAACTCGCCGAGGTGGCGCTGCATGAGGCGGCGCTCGCGTCGTTGCGTCTGCTGGCCGGTCAGGAAGGTGAGGCGCTGCCGCGGCGCGCGGTCGTGGCCGCCGAGGTCGACGAGGCCAAATACCGACCCGACCTCGACGACGCCGTCGTCAGGTTAAGCGCACCGGTGGCGATGGACCGGGTTGTGGCCGCCTATGTCGACAACGTCGGCGCAGAGCCGGCGGTGACGGCGGCTATCGCGGTCATCGATGACGCGGACCTGGGCGACGAGGACGCCGAGCTGGTGGTCGGTGACGCCCAGGACCACGACCTGGCCTGGTATGCCACCCAGGAACTGCCCTTCCTGCTCGACCTGCTCTGACTGCGCCGTGTGACGCATTCTCAGCATTTCGGTCTAGATACGCCACCGTAAGTTACGGTACCGTAGCTTTGTTGGAAGGGCGTAAAACTCGCCCCCGAGCTGGGCGGAAGCCGAACCTATGAGCAAAAAGTCCACGGCGGTCAACGCCAACGTCGTCGATACCAAGCGACCCACCGTCGTCGGGGCGGACAAGCACCCGGGCTGGCACGCGCTGCGCAAACTCGCCGCGCGCATCACCACCCCGCTATTGCCCGACGACTACCTGCACCTGGCCAATCCGCTGTGGTCCGCCAGGGAATTGCGCGGCCGCATCCTGGAAGTCCGCCGCGAGACCGAAGACTCCGCGACGCTGGTCATCAAACCGGGCTGGGGCTTCAGCTTCGACTACCAGCCCGGCCAATACATGGGCATCGGCCTGCTGATCGACGGACGCTGGCGCTGGCGGTCGTACTCGTTGACGTCCAGCCCGGCGACGGCGAGCGCCGGTACGGCGCGAGTAAGGAGCCGGGCAATCAGATCCAGCCCCGCGACATCGGGCAGCGACCGCACCGTCACCATCACCGTCAAGGCGATGCCCGAGGGTTTCTTGTCCACCCACCTGGTGGGCGGCGTCGCACCTGGAACCATCGTGCGGCTGGCCGCGCCGCAGGGCAATTTCGTGTTGCCCGACCCGGCGCCGGCGTCGGTCCTGTTCCTGACCGCCGGATCCGGGATCACCCCGGTGATGTCGATGCTGCGAACGTTGGTGCGCCGCAACCAGATAACCGACATCACCCACGTGCATTCGGCGCCCACCGCGACGGACGTCATGTTCGCCGACGAGCTGGCCGCGTTGGCGCAGGATCACCCCGGCTATCGCTTGGCGGTGCGAGAGACCCGCGCCGAGGGCCGCCTCGAACTGTCCCAGATCGGCCAGCTGGTGGGGGACTGGCGGGAACGCCAGACCTGGGCCTGCGGGCCCGAGGGCATGCTCAACCAGGCCGAGAAGGTGTGGTCGTCGGCGGGCATCAGCGACCGGTTGCACCTGGAGCGGTTTGCGGTGACCAAGGCGGCGCCGGCGGGGGCCGGTGGCACGGTCACTTTCGCCCGCAGTGGCCGGCGCGTGGCCGCTGACGCCGCGACGTCGGTAATGGACGCGGGCGAGAGCGCCGGCGTGCAGATGCCCTTCGGTTGCCGGATGGGGATCTGTCAATCCTGTGTGGTCGAGCTGGTCGAGGGCCATGTCCGTGACCTGCGCACGGGCCAGGAGCACGACCCCGGCACCCGGGTGCAGACCTGCATTTCGGCGGCCTCGGGCGACTGTGTGGTCGACATTTAAGGTTACTCACAGGTAACCTACGGAGTCGTAGGTTACGATGGCGTAGGTCAGTAGAAATCAACGACCGTACGACGCGAGGAGAGCATCATGGCGATCACAGACGTCGACGTATTCGCTCATCTGACGGACACCGACATCGAAAATCTGGCCGTAGAGCTGGACGCCATCCGTCAGGACATCGAAGACTCCCGCGGTGAGCGCGACGCCCGCTATATCCGTCGCACCATCGCCGCACAACGCGCCCTCGAGGTGAGTGGCCGGCTGATGCTGGCCGCGGGCTCCCGGCGCTCGGCGTGGTGGGCAGGGGCCGCGACCCTGGGCGTGGCCAAGATCATCGAGAACATGGAGATCGGCCACAACGTCATGCACGGCCAGTGGGACTGGATGAACGACCCCGAGATTCACTCCTCGAGCTGGGAGTGGGACATGAGCGGGTCGTCCAAGCACTGGCGCTACACCCACAACTTCGTGCACCACAAATACACCAACATTCTCGGCATGGACGACGACGTGGGCTACGGCATGCTGCGCGTCACCCGGGACCAGCGCTGGAAGCGCTACAACATCTTCAACCTGGTGTGGAACACGCTGCTCGCCCTGCTGTTCGAGTGGGGAGTTGCGCTGCAGCACTTGGAGATTGGCAAGATCATCAAGGGCCGGCTGGCCCGTGACGAGGCCCGTGCCCGGCTGCGCGAATTCTCCGGCAAGGCCGGTCGCCAGGTGGTCAAGGACTACATCGCCTATCCCGCGCTGACCTCGTTGTCCCCGGGTGCGACCTACCGGTCCACCGTCACGGCCAACGCGCTGGCCAACGTGATCCGCAACGTGTGGTCCAACGCCGTGATCTTCTGCGGTCACTTCCCCGACGGCGCCGAGAAGTTCACCAAGACCGACATGGTCGGCGAGACCAAGGGGCAGTGGTACCTGCGTCAGATGCTGGGCAGCGCCAACTTCGAGGCCGGCCCCGCGCTGCGGTTCATGAGCGGCAACCTGTGCCACCAGATCGAGCACCACCTGTACCCCGACCTGCCGAGCAACCGGCTTGCCGAGATCTCGGTGCGGGTGCGCGAGTTGTGCGACAAGTACGACCTGCCGTACACCACCGGCTCGTTTTTGGTGCAGTACGGCAAGACCTGGCGCACCCTGGCCAAGCTGTCGTTGCCGAACAAGTACCTGCGCTATGACACCGACAACGCGCCGGAGACCCGCAGCGAGCGGATGTTCGCCGACCTGGGGCCGGGTTTTGCGGGCACCGACCCGCAGACCGGGCGCCGGCGCGGGCTGAAGACCGCGATCGCGGCCGTGCGGGGTTGGCGGCGCGACCGGACGGCGAGCCGGCCAGAGGACCTGGCGGCCTAGCGCGGCTACTGTTTCATAGGCGCTCAACAAAAATTCATGGCATCGTCGTTACCGTCTGTTGCGGTCAATGGCTGCACTGCAGGAAGGTAAGACGATGGCGATCACCGACGTCGACGTGTTCGCTCACTTGACGAGCGCCGACATCGACGCACTGGCCGTCGAGCTGGACGCCATCCGCCGCGACGTCGAAGAGTCGCGCGGTGAACGGGACGCCCGCTACATCCGCCGCACCATCGCTGCGCAGCGTGGACTGGAGGTGGCGGCCCGGGTGCTGCTGGGCGCCAGCTCGCGGCGCTGGGCGTGGTGGACCGGCTCGGTGACACTGGCGCTGGCCAAGATCATCGAGAACATGGAGATCGGCCACAACGTCATGCACGGCCAGTGGGACTGGATGAACGATCCCGAGATTCACTCCTCCACCTGGGAGTGGGACATGCTGTCCACGTCCAGACACTGGCGCTACACCCACAACTTCGTGCACCACAAGTACACCAACATCCTCGACATGGACCACGACGTCGGCTACGACATGGTCCGGGTGACCCGAGACCAGCCCTGGAGGCGGCGCAACGGTTTCAACCTGGTGATCAACACCGTGCTGGCGCTCGCCTTCGAACTGGGAATCGCGTTGCGGCACTTGGAAGTCCACGAGGTCTTCCGGAAGGATCCCACCGAGCGCGACGCGGCTCGGGCGCGGCTGCGGGAGTTCTCCGGCAAGGCCGGCCGCCAGCTGGCCAAGGACTATGTCGCGTTCCCGGCGCTGACCTCGCTGTCACCCGGCGCGACGTACCGGTCCACGATGAAGGCCAATGCGATGGCCAATGTGATTCGCAACGTGTGGTCCAACGCGGTGATCTTC
This sequence comes from Mycobacterium angelicum, assembly GCF_002086155.1. GTDB lineage: Bacteria > Actinomycetota > Actinomycetes > Mycobacteriales > Mycobacteriaceae > Mycobacterium > Mycobacterium angelicum. Next base: position 202,111 of record NZ_MVHE01000001.1, on the reverse strand, counting down.
TGTGGCCACTTCCCCGACGGCGCCGAGAAGTTCACCAAGACGGACATGGTGGGCGAGACCAAGGGGCAGTGGTATCTGCGCCAGATGCTGGGCAGTGCCAACTTCAACGCCGGCCCCGCATTGCGCTTCATGAGTGGCACCCTGTCTCATCAGATCGAGCATCACTTGTACCCGGACCTGCCGAGTAACCGGCTTGCCGAGATCTCGGTGCGGGTGCGCGAGTTGTGCGACAAGTACGACCTGCCGTACACCACCGGCTCGTTTTTGGTGCAGTACGGCAAGACCTGGCGCACCCTGGCCAAGCTGTCGTTGCCGGACAAGTACCTGCGCGACGGCGCTGACGACGCGCCGGAGACCCGCAGCGAGCGGATGTTCGCCGACCTGGGGCCGGCTTTTGCAGGCACCGACCCGGCGACCGGGCGCCGGCGCGGGTTGAAGACCGCGATCGTCACCGTGCGCGGTTGGCGGCGCGCCAGGCGCGCCTCGGTCTAAGGTTTGGTCTAAGCCGTCACCTTCTCGGCCAGCGCGGCCAACTTGGCGTCGAGTTGCTGTGCGGCACTGAGCAATTCGGGATTTTCTTCGACAATCATGAGCGACGACGGCTTGACGTAGGTCAAGCTGCTGTGCCCGTCGGCTTGGTCGAGAAGCAGCAGCTCGACGGGGGCGAACAGGCCGGCGCTTACATCGTGGCGCAACATGGTGATTGCGATCAACGGATTACCGAGGATGACGCGCAACGCCTTGCGGTCGATGCCGGCTTTGTTGATCCACCCGCCATGCTCTATCAGGCCGAACAGCATGAAACCGCTTGGCCCTACATAAGATTCAACCTTGCCGCGGTAGGACTCCCAATCGTCGGTGGCCGCCGCGACGTCGTTGATGGGAATCGGCTTTTCGCCGATGTCGGCCAGCAGCGCGGCGACGAGTTCGGGGTAGCTCTTGGCGCTGTCGTAGCGCACCCGTACGCCGTCAAAGCGGGTTTCAGACGCTGACATGCTCGGCTTCTTCATCGACGGTTTCGTGTACATGAGCCGCCGGGATGCGATCCACCCGCAGGCTCAGCAACTCGGGCCGGCTGTAGTGACCACTGGCGTCCATCAGGATCTTGCGTGCGTCGATCAATGAGAAGTCGAGGTCGGCGATCACCTCACCCTCGCCGGAACGCAGCGGCTCGCCCAGGTATTCGCCCTGCGGTGTGATGATCGCGGTAAAAAAGCCGCCGGAGATCGGCTTGATAGGGCCCCCGGTGTCGGCGGCGATCTGCGCCTGCTGATCGGCGTCCAGCCACGCGGTGGCGTTGACGACGAAGGCGCCAGACTCCAGCGCGTGGTTGCGCGCGCTGATCTCGGTTTGCTCAGCGAAGAGGTCACCGCCGAAAGACCCGGGAAACATTGCGGAGTGGATCTGCTCGCCGTCGGCGATCAGGGCGTAGCGGGCCAGCGGGTTGTAGTGCTCCCAGCAGGCCAACTGCCCGATTCGCCCGACCGCGCTGTCGACGGCCCGCAGCCCGCTGCCGTCGCCCTGACCCCACACCATCCGTTCGTGGTAGGTCGGTGTGGTCTTGCGCCGGCGCGCAATCAGGGTGCCGTCGGCGTCGAAGAGCAACTGCGTGTTGTACAGGGACCCGCCGTCGCGTTCGGTCACTCCTATCGACACCACCATGTTGGCCGCGCGTGCCGCCGCACCGATCGCGTCGACCTCGGGCGACGGTATGGTGACCGCCTGATCCATGAGCTGCAGGTGTTGCGAGCGCATCTCGAACGGGCGCTGGACAAACGAGAAGTACGGATAATACGGAATCACCGTCTCTGGAAAGGTCGCGAACTGGACGCCCCGGGCGCCCAGCTGCGCGATCTTGGCAATCACCTTCTGGATCGTGCCCTCGCGGCTGTATAGCACCGGACTGAGTTGCACTGCGGCGGCACGGATTACGGTCATTACCCTGTCCTTCGCTAGTTCAGCCGCTCGATGATGGTGGCATTGGCCATACCGCCGCCCTCGCACATCGTCTGCAACCCATAGCGTCCTCCGCGTTGATGCAAGGCGTTCACCAGGGTGGTCATGATGCGTGCCCCGCTGGCGCCCAGCGGGTGGCCGATCGCGATGGCGCCGCCGTTGACGTTGGTCTTAGCCAGATCGGCGCCGACGTCCTGAGCCCAGGCCAGCACGACCGGCGCGAACGCCTCGTTCACCTCGAACAGGTCGATATCGGCCAACGTCAGTCCGGCGCGCCGGAGCACCTTCTCGGTGGCCGGAATGACCCCGGTCAGCATGTAGAGCGGGTCGGAGCCCACCACGGTCGTGGTGTGAATGCGGGCCAGCGGGCGCAGCCCCAGCTTCCTGGCCACCTCGCTGGTGGTGATCATGACCGCCGCGCTGCCGTCGGACAGCGGCGACGAGTTGCCTGGCGTGATCGACCAATTGATCTGCGGGAAGCGCTCTTTCATCGCCTCGCTGTAGAAGGCCGGCTGCAACGCGGACAGGGTCTCGACGGTGGTGCCGGACCGGACGATCTCGTCGGTGTTAAGCCCGGCAATCGGCGCTAGCTCGTTGTCGAAGAGACCGTCTTTGGTGGCGCGCGCCGCCTTGTCATGGCTGGCCGCGGAGAACTCGTCGAGCTGGGCGCGCGAGAACCCCCAACGCGCGGCGATCAGCTCGGCGCTGATCCCCTGGGGCACCAGGCCCTCGGGATAGCGCTGGCTCATGTCCGCGCCGAACGGGTTGCTGCCCGGCAGCACGGAGGTCCCCATCGGGACGCGGCCCATTGATTCCACACCGGCGGCCACGACGATGTCATAGGCGCCGGCGAGCACGCCCTGGGCGGCGAAGCTGATCGCCTGCTGGCTGCTGCCGCACTGCCGGTCGATGGTGACGCCGGGCACCGACTCCGGAAACCCGGCTCCCAGCAACGCATTACGGGCGATGTTGATCGCCTGGTCACCGACCTGGGTGACGGCGCCGGCAATGACGTCGTCGATGTGGACCGGGTCGACGCCGGTGCGGTTCACGACTTCGCGCAGGCTGTGTGCCAGCAGGTCGGCGGGCAGCACCTCGTGCAGGGCACCGCTGGTCTTGCCCTTGCCGATGGGTGTGCGCACAGCGCCGACGATCACGGCGTCACGTGTCATGGCTCCTCCTTGATCTGGGTATCTATCGCTATACCCAGCTATAACACCTAGGTATAGTGAAAGCAACCCAGACCGGGAGGTGATTTCGATGACAATGCTTCAGGGGCGACTCGCCGATCGCGAGGCCTGGTCGGCGGTCGGCGAGTGTGCGATCGAGAAGACCATGGCGGTGGTCGGCACCAAATCCGCGATGCTGATCATGCGCGAGGCCTACTACGGCACCACCCGATTCGACGATTTCGCTCGCCGGGTGGGCATCACCAAAGCAGCCACCTCGGCGCGGCTGGCCGAATTGGTCGACCTCGGGTTGCTGACCCGCCGGCCCTACCAGGAGCCCGGGCAGCGCAGTCGCGACGAATATGTGCTCACCAACGCCGGCGTGGAATTCATGCCGGTGGTGTGGGCGATGTTCCAGTGGGGCCGGCGCCATCTGCCGGGCCGCGACCGGCTGCGGCTGACCCATTTGGGCTGCGGCGCCGACGCCGAAGTCGAAATGCGCTGCAGTAAAGGCCATTTAGTCCCGCCCGACGAACTCGGCATGCGGCTGGCGCCCACACCCACCCGGCGCGAGCGTGCGTAGATGTACACAATTAGCGGCGTGTCGCTGTGCCGACACGCACGCTCGGCGGGGCCTTAGGTCTCTCTGAGGGTTGCGAGCAACCGCCGGGCGGCGGCCACGCGTCGCAGGGCCGTGCCGCTCAACGTGTCCAGCGCGCATTCGGGATCGGCGGGTGGCCCCATGTGCCCGCAGCCGCGCGGACAGCCTTCCGTGGCCTCGGCCAGGTCGGAGAATGCCATCAGTACGTCGTCGGCGTGGATATGCGCCAGCCCGAACGACCGGATGCCGGGCGTGTCGATCACCCAGCCGCCCGAGTCCAACGGCAGCGCGACAGATTGCGTGGAGGTGTGCCGTCCGCGTCCGATGTCGGTCACCTCACCGACCGCCCGATCCGCTTCGGGCACCAGGCGATTGACCAGTGTCGACTTGCCGACGCCGGAATGCCCAAGCAGTACTGTGATCTTGCCGTCGAGCAGATCGGCCACCGCGAGCAGCGGATCGTCGACGCCGGCGGCGATCACGGTCAGGTCCAGGTCGACGAACTGCTCGGCGAAGGGCTCGGGTGGGGCGAGATCGGTCTTGGTCAGACACAGGATCGGGGACAGCCCGCCGGCATAGGCAGCGATCAGCGCGCGGTCCACCAGGCCGGTGCGCGGCGGAGGATCGGCGAGTGCCACCACGATCAGCAGTTGATCGGCGTTGGCCACCACCACCCGCTCGGTGGGGTCGGTGTCATCGGCCGTGCGCCGCAACACAGTTCGCCGCGGCGCCCGTCGCACGATACGGGCCAGCGTATCCACTCGGCCGGACAGATCACCGACCACGTCAACGTCGTCGCCGACCACGATCGGGGTGCGGCCCAATTCGCGCGCCCGCATGGCGGTAACCCGCCGGTCGACGCGTCCGTCCAACACACAGCCCCAGCGGCCGCGGTCCACGCTGACCACCATGGCGGCCTCGGCGTCGGCGTGCTGGGGGCGGGTCTTGGTCCGCGGTCGCGAACCTCGCCCGGAACGGACCTTGACGTGTGACTCGTCGTAGTCGCCGGGTCGCAACCGCTAAGCCCCTTTCACCATGTCGGCCCAGAGCTGTGGGAACTCGGGCAGCGTCTTGGTGGTGGCGGCGATGTCGTCGACCTCGACCCCGGCTACCCGCAGCCCGACGATCGCGCCGGCCATCGCCATCCGGTGATCGGCATAGGCGCGCCACCTGCCGGGCCGTAGCGGTGTCGCGGTAATCACCAGGCCGTCGGATATCTCCTGGCAGTCACCGCCCAGCCGGTTGATCTCGGTGCTCAGCGCGGCCAGCCGATCGGTTTCGTGGCCGCGCAGGTGCGCGATGCCGGTCAGCCGGGACACCGCTCCCGGGGCGGCCAGTGCCGCGAGCGCCGCGACCGACGGCGTGAGCTCGCCGACGGCGCTCAGGTCGACGTCGAACCCGCCATAGCCCGCCGAACCCTGCACCTTTAGAGACGAATCGAACTGGCGCACAACGGCATTCAGCGTATCCAAGATGCTCAGAATGTGTTCGGCCGGTTGCACGCTGTCCGCCGGCCAGCCGGTGATCCGTACCGTGCCACCGGTCACCACCGCGGCTGCCAGAAACGCGACCGCATTGGTCAGATCCGGTTCGACCTCCCAGTGCCGCGCCTTGACCGCACCCGGGCGCACCTGCCAGCGATACGGGACCGAATCGTCGACGTCCACGCCGGCTTGGCGCAGCATCGCCACCGTCATCTCGATGTGCGGCGCCGACGGCAGCGTCGAGCCGGTGTGCTGCACCGTCAGACCGTCGCGCAGCGCGGCCCCGGACAGCAGCAGGCCCGAAACGAACTGCGACGAGGCCGACGCGTCGATGGCGACGGTGCCGCCGGCAACCGATCCGGTGCCCTGCACCCGAAACGGCAGCCCGGTGCCGTCCCCCTCACTTTCGACGGGGACGCCGAGCCCACGCAGCGCATCCAGCAGGGGCGCGATGGGCCGGGCCCGCGCCTGCTCATCGCCGTCGAAGGTCACCGGCACGGCGCTCAGCGCGGCCAGCGGCGGAACGAACCGCAGCACTGTGCCCGCCAGGCCGCAGTCCACCCGCGCGTCGGGCCCAGGTTGGATGTGCCCGCTCACCGTCAGTTCCGGGCCGTCCCCGTCGACCTGCAGGCCCAGCGTGCGCAGCGCTCCGATCATGAGGTCGGTATCGCGGCTGCGCAGCGCTCCGGCGATGGTTGAGTTGCCCTGTCCCTGCGCGGCTGCCAGCGCGGCCAGCACCAGGGTGCGGTTGGTCTGCGATTTCGAGCCCGGAACGGTCACGGTCGCGTGCACCGGTGTCGGTGCGAAGGGGGCCGGCCATGCGTTCACCGGTCCATCATTGCCTGTCGCATGGTTCTGCCACCATGGGAGTTATGTGCGGACGGTTTGCGGTCACTACCGACCCGGCCTTGCTGGCCGAGAAGATCAAGGCGATCGACGAGGCCACCGGCACCGACGGCGCGTCGGCGCCCAACTACAACGTGGCTCCCACCAACACGATCGCCACCGTCGTCAGCCGCCACAGCGAGCCCGACGACGCGGCCACCCGCCGGGTTCGCCTGATGCGCTGGGGACTGGTCCCGTCCTGGGTCAAGGCCGGACCCGACGGTGCCCCGGATACCAAAGGGCCGTTGCTGATCAACGCCCGGGCCGACAAAGTCGCCACCTCGCCGGCCTTCCGGAATTCTGCCAAGAGCAAGCGTTGCCTGGTGCCGATGGACGGCTGGTACGAGTGGCGCGCCAACGAGGCCGGCCCCGGCAAGAAGGCCGCCAAGACGCCGTTCTTCATGCACCGCGACGACGGCGGCCTGGTGTGCATGGCCGGGCTGTGGTCGGTGTGGAAGCCCGCCAAAGACGCCGATCCGCTGCTGAGCTGCACCATCATCACCACCGACGCGGTGGGCGAGTTGGCCGCCATCCACGACCGGATGCCGTTGCTGCTGGCCGAAGAGAACTGGGATGCCTGGCTGAATCCGGACGCCGCGCTGGATGAGGAGCTGTTGGCCCGCCCGCCGGATGTGCACGGCATCGAGCTACGTCCGGTGTCAACGCTGGTGAACAGCGTGCGCAACAACGGACCCGAGCTGCTCGCCCCGGCCGAGCCCGAGCCTGAACAGATCACGCTGCTCTAGGGTGAGCGGCTAACGTCTAGTCCGTGGAAAAGCCGCGCCTCGCCAGCGGAGTCGAGGTGAAGCACTACGCCGCCGAGGTCGCCACCCGGCTACATGAGCGGCTGTCTGCCGTCACGGCCGAGATCAATCGTGCGCTCGAGGAACAGATCCCTGATTTACGCCGCGATCCGCGAATCCTGGAGCTGCTCTGGCCCAGCATCAAGGACAACGTGGACACCATGCTGCAGGCGTTGCGCTACGACATCCCCGTCGAGCGGGTCGAGGCGCCCACCACGGCATTGGATTACGCCCGTCGGCTGGCTCAGCACGGCGTGCCCGTCCACGCGCTGGTGCGCGCCTATCGGCTTGGCCAGCGCCGGATCAACGAGCTGATCTTCGCCGAATTGCGAGCTGCCGACATCCCCGATGCGACGCGGGTGGCGCTGATCGAGGCGATGAGCGCCGCGATCTTCGAGTACATCGACTGGATGTCGCAGCAAGTTGTCACCGTCTACGAGGACGAACGCGAACGCTGGCTGGAAGCCCAGAACAGTCTGCGCGGGGTACGGGTGCGCGAGATCCTGGTCGCGGCCAAGGCAATCGACGTCGATGCGGCAACCACGTCGATCCGCTATCCACTGCGGTGGCACCACGTGGCGCTGGTCATCTGGAACCCCGACCAGGCCGCCGACGGCGACGAACTCGCTTGGCTGCAAAGCTTTCTGCGCGAGCTGGCAGACGCCGCCGGTGCCGATGCGAGCCCGCTTTTCGTCGCCGCCGACCGTAGCTGCGGATGGGGTTGGCTGCCATTTCGTGCCGCGGCCGAGGACGTGGTGGCGCGAGTTCGCCAGTTTGCGGTGAACCGCAGGGATTCGCCAAGCGTGGCCATCGGAACGATGGCTAACGGTGTCGACGGCTTTCGTCGCTCACACCGGGAGGCCCAGGGCGCGCGCGGCGTCGCGATTCTCGGCAATCGCAGCGGACCGTCGGTGATCGCCGCCAGTGACCCGGGCCTATCCATAGCGGCCCGGCTGGGCGGCTCGCCAAGCTCAGTGGCCGGCACCCGCGATTGGGTGGCCAGAGTGCTCGGAGACCTCGCCTGCGACGACGAAAACGACGCGCGCCTGCGCGAGACGTTGCGGGTGTATCTGAGTTGCGGCTCCAGCTACAAGCAGGCCGCCGAGCAACTCAATATGCATTTCAACTCGGTGAAGTACCGAGTCGGCCGCGCCGTCGCCCGGCGTGGTCGGGAGATCGGCAGCGACCGGCTCGAGGTCGAACTCGCGCTGCTCGCCTGTCACTGGTACGGCAGTGCGGTTCTGCAGCCGAGCTAGCTCACTCGGTAATGCGGTGCACGACGGTGATGATCACCGGTAGCAGTATCGGCGTCAGCATCAGCATCAGAATTAGGGTAATTGCCAACATGTTTCGTCTCGATTTCTCCGAATAACCGGCACGGTGGTGGGGAAGCGCCACGCTGCGCTTGCCGGAAAAAGTAGCGGTGGAGCTCTGCGACGAGCATGTCTGCGGGCAATCAACTTCGGGCGCAGTTTTGTTTTCCGGAGACAAAAGATCTGCAGATAGCGCCCGGCATCATGGGTCCAGACGTCCCGACCACACCCTTGGAGCAGCCCGTGACCGCTTTGAGTGCCAACCTCGTCGCATCGAGGGACCGCCACCCCGACCGCATTGCGCTGCGCTGTGACGACGTGGCGCTCTCGTTCGCCGAACTCGATGCCGCGGCCGCCCGGGTGGCGACGCTGCTGGAGCGGGCCGGAGTCGATCCCGGTGACCGGGTCGGAATCATGTTGCCCAACACCCCCGCGTTCGTCATCGCATATTTCGGGATCATGTATCGCGGCGCCGTCGCGGTTCCGATGAACCCGTTGCTCAAGTCCCGCGAGGTGGCGTACTACCTGTCCAACAGCGGCGCCAAGGCATTGTTCGCGACACCCGCCTTCGCCGAAGAGGCCACTGCCGGCGCCGATGAGGTGGGCGCCCAGTGCTGGCTGGTGGATGACGCCGGGCTGGCTGAGCTGATCGCCGACCTGCCCGGCCAGGATGCGCCGCAGGACCGCGCCGACGACGATGTCGCGATCATCCTGCACACCTCCGGGACCACCGGAAAACCCAAGGGCGCCATGCTCACTCACGGGAATATGAGGCGCAACGCCGACGTGAGCGTGCGCACCCTGATCCAGACAGGGCCCGACGACGTCGTGATGGGCTGCCTGCCGCTCTTCCACGTCTTCGGCCTGACTTGCGGGCTCAACTGCTCGATCCTGGCCGGTGCGACCCTGACGCTGATACCCCGGTTCGACCCGCGCAAAGCGCTCGAAGTGATCCAACGGGATGCCGTCACGGTGTTCCAGGGGGTCCCGACGATGTACTCGGCGTTGCTCGGTTTGGCCGACGAAGCAGCGCCGGGCGCCACCGACACCCTGCGGACCTGCACTTCCGGCGGCGCGTCGCTGCCGGTACAGGTTCTCAACGACTTTGAGAACGCCTTCGGCTGCGTGGTCCTGGAGGGCTACGGGCTGTCGGAGACCTCGCCGGTGGCCTCGTTCAATCATCCCGACCGGCCGCGCAAGGCAGGCTCGATCGGGACGCCGGTCGAAGGCGTGGAGATGCGGGTGGTGGACCCCAACGGTGCTGAAGTCCCGCCGGGCGAGCCCGGCGAGATCCAGATCCGCGGCCACAACGTGATGAAGGGCTACTGGAATCTGCCGGAAGCCACCAAGTCCACCATCTCTGAGGACGGCTGGCTGTCGACCGGAGACGTCGGCCGCGTCGACGAGGACGGCTACTTCTACATCGTCGACCGCACCAAGGACATGATCATTCGCGGCGGCTACAACGTGTACCCCCGCGAGATCGAGGAAGTGCTCTACGAGCACCCCGCTGTGGCCGAAGCCGCCGTGGTCGGCATGCCGCACGACTCACTGGGCGAAGAAGTCGGCGCCGCGGTCGCCCTCAAGAAGAACGCGACCGCCGATCCCGACGAACTGCGCGACTACGTCAAGGCCAGAGTGGCCGCCTACAAATACCCCCGCCGGATCTGGCTGGTCGACGCTCTGCCCAAGGGGCCGACCGGCAAGGTTCTCAAGCGCGAAATCACCGTTCCGACAACCGAAAGCACCCCGTAGCAATGGCAACCCAGACGACCAAACCAGACGAACTCGCAGCACCCCTGGACCTGCTGCTGACCAGCGCAACCCGGCCGTTCGTCAGCCGGATGATGCCCGACGCCACCTGGAGCCGCGTCGGCGCGAACCTTGCCAAGCGGCCGGGCGCGCTGGCCAACCGCGCGGGCGTCCTGACCCGCGAGCTCGGCAGCATCGTCGCGGGCACGTCACACCGCGTGCCGGGGCGAGGCGATAAGCGCTTCGCCGACCCAGCGTGGCAGCAGAATCCGTTGCTGCACCGCATCATGCAGGCCTACCTGGCGGCGGCCGAAACTGCCGACGGGTTGCTTGCCGACGCCGAACTCGACTGGCGCGATGCGGAGAAGATGCAGTTTGTCGTCGACAACATTGTCGAGGGCCTGGCGCCCAGCAACAACCCGCTGATCAGCCCGCTGGGCTGGAAGGCGCTGATCGACACCGGCGGCCTGAGCGCGGTCCGTGGCGCCAAAGCCTTTGCCCGGGACATGCTTTCGCAACCCAGGGTGCCGGCGATGGTCGAGCCCGACGCGTTCGCGGTGGGGGAGACCGTCGCCGTCAGCAAGGGTGCGGTGGTTTTCCAGACGTCGATGTTCGAACTGATCCAGTACGCACCGCAGACGTCGAAGGTCCGCGCGGTTCCGCTGCTCATGGTGCCGCCGGTGATCAATAAGTACTACATCATGGACATCGCGCCGGGGCGCAGCATGATCGAATATTTCGTCGGGCAGGGCCAGCAGGTGTTCGTCATCTCCTGGCGCAATCCGCAAGCCCGGCATCGCGATTGGGGATTCGATGCCTACGGCGCAGCGCTTATCGAGGCGCTGGACACGGTGCAGAAAATCGCCGGGACCGACAGCGCGCAGCTGTTCGCCACCTGCTCGGGCGGGATTCTCGCGGCCATGACGGCCGCCCATCTCGCCGAGATCGGCGAATCCGACCGGATCGCGGGCCTATCGATGGGGGTCACTGTGCTCGACGAGAACCGGGCCGGCTTCGCGGCTGCGGCTATGAGCGACCGCGCCGCGCAGGCGGCGATCCGGGTGTCGAGCAAGAAGGGCTACCTCGACGGGCGTGCCATGGCCGAAATGTTCGCCTGGTTGCGGCCCACTGACCTGGTCTGGCGGTACTGGGTGAACAACTATGTGCAGGGCAGGCGTCCGGCGGCGTTCGACGTGCTGTTCTGGAACGCCGACACCACCCGGATGACCGCCGCGCTGCACCGCGACATGGTCTTGATGGGATTGCGAAATGCTCTGGTCACTCCCGGCGCGGTCAGCATGCTGGGCACCCCGGTGGATCTGTCCAAGGTCACCAACGACGCGTACGTCATTGGTGGCGTCGCCGACCACATCTCGCCGTGGCAGGCCACCTATCGCAGCGCGCGTCTGCTGGGCGGCAAGGACAACCGCTACGTGCTTTCCACCAGCGGCCACATCGCCGCACTGGTCAACCCGCCCGGCAACGCGAAGGCTTCGTACCGAACCGGCCCGGTCGACGTCGACGACCCCGGACAGTGGCTGGATTCCGCCCAGAAGTTCACCGATTCGTGGTGGCCGGACTACGTGGACTGGCTGGCCGAACGCAGCGGACCGGAGATCGACGCACCTAAACTGCTTGGCGGGGAGGGATTTCCGCCCTTAGGTCCGGCGCCGGGCAGCTACGTCATGGAGAAGTGAGCCATGCGCTACGTCTGCACCGGAGGGCAGCGCATCCGGGTGGACGTGCGCCCCGGATCCGGTGTGCCACTGGTGCTGTGCAACGGCATCGGCGCCAGCCTGGAGGTGCTCGATCCGCTGGTGGAGCAGTTGGATTGCCCGGTCATCAGATTCGATGTGCCCGGCACCGGTGGATCGCCGACTTCGGTTCTGCCGTATGGCTTCCCGTATCTGGCCTGGTTACTGGGCCGGGTGCTGTCCAAACTCGATGTCGGCGTGGTGGATGTACTCGGTCTCTCCTGGGGTGGCGCACTTGCCCAGCAATTCGCCTTCCAGAATCCGCGGCGGTGCCGCCGGCTAGTGTTGGTGGCCACCGGCACCGGTGCGCTGATGGTGCCGGCGCATCCTCGGGTACTGGCGAAAATGGTTACCCCACGCAGGTTTTCGGATCCGAACTACGCCGCATCGATCGCCGGCGAGCTGTACGGCGGCACGGTCCGCGCGCACGGCGAGGACGTGGCGCAGCTGTTCGTGCGGCAATTGCACGCCGGGTCGAGGAGGGGTTATCTGCATCAGCTGCTCGCCGGTTCGGTGTGGACCAGCCTTTTTGCCTTGCCCGCGGTGCGTCAGCAGACATTGATCGTGGCGGGCACCGACGACCCGATCATCCCGGTAGTCAACGCCCACATCATGAACGCGTTGCTACCGCACTCCCACCTGTACCTGCACGACGGCGGGCACATCGACCTGGTGCACAACGCCGTCGAACTCGCGCCCGTTATCGAGGGATTCCTCGCCCGGCCGAATCCGCCGTGATCGCAGCCGCGCTCAGGGCTGAACGTATCCCGGTGGGTTGACGCCGTCCACCCAGAAGTCGACGCCCAGCTGCCCACCGGGCACGCAGTCGTACACCGACAAGTCGGTGACGCCGGATTCCAGCAGCACGTCCTCACACAACAACGTGTTGCCCGTGTACTCGCGGGAGTTCTTGGTGAGGATCACATAGGCCGCGTCGGAGTACACCTCGGGTTTGCGCGCCCGCCCCATCGCCTCGTCGCCGCCCAACAGGTTCTGCACCGCGGCGGTGGCCACCAGGGTGCGCGGCCACAACGTGTTAGACGCGATGCCGTCGGCGCGCAGTTCCTCGGCAATCCCCAACGCGCACAACGTCATTCCGTACTTCGCCATCATGTAGGCCGTCGGCTTCAGCCACTTCTTCTCCAGCAGCACCGGCGGCGACAGCGTGAGGATATGCGGGTTCTCCCGGCCCTTCAGGTGCGGTATGCACGCTTGCGACACCGCGTATGTGCCGCGCACCTGAATGCCGTTCATCAGGTCGAAACGCTTCATCGGCACGTCGCTGATCGATCCCAGGTTGATCGCCGAGGCGTTGTTGACGCAGATGTCTATACCGCCGAATTGCTCGACGGTCTTGGCCACCGCGGACTCGACGGACTCCGGATCGCGGACGTCCCCCACGATCGGCAGCGCCTGACCGCCGGCTTCCTCGAGCTCCTTGGCCGCGGTGTAAACCGTCCCCGGCAGTTTGGGATGCGGCTCGGCCGTCTTGGCGATCAACGCGATGTTGGCGCCGTCCTGCGCGGCGCGCTTGGCGATCGCCAGGCCGATACCGCGGCTGGCGCCGGAGATGAACATGGTCTTGCCCTGGAGGGAGGTGGCATGGGACATGGCGTCACACTAACGCAGGCGTCCCGGGAAATAGCGCGCTGGCCGATGCTGTTGATTGGTGCGGTTTCTACTGTCGGTTTCAGCCTCTATGTTGGGAGGAGGGGTCAGGTGTCAGCGACTAGCCTGCTAGCCGAGCAGCGGTTGGCGTTCGTCGACACCGCAACCGAAGGGACCGTGTTAATCGAGATGGCCGACATCGACGGTGTGACCGGGTCGGACGGGTCCGAGCCTGGGCCGCCTGGCGAGACGGACGAGGAACTGACGGCGCGCTTCGAGCGCGACGCGATTCCCCTGCTGGATCAGCTCTACGGCGGTGCGCTGCGCATGACCCGCAATCCCGCCGACGCCGAGGACCTGGTCCAGGAAACGATGGTGAAGGCCTATGCCGGGTTCCGCTCGTTCCGGGAAGGCACCAACCTCAAGGCGTGGCTGTACCGGATTCTGACCAACACCTACATCAACGGCTACCGCAAGAAGCAGCGGCAACCGGCGGAGTATCCGACCGAGGAGATTACCGACTGGCAGCTGGCCTCCAACGCCGAGCATTCCTCCAGCGGCCTGCGGTCGGCGGAGGTCGAGGCCCTCGAGGCGCTGCCGGATACCGAGATCAAAGAGGCGCTGCAGGCGTTGCCCGAAGAGTTCCGGATGGCCGTTTACTACGCCGACGTCGAAGGTTTCCCCTATAAGGAGATCGCCGAGATCATGGACACGCCGATCGGCACGGTCATGTCCCGGCTGCATCGCGGCCGGCGTCAGCTGCGTGGTCTGCTGGCCGACGTGGCAAAGGACCGGGGTTTTGTTCGCGGCGAGCAGACGCACGAGGAGGTGTCGTCATGAGCGAGTTGTCCGGCCAGTCCGGTTCGTGCCCGGACGGCAGCGACCTCGGGTACTACGGGTGCGCGGAGGTCATCGCCGAGGTGTGGACCCTGCTTGACGGTGAGTGCACCCCGGCGACCCGGGAAAAGCTGCGCCGCCACCTCGAGGCGTGCCCCGGGTGCTTGAAGCATTACGGACTCGAGGAGCGGATCAAGGCGCTCATCGCGACCAAGTGCCAAGGCGAAAAGGCCCCGGAGGGCCTACGGGAGCGGCTCCGGCTGGAGATCCGCCGGACCACCATCATCCGTGGTGGGCCGTAACGGTGCTAAGCGTTGGGCCGCTTGCCGTGGTTGGCTTTGCTGTGCTTGCGGTCACGCTTCTTGCGGCCACGCTTGGCCATGTCAAAACCTCCGTAGGTCGTCATACGCGGGGCGGTTAGCGTCCACCCGATTGCTGAACAGTGTCTCACGCGACCCGTTCGGCGCCCTCGGTAGCCCGCATGCCGCTGTACCGGGCAGTCTTGTGGTTCGATATATGGCAGCCTGATGGACCAGCAGTCAGCGTGCGCCAGTGGTCGAAACGAGTGGGGTGAAGATGGCCGAGGATGTTCGAGCCGAGATCGTGGCCAGCGTGCTCGAAGTTGTCGTCAGCGAAGGCGATCAAATCGGCAAGGGCGACGTCGTGGTGCTGCTGGAATCGATGAAGATGGAGATTCCCGTGCTGGCCGAAGTCGACGGCACCGTCAGCAAGGTCAGCGTCTCGGTGGGTGACGTCATTCAGGCCGGCGACCTCATCGCTGTGATCAGCTAGGGTCTTTCCCACCTGCATGTCGACTCTGGGTAACCTGCTGGCCGAACACACGGTGCTGCCGGGCAACGCGGTCGACCATCTGCACGCGGTGGTGGGGGAGTGGCAGCTGCTGGCCGACCTGTCGTTCGCCGATTACTTGATGTGGGTTCGCCGCGACGACGGGGTGCTGGTGTGTGTCGCCCAATGCCGGCCCAATACCGCGCCGACGGTGCTGCAGACCGACGCGGTGGGCAGCGTCGTCACCGCCGAACGGCTGCCCCTGGTAGCCGAGACCTTCGCCGCCGGTGCAGCCAGGCGGGAAAACGATGGGGGCCAAGGGCATTCGTGGCAACTGCCCGGCCCCAATGTCGAGTCTTCCCCGGTGCGCTACCGCGAGCAGGTGGTGGCGGTGCTGACCCGGCATCAGACCGAAGTCGCTGCCCGTCGCAGTTCGGGAGGACTCGAGACGGCCTACCGCGAGTGCGCCACCGACCTGCTGCACATGCTGGCCGAGGGCACCTTTCCCGACGTGGGTGACGTGGCCATGTCCCGATCCACTCCGCGGGCCGGCGACGGCTTCATTCGCCTCGACGTCGACGGCGTGGTCGCCTACGCCAGCCCCAACGCGCTGTCGGCCTACCACCGGATGGGGCTGACCAGCGAATTGGAAGGCCACAACTTCATCAGGGTGACCAGGCCGCTGATCTCCGACCCGTTCGAGGCGCAGGAGGTGGCCGAGCATGTGCTCGACCTGCTGGCCGGCGGGGCCAGCATGCGCATGGAGGTCGACGCCGGTGATGCGACTGTGCTGCTCAGAACGCTGCCACTGGTGGTCCATAAGGCCAACGCGGGCGCGGCGATCCTGATCCGCGACGTCACCGAGGTCAAGCGGCGCGACCGCGCCCTGATCTCCAAGGACGCCACCATCCGGGAGATCCACCACCGGGTGAAGAACAACCTGCAGACGGTGGCGGCGCTGCTGCGGCTACAGGCCCGGCGGACGGCCAACGCCGAAGGCCGCGAGGCCCTGATTGAGTCGGTACGCCGGGTGTCCTCGATCGCGTTGGTTCACGACGCGCTGTCGATGTCGGTGGACGAGCAGGTCAACCTCGACGAGGTCATCGACCGGATCCTGCCGATCATGAACGACGTGGCGTCGGTGGACAGACCGATCCGGATCAACCGGGTGGGCGACCTGGGCGTGCTGGACTCCGACCGGGCGACCGCGCTGATCATGGTGATCACCGAGCTGGTGCAGAACGCCATCGAGCACGCCTTCGATCCGTCGGCCGCAGGCGGATCTGTGACTATTCGGGCCGAGCGTTCGGCTCGCTGGCTTGATGTCGTGGTGCACGACAACGGGCGTGGGCTGCCCGAAGGATTCAGTCTGGAGAAGTCCGACAGCCTGGGCCTGCAGATCGTGCGGACCCTGGTGTCGGCCGAGCTGGACGGCTCGCTGGGCATGCGGGAAGCGCCCGATCGCGGCACCGACGTGGTGCTACGGGTACCGATCGGCCGGCGCGGACGGTTGGTGTTGTGAAGCCGTACACAACAGTGCGGCCCCGACCATGGTCGGGGCCGCACTGTGCGGAGATTGAGTTGTTCAGACTCCGCTTCGGGCCTTCGTCCGGGCGTTGCGACGCTTGAGTGCGCGCCGCTCGTCTTCGCTCATGCCGCCCCAGACACCCGAGTCCTGGCCGGTGTTCAGAGCCCAGCCGAGACACTCTGTGGTCACCGGACACCGATTACAGACCAGTTTCGCGTCAGCGATCTGCGCGAGCGCCGGACCGCTGTTCCCAACCGGGAAGAACAGTTCGGGATCCTCGTCACGGCAGACCGCCTTGTGGCGCCAATCCATTAGTAGTTACTCCTCACTATGTGCGCAGCAGTGCGCACGGGCGATTTCTCTTGGCGTGTTAACGCGTGCACAAGAAAGGTTTCCGTACCTCTACATTTCTGCATGCAACCTTTTGATCGTTTCACAGGCTCATCGGATGTCAATAGTGTTACGGGAGCCCGTGGGCTATCTCACTTTCACGATCTGTTCCCGAACCCCTTACTCCGTTGTACTACACTCCCGGCTGAATTGCGCCCTACATTTGCGTCGCAAGCTTGTCACAGCTCGGATTACCCCTGGTCGGAGACACTTTTTGCGAGCGGGGCGACGACCGGTAGCACGTCCGGAACCGCGCGGAAAGTCATGGTCTCGCGCTGGCCCAGGTAGTCCCCGTCGAACTGGCAGGCGGCTGGACCGGCCGTGGCGGTAACCCGCACCCAAGGTACGTCGTCGTCTGTTACCAGATGTTTGAACTCGAACCGCGGCCGCTTGGCGAACATCTGCCGGACGATTCGCAGGGTGGGGATCAGCTTCATGGTGGTCGGGGCGAAGACTCCCAGTCCCCGTTCGAAGGAACAGGTGGGGTTGGTCCACACCGGGCGTTCGTTCGCGTATGTCCACGGGCTCGCGTTGGATACGAAAACGAAGCTCACGCCCGTAATCGGCTCTCGTCCAGGAAGTTCCAGTGTGAGAGCGGGTTCGCGGCGGGTGTACCCGTACACGAGGGGCACGGCGGTGCGGATGTAGCGCCACGCTGACACCTTGCCGCCTTTGTCGCGCTCCGCCTCGACTCCGGCGACCACCTCGGCATCCACGCCCATCCCGGTATTGAACACGGCCCAGCGCTCGCCGCAGTCGATCAACCCGATCCGGCGCCATTGCCGGTGCTGGTCGTAGTCGTCGAGCAGCCCGATGAGCTGGTTGGTGGCGGCAATCGGGTCGCGAGCGATCCCCAGGACTCTGGCCAGCACATTCGCCGAGCCACCCGGCACGATCGCCACCGCCGGTATGGGTCCTTGCGGAGGGGTGGCGGGGCTGCCGAGCATGCCGTTGACGACTCCGCTCACGGTGCCGTCGCCACCGTGCACGACCACCAGGTCCACTCCGTCGGCAACGGCTGCCTGGCCGAGTTCAGCGCCGTGGCCACGGTGTTTGGTGTGTTCGATGGTGAGTTGGACGCGGCTCTTAAGCGCGTGTGCCACCAGGTCGCGGGCGGCCGGCGTGATGGTGGTGGCGGTGGGGTTCACGATCAGCACGGCACGCATGAGCCATGAGCTTAGGCGGGATGCTTCAGTGCGCCACGCAGCGGCGTAAGCCACGGCCCGTCGAGTGTGTGCCGGCGCGGCATCGAGTGTGTTTGCAGGGCGGGCAGATCGCGATATGACAGCCCAGACGACACAGTCAAAGCCGCCGGCGCACACTCCACGGGCCGTCACCGGCTGCCCTGACTACTCTGACGCTGTGACTGTTAGCGCCCCGAGGACCGTACGTGCCGCGGGAGTGATCGTCGCTGTTGAGGGCGCGGCGGCCCTGGGGATCGCCGCGGTTCTGGTGGTCCGCGGGCTCGCCGGTGCCGACCAGCACATCGTCAACGGCCTGGGTACCGCGGTCTGGTTCGTGCTGGTCGGCGGTGGGGTGCTGGCCGGCGGATGGGCTTTGATTGTCGGCAAGCGGTGGGGCCGCGGGCTTGCGGTATTCGCCCAGCTATTGCTGCTGCCGGTGGCGTGGTACCTGGCCGTGGGGTCGGGCCAGCTGGGGATTGGAATTCCGGTGGGGGTTGTGGCGCTGTCGGTGCTGGCATTGCTGTTCAGCCCGCCGTCAGTGCGCTGGGCCGCCAGCGGTCATCAGCGCGGGTCTGCCAGCGCCGCTAACTCCGGGCCCGACAACCGATAGGCAGTCCACTCCCGCTGCGGCTGGCCGCCGATCCCGTCATACAGCGCTATCGCATCGACATTCCAATTCAGCACCGCCCACGACAACCGCGTGTAGCCGTTGTCGAGGCATTCCGCCGCCAGCGTCGCCAACAACGATCGGGCCAGGCCGCGGCGGCGAAAGGGCGGCCGCACGTACAGGTCCTCTAGATGGATCCCCGCGACGCCATCCCACGTGGAGAAGTTGAGAAACCACAGCGCCATGGCCGCGACCTGGCCGTCGATCTCAGCGACGTGACCGTGCAATGTTGGCAATCCACCGAAAAGTGCTGTGGCTATCTGCTTTTCGGTGACGGTGCATTGATCGGCGGCGCGCTCGAATTCGGCGAGCTCGTGGATCATGTTCACAATATCGGCGACGTCGCCGCGACGGGCCCGGCGGATGTCGTGGGTCACTGCGATACCCCGAGTGCGGTCAATATGGTGGCGAATTTCGTTGTGGTTTCGTCGACTTCGTCGTCGGGATCCGATTCGGCGACAATGCCACCGCCGGCGCGCGCGACGGCGCCGCGGCGATCGGCCGACAGCTGCGCACAGCGAATCGACACCACCCAGCGCCCGTCGCCCCGCTCGTCGCACCAGCCCACGGCACCGGCGTAGAAGCCGCGGTCGCCTTCCAGCGCGGCGATGAGTTCGACGGCCTCCCGGGTCGGAACCCCTCCGACGGCCGGAGTGGGGTGCAGGGCCAACGCCAAATCGATTGCGGTGGTTGAGGTATCGCGCAGCCGGCCTTTGATGGGCGTACACAGGTGCCAAACCGCCGCCGTGCGGCTCAACTGCGGCTCGGCGGCGATTGTCAGGTCCGCGCAGAGCGGCTCGAGGGCCGCGCGCATGGTGTCGATAACCAACCGGTGCTCGTGGCGGTTCTTGGCCGACGCGGCCAACGCGGTACCGTTGGCGGCGTCGAGTTCGGGATCCGCGGATCGAGGTGCTGAGCCGGCAAACGGCTGGCACACAACGCGGTCGCCGAATCGTGCAACCAGCAGTTCCGGGCTGGCCCCCACCAGAGCCGCTCCCGCATAGTCGCCACCCGCGGCGCTCAGGTCGACCAGATAAGCATTGGCGGTTGGGTCGGCCGCGACCAGTCGGCGCAGAATCATGCGCGCATCCAGCGGTCCGTCGGCGGCCAGCTCCAACGCCCGCGCCAGTACCACCTTGAGCAGCGGGTTGTCCGGCGCGGCGAGTTCCTCACGGGCGCGGCTGATCCGGTCGCGGTAGTCGTCAACCGGCGGGACGATCGCGCCGATGTGCACAGCCGGCAGCGGACCGGTGGGCCAGTTGGGCAGCGCCTCGAGGCGGCGCACCCCGCGCGGGGTCATCAGTGCGGCCGGACTGTTACCGTCGAAAGGCAACGCGCCCAACACTATTGGCGCCGCTCCGCAGCGCAGTGCCGCCTGCGCAGCCCCGATGTCGCAGTACCGCGTCCGCACCCCGTCGGCAATCAGGGCCCCGCCCGGCCCGGCCAGCGCGAACGGCGGTTCGCCGGTTAACAACTGACCGGATGACCGGTCAGCCCGAGCAACCGAAGCTGGCGCACTCCGTGCTCGAACCCGCAGACTGCGATCGACCCGGTAACCATGCCGAAGCGGCTGCCCTCGATGAGCGGCAGCTCGCCCCAGCGGGTGATCACCGCACGAGAGAAGTGGCCGTGGCTGACGAACACCACGTCACGCGATTGCATATTCTCCAGGGCCAGCGCCACGGCGCGGTCCGCGCGATCGCTGACCGCGGCGACGCTTTCGCCGTCGGGACATCCGTGCGTCCACACCAGCCAATCCGGATCGGTTTGCTGGATCTCAGGTGTGGTCAGGCCCTCGTACGCGCCGTAGTCCCATTCGGCAAGCAGCGGCGACACCTCGTCGATGTCAAGACGGGCCAATTCGGCGGTGACCAGGGTGCGTTTACGCGGACTGCTGATCACCAGCGGGTCCTTGAGATTGAGCTGTTCTAGGACCTGCGCAGCCGACTTGGCCTGGGCGCGGCCGGTTTCGGTGAGCTCGATGTCGGTGCGGCCGGTGTGCTGACCAGATTTCGACCACTCGGTCTCGCCGTGGCGGAACAACAGCAGTCGATGGTTGTGCACGCTCATGTAGACCGATTCTGCCTGAGACACGCCGGAGCCATGCCGGGCCTGTCGCCCGAACCGCGGCGGGGAGAACATGCCAGGATGGGCAGTGTGCGCACCGGCGACGATGCAGAGCCAGTGACGGGGAGGAGCGGCGCTTGTGGCTGAGATGAGGGTACTGGCGGTTGCCAACCAAAAAGGTGGAGTGGCCAAGACGACCACGGTTGCCTCGCTGGGTGCGGCGATGGTGGATATGGGACGGCGGGTGCTGCTCGTCGATCTGGACCCACAGGGTTGCCTGACCTTCTCCCTTGGCCAAGATCCCGACAAACTGCCGGTGTCCGTGCATGAGGTGTTGCTCGGGGAGGTCGAACCCAGCGCCGCATTGGTCGACACGGTCGAGGGAATGACGTTGTTGCCGGCCAACATTGACCTGGCGGGCGCCGAGGCGATGCTGTTGATGCGTGCCGGGCGTGAGTACGCGCTCAAGCGCGCGCTGGCCAAACTCTCCGACCAGTTCGACGTGGTGATCATCGACTGCCCACCGTCGCTGGGTGTACTCACCCTCAACGGCCTCACCGCTGCCGACGAGGTCATCGTGCCGCTGCAGTGCGAGACGCTGGCCCACCGCGGCGTCGGACAATTCCTGCGTACCGTCGCAGATGTCCAGAACATCACCAACCCAAAGCTGCGGCTGCTGGGTGCGCTGCCCACGCTGTACGACTCGCGGACCACGCACACCCGCGACGTGTTGGTCGACGTCGCCGACCGCTACGAGCTGCCCGTGCTGTCCCCACCGATCCCGCGCACGGTGCGCTTCGCCGAGGCCAGTGCGTCAGGCTCCTCGGTGCTGGCCGGCCGCAAGAACAAAGGCGCGGTGGCCTACCGTGAGCTGGCCCAGGCGCTGCTCAAGCACTGGAAGTCCGGCAAAGCACTGCCCACGTTCGCCGTCGAGCTGTAGAGCGGTCAGCCCAGCACTACCAGGGTGTCGCCGCGCTGCTCGATGACCTTGGACCCCGAGACGACCGGAATCACCGCTGAGCCACTCGGCGGCCGGTCAACCGGGATGTAGCGATTGTTCGATCCGCTGACCGGGTCGTAGACGCCGATCGCGTCCGTCACCGGCACCAGCAGCTGACCCGCCATCATCACGCCCGGCCCCAACGGAGCCGTCGTCTCGCCCGCGACGATGGTGTAGCGCGGCGCCAGGCTGCCGGCGTCGAAGACCATCAACGTGTCGCCCGTCCACCAGGTCACCAGATTTCCGGACTGTGACACGACCGCCGAGGGCGACGGCGGCTTGGCCAACAGGGTGCTCGACACCGTGGTCCCGGACTGGTCGATCACGTCGACCCGGGGTTGCGGTGCCGGCAGGTACACGGCGGTGTTGTTCTGCGAGACGACGAGTACGCGGGCCCCGGTGCCCGGCCGAATCCCGGGTTCGGGCACGAACTGCTGCTGAGGTTCGTCGTCTTCCTTGCCCGGTCGCAGCAGGACGAGCCGCAGGTCGGCCTGATTAGCGCAGGCCTCCAGCACCGCTACCGCCGACGAGCTTGCCGTGGCCGATTCCAGCGTGCACCCGGAGTGCAGGCCTCGATTCGACGGCTTCACCCGGGCGTCCGTTTCGCCGTAGGCCATCATCCGCACCATGTCCGAGCGCCACAGCTCCAGCCGGGTATTGCCGGCCGACAAGACCGTTGTGCCGTCGGAAGACAGGCGCACCTGCGGATCGGCGTAGCTGCTGCGGGCGGGCCCGCGGTTTCCGGTGGATCCGTCGATGGTGCTGACCTGGCCGCAGCCGCGGCCGTCCCGGTAAACCGCGACGGCGTAGTGGTAGACCCAGCTCACCCCGCACAAATCGGTGTCGCGGGTATAGCTCCACAAGGACTCACCGGTGGCCGGATCGCGTCCTTGCACCTGGCGCCCGCCGGCGGTGACCACCGTCCCGCCCACCGCGACCGGGACACGGGTCGCCGGGCTGGGAGCCGTCCACAGCTGCTTGAGTGAGGCGGGCACTTCCCGGGCCGGAGTCGGACTGGGCACCGGAACCGCGGCCGGTCTGCTGATCGTGGCCCGGGCATCGCTGGTCCACCAGATCAGAGCCGCGACCGTGGCGACGACGACCGCGATCGCCGCGGCCGCCAGCAGATCAACCTTGGTACGGCGTTCGGGTTTGACCATGCGCGAGCGCGGCTCAGTCGGGCCGGCTCAGTTGGCCGGCGCCGCGGCATCCGCCGGCTTGCGGCGACGACGGCGCCGTCGAGCCGTGCCTGCGCTGCCGGACGGCGCGTCGGGCGCGCTGCAGGATCCGCCCTCCGGTGCGCCGTCGCCGGCGGCGGTGTTGGTGGCGGGATGCCCGGTGACCGGCTTACCGCCGCGAGTGCGCCGCCGCCCCCGAGAGCTGCGCGCGCGCTGAGTCTTCTGACCGTCCTGGCTGGGCTCGCGGCGCTTGGCCGGTGCTTTGTGGGGCGGGCCGACGTTGCCGGCGGCGTCGTCCGGGATGGCCAGCTCGGTGTACAGGTGCGGTGAGTTGGAGTAGGTTTCCGCCGGATCGGGGGAGCCCAGGCCAAGCGCCTTGTCGATCATCTCCCAGCGCGGCAGCTCGTCCCAGTCCACCAAGGTGACCGCCACGCCGGTGCGCCCGGCGCGGCCGGTGCGCCCGATCCGGTGGACGTACATTTTCTCGTCCTCGGGGCACTGGTAGTTGATGACGTGGGTGACGTCGTCGATGTCGATGCCGCGCGCGGCCACGTCGGTGGCGACCAGCACGTTGATGTCGCCGCCGCGGAAGGCCTTGAGCGCCTTTTCACGCGCTATCTGCCCGAGGTCACCGTGCACAGCGCCCACCGCGAAGCCGCGCTCGTTCAATTCGTCGGCCACCTTCTGCGCGGTGCGCTTGGTGCGAGTGAAGATCATCGTCGCGCCGCGTTCGCGGGCCTGCAGGATCCGGCTGACCAGCTCCACCTTGTCCAGCGCGTGGGCGCGGTAGACGAACTGCTCGGTGGTGTCGTGTACCGCCAGGGAGTGTGGGGCCTCGGCCCGGATATGAGTGGGCTGAACCATGAACGTGCGGGCCAGCGTGATGATCGGGTCCGGCATGGTCGCCGAGAACAGCATCGACTGCCGGTCGGCGGGAATCTGGCGCAGGATGCGCTCGATGTCGGGCAGGAAGCCCAGGTCGAGCATCTCGTCGGCCTCGTCGAGGACCAGCACGGACAGCCCGCCGAGCTGAAGGTGGCCCTGCTGGCACAGGTCGAGCAGCCGGCCGGGAGTACCCACCACGACGTCGGCGCCCTTGTGCAGCGCCTCGATCTGCGGCTCGTAGGCCCGTCCGCCGTAAATGGACACCACGGCAAGTGGACGTTCGTCGTCGGCGATGAGGTATTTGGCGGCGGTGGCCAGGTCATCGGTCACCTGTAGGCACAGCTCGCGGGTGGGCACCACGACCAGTGCTCGCGGCGTGCCGTTCAGTGGCCGTACTCCGGTTCCCGAGGAGACGCGGTGCAGCAGCGGCACGCCGAATGCGAAGGTCTTGCCCATACCGGTGCGGGCCTGTCCGATGAGGTCCTCACCGTTCAGGGCCAGCGGCAGGGTGAGTTCCTGGATAGCAAACGGATGCTCGATACCCTTTTCGGCCAGTGCGCGGACTATTTCGTCGCGCACTCCGAGTTTGGCAAACGTAGGTTCAGTTGTGCTTTTGAGTGCGGTCATACGCGGATGGAGAGCCTTTCGGTGACGGTATCGGTAATGTGTCGTTTTCTCTGTCGCGGTTCACGCGCGCACGAGTTCCGACTCCGATACGTCGCCGAGTCGCCGGTCCAACAACACCATCCGGGCGGGCCAGCTACGTGCACGCACATTTCTTCGGTAGAAGCAGCACAGAGACGCAGCCTCGACCTTTAACCATGATAACCCGTCGCCAGCAGGCGACCATTTGCTTTTGCTCCTGACGACTAGAGTGTTGCCATGCCCTCGCCCTCATCCGCCGACCAGGTGGCCGATTCGCCCAGGCCACGCCTAGCGGCGGATCATCCCGGCGTCAACGAATTGTTTGCGTTGCTGGCCTATGGCGAGGTGGCGGCTTTCTACCGGCTGACCGACGAGGCGCGCATGGCGCCGAACCTGCAGGGCCGCATCTCGATGGCGAGCATCGCCGCCGCCGAAATGGGGCATTACGAGCTGTTGCGCGACGCGCTGGTGACTCGTGGCGTGGACGTGGTGCCGGCGATGGCCAAGTACGCCTCGGCGCTGGAGAACTATCACCGCTTGACGATGCCAAGTACCTGGCTGGAAGCCCTGGTCAAGACCTATGTCGGCGATGCCCTGGCCGCAGATCTGTACCTGGAGATCGCCGACGGGCTGCCCGACGAGGTCGCCGACGTGGTGCGGGCCACGCTGTCGGAGACGGGGCACTCCCAGTTCGTCGTCGCCGAGGTGCGCGCCGCGGTGACCAGCAGCGGCAAGCAGCGCAGTCGACTGGCGCTATGGTCTCGGCGCCTGCTCGGCGAGGCGATCACCCAGGCCCAGTTCCTGCTCGCCGACCACGACGAGCTGGTCGATTTGGTGGTATCCGGCACCGGTGGCCTGAGCCAGCTGAGCGCATTCTTCGACCGGTTACAGAACACCCACGACAAGCGGATGCGCGAACTCGGTCTGGGTTAGCTGTTCAGCGCGTGCAGGTCGCCATCATCCCGTCGCTGGTCGAGGCCTTAACCAACTGACCCTGCGCGTTGACGATCGCGCAGTTGAGATGACCGTGCAGGCTGGTCGCGATGACGGACTCGGTTTGCACCCCGGGATTGAGGACCACCACCCGGGTCCATGGCAGTGCCACGTTGAACTCGGTCTTGGGGAAGCCCCGCTCGTCGGTGTAGACCACGGTCACCAGGTCGAGCAGCTGCTTGGTTCCCGACACGCTGTAGACGACGGCGCGTGGGTTCAGGGCGGCACCCGGGGGTAGGGCGACTTGCGGCGGCGCGGCGTCCGGCGTTCGCGTCGGCACGACACTGGGCCATGGGCTGGTGGGTGTCAGGGTGACCACCGTCTCCGGGGGAAGCTGCGGGCGCACGCTCGTGGTTGGCGGGGCGGTGGTTCCGGGTGGTGCGGCGCTGGGCGACGTGCTCAGGGTCGGGTGCGGCGTCGTGGACAGCACTGGCCGCGGCGTCGGCGCCCCGATTGTCGCCTTCGTGGTGGCGCTATCGCCGCTGTTGATGATGACCGCGGTGGCGATCGCGCCGATCGCGACCACGCCGCCGACCAGTGCGGTGACTGGGCGCCAGCGCCGATCGGCCGGCCAGGCCAGCTCTTCGTAGCCGCCCTCGAATTCAGAGTCGGCTTCGTCGATGGCATAAGCCTCGTCATAGCTCTCGTCGTCCGGGTAGTCCCGGACGCTGTCGTAGAGGCTGTTAACTGTGTTACTGATGTTGCCGATGGTATAGACGTGAAACCGCTGGCAGGGCCGTCGCGCGGAGTGTCAATCTGGCTGGGACCGAACCGTAATTAAGCCGTTTCGCTAACCGCGAAGCGTCCGGGGGGCCCGGGGCGCAATGCGTCCGGGGCGGGTCCACTAGCCTGCTGCTGACACCGCTGCGACGAAATGGCGCGATTTTTCAGGAAGGGGCCCACTCGTGGAGGTCAAGATCGGTATCACGGACAGTCCGCGTGAGCTGGTGTTCGCCAGCACACAGACGCCCGGTGAGGTCGAAGAACTCGTCAACAACGCGCTGCGCGAGGGTTCGGGCGTGCTGAGCCTGACCGACGAGCGGGGGCGTCGCTTCCTGATCAACACCACCAAGATCGCCTACGTCGAGATCGGCGTTGCCGATGCCCGCCGGGTTGGCTTCGGGATCGGGGCCGAAGCGGCGGCGAAGGCTACGAGCGGGTAAGGGGCACGTGCGACAGTCCGCCCCAGGCGAACTGCACGGTGCCGTCGACGGCGTCTGATTTGGAAATCGGACGGTCCGAGTCCAGCCAGTACCGGGCGCAGTCCACGCTGACGCCGACCAGCCCCACCGCGATCATCCGGGCGCGATGCGGATCCAGTCCGGAATCGGCGCTGATCAGGGCGAATACCGCGTCGGTGCAGGATTCGGTGGCCACCCGCACCTCCGCGGCCACCTCCGGCTCGGTCACGTAATCGTTCTCGAAGATCAGCCGGTAACCCTGGCTGTCGTGCTCGATGAAGTCGAAGAACGCCTGGACCGCCGCGTGCAGACGCTGGCGGTTGTCGGTGGTGGTACGCAGTGCCTGCTGCACGCCGGAGACCAGATTCTCCACATGCCGGTGCAGCACCGCCAGGTACAGCTCCAACTTGCTGGAAAAGTGTTGGTACAGAACGGGTTTGCTGACGCCGGCACGATCGGCGATCTCGTCCATGCCCGCCGCGTGATACCCGTGGTCGACGAAGACGTCGCTCGCGACGATCAGCAACTGCCCGCGGCGCTCATCGCGGGGTAACCGGTTGCCGCGCCGGTTGGAGGGCGCTGACGCGTCGGTCGAGCGAGTGCGTTCGGCCGATCTGACGGCACGCCGCTGCGCCGCCTTGGCGAGATCGCTCATCGGTCCTCAATCTGATTCGCGCCGGATATCCATCCCCGCGGCCCGCACGTTTGTCGCAACGACATTACTACCCGAGGTGTTGGTAACCGATGTTTCGGTGCCCACAGAAGTCAGTCAGAAGCCGTATTCGGGCGCGCCAGGGGTCGCCGCCACGGTCAGCTGTGTAATCCTGGGAAAATGACGTCCCCACGCCCCGGGCGAGTGCCTGTGCTGCGTGAGGAGTGGCGCGAACCGCTGCGGGCCCAGCGCGACCCGCTGGCCTCCAGTGCCGGACGGACCCGCGCCGACCGCGAACGCCCACGTCAATGGCGCAAACAAAGCTGGCTGGGACGGTTCGTCTCGACGTACGGCTGGCGCGCGTACGCGTTGCCCGTTCTGGCAGTGATCACCGTGGCGGCGGGTTACCAGACAGTGAGCGGCATGGGTGCGGCAAAGCCGACGGCGGCCCACGCCGTCCACGACCAGCCGGCTATCGGTGCGGTGGGCACGGCGATCATCGACACGCCGCCCAAAGGCCTGTCCGCCTTCGACGCCAACCTGCCGGCCGGGACCCTGCCGGATGGCGGTCCGTTCACCGAAGCCGGCGACAAGACCTACCGGGTGGTTCCGGGCACCACGCCGCAGTTCGGTCAGGGCACCGCAAAGGTGTTCCGCTACACCATCGAGATCGAGAACGGTCTCGACCCCACCATGTACGGCGGCGACAACGCTTTCGCTCAGATGGTTGACCAGACGCTGGCCAATCCCAAGGGCTGGACGCACAACCCGCAGTTCGCCTTCATCCGGATCGATAACGGCAAGCCGGACTTCCGGATTTCACTCGTCTCACCGATGACCGTGCGGGTGGGATGCGGCTACGAATTTCCGCTGGAGACGTCGTGCTACAACCCCTCCTTCGGGCCGGACCGGCAGTCGCGGGTCTTCATCAACGAGGCGCGCTGGGTGCGCGGTGCGGTCCCGTTCGAAGGCGACGTGGGGTCCTACCGGCAGTATGTGATCAGCCACGAGGTTGGGCACGCCATCGGCTACCTGCGCCACGAGCCATGCGAGAGCCAAGGTGGCCTGGCTCCGGTGATGATGCAGCAGACGTTTTCCACGTCGAACAACGATGGGGCGAAGTTCGACCCCGAGTTCGTCAAGCCCGACGGCAAGTCCTGCCGGTTCAATCCCTGGCCGTACCCGATCGCCTGACGGCGATGAGTGCAGGGAAGCCTGCCGAGATGATTGCCGTTGATTCGGGCAACTGCTGTGATGGTTAGAGCTGATACAACCGAGGAGATATCCGGTGTCATCGTCATTGCCGCCGCTAGTCGAGCCCGCGGGTGAGCTCACCCGCGAAGAGGTGGCTCGCTACAGCCGTCATCTGATCATTCCCGACCTGGGCGTCGACGGGCAGAAACGACTCAAGAACGCGCGGGTGCTCGTCATCGGTGCCGGCGGGCTCGGCTCACCGACGCTGCTCTACCTGGCGGCGGCCGGCGTCGGCACCATCGGCATCGTCGACTTCGACGTCGTCGACGAATCCAACCTGCAGCGCCAGATCATTCACGGCTCGGCCGATGTCGGGCGCTCCAAGGCGCAGTCGGCACGCGACTCGATCGTGGCCATCAATCCTTTGATCAACGTGCGGCTGCACGAGTTCCGGCTGGAGTCCGACAACGCCGTCGACCTGTTCGGGCAATACGACCTGATCCTGGACGGCACCGACAACTTCGCGACGCGCTATCTGGTCAACGACGCCGCGGTGCTGGCCGGCAAGCCGTATGTGTGGGGGTCCATCTACCGGTTCGAAGGACAGGTATCGGTGTTCTGGGAGGACGCTCCGGCCGATGAGGCCGGCAACGAGCGCGGCCTCAACTACCGCGACCTGTACCCCGAGCCGCCCCCGCCGGGCATGGTGCCGTCGTGTGCCGAAGGCGGCGTGCTGGGCATCATCTGCGCCTCGATCGCGTCGGTGATGGGCACCGAGGCGATCAAGCTCATCACCGGGATCGGCGAAACGCTGCTTGGCCGGTTGATGATCTACGACGCGCTCGAGATGAGCTACCGCACGATCAAGATTCGCAAGGACCCGTCGACGCCGAAGATCACCGAGCTGATCGACTACGAGAACTTCTGCGGAGTGGTGTCCCCCGAAGGCGCGGCCCTCGCCGCCGATTCCACCATCACCCCGCGGGAACTGCGCGAGATGCTGGACTCCGGCAAGAAGCTGGCGCTGATCGACGTTCGTGAGCCGGTCGAGTGGGACATCGTGCACATCGATGGCGCTCAGCTGATCCCGAAATCGTTGATAAGTTCCGGTGAGGGTTTGGCTCAGCTGCCGCAGGACCGCACGACGGTGCTGTATTGCAAGACCGGGGTCCGCTCGGCCGAAGCGCTGGCCGCGGTGAAGCAAGCCGGCTTCTCGAATGCGGTCCACCTGCAGGGTGGGATCGTGGCGTGGGCCAAGCAGATGCAGCCCGACATGGTCATGTACTAGCCGAAAGCCCGAAGTACCTCCGCTAGGCACATCGTCGCGCTCCTCAGCGCGTCGTGACGACGCGCATCGTCGCCCGACTAGTCGCATTGTCGCGCTCCTCAGCGCGTCGTGACGACGCGCATCGTCGCCCGACTAGGCTGACCCGTGTGACTGTCGAGCCGCCGCCCGAGCATGTGTTGGCGGCGTTCGGCCTGACCGGCGTGCAACCTGCGCTTTTGGGCGCCAGCTGGGAGGGCGGCTGGCGCTGCGGCGAGGTCGTGTTGTCGACGGTGGCTGATCATGCCCGCGCGGCATGGTCGGCGCGGGTGCGCGAGACGTTGTTCGTCGACGGGGTGCGCCTGGCCCGACCGGTCCGCTCGACGGACGGCCGCTACGTGGTTTCCGGCTGGCGGGCAGACACATTCGTCGCCGGGACACCGGAGGCCCGCCATGACGAAGTCGTCTCGGCGGCGGTGCGGCTGCACGAAGCCACCGGAAAGTTGGAGCGCCCCCGGTTCCTCACCCAAGGGCCGACCACCCCCTGGTCGGACATCGACGTCTTCATCGCCGCCGACCGGGCCGCCTGGGAAGAGCGGCCGCTGCAGTCGATTCCACCGGGGGCACGCACGGCCCCCGCGACCGCAGACGCCGAACGATCGATCGAACTGATCAATCAACTTGCCACCCTGCGCAAGCCGACCCGCAGTCCCAATCAGCTCGTGCACGGAGACCTTTACGGCACAGTGCTTTTCATTGGCACCGCCGCGCCCGGGATCACCGACATCACGCCGTACTGGCGGCCGGCGTCCTGGGCGGCCGGGGTGGTCGTCGTCGACGCGCTGTCATGGGGCGAGGCCGACGACGGACTCATCGAGCGGTGGAGCGCGCTACCGGAATGGTCGCAGATGTTGTTGCGCGCCTTGATGTTCCGCTTGGCCGTGCACGCCCTGCATCCGCGGTCCACCGCCGAGGCGTTCCCCGGTCTGGCCCGCACCGCGGCGCTGGTGCGGCTGGTGCTCTAACGCCGGCCGGGAAATTCGTGGCGGACCTCGGCCAGGGCGATCCGGCCGTCTACGGCCAGCACACCTTCGGCGCGCAGTAGCTCCAACTGACGGGTGCTCAGGTGCCGGGCCGGGCGGCCCGAGGCGGTGATCACCCGGTGCCAGGGCAGGTCAGAGGAGTCGACCCGCATGATCCAGCCGACGATGCGGGGGCTGGAAAGGCCTGCGACAGCGGCGATGTCGCCGTAGGTGGCAACCTTGCCGGACGGGATCGAGGCGACCAGCGAACGTACCAGTTCTACCTGCTCGTCGGTGATCGCCGCCATGGATCAGCGGGCCTTCAGCCGGTCGCGGATCACCGCGGCGGTCTGCGCGGGCATGGCTTGGGGCACCATGTGTCCGCACTCGAAGTCCAGCAGTTCGAAATCGTTCCCGAGTCGGTCTTGCAGCGCCGAGACGAGCTGCGGGCTGACGTACTGCGGGTCGGCGCGGGCCGCACGGACCAATGTGGTCGTCGTCCCCGCGTGCGGAAGCACGATGTCGCGCGCCAACTCACTCCAGTAGCACACCATCGCCGCCAGGTTTATCCGCCAGCTGCACCGTCCGTTCGGCAATGCGATGAGGTGCTCGGCTATTTCGGCATCGAGCACGGCCGGGTCCACATCCGACCAGGCGCCGAACGCCTTCTCCGCGCGCGCCTCCGCGGGGTCGGTGTAGTCGGGATAGGCCACCATCGCGTCGACGACCTCACGAACCCGGTCGCCGTCCAGGGCAACGGCGGGATCCAGCAGGACCAGCGCCGCCACCTGGTCGGGGTGAGCGGCGGCCAGTTGCAAGGCAATGGCGCCGCCGAACGAGTGCCCAACGACCAGCACCGGACCGTCGGCTTGAGCGTCGACCAGGGCGGCCAGCGCGGAAACATTGGCGTCGATGCTCCACGGTGCAGCCCACGAAGATCTGCCGTGGCCCAGCAGATCGGGTGCGGCGACGGTCGTTTCGGGCAGGTAGCCGGACAGCAGTTCCCAGGCCTGCCCGTGCTCGGTCACTCCATGGATCGCCAACACCTGCACCGGGCCGGCCGGACCGTAGCGGTGCACGTGAAGGTCGGCGGTCACGCGTCGATAATGCCAGCACCGCCGCGGCGGCTGTTACGCCCTCGCGGCTCCCGAGGCGGGCTAGGATACCGCTCACGTGAGGCGGTTGAGACCCTATGGGGGGCATCAATGGGCAGTATCAAACGTGGATGGGCGCTGACGGGACAAAGCTGGCAGGTCTTGAAGCGCGACCGATCGCTCGTCATCTTCCCGGTGCTGTCGTCCATCTTCGCGCTTCTCGCCGTGGCGGCCATCTGGGCATCGGCACTGATCGCAAAGGGTTTGTTCGGAGGACAGCAGACCGGCAAGCATGATCCTGTCCTGTATGTCGCCGGTCTGGCTACGGCGTACGTATCGACGTTCATCGCCATCTTCTTCAACGTGGCGCTCGCCGCGTGCGCGGTGCGGTCAATGCGTGGCGAGGACACCAAGGTCGCCGAAGGGATCAGCGCCGCGGCACGCCGGATCGGTCCCATCCTCGGCTGGACCTTCGTGGCGACAACCGTCGGCCTGATCCTGCGTGCGCTCGAGGAACGGTTGCCGGCGCTGGGCAGGATCGTCGTCTATCTGGCCGGCGCCGCCTGGGCCATCGCGACGTTTTTCGTGATCCCGGTGGTCGCGCTGGAAGGCACGGGTCCGATTCAGTCGCTGAAGCGGTCGGCCGGCGTGGTGAAGGCACGGTGGGGCGAGGGAGCGACGGGCGCCGCCACAATAGGTCTGGCAACCTTTCTGATCAGCCTTGGCATCGTGCTCGTCGGCGGTGCGGGTGGCGTCGCGCTGATCTCGATCCGCCTGCTGCCGTTGGGCATAGCCGTTCTGGCCGTTACGGTCGCGGCGGTCATCGTCGTCTCGTTCATCTCCAGCGCGCTGAGTCAGATATTCCGCGTCGCCGTCTACCAATACGCGGTCAGTGGCGAGGCGCCGGGTGAATTTGACCGCGAGATGCTGCAGTTGGCGTTCGTGCGGCGCTAATTCAAGGGGTCTTGTCAGACCCTTCTGATTGCATGCCGTTATGTCATTCAGTTGGGGAGCCGAGGCGCGGGGGATTCTGACATCGGGTGTGCGTGGCTTGGTGCGCATCCTCGGCGGTCCGGGCACCGGTAAGAGCAGCTTGCTGGTCGAGGCGGCGGTTGCGCACATCGAGGCCGGTGTCGATCCGGAATCGGTTCTGCTGCTTACCGGTTCGGGCCGGCTCGGGATGCGGGCGCGCAGCACATTGACGACGGTGTTGCTGGGGTCGCGCTGCGGTGGTCCGCGTCGTGCCGCGGTTCGAGATCCGTTGGTACGCAGCGTGCACAGCTATGCCTACGCGGTGTTGCGGCGGGCCGCCGAGCGTGCGGGGGACGCGCCGCCGCGGCTGGTCACCAGCGCCGAACAAGACGCCATCATCCGCGAATTGCTGGCCGGTGACCTGGAAGACGGATCGGCCGCGGCGACGAGCTGGCCGGCACATCTGCTGCCGGCGCTGAGTACCGCCGGTTTTGCCACCGAGCTGCGAGACATGTTGTCGCGCTGCTCGGAACGTGGTGTGGACCCCATGGATCTGGAACGACTTGGCCGTCGGTGCGGGCGCCCGGAATGGAGCGCCGCCGGTCAATTCGCCCGACAGTACGAGCAGGTGATGCTGTTGCGTGCGGCGGTGGGGACTGCCGCACCGCAAGCGAGCGCGCCGGCGCTGGGGGCCGCCGAACTGGTCGGGGCCGCGTTGGAGGTCTTCGCGGTCGATCCCGAATTGCTGGCCGCCGAACGCGCGCGGATCCGGGTCTTGTTGATCGACGACGCGCAGCAGCTGGACCCGCAGGCAACCCGGCTGGTGCGGGTGTTGGCCGGGGGCACCGAACTGACCCTGGTTGCCGGCGACCCGAATCAGGCGGTATACGGCTTCCGGGGTGGTGAGCGCACCGGGCTACTCGCCGACGAAAGCCCGGCGGTGAGATTGACTGTGTCACACCGTTGTTCGCCTGCTGTGGCGCGCGCCGTCAGCGGAATCGCCGGGCGGTTGCCCGGAGGCAGCGCCGGGCGGGAAATCGAGGGCACCGGAGACGACGACGGGTCGGTATCGGTGCGGCTGGCTGGGTCGGTGCACGCGGAGGCGGGCATGATCGCCGATGCGCTGCGGCGCGCCCATCTCATTGACGGGGTGCCCTGGTCGCAGATGGCGGTGATCGTCAGGTCGGTGCCGCGAGCCGCCGCGCGGCTGCCGCGGGCTTTGGCTGCCGCCGGGGTCCCGGTGGCCATTCCCGCGTCCGGCGGTTCATTGTCCGACGATCCCGCGGCGCGAGCCCTGCTCACTGTCCTGGCCGCGACCGCTGACGGACTCGACGGCGACCGGGCGCTGGCATTGCTGGCCGGGCCCATTGGCCGAGTCGATCCGGTCGCCCTTCGCCAGCTGCGCCGCACCCTACTGCGCAATCAAGTCAGCTGCGCGCCAAGCGAATTCGGTGACCTTCTGGTGGACACGCTCACCGGCGACACACCGCTAACGGGCCCGCAGTCAAGCGCAGTGCGCCGGGTGCGAGCCGTGCTGGCCGCGGCCGCTCGCTGCCACCGGGACGGACAAGACCCGCGGTACACACTGTGGGCGGCGTGGCATCGGTCCGGTCTGCAACGGCGCTGGCTGGCGGCCATCGAGCGGGGCGGTCCGGCCGGCGCCCAGGCCGCCCGGGACCTGGCAGCGGTGACCGGCTTGTTCGACATCACCGACCACTATGTGTCGCGCACCGCGGGCGCGTCGCTGCGTGGACTCGTCGAGCACGTCGCCGCCTTGCAGCTGCCCACTGTGAGCCGCGAGCCGGTAGCGCAGACGGAGCAGGTCAACGTGCTCAGCGCGCACGCCGCGTTGGGCCACGAATGGGATTTCGTGGTGATCGCCGGCCTACAGGAAGGGTTGTGGCCCAACACGATTCCGCGTGGTGGTGTGCTGGGCACCCAGCGGCTGCTCGATGAGCTCGACGGCGTCACGGCGGATGCGTCGGTGCGCGCGCCATTGCTGGCCGAGGAGCGCCGGCTGCTGGTCTCGGCGATGGGGCGGGCTCGACGGCGCTTACTGGTGACGGCGGTCGACAGTGACACCGACGGCGGCCAGCAGGTGGCGTTGCCGTCGGCGTTCCTGCACGAGATCGCGCAGTTGGCCGGCGATGACGATGCGATGCAGCCGGTCTCGGCTCCGCGGGTGTTGTCGACCGCCGCGGTGGTGGGCCGGTTGCGTGGTGTGCTGTGTGCGCCCGACGGCGTGGTGACTGAAGTCGCTCGGACTTGTGCCGCAAAGCAATTGGCCCGGCTGGCCAAAGCCGGTGTGCCAGGCGCCGATCCGGGCGGCTGGCACGGGCTGACTTCGGTCAGTACCACCGAACCCCTGCGCGATGCCGGCGATGTGGTCGCGTTGACACCGTCGACCCTGCAGACACTCAACGACTGCCCGCTGCGCTGGTTGGCCGAACGGCACGGGGCAACCAACGCGCGCGAACTTCGGTCCACCGTCGGTTCGTTGCTACATGCACTCATCGCCGATCCGGCCAAGAGTGAATCGCAATTGCTGGCCGAGTTGGACCGGGTGTGGAAGCAATTGCCCTTCGAGGCGCAGTGGTATTCGGCTAACGAACTTGCGCGGCATCGGGCCATGATCGCGGCGTTCGTCGACTGGCGCGCGCGCTCCCGGCACGAACTCACCGAAGTCGGCGTCGAGGTGGACGTCGACGGTGTCCTGGGCTCACTGCGCGAGGACGGTGGCGCGGTTCGGCTGCGTGGCCGCGTCGACCGGCTCGAATGTGACGCGGCCGGCCGACTGGTGATCGTCGACGTCAAAACGGGCAAGACGCCGGTGACCAAGGACGACGCCCAGCAGCATGCCCAACTGGCGATGTATCAGCTGGCGGTGGCCGAAGGTTTGGTGCCCGCTGGCGAAGAGCCCGGCGGCGCCCGACTGGTCTACGTGGCAAAGAGCGGAGCCGCCGGTGCTACCGAACGGCAACAGGATCCGCTGACCCCCACCGCGCGGGAGGAATGGCGCGAGCTGGTCCGGCGGGCTGCGGATGCGACCGCCGGGCCGCAATTCGTCGCCCGGCGCAACGCGGGCTGCTCGCATTGCCCGATCCGGCCCGCTTGTCCGGCCTACGCCGACGGGCCACAGTCGTGACTGCGGCCGCGGTGCGGTACAGCCCTGCCGAATTGGCTTGTGAGTTAGGTCTTTTCCCGCCCACCGACGAGCAGGCCGCCGTCATCTCGGCGCCGCCTGGCCCACTGGTCGTGATCGCCGGGGCTGGCGCCGGAAAGACCGAGACGATGGCTGCCCGAGTGGTCTGGTTGATCGCCAACGGCTACGCCGAAGCAAGCCAGGTGCTCGGGTTGACGTTCACCCGCAAGGCCGCGGGCCAGCTGCTGCGCCGCGTCCGCTCCCGGTTGGCCCGATTGGCCGGCCTCGGACTGGGCTCAGCGACGCCGGCAGCCGGCTCGCCGACGGTCAGCACCTACCACGCATTCGCGGGCTCGCTGCTGCGTGAGTCCGGCCTGCTGTTGCCCGTCGAGCCCGATACCAGGTTGCTCAGCGAGACCGAGCTGTGGCAGCTCGCCTTCGATGTGGTCAACGGCTATGACGGGCAGCTGAGCACCGACAAGAACCCCGCGGCGGTTACCTCGATGGTGCTGCGGTTGTGGGGTCAGCTCGCCGAACACCTGGTGGACACCCGGCAGCTGCGCGATACCCACGTCGAGCTGGAACGGCTGGTTCATGTATTGCCGCCGGGCCCCTACCAGCGCGACAGCGGTCCCAGTCAGTGGCTGCTGCGGATGCTGGCCACCCAGAATGAGCGGGCCGAGCTGGTGCCCCTGCTCGATGCTGTGCAGGAGCGCATGCGCGCGGGCAAGGTCATGGACTTCGGCATGCAGATGGCGTCGGCGGCTCGGTTGGCGGCGACCTTCCCGCAGGTCGGGCGCGATCTGCGCAGCCGTTACCGGGTTGTGCTGCTCGATGAGTACCAGGACACCGGGCACGCTCAGCGCATCGCGTTGTCGTCGTTGTTCGGCGGCGGTGTCGACGACGGGTTGGCGCTGACGGCAGTCGGCGACCCCATTCAGTCGATCTACGGCTGGCGGGGTGCTTCGGCGACCAACCTGCCGCGGTTCACCACCGACTTTCCCTTGTCGGACGGCAGCCCGGCGCCAGTCCTGGAGCTGCGCACCAGCTGGCGCAACCCGCCCCGAACGCTGCAGGTGGCTAACGCAATTTCGGCGGAGGCGCGGCGGCGATCGGTGAAGGTGCGCGCGTTGCGCTCGCGTCCGGACGCCCAGCCCGGGACTGTCCGCTGTGCGCTGTTGGCCGATGTGCGCGCCGAACGGGACTGGATCGCCGATCACCTGGAGAAGCATTACCAACGCGCCCGGGCCGACGGGGTCAATCCACCCACCGCCGCGGTGCTGGTACGCCGCAATGCGGACGCCGCACCCATCGCCGACGCCCTGCGCGCCCGCGGAATTCCGGTGGAAGTCGTCGGCCTGGCCGGCCTGCTGTCCATCCCCGAAGTCGCCGAGGTCGTTGCGATGTTGCGGCTGGTAGCCGACCCGACGGCCGGCGCCGCGGCGATGCGGGTACTCACCGGTTCGCGGTGGCGGCTCGGTGCCAAAGACCTCGCCGCGCTGTGGTGGCGCGCGCTGGCGCTGGTCGGCGGCCCGCCGCCCAACCCATCGCCTTCGCCCGAGTCGGTCGCGATGGCGACCCATATGGACACCGACACCGCGTGTTTGGCCGACGCCATCTGCGACCCCGGTCCACCCGACCGGTATTCGGTGGCGGGATACCAGCGCATCGCAGCGTTGGCCGGCGAATTGAACGCCCTGCGCAGCCACCTGGACCATTCGCTGCCCGACCTCATCGCCGAGGTACGGCGGGTATTGGGCGTCGACTGCGAAGTCCGGGCCGCGTCGGCGGCCGCGGGGGAGTGGGCGGGCGCCGAGCATCTGGACGCCTTTGCCGACGTCGTCGCCGACTACGCCGAAACAGCAAGCGGCACAGCCAATCAGCCCTCCGTGGCTGGTCTGCTTGCCTACTTGGACGTGGCCGCGGTGGTGGAGAACGGGTTGGCGCCGGCCCAAATCGTCGTTGCCCGCGATCGGGTCCAGGTGCTCACTGTGCACGCCGCGAAGGGTTTGGAATGGCAGGTGGTTGCGGTGGCACATCTGTCCGGCGGATCCTTTCCGTCGACAGTTTCGAGAAGCAGCTGGCTCACCGACCCCGGTGAGTTGCCGCCGCTGCTACGGGGCGATCGCGCCTCGACAGGAGCGCTCGGTATACCGGTCCTGGACACTTCGTCCGTCACCAACCGGAAACAGTTGTCGGACAAGATCTCCGAACACCGTCAGCAACTCGACCAGCGACGCGTCGACGAGGAGCGTCGGCTGTTGTATGTGGGCGTCACCCGGGCCGAGGACACCCTGCTGGTGTCGGGCCATCAGTGGGGGTCCAGCGGAATCAAACCGCGTGGCCCGTCGGATTTCCTGGTCGAGCTCAAAGACATCATCGACCGCTCGGCGCAGGGCGGTGATCCCTGCGGGATGGTCGAGCACTGGGCCCCCGCGCCGGCCGATGGCGAACGAAACCCATTGCGCGACAGTGTTATCGAAGCGATCTGGCCTGCTGAACCGCTGGCGCGCCGCGGCGACGTCGAGCGCGGGGCGGGGCTGGTGGCTGAGGCGATGTCGGCGGATGAAACCATTCCGCACGTCGATACCGGTGACGATGTAGGCGACGATGTCGAGGGCTGGGCCGCCGACGTTGATGCGTTGTTGGCGGAGCGTGCCCGTGCGACACAACCACCTGCCCTTTCGCTGCCGGCCCAGTTATCGGTGAGTGGCCTGGTGGAGCTGGCCCGCGACCCTGTCGGCGCCGCACTGCGACTGAAGCACCGGCTGCCCGCACGCCCGGATCCGCACGCCTTGTTGGGCAATGCTTTTCACTCCTGGGTCCAGCAGTTCTACGGCGCCGAGTTGCTGTTCGATTTAGGAGACATTCCCGGCGCCGCGGACTCCGCGGTTGGCGACTCCGAAGAATTGGCGGCGTTGCAGGCGGCGTTCGCCCAGTCGCAGTGGGCGTCTCGCACACCGATCGCGGTCGAGGTGCCATTTGAAATGCCGATTGGCGACACTGTGGTGCGCGGCCGCATCGACGCGGTGTTCGCCGACCCCGATGGCGGCTTCACGGTGGTGGACTGGAAGACCGGTGAGCCGCCACACGGACGCGAAGCCACGCGGCAGGCCGCGGTCCAGCTTGCCGTCTACCGGCTGGCGTGGGCGGCATTGCGCGGCTGCCCGGAATCCGCGGTGCGTACCGCGTTTTACTACGTGCGCACCGGATCCACCCTGGTCCCCGAGGTGCTGCCCGGTCCCGCGGAGCTGGCCGCCCTGCTGGCCGACTCCGGACGAGCTAGCGAGGCGTGAGCGTGGTTACATGTGTCTCGTGCGCTGGGTTGAGCCGATGACGGACCGCTGTGGGCAGCGTTAGGTCGCGCTTGAGCGGTCTGGATCAAAAGCTGACCGCCCAGCCCAGCTATGCGCTGGTCGGTGTGCTGCGGATCCCGCAGGGGCAGGCAAGCCCCGCTCGCATCATTTCTCGTCGCATCACCATCGCGCTGGTGGCGTTGTTGATCGCCGCGATCGCCGTTTATCTCGACCGCGACGGCTATCACGATGCGCGCGGCGAGCAAGTGACATTACTCGATTGCCTGTACTACGCGGCGGTGACGCTGTCGACGACCGGATACGGCGACATCACGCCGGTTTCTGAATTCGCCCGCGCGGTCAACGTCTTGGTCATCACACCCCTGCGGATCGCGTTCCTGATCTTGTTGGTCGGCACGACGCTCGAAGTCGTCACCGAAACGTCCCGTCAGGCACTGAAGATCCAGCGCTGGAGGAGCAAAGTGCGTAACCACACCATCGTCATCGGCTACGGCACGAAGGGAAAAACGGCCGTCGCCGCCATGCTCGGTGACGCGGTGACTCCGGGCGAAATCGTCGTCGTCGACACCGACCGGTCCGCCCTCGACCGCGCCGCGGCCGCCGGCCTGGTCACCGTGAACGGCGACGCGACCAAATCCGACGTACTGCGCCTGGCTGGGGCTCAACATGCCGCCTCGATCATCGTCGCCACCAGCCGAGACGACACCGCCGTGCTGGTCACGCTGACGGCGCGGGAAATCGCACCCAAAGCAAAGATCGTGGCGTCCATCCGGGAGGCCGAGAACCAGCACCTACTGCAGCAATCCGGCGCCGACTCGGTCGTGGTTTCCTCGGAAACAGCCGGCCGGCTGCTCGGCATCGCCACCACCACCCCGAGCATCGTGGAAATGATCGAAGACCTGCTGACACCGGATGCCGGGCTGGCCATCGCCGAACGCGAGGTGGAGACCTCGGAGATCGGCGGGTCTCCGCGGCACCTGCGCGACATCGTGCTCGGTGTGGTGCGCGACGGCCGCCTACTGCGCATCGGCGCGCCTGAGGTGGACGCCATCGAAGCCACCGACCGGCTGCTCTACATCCGCAACGTGGGGCACTAGTGCCCGAATTTCAACTGCACAGCGTTCCGTTGCTGTCGCGCGTCGGTGCCGACCGCGCCGACCACCTGCGCACCGACGTGGAAGCGGCCGCGGCGGGATGGGCGGACGGAGCGCTGCTGCGGGTGGATTCCCGCAGCCAGGTATTGGTTGCCAACGGCCGAGTGGTGCTCGGCGCGGCCGCGGCGCTGGGCGACAAGCCGCCGCCGGAGGCCGTATTCCTGGGCCGCATCGAAGGCGGCCGCCATGTCTGGGCCATTCGCGGCGCACTGGAGCCGTCCGAGGATCTGCACGCCGAGGTACTGAACATCCGCACGCTCGGCAAGATCATGGACGACATCAGCAGCCAATTGGTTTCCGCGGCGACGGCCCTGCTCAACTGGCATGAGAGTGCCCGCTTCAGTGCCCTGGACGGCACGCCCACGCGGCCGGCCCGAGGCGGCTGGTCGCGGGTCAACCCGCTCACCGGTCAGGAAGAGTTCCCGCGCATCGACCCGGCCGTGATCTGTCTGGTGCACGACGGCGGCGACCGGGCCGTGCTGGCCCGTCAGGCCGTGTGGCCGCAGCGAATGTTCTCGCTGCTGGCCGGGTTCGTCGAGGCGGGCGAATCGTTCGAAGTCTGCGTGGCCCGCGAGATCCGTGAGGAGATCGGGCTGACCGTTCGCGATGTGCGCTACTTGGGCAGTCAGCCCTGGCCGTTCCCGCGCTCGCTCATGGTCGGCTTCCACGCATTGGCCGACCCCGAGGAGGAGTTCTCGTTCAACGATGGCGAAATAACCGAAGCGTCGTGGTTCACCCGAGACGAGATCCGCGCAGCGTTGCAAGCCGGTGACTGGACCAGCGCGTCGGACTCCAAACTGCTTCTGCCCGGCTCGATTTCGATTGCCCGCACCATCATCGAATCCTGGGCCGAAGGCGACTGAGGCCGACTGAAGGACAACCAGCGGACTACTTGACCCGATCGCTGATGGTCTGAATGACGTTGGTGGCAATCCGCTCGGCCGGCTCGATACCCAGCACCCCGACCGACATCAAGACCGCGTTCTTGGCCCGATACAAATGGCTCCAGCCGTCATCGGTGATCCTCAGGGTGGAGGCGTCCGGCTTGTCCAGGGTGAAGTCGTAGTTCGGGTCATGCAGGGCCATGCACGCATTCAGCGAGGACTCCAGCTGGTCGAGGGCCTGGCGCGCGGTGTGTGCGTCCGGGTAGATCGCGACCGCCTGGCTGACGGAGTCGATCATGGCGGGCCCGCCGGGCCTCAGGTCGTCAGTCACTCCGCTGTAGCCCGCGCTGCGAAACTCCAGCCAGCCGCTGGCAAAGGTGAGATCGCTGGTTCCGGCCGCCCGGCACGGACCCGGAGCATTCATGTCCCCCTGCGGCGGATGGCGCAGGTCGGAATGTTCGTGCGAGGTCAGTTCGTCGTAGTTGGCGATGCGGCGCACTTCTTCGACGCTGATGATCAGCGCGTCGGCGCCCGAGGCGGTGGTGGTGGGCGTCGACTTGGCCGCCGTGCTGTTGTGAGAGCACGCCGTGATCGCAGCGACCGCAAAGCACGTGACGAAGGCCGACCTGCCCGCACGGGCAGCGGCGGTCCGAATTTTGCGGGTGGTGCCGTTGGGCCTCATCGTCGATAGCCGTTTTCTGCGGACTGCCGTCCGCGGTTGCTTTGGCGTTATGGTACCGACGGGTCTACCCCAAATGTGCGCCAACCACGCGGCCGTGTCGGTCCGCGATCAGCTGGCCAGCTTGTTTTTAACCTCACCCGCGCTCGGATTGGTCATCGTCGAGCCGTCGGCGAACTTCACCGTCGGCACCGTCCTATTGCCCCCATTGACCGAACCCACGAACTCCGCAGCCGCGGCGTCGTGCTCGATATCGACCTCGTCGTACGAAATCCCGTTGGCCTTGAGCGCTGTCTTGAGCCGATGGCAGTAACCACACCACGACGTGGTGTAGATGGTGAGCGCAGCATTGGTCATAGCCCGATAACGTAACCCGGCGAAGAACCATTCCGTGCACCGGCCGGCTGCGAAACGGCGTGGCGACACGCCAGGTTTGTCGGACACCCCTGTCAAGATGGACGCCATGCCGATGGTCGCTGACCAATTGACCACCGGGCTTGATGAAGAGCAGCGCGAAGCAGTGCTGGCTCCGCGCGGCCCGGTATGTGTGCTCGCGGGCGCCGGAACCGGCAAGACCCGCACCATCACCCACCGGATCGCCCAGCTCGTATCCAGCGGTCATGTCGCCGCGGGCCAGGTGCTGGCCGTGACGTTCACCCAGCGTGCCGCGGGCGAGATGCGATCCCGGTTACGAGCGCTCGACGCCACGGCGCAGGGCGGCTCCGGCGTCAGCGCCGTGCAGGCGCTCACCTTTCATGCCGCCGCGCACCGCCAGCTGCGGTATTTCTGGCCGCGGGTGGTCGGCGACACCCGTTGGGAGCTGCTCGACACCAAGTTCGCCGCCGTGGCCCGGGCCGCCAGCCGCTGCCGGCTCAATACCAGCACCGACGACGTACGCGACCTCGCCGGTGAGATCGAATGGGCCAAGGCATCCCTGATCGGCCCCGAGGAATACGCGGCCGCGGTGGCGGCCGGAGGCCGCGACATCCCGATGGACGCCGCCAAAGTCGCCCAGGTCTACACCGCGTACGAGGCGCTCAAGGTCCGCGACGAGAACCTCGCGCTGCTCGACTTCGACGACCTGCTGCTGCACACCGCCGCCGCGATCGAAAACGACGTCGCGGTGGCCGAGGAGTTCCGCGACCGCTACCGCTGCTTTGTCGTCGACGAGTACCAGGACGTCACCCCGCTGCAGCAGCGCGTGCTGTCCGCGTGGCTCGGCGGCCGAGACGACCTCACGGTCGTCGGCGACGCCAACCAGACCATCTATTCGTTCACCGGAGCCTCACCGCGCTTCCTGCTCGACTTCTCGCGGCGGTTCCCCGACGCCACGGTGGTGCGCCTGGAACGCGACTACCGGTCTACCCCGCAGGTGGTGTCGCTGGCCAACCAGGTGATCGCCGCGGCCCGCGGGCGCGTC
Organism: Mycobacterium angelicum; assembly: GCF_002086155.1. Taxonomy (GTDB): domain Bacteria; phylum Actinomycetota; class Actinomycetes; order Mycobacteriales; family Mycobacteriaceae; genus Mycobacterium; species Mycobacterium angelicum. Next base: position 158,648 of record NZ_MVHE01000001.1, on the reverse strand, counting down.
GCGGGCAGCAAGCTGCAGCTGATCGGCCAGCGAGCGCCCGGTCCGGCGCCGTCGTTCCACGAGTACCCGGACGAGGCGGCCGAGGCCGCCGCGGTGGCGGCGTCGATCCATCGGCTCATCGAATCCGGCACTGCGCCATCCGAAATCGCCATTCTGTACCGGGTCAATGCCCAGTCGGAGGTCTACGAGGAAGCGCTGACCGAGGCCGGCATCGCCTACCAGGTTCGTGGCGGTGAGGGATTTTTCAACCGTCAGGAAATCAAGCAGGCGCTGCTGGCCCTGCAACGCGCGTCCGAGCGCGGCACCGAAGGGCCGCTGCCCGAGGTGGTTCGCGGCATCCTCGAACCGTTGGGCCTCACGGCCGAAGAACCCGTCGGTACCCGCGCCCGCGAGCGCTGGGAGGCACTCACCGCGCTGGCCGAACTGGTCGACGACGAGGTCGCGCAACGCCCGCAGCTGCAGCTGCCCGGTCTGCTGGCCGAGCTACGCAGCCGGGCCGACGCGCGGCACCCGCCGGTCGTGCAGGGGGTCACGCTGGCCTCCCTGCATGCCGCCAAGGGGCTGGAGTGGGATGCGGTGTTTCTGGTCGGCTTGGTCGACGGCACCGTGCCGATCTCGCACGCGTTGGCGCATGGTCCCGAAAGCGAACGCGTCGAAGAGGAGCGTCGCCTGCTCTACGTCGGAATCACCAGAGCGCGAGTGCATTTGGCGCTCAGCTGGGCGCTGGCACGTGCCGCCGGCGGGCGTCAGAGCCGTAAGCCGTCACGATTCCTCAACGGCATCGCGCCCCAGACGCAAGTCGAGCAGGCGGGCAAATCCCGACGCAACCGGGGCACGGCCACCCGGTGCCGGATCTGCAACAACCCGCTGACCACGCCGGCCTCGGTCATGCTGCGGCGATGTGAGTCATGTGCCGGCGATGTCAACGAGGAGTTGCTGCTGCAGCTCAAGGCGTGGCGGCTGGACATGGCCAAGGAGCAGAAGATGCCCCCCTACATCATCTTCAGCGACAACACCCTGATCGCGATCGCCGAGCTGCTGCCGGCCGACGACGCGGCGCTGATCGCCATTCCGGGGATCGGCGCCCGCAAGCTGGAACAGTACGGTCCCGACGTGCTCGCGCTGGTTCGCCAAGCGCGTTGATGGACGAAAACCGCTGGTCAGAAAATCGGTTGTCTCCGTCGGCGGCTAACGTCTACCCTCGTAGACGCATATCGCCGGCTCGCGCTGATGGCTGGCACGCGTACGAGAGGAGGGTGGCCACGATGATCGACAGCAATGCGTTCGGTGTAGGCGTGGCTGCCACGGTGCTAACCGCTGCAACTCCGCCCGCCGCCCATGCCGCCGTGCCGGCGGCAGCGGTCAAGCACCGTGTCGCCGCCGCGACTGAAGCGTCCGTGAATCGGGGCTCAACCTAGCTACCCAACGAGCCCGCCAGATGGCCACGGACCCGAAGTCAGCAGGATCCGTGGCCACAGTTTTTGGGTCGAGCACCTCCCGACCTGGTCCGGATCACTGAAAAGGACAGCCACCAGACCAGGAAGCAGGTGAATAGGACATGTCGGCCCCGACAGTCCCCAAAAGAAGGCAGCTGGCCCTGCCATGTCACGTCGGCGATCCCGACCTATGGTTCGCCGACACCCCAGCCGATCTCGAGCGTGCCAAGACGCTGTGCGTGGACTGCCCTGTCCGGCGGCAGTGCCTGGCTGCCGCGCTGGAACGCGCCGAACCCTGGGGAGTGTGGGGCGGCGAGATCTTCGAGCGCGGCTCGATCGTCAACCGCAAGCGTCCGCGCGGGCGTCCGCCAAAGGTCGCGGCTTAGACGACGGCCGTGTCGGGCTCGGCGAAGCCGGGAATCAGTTCCTCGGTCAGGGCCTTGATCGGTACGTGTGCATCCAGCTGGCACAGGATGGCTGCCACCGACGCGATCACCCGCATCGGAATCGCGAGCTTCGGTGGCAGGTCCATCTGCCGGGCCGCCTTGATCTGCGCCACCGAGCGGTCGATCTGACTCACCGTCATTCGCTGCAGCCACTTGCGGGTGTAGTGGAAGACCTCGACCTCGATGGGCTCGACATACTGACGCAGCATCTCGTCGATCTCGCGCACGGAAACCTGTTGCCCGCGCTGAATGAACCCGGCCTTCTCCATCGTCGGCAACAGCATGTCGTAGTTCTTGTCGCGGGCCAGGCGAATGGTCATCCCGAGCTCGATCGGGTAGCCGCCGGGCAGCGGCGCCACCGCACCGAAGTCGATGACGCCCATTCGGCCGTCGGGCAGCAGCATGAAATTCCCGGGGTGGGCATCGCCATGCAGCATTCCCACCCGGCTTGGCGCGTCGAAGGTGAGCTCGAGCAGCAGCGTGCCCATCAGGTCGCGTTGTTCGGGCGTCCCGTGCCGGATGATCTGGGACATCGGCACGCCGTCGATCCACTCCTGGATCACCACCTTGGGCGCGCTGGCCACGATGTGGGGCACCACAAAGCGTGGGTGCCCGGCGTACGCCTTGGCGAAGGCGCGCTGGTTGTCGGCCTCCAGCCGATAGTCGAGCTCCATCTCGGTGCGCTCGATCAGTTCGTCGACGACCCCCTGCACGTCGGCGCCCGGTGAAAGCTGCTTGAGCACGCCCACCATCCGCTGCATGGTTTTCAAGTCCGCCCGCAACGCCTCGTCGGCACCCGGGTACTGGATCTTTACGGCAACCTCGCGGCCGTCGGACCAGACCGCTTTATGTACCTGGCCGATGCTGGCCGAAGCCACCGGAGTGTCGTCGAACGAGCTGAACCGCTCCCGCCACTTGGTACCGAGCTGCCCGTCGAGCACCCGATGTACCTTCGCCGCGGGCAGCGGCGGGGCGTCCTTCTGCAGTTTGGTCAGCGCCTCGCGGTAGGGCTCGCCAAATTGCTCGGGAATGGCGGCTTCCATCACCGACAGCGCCTGGCCGACCTTCATCGCCCCGCCCTTGAGCTCACCCAGAACGGTGAAGAGCTGGTTGGCCGCCTTCTCCATCAACTCGGCGTTGACTTCGTCTTTGGATTTGCCGGTCAGCCGTTTACCGAAGCCCAGAGCCGCCCGGCCGGCCATGCCGACCGGCAGGCTGGCGAGCTTCGCGTTGCGCGCGGCGCGGCCACGCTTGATGTCTGCCACCCACCCATCATCCATGACCGCTGGTCGTTCGGGCCATTGATCTGACAACAACCGTTCGCAAGCTCCTCGTCAACCTGTGCGCCGGCGCTGCCGAGACCCCGCAACGTAGGTAGTGTCTTGCCCGTCGCAACGGCGCGATCTGTCGAAACCCCATGTCCGGAGGGTGGCCCGCGAAAAACCATGTCAGCTAAAACATCTCAGCACGACGCCGCCGAAGCTCTATTCAGGGCGATCATCGAAACGCTGGACAAGCACCGCAAGGACCGCACCCTGACCGAGGGCGTGCTCGACGACCTGGCCAGGGCCTATGCCTCCATCGCGACGAACGTGCCGGAGCAGGGACGTCAGGGATAGCTCAACAGGAGCACAGTGGGTGCTTGGTCCACTGACGCGCCACGATGGACCCTGCGTTGAGGTCGAATTCCAGCGTGGCATTGAGCGCCGAGGGCGGATCGGGTGCCGCGTCCTGGCCGCGCACCGCCGCGATCACCCGGTTTACCTGGCTGAGCGCCAGCGCCGCGGTTGCTAACAAGGTGGCCCTATCGGCCACTCCGACGGTGTCGCGCAGTTGGGCGGCAATGGCCGGCCATGCGGCGTCGCGGTCGCTGCGATGCAGATCTGCGCAGCCCAGGCAGCTCGTCACACCGGGGATGACCAGCGGCCCGACGAGCCCGGTTCCATCGCGAACCCGAACCGGAAGATGCGCGACACCTTTGTGGTGCAGGTCGCGCACCAGACGCGGATCGGCCACCAAGTAATCCGACAGCACCACCAGGTCCACGGTGGCCGCTGTCATCGCCGCATGCGGCTGACTGCTTTGCCCCACCCGGGCGCCCGAGCAGCGCAGCGTCTGCGCGAGCAGATCCGACAGCGGTCCGCGACCATGCACCCGAATCGACGGGGAGCGGCCCCGGGCAGCACGGCATCCCCGGGTGGCCACACCCGCGTCAACGAGCTGCGTCACCAGATTGGTCAGCTCGTCGCCATCGACCAAGCCACGCTCGGCGGCTTGGCGGCGCAACTCGGGCATCGCCATCGGTGAGCGCATGGAGCGCAAGAGTGTGGCCAAACCCGCCACGCTCAGACCGCCGGGCGGACGAACCAGCACCGCGCGGCGCGGGTCCCAGCCCACCTGCACGGCGCCGTCCGGCCGCATCAGCACCGGCATCGCCGGATCCAGGGCATACGAGGAGGGCGCGACCTGCGGCATGAGCTGAAACTGTGCCACGCCGGCGGCGACGGCTCAGTTCAGTTATCCACAGAACCGGGGTCGTCGGGGTCCTGGCGGTCGTCCTCGAACTCGGCATCTAATTGGGCATCGAATTGGGCGAGGGCCTCGTCGATACCACTTGTATCGCCGCCGATGATCCGGTCGATGAACGCGGCCGGGTCATCGAGGTCCTCGGAGTGGGGGAGCAGGTCCGGGTGCTGCCAGACGCCGTCGCGGGCATCGATACCGGCTGCCTGCGTCAGGCGCTCCCACAGTGCGCCGGCCTCGCGCAGCTTGCGTGGCCGCAGTTCCAGGCCGACCAGCGTCGCGAAGGTCTGTTCGGCCGGGCCGCCGCTGGCCCGGCGCCGGCGCAGCGTTTCGGACAGCGCTCCCGTGCCAGGAATCCGTTCGCCAAGCGCATCGGTGACCACGGTCTGCACCCAGCCCTCGATCAGCGCGAGCAGTGTCTCGAGCCGCTCGAGTGCCTGGGTTTGCGCCGGCGTCGCCTTGGGCTCGAACACGCCCTGGCTCAGCAACTGCTCCATGGCCGCAGGATCGGCCAGCGACGCCGGGTTGAAATCGCGGGCCAGCTCCTCGATTCCGGTCATGTCGATCTTCATGCCCATGGCGTAGGCCTCAACGGCGCCCAGCAACTGGCTGGCCAGCCACGGAACGTGGCTGAAAAGCCGGTGATGAGCGGCTTCCCGGGCGGCCAAAAACGTCAAGATCTCGCTGCGCGGCTGCTCGAGCCCCGACGCGAAGGATTCGACGGCATCCGGCAGGATCGCCCCGACGCCCTTGGGGCCCAGCGGCAGACCGATGTCGGTGGACGTCAGCACCTCGCGCGACAGCCGGCCCAGTGCCTGGCCCAGCTGCGAGCCGAACGCGATCCCACCCATCTGCGACATCATCGACAGCAACGGGCCGGCCATGTTCTTGGCCTCCTCGGGCAGCGACGACACCCACACCGAGGAAATCTGCTGGGCCATCGGATCGCACAGCCGCTTCCAGGTCTCGAGGGTGTTGTCGACCCAGTCGGTCGGGCTCCACCCCACCGCCTTGGTGGTGCCGGCGGGCAGCGTGGTGGCACCGTTCAGCCAGGTCTCGGCCAGGTGCACCGCATCGGCGATTGCCGAGTTGGTGGTCGCCGGAATGGGCGCGACGAACCCGATCGAACTCGACGCGACCTGTCGAGCCAGGTCGTAGTTCACCGGACCTGCGTCTTTACCCGCTGCCATCGCGGTTCCGACGCCGCCGAACATCTCGCCAAGCCGGGTGAAAAGCTGCCCCAGATCGGCCATGTTGAACTCCCCGCCCTGACCGAACGCGCCGAAGGGTCCCGACGGATTACCCCCCGAGCCGGAGTCGGGATCGTTCTTTCCGCGCTTGTCGCGATCGGGGTCTTCTCCGGAGGAGAAGCCGAAAGGCAGGTCAGCCATGAGGTCAACGGTACCCACCCGGGGAACAGAAAGCGGCATCCGCCGTCACGCTCGCAGCTGAACGGGTCCGGTTAGTGTATGCGGCGTGAACAGGCGGATTTTGACCCTGATGGTCGCGTTGGTGCCGATTGTGGTGTTCGGCGTGCTACTCGCGGTGGTGACGGTGCCGTTTGTGTCACTGGGCCCGGGACCAACCTTCGACACGCTGGGTGAGGTCGACGGCAAGCAGGTCGTCCAGATTGAGGGAACCGCTACCCACCCGACGTCGGGCCATCTCAATATGACGACGGTCTCCCAGCGCGATGACCTGACACTGGGTGAGGCCCTCACCCTGTGGCTGTCGGGCCAGGAACAGCTGGTTCCCCGCGACCTGGTCTACCCGCCGGGCAAGTCGCGTGACGAAGTCGACAAGGAGAACAATGCCGACTTCAAACAGTCCGAGGACAGTGCGGAATACGCCGCATTGGGGTACCTGAAGTACCCGGTTGCGGTTACCGTCGCCACCGTCAGCGATCCCGGACCGTCGCTGGGCAAGCTCAAGGCCGGTGACGCTATCGACGCCGTCAACGGCACTCCGACGGCCACCGTCGAGCAGTTCACCACGCTGCTGAAGAAGACCAAGCCCGGCCAGGTGGTGACCATCGATTTCCGCCGCAAGAACGAGCCGGCCGGCGTCGCCGAGATCACGCTGGGCACCAACAAGGATCGCGACTACGGATTCATGGGCGTCGCCGTGCTCGATGCGCCGTGGGCACCCTTCGTCGTCGACTTCAACCTCGCCAACATCGGTGGACCATCGGCCGGCCTGATGTTCAGCCTGGCCGTGGTCGACAAGCTCACCACCGGCGACCTGGTCGGATCGACCTTTGTGGCGGGCACCGGGACCATCTCCGTGGACGGCAAGGTCGGGCCCATCGGAGGGATCACCCACAAGATGGCCGCCGCCCGTGCGGCCGGTGCGACGGTGTTCCTGGTGCCGGCCAAGAATTGCTACGAGGCGACCTCCGACATCCCGTCGGGGCTCAAGCTGGTCAAGGTCGAGACGCTCGGTTCTGCGGTGGACGCCTTGCATGCGATGACGTCGGGTGCGCCGACGCCGAGTTGCTAACACCCCTCGATGCGTACAGTTGTGTCCGTCGGGAAAAAAGAGCAGGGGAGCGTAGCCAGTGGGAATGCGGCCCGCCGCGAGGATGCCGAAACTAACTCGGCGTAGCCGGATTCTGATCCTGATCGCACTGGGTGTGATCGTGTTGCTGCTGGCCGGTCCACGGCTGATCGACGCCTACGTGGACTGGCTGTGGTTCGGCGAGCTGGGCTACCGCTCGGTGTTCACCACCGTTCTGGTCACCCGCATCGTGGTGTTCCTGGTGGCCGGGCTGCTGGTCGGCGGGATCGTGTTCGGCGGGCTGGCACTGGCCTACCGCACCCGCCCGGTGTTCGTCCCCAACAACGACAACGATCCGATTGCTCGCTATCGCTCCATGGTGATGAGCCGGTTGCGGATGGTGGGCATCGGCATCCCCACGGCGATCGGTGTGCTGGCCGGTGTGGTGGCGCAAAGCTACTGGGTGCGGATTCAGCTGTTCCTGCACGGCGGTGACTTCGGTGTCAGCGATCCACAGTTCGGCAAGGATCTGGGCTTCTACGCGTTCGAGCTGCCGTTCTACCGGCTGCTGCTGAGCTACCTGTTCGTTGCGATCTTCCTGGCGTTCATCGCGAACCTGGTGGCGCACTACCTCTTCGGCGGCATCCGGTTGTCCGGACGCAGCGGCGCGCTGAGCCGCTCGGCGCGCGTGCAATTGGTCAGCCTGGTCGGAATCCTGGTGTTGCTCAAGGCCGTTGCCTACTGGCTGGATCGCTATGAGCTGCTGTCACATACCCGCGGCGGCAAGCCGTTCACCGGCGCCGGTTACACCGACATCAACGCGGTGCTGCCGGCCAAGCTGATCCTGCTGGCCATCGCGGTGATTTGCGCGGCCGCGGTATTTTCCGCGATTGTCTTGCGGGACTTGCGGATTCCCGCTATCGGCCTGGTGCTGCTGCTGCTTTCGTCGTTGATCGTAGGCGCCGGCTGGCCGTTGATCGTCGAGCAGATCAGCGTCAAACCCAATGCGGCGCAGAAGGAAAGCGAATACATCAGCCGAAGTATCACCGCGACCCGGCAAGCCTACGGGCTGACGTCGGATGTGGTGACCTATCGCAACTACACCGGCGACGGCCAGGCCACGGCCCAGCAGGTCGCCGCCGACCGCGCCACCACCTCCAATATCCGGCTGCTCGACCCCACGATCGTCAGCCCGGCGTTCACCCAGTTCCAGCAGGGCAAGAACTTTTACTACTTCCCCGACCAGCTGTCCATCGACCGCTACGTGGACCGCAACAACAACCTGCGCGACTACGTCGTCGCTGCTCGTGAGCTCAACCCGGACCGCCTGATCGACAACCAGCGCGACTGGATCAACCGCCACACCGTGTACACGCATGGCAACGGATTCATCGCCTCACCCGCCAACACCGTGCGCGGCATCGCCAACGACCCCAATCAAAACGGCGGCTACCCCGAGTTTTTGGTCAATGTCGTGGGCGCCAACGGCACGGTCGTTTCCGACGGGCCGGCGCCGCTGGATCAGCCGCGCATCTACTTCGGGCCGGTTATCTCCAACACCTCTGCCGACTACGCGATCGTCGGAAAGACCGGTGCCGACCGGGAATACGATTACGAGACCAGTACGGAAACCAAGAACTACACCTATACCGGCAGCGGGGGAGTCGCGATCGGGAGCTGGATCTCCCGTAGCGTGTTCGCCGCGAAATTCGCCGAACGAAACTTCTTGTTCTCCAACGTCATTGGATCCAACAGCAAGATCTTATTCAACCGCGACCCGGCGCAGCGGGTCGAGGCGGTGGCGCCGTGGCTGACCACCGACAGCTCGGTGTATCCGGCGATCGTCAACAAGCGGCTGGTGTGGATCATCGACGGCTACACCACCTTGGACAACTACCCCTATTCGGAGCTCACGTCGTTGTCGTCGGCGACCGCGGACTCCACCGAGGTCGCCTTCAACCGGCTGGCTCCCGACAAGAAGGTCTCCTACATCCGTAATTCGGTGAAGGCGACGGTCGACGCCTACGACGGCACCGTCTCGCTGTACCAGCAGGATGAGAATGACCCGGTGCTGAAGGCCTGGATGTCGGTCTTCCCCGGCACGGTCAAGCCCAAGAGCGACATCACTCCCGAGCTGGCCGAGCATCTGCGTTACCCCGAGGATCTGTTCAAGGTGCAGCGCATGCTGCTGGCCAAATACCACGTCAACGACCCGGTGACGTTCTTCTCCACCTCGGATTTCTGGGACGTTCCGTTGGACCCGAACCCGACGGCCAGCAGCTATCAGCCGCCGTACTACATCGTCGCGAAAAACATTGCCAAGAACGACAATACGGCCTCATACCAGTTGACCAGCGCGATGAACAGGTTCAAGCGCGACTATCTGGCTGCTTACATCAGCGCCAGTTCCGATCCCGCGACGTACGGCAGGATCACCGTGTTGACCATCCCGGGCCAGGTCAACGGTCCCAAGCTGGCCAACAACGCGATAACCACCGATCCGGCGGTGTCCCAGGACCTCGGTGTGATCGGGCGAGATAACCAGAACCGCATCAAGTGGGGCAATCTGCTCACGCTTCCGGTGGGCCAGGGCGGATTGCTCTACGTCGAACCGGTTTATGCCTCGCCGGGCGCCAGCGACGCCGCATCTTCGTATCCGCGACTGATCCGGGTGGCGATGATGTACAACGACAAGATCGGGTACGGGCCGACTGTGGGCGATGCCCTGACGGGGCTCTTCGGGCCGGGGGCAGGTGCCGCCGCGACGGGGATACAACCCACCGACGCCGGCGTGCCGGCGGCGCCTCCGGCGAACCCGCCGCCGCCGTCCAACGGGCCGGTGTCGCCCCCGCCGACCGCGGTGGTGCCGCCGCCACCGGACGCGTCGGTTACCTTGTCGCCCGCCAAAGCCGCTGCGATGCAAGAGATTCAGGCAGCTATCGGCGCGGCGCGGGATGCGCAGAAGAAGGGTGATTTCGCCGGGTACGGCGCTGCTCTGCAACGCCTTGACGAAGCCATCACCAAGTTCAACAACACCAAGTAATTCCTGTCCGCCGCGAGCGTGCATGTCTGTACGTTGACACGCCGCGCGCGCTGGCATTTTGCGCACGCTCGTCGCGGTGTTAGCCGCGCGCGGCGGTGCGGAATCTGTCGCGGTATGCCTTCGGGGTTATCCCGAGATGGCTGAGGAAAACCCGGCGCAGCGTTTCGGTACTGCCGAAGCCCGCCATGCGCGCGGTATCGGCGACGGAGCGGCCGGCGTCGAGTGCTGCACGCGCGTAATCGATTCGGACCATTTCTACGTAGCGCGCGGGCGTCGTGCCTAGCTCCGACTGAAACAGCCGGGTCAGCTGCCGGGTGCTCAAAGATGCCCGAGCGGCAAGTCTTTTCACGCTGTGGTCGGCGCCGGGATCGGTGGTTACGGCGTCGGTGACCACCCGCAGTGCGGATTCGGCCGGCGGATCGGTCTCGACCAGGGTGGAGAATTGTGATTGTCCGCCAGCGCGTTTGAGGTATACCACCAAGGACCGTGCTACCTCGCGGACCAACTTCGCACCGTAATCCGCCTCGACCATCGCCAGTGCCAGGTCGATGCCAGACGAGACGCCCGCCGAGGTGAACACGTCGCCGTCGCGGACGAAAATCGCGTCCGGCTCGACGCCGATGTCTGGGAAGGCTCGCGCGAGCCGTCGCGCATGGCGCCAGTGCGTGGTGGCGCGCCGGCCGTTGAGCAGCCCGGCCTGCGCCAGGATGAAGGAACCCGTGCATACCGATGCCAGACGCCGGGTGCGGGGCGGCACCGTCTTGAGCGCCTCGACGAGGGCCGGATCGATCGGCCGGCCCACCAGGTCGTCCCCGCCGGCAACGACGACGGTATCAACGGATTCGATCGACGAGATGCTGCGCGTGACCGCGAAATGTGTTCCTATCGACGTGATTACGTCGCTTCCATCCACCGATGCGATTTCGAGCACGTAGTTGGCGCCGAACCGGTTGGCTTCGGCGAAGACCTCAGCGGGTCCCGCCGCATCGAGCAGCTTCACACCGTCGAAGACGACAATCACCACCACTCGAGCCGCTTTGGCAGTCATCCACCCATTGTGCGGACCATGTCGCAATTTGTGGGAAGGACGGCTGGAACGACCCCGTCGGATCACCGTCCGTCGCCGGACACTGGCAACAACACAACAAAGGAGGCGCGACCATGACCACTTCGATTGAAACCATTGCCGGGATCGTCTTACCCGACACCCCGCTGGTGCGCGAGGCAACCGACTTCATTCGTAGCGCTGAAGACGATCTGCTGTTCGACCATTCGCGTCGGGTGTTCCTGTTCGGCGCGCTACACGGCCGCCGGCTCGGTTTGCGACCCGACCTGGAGCTGCTCTATGTGGGGGCGATGTTTCACGACCTCGGCCTGACCTCGCGCTATCGCTCCTCTGAGCGGCGTTTCGAGGTTGACGGGGCCAACGCGGCGCGCGACTTCCTGCTGGAGCGCGGTGTAGAGCCGGGCGACGCGGACAAGGTGTGGCTGGGCATCGCTTTGCATACGACGCCAGGTGTGCCCGAGTTGCTCGAACCCGAAATCGCTTTGGTCACAGCCGGTGTCGAGACCGACGTAGTGGGTATCGGTCGCGAGGACCTGTCCCCGGAAGCGCTTGCCTCGGTTATCGCTGCCCACCCCCGCCCGGATTTCAAGAACCGCATCCTGGTTGCCTTCAACGAAGGCATGAAACACCGGCCGCACACCACTTACGGCACGATGAACGCCGACATACTCGCGCACTTCGACCCGACATTCGTCCGCGAGGACATGGTCGACCGGATCCGCAACAACGGTTGGCCGGAGTAGCGGGGACGACCGGGCGCGCCATCCGTCCGGGAGACGCGACAGCGCAAACCAGTCACGGTCGTGCGGCCAGGCGAGCGAAGAACTCTCAACGCAGTTGGGCGAGTAACTCGTCGACCGACCATTGATCATCGGCATGCGTGCCGTACTTGCAGGCGATGACAAGGCCATCTGAGCCGATCAGAAAGTCGGCGGGCAACCCTAACCGGCCGCCCGTGGGGTGCAGGTTCGGCGGGCGTGCGTCGGCGCGATCCCCGGTAATCGTGGGCAGTAGCCGCCGCTGAGCGACCATTCCTCTGAACACCGGCGCCACCGCCCGCGGATTGAGTACCGCGCGCGGCGACGACTCAACTCCGAACTCCGCGTAGAGCCGCTTCTCGGGGTCCCCGACTACCGCGAACGGCAGATCGCTGACATGCCGGCGCAACTCCTCGTCGGTGGAGTGGAACACCACGACCTCGCGGATGCCGGCCGCCTCGATCTCGTCGTGCCGCCGCAACACCGACTGCAAATGCATGTTGCAGATTGGGCACCCAGCGAACCTCCGGAACTGCAAATGGATTACGTGCTGCGGGTCCGGAACCAGCACCGCAGTGCCAGAGACTGTGTTCAGCTCCCGGGCCGCGACGACGCTGCCCGGGCTGATCGTCGTGCTCTGAGTCATGCTCTTAAAGACTCCTTCGTGATCAAGATGCGTCGCCGACAATCGGTCGGCCCCCGAAGAGTCAACTCACCCGAACGGGTTCACTATTCCGCGCCCGGCAGGTTGAACCTATCGACGCACGGAGTGCCGCGGGTCGAACGTCTGCGCAGTTAGACGCGCGATTTGGCTAGGGTCCTCAGTGTTGGGTAGCCTTGCGTTTACCGACGCGGGGTGGAGCAGCTCGGTAGCTCGCTGGGCTCATAACCCAGAGGTCGCAGGTTCGAATCCTGTCCCCGCTACCAGTGTCCTGTCTCGGGACATCGTTGACAGGTGTCCCGAGACATGGTTTACAGGCTCTTCGGATATTGCCAGGGTGCGGTGTTCATCGGACGACGATGGATGTGAGGACCCGCCAGTTGGGCTTGCCGGCGTAGAGCAGTGCGCGAATGCGGTAGTTCTCGAAGTTGGTGAAGCCGTAGCCGATGCGTTTGATGCGTTTGATCAGGTTGTTGAGGGGCGACACTCAGTAGAAAAATCTGTCGGTGCCTGGCCGTAGGGTCGGAGCTATGAAACGGGTCGTCGGCATAGGGTTGCTGGCCTCGGCGTTCGCGCCGTTGGTCGCGTTGCTCGCCGTCCTCAAGCTCAGCGATTTCGGCTGGGTCAGCTGGGTGATCCTGGGGGCGGCCGCGGCGGCAGTTCTGCTCCTTGCCGTCGTGTTGCGGAGTCTGTCGAGGATCCAGCCGCGAAGTGTCGAGACCACGTCGGTTCGGCGTGCCGATGAGCGGGTGCTGGCTTTCACCTCGAGTTATGTCGTACCGCTCGTTGTTGCGCTGTTCGGCGGGGCCAGGGGGCCCGCCGTCGCCGCCACCTGGGCGCTCGTGGTGCTGCTGGTCGTGATCTACGTTCGTGCCGGTCTCTACCACTTGAATCCGGCCCTTGCCGTTTTCGGCTTCCGCCTCTATGAGGTGACGGCTACCAACGGCACCGTCACCATGCTGCTGGCCAAGCGCAATCACATCCCGCAGCGCGGGCCGCTCGAATGTCGCTACCTTGGCGACGACGTCGCGATCCAACTGAAGGGGCGCACATGACCGCGGATACAGCCCGGGAGGCGCTCACCGAAGCTGTCGGCAAAAGCATTGCCGCCCTTGCGAATTTCGTGATTCGCGGCGAGGCGCTGGCCGGCGCACAGGTGTCGAGGTTCGACGTAGTCAGTGACATGGCTGCCGACGTGATCAAAGACGTCGTGGGAGCCGCGACAGGTCTGTCGCAGAAGCAATTCCTTGACTACGACCCGTCCTACCAAACCAGCTCAGCCCAGGTGCTCGTGGAAAACCTCAGCGAGATCCCCGAGCTCGCCGCCGTCGACGCCGAGATTCGGCGCGGCGACGTTCCCAACGACGCCGGTGGTGGCCAGGCGGTCGCAATGGCCCACGCGGTCGGCACCGGACCGAGCCAGATCGTCGCCCACCGCTTGAAGGGTCCCGGCATCGCGACCCGCAAGCGCGGAATCACCCTCATACCTCGCGATGGCATCTATCGGCCGATCGAAGGCGAAGTGCTCTATTACGAACCGCGATTCGACGTATTCACCTGCGCGGGGTTCGCCTACTTCACGACAGTGACGCTGATCCAGACCAAACTGCAGGCCGACCAGAAGGCGCGCCGATTGGCCCGCGAAACCCTTGCCACCGTCACCGCGAAGGTCCGCATCGACGGGTTCGCCGACTTGGAGAACGCGGTGATGGATGACCCCACTATGCGAGCCAAGATGGCCTACGTCGCGCGACTCGTGCAGTCCGACCGTGAATACGCCAAGAACCTGACGACCAAGAAGCTGATCAAGTTCGTCGAAGAAAACCCCGACTACAACATTCCGGTAGCCACGGTGGACGGCGCGAAGGTTCTCCGCTTTGACCCATCGCCGCAGCACCGCCACCAGATTCCCCGTCTGCTGGCCGACGACTATCTACACAGTTATCTCACTAATCGCAACTATGAGGCGGGGTCAAAGCAGCGCGTCCAAACGGGAGGTCACGCGTCTTGAACAGGCAGTAGTTCGTCAATCAAGGCACGCACTAGTTCAGCGATGTCGTCACGAATTCGGCGTACGACGTCAAGCGGTTGGCCGGCGGGGTCGTCAAGTTTCCAGTCGCGATAGGACACCCCGGGATAGAAGGGGCAGGTGTCGCCGCAGCCCATGGTGATCACGACGTCGCTGGTTGCGACGGCCAGATCGGTGAGGACTTTGGGCGCCGCCGCGGTGATGTCGATGCCCAATTCGGCCATCGCAGCAACGGCCACAGGGTTGATCTGCTCGGCGGGTTCGGTTCCCGCGGAACGCACTTCGATGCGGTCACCGGCGAAGTGGGTCAGCAGTGCGGCCGCCATTTGGGATCGACCGGCGTTGTGCACGCATACGAACAGGACGCTGGGGCCGGTCATGTCGGGAAGCGACGCCGCAGCGCCAGGGAGACGTAGACCAGAGCGACCAGGACCGGCACCTCGATCAGCGGGCCTACCACGCCGGCCAGTGCCTGGCCTGAGGTGGCGCCGTACGTGGCGATCGCCACGGCGATGGCGAGCTCGAAGTTGTTGCCGGCGGCAGTAAAAGCCAGGGTCGCGGTGCGTGCATAACCGAGTCGAACGGCGTAGCCGAAGGCGAAGCCGCCGCCCCACATGATCGCGAAGTAGGCCAGCAACGGCAGGGCAATGCGGGCCACGTCCCAAGGCCGAGTGGCGATCTGGTCTCCCTGCAGCGCAAACAGGATCACAATCGTAAACAGCAGCCCATAGAGCGCCCACGGCCCGATCCTCGGCAGGTAGCGGGTTTCATACCAGTTGCGGCCCTTGGTTTTTTCGGCCCAGCGTCGGGATAGATATCCCGCCGCCAATGGCACGCCGAGAAACAGGAGCACCGACTTGGCGATCTGCCAGGGGGAGACGCTGATGTCGGTCTGAGCCAGCCCGAGCCAGCCGGGCAGTACTGCGAGGTAGAACCAGCCCAGAACTGCGAACATCGCGACTTGGAAAATCGAGTTGAGCGCGACCAGGACCGCGGCGGCTTCACGGTCGCCGCAGGCCAGGTCGTTCCAGATGACGACCATGGCGATGCAGCGGGCCAGCCCGACGATGATCAAGCCGGTGCGGTATTCGGGCAGATCCGGCAGCAGCAGCCAGGCAAGGGTGAACATCACCGCAGGCCCCAGCACCCAGTTGAGCAGAAGTGAGGACACCATTAGCGTGCGGTCGCGAGTGACCGTGTCCAGCCGGTCGTAGCGGACCTTGGCCAACACCGGATACATCATGATCAACAAGCCGAGTGCGATCGGCAACGAAATGCCGTCGAGCTCAACGGCACTCAGCGCCGTGCCCAAGCCTTTGACAAATCGGCCCAGCAACAACCCGGCAGCCATGGCCGCCGCAATCCAAACCGGCAGCAGCCGATCAAGAGTGGGAAGCCTTGTCGCAGCGGCGAGCCCAGAACGAGGGACGGTGTCAGTCATCGACGTGCTGCCGAACTCAGCAGCATGACGGCGCGGTCTGGGCGGCGGCACCGCCGCAGCACACGCCGTCGCCGTTCTCGGCGGGGTGCTGAGGGCTTGCGCCGAAGGTGTCGGAGTCGGCCAGCACCGTGTAGACCTCCCACCGCTCGCCGCCCGGCCCGGTGACCCAGACCTTGTCCTGGGTGGCAAAGCAGCACGTGGTGCCTATTTCTTCCTCGGTGAACATCCCGGCAGACGCCAGCCTGCCGATCTCGGCGTGCACGTCTTCGCTGGATTCGACCTCCACCCCGAGGTGGTTAAGTGTGCCACCCTGCGTGGGGTTTTCCAGCAGGACCAGCTTCAACGGCGGATCGGCGATCGCGAAGTTGGCGTAACCGGGCTTGACCTTGGCCGGTTCGGAACCAAACAGCTTGGAATAGAACGCAATTGCGTCGTCGAGGTTGTCGACGTTGAGAGCCAGCTGCACTCGAGACATGGAAAATCCTCCAAACCTGTGAGACATATATCGAAGTAGTTCGACGACACTCAGCATGCCACCTTTTTGATATATGTCAAACTTTGTGGCAATGTGGCCCTATGCCCAGAGCGCTGCCGGTGATCGACACGACCGCACCGGTCTGCTGCGCCCCGGTGGCTTCAGGGCAGTTGTCAGACGACGATGCACTGCAGATCGCGTTGCGGCTACGGGCGCTGGCCGACCCGGTCCGGGTCAAGATCATCTCGTACTTGTTCAGTTCATCTGCGGGCGAGGAGATTTCGGGCGAACTTGCCGCGGTACTGGACCTCAGCGAGTCGACGGTCAGTCATCATCTGACTCAGCTGCGTAAGGCCGGGTTGGTGGTCTCGGACCGGCGCGGAATGAAGGTGTTCCATCGGGTGCGTCCGGATGCGCTACAGGCTCTGTGTGCCGCACTGGATCCAAATTGCTGCACTTAGGGTAGCCATGGCGACGGTACGCACGCGCGTAGTGATTCGGCTGATCGTGGCGGCACTGCTCGGAGTCGCGACGGCAATGCTCATCAGTTCGGCGGCAGGCTTGCGATACGCGCCGGCCGCGGGCTGGATCGCTGCGGCGTTCGTCTACCTCGCCTGGACATGGATCGTCGTGCTGCCGATGGACTCCGTCCAGACCCGCGAACATGTCCGCCCCGAGGACCCGCCGAGGGGCTGGGTCACCGACGCCATCATCCTGGTGGCGAGCGTGGCGAGTGTGGGTGGTGTCGCGCATCTGCTCGCCGCGGGTTCCAAGGCGGGGGTCGAGAAGGATGTCACGGCTGCGGTCGGGGTGGTCAGCATTGTCGCCGCGTGGTTCGTCGTGCACACCGTCTTCAGCGTCCGCTACGCCGACATCTACTACTCCGAGCCCACCGGCGGGATCAACTTCAATGGCGCCGAAGAGCCGCGATTCCTGGACTTCTTCTACCTCGCGTTCACCGTCGGCATGACCTACCAGGTCTCCGACACCAGCTTGCAGACAGGCAAACTGCGTGCCATTGCGCTTTGTCAGGCGGTGCTGTCCTACCTCTTCGGGGCGGTAATTCTAGCGGTCACGATCAATCTGGTTGTGGGACTGAGTAATTCGGGAAATTGACGCCTCAGGTTTACCCCCGCCGATAACGGTTATGCCCTGCACATGGGATTTCCCGAACAGCAGCAATCCGTCCCCGGTGTACAGGCGCAGATGGATCCCGTCCCGGACTGCGGCGAGCACAGCTATACCGGATCGGGCAAGCTGACCGGCAAGAGCGCGGTGATCACCGGCGGCGACAGCGGAATCGGCCGAGCCGTCGCGATCGCCTTCGCTCGAGAGGGCGCCGACGTGCTCATCGCCTACCTGAATGAGGACGACGACGCTCAGGACGTCGCGCGGTATGTCGAAGACGCGGGTCGCAAATGCGTGCTGGTTCGGGGTGATCTGGCCGATGCGCAACAGTGCCGCGCGGTCGTCGAGCGGGCCGCGTCGGAGTTCGGTCAGATCGACGTGCTGGTCAACAACGCCGCCTTCCAGATGACCCACGAGAGCCTGGAAGAAATCAGCGACGAGGAATGGGACCACACGTTCCGGCTCAATGTCGGGGCCTATTTCTACCTCGCCAAGGCGGCGCTGCCGCACATGCGCGAAGGCTCGTCGATCATCGGTAGTTCCTCGGTGAATTCCGACTCTCCCAATCCCACGCTGGCGCCATACGCGGCGACCAAGGCGGCGATAGCGAATTTCTCGGCCAGTCTTGCTCAACTCCTCGGCCCACGCGGCATTCGGGTCAATAGCGTTGCCCCCGGCCCGATCTGGACGCCGCTGATCCCGTCGACAATGCCTGCGGAGAAAGTGAAGTCGTTCGGGGACAACGTGCCGCTGGGGCGCGCCGGACAGCCGGCCGAGCTGGCCTCGATCTACGTATTGCTGGCCTCCGACGAGGCGAGCTACATCTCGGGCGCACGGGTGGCGGTCACCGGGGGCAGACCAATTCTCTAGCGACTAGTAAACTGCCGAATTCATGGCGATCCGGCGTGCAGTTCTGCTCATCGCGGATATCGGCGGGTACACGCGTTACATGACGTGGAACCGGATGCACCTGGCGCACGCCCAGCAGGCGGTGGCCGCGCTGCTGGAGGCGGTCATCGATGCCGGCAAAGGCCTCAAGCTGGCGAAGTTGGAAGGCGATGCCGCATTCTTCTGGGCGCCGGGGGGCAACGCCAGAATGGTGTGTGAACGGTTGGCGATCATGCGGCAGGCATTTCTGGCCCGTAAGGAACGGATCAAGAAGGACGCATCCTGCACCTGCCAGAGCTGCGCCCAGTTGGGCAACCTTTCGCTCAAGTTTGTGGTGCACGAGGGCGAGGTGGCCGAGCAAAAGGTGAAGCGCCGCGTCGAGCTCGCCGGTGTCGACGTCATCCTGGTGCACCGGATGCTCAAGAACTCGGTACCGATACCCGAATACGTGCTGATGACCGACGTGGTGTCGCAGTGCCTGGAGGAGTCGATGCGTCAGCGTTCGCTGCCGCTCACCCACGACTTCGAAGGCATCGGCCAAACGTCCACCTTCTACATCGACCTCGCCCTGCCGGTGGAGGTGCCTGAGGTGCCCGAGCGCAGCCCCGTCGGCCGGTTCTCGGCGAAGATGAAGTTCGAGATGCAGTCGCTGCCGTTCATCTTGGGTGTCAAACAAGCCTGTGCTGGTTTCCGCAACCTGGGCCGCGGCAACAGGGAAGAGCTGCCGGCTTGAGCCAACCAGACCCAGTGGCCCTGCTGCGCGAGATGTTCGACCGAATGGTCGTCGCTAAGAACGCCGAGCTGATCGAGCACTACTACCACCCGGACTTCGTGATGTACTCCGACGGGCTGAGCCAAACTTGCGCCGAGTTCAGCGACAGCCACCGCGAGCTATATGCCAGCGACATCAGCTACGCCGTCGAATACGACGAGCAGGCCTGGGTGGCGGCCCCCGACAAGGTCGCCGCGCGGGTGTGGATCACCACGTCTCGTCCCGGCGAGCAGCCGAGCCGCATCGAGGTGGTGCTCATCGCGGGGTTGCGCGACGGCCGGATCCACCGGGTCTGGGAGACCACCTGGCCGAGCTGGCGTGAGCTACCCGCGTTCGAAAAGTATTGAGCATCAACGTAACCGGTTCATCAGCTCAGCCGCAGCGTGCCGCCCGCTGAGCAGAGCGCCGTGCACGGTGGCCGGATTGTCGGTGCCGACGGCCTCGCCGGCCAGATACAGCCGGTCGCTGATCGGCTGCTGCAGCCGGCGCCGGTCGTCCAGTCCTGAGCCGGGAGCGTGAAATGAATACGAGCCCACTGCATATGGGTCGACGCTCCACGTCGACGACTTGATCTCCAGGGGCGCGATGTCAGCTCCGAACAGCCGCCGGGCGATCGGCAGCGCGCTGTTCATCAAATCACCGCCAGCGGCTGACTCCACATACCGGCCCCGGTGACCCGCGTTGAAAGCCAACACAATTGGTCCCGCGTCGGCCGGCAAGCTCAACCATTGCGCCCACATGCCGTCGTCAGCGCCCAGATACTGGTAGAACGAATTCGGAACGTCCCAGGTTCGCTTGTCGAACCGGAAGTAGCTCTTGGACAATACGCCGAATCCCAAGGCGCTCACCGCATGGGCGTGTCCGTCGGGTAGCGGTGGATCGAAGGTGATGGCACCGGATTTCAGCACGCCCAGCGGAACGGTGACGATCGCGGCCGGGCCCTCGAACATCTGGTTGCCCGCCCGCAGCGTCACCGAATCATCGTGTCGCTCAACCGATGTGACGACGGTATTGAGGACGATCTGCAGCCCTTCGGCCAGCAGCCGCGGGATTGCGTCGTAGCCGCTGGTGATCACCAGCTGCGGGCCGTCGGTGTAGCGGCCCAGATCGTACGTTGTAGCGGACAGCTGGCTCGCGTCGGCGGCGAACTCCTCCTCGATCTCGGTGTTGACGAAGAAGGCCAATTCAGCGCGCTCGGTGTCGGAAAGCTCCTCGCGTTTGGCCGAGGCTTCGACCACGGCGCCCAATGACCCGCCGTCGACGTCGTCGCCGGCATCTTCCACGAAATGCCGCCACTTGGTTTGGCTGGCCTGGGTGTAGGTGAGCGGAGCCAGTCGAGGGTCCACCGCGAGTTCCGTCCACTTGTAGTACTCGGTGGGACTGCGCTGCGCTGACACCTTGTCGGCCAGCTCGTCCAGCGGATTGTTGGTTGCGCCATGGATCCAGGACGCACCCATTTCCAGCGGCACCCCCCAATCGCGATTGGTATGCACGCGGCCGCCGATTCGATTGCGGGCCTCGATCACTCGCACCGGCCATCCGGCGTCGGCCAGGCTGCGCGCGGCACCCAAACCCGCCATCCCGGCGCCGATCACGAGCACTGACTTGGTGTCCGGTGGCGCGGTGGTGGTAGTGCCCGGACGCGAAATCTTGGTGCTGCGCGCCGGCGGACGATTGGTTGTGCAGCCCGCGGCCAGCCCGGCGCCGGTCAAGCTCGCCGCCGCCAGGAATTCCCGACGGGATAACTGGGACACGAGTGTCAGCCTCTCACATCTCGTGCCTGGAAATCTGGTCCAAACTGCGACGGCTTCCCATTACGTGCAGGTAAACTCGCGTCCAACCGGAAGGCGGCAATGCGGCCGCGTTCGAAGGGGGAGCGGCGATGAGTGCTCGGAAGTCGACCCGGGGCAGTACGCGACTCCGGCTGCCCGAGGAGTTGCCGCCCAGCCGCGACCTGACGGTCCGCGCAGCCGACGGAACCCCATTGCACACCCAGGTGTTCGGGCCGTCCGATGGCTACCCGATAGTGCTGACCCACGGCATCACTTGCGCCCTGCGGGCGTGGGCTTACCAAATCGCAGACCTTGCCTCCGACTACCGGGTGATCGCCTTCGACCACCGGGGTCACGGACGCAGCGGCATCCCGCGCCGGGGTGGCTACAGTCTCAAACACCTTGCGTCCGACCTGGATTCGGTACTGGACGCGACGTTGGCTCCGCACGAGCGCGCGGTGATCGCCGGGCATTCGATGGGCGGCATCACCATCGCAGCCTGGTCGCAACGCTACCGCCACAAGGTTTCCCGGCGTGCGGACGCCGTGGCGATGATCAACACCACCACCGGCGACCTGGTGTCCAATGTGCGCTTCCTGCCGGTGCCCAAGGGGTTGGCGGGGGCCCGGGTCCTGGCCGGCCGGAGCCTGATCGGCGCCCTGGGCGGCTTCCCGCTTCCGGGCGCGATCCGGATACCGGCTCGGCAGCTGGTCGCGATGATGGCGGTTGCCGCCGATGCCGACCCAAGTGCGGCAAACCTGATCTACGAGTTGTTCGTGCAGACGTCACCGGCGGGGCGCGGTGGCTGCGCCAGAATGCTCGTCGGGGAAATGGGATCGCGCTACCTCAACCTGGACGGTCTGACGGTGCCGACCCTGGTTATCGGTAGCGAACGTGATCGGCTGACGCCGATCAGCCAGTCTCGCAAGATCGCGGCCACCGCGCCCAACGTCGTCGGTCTGGTCGAACTGCCCGGCGGCCACTGCTCGATGCTGGAGCAACCGCACGAGGTCAATCGCCAGCTGCGCGTCCTGGCCGAATCGGTCGCCCGGTCTCGGGTGCACCGAATCAGCTCATAGCAGGGCCGCGATCTCGGCGGCCGCCCGCTGGCCGGACCTGACCGCGCCGTCGAAGTATCCGGTCCATTCGTCCGCGGTTTCGGTGCCCGCCCAATGAATCGGCCCGACCGGCGCACGTAACCATCGCCCGTATCGCGTCCACGAGCCCGGCGGCACCGCGGCCGTCGGGCCGCCCGGTGCGAATTCCTCTGTGCCCCAGCGGAAATCGGTATAGTCGAGGGGTTTGAGCGCCTCCTCGCCGAACAGTGCCGCGAAGCACCGCAACGCATCGCGGCGGCGCTGCTCGGTGGGCAGCGAATCGAACGCGCGGGCATCGACGAATCCCAACAGAACACCGGGGCCGTCATGAGGACTTACGTCGAAGGTGATGAACACCGGACCCCGGTCGGACAGAGCCTGGCCGGAGAAACCGTTGGTACGCCAGAACGGCGTCTCGTATGCGGCGTAGGCCTTGCTGAGCCGGCCCTGTGGCCAGTTTTTGGCGAGCTGTTCGTATTCGGGCGGTAGCGGGGGACTGAACTCGATGGCTGCGCGATGGGCCGGTGGGATCGCTACGATGACGAACCCGGCATCGGCCTGGCCCTGATCGGAAGTGATCGTCACACCCGCGCCGTGCCGCTCGATGCGACGGACCGGCGCGTTGAGCACCACCCGGGAGCCGAGTTCGGCGGCGGCCAACTCGGCGATCTGTTGAGTGCCACCCGGAAACAGGTCCTGCTGGGCACCGTTCTCGACGTCGAGCAGCCGGTCCAGGCCGCCCGCGGCGCGGACATATCGGGTGGCGTGCAGCATCGACACGTCGTCGGGTTCACATCCCCAAGTCACTCGCGTCATGATCGCCATCAGGTCGCGCGAGGAGGCGGTCGCGTGGACCAAACGCAACCATTGACCCAACGACACCTCGTCGAGTTGGCGAGCCCGTCGGGCGTCCCACGGTGCCGAAATCGGGACGTTGCGTGAAATTCTTTCGAATTGCCAACGCAACCGGCCGATGTCGAGTAGCCCAGCCAGCGACAGCCGGGGAATCGTCCCGCGGTAGGCGCGTGGCCCGCCCCGCCAGTGGATGACGTTCTTGCCCTGATGGGGGGTCGGGGTGGTCGGCACCTGCAGCTCGGCCGCCAACGCTCGGACCGCGTCCTGGGTGGGGCCCACGAATGAGCCGCCCATATCGGCTGGTAATCCTGCGACGCTGCCAGTGAAAGAGCGACCGCCAACACGCTCGCGCCCCTCGAATACCAGCACATCGTGGCCCTGTCGGGTCAACTCACGGGCTGCAGACAGCCCGGCGAAGCCGGCCCCCACCACGACAACGTCGACAATCCGCGGAGGGTTTGTCACGCCCTATAGTGAACCCCATTTAGTCGGCTCCCCGTAGGATAAATTTCGATCGTCAGTTGCTTCCCCTGGTCAGGCGGGCACTTTGCAGGTCTACACCGCCCTGTATGGGCTCACCGATGCTGCCGAGCGCGCGCGGGAATTGCGCGACGCCGGCGCTAGCGGGGTGGCCACCTTCGAAGGACCGCACGACGTTTTCGCCCCGCTGACCCTGGCCGCCACGGTGGGCGGTCTGGACCTGATGACCAATGTGGCGATCGCCTTTCCGCGAAATCCGATACACCTTGCCCATCAGGCCAACGATCATCAGATACTGAGCGGCGGCCGGTTCATCCTCGGTCTGGGCACCCAGGTGCGGGCCCAGATCGAGAAGCGCTTCGGCGCCCAGTTCGACCGGCCGGTGGCCCGGATGACCGAACTGGTCGCTGCCTTGCGGGCGATCTTCGAATCGTGGAATACCGGTTCCCGCTTGAACTTTCGCGGCGACTTTTACCAGCACACGCTCATGACGCCGACTTTCAACCCCGGTCCGAATCCGTATGGCCCGCCGCCCATCTACGTCGGCGCGCTGGGTCCCAAGCTCACCCAGGCCGTCGCCGCGCATGCCGATGGCCTGCTGGTGATGCCGTTCGGCTCCAAACGGTTCCTGCACCAGCACACGATGCCGGCGGTGCGCGAGGGCCTCGCCGCCGGCGGACGGCGAGCCGAGGACTTCGCCATCATCCCCGAGATCATCGTGTCCTCGGCTGACAGCGATGCCAGCACGCGTCGGCTGCTGGCGTTCTACGGGTCGACCCCGGCCTATCGTCCGGTGCTGGCCGCCCATGGCTGGGAGGATCTGCAACCCGAACTCAACGCGATGTCCAAGCAGGGCCGCTGGCAGGAGATGGCCGACCTGATCGACGACGAGATCCTGCACACCCTGGCCGGTTGCGGTACCCCCGCCGAGATCGCGGCCTACATCCGGGACCGGGTCTCGGGTGTCTCGGACACGGTGTGCCTCTATCAGCCCTCGCCTATCGGGCTGCAGACGCTGGCCGAGATTGTCGACGAGCTACGGCGCGACCGTTAGCCAGTCGGCGAATCCCGACGGGTCGTGGCGGCCGAGTGCGCCGTGTTCGTAGAGGCCCCAGCCCTCGACTGGATCCGCGTCGCCGTCGCGGCAGACCGCGCGCCCCACGTGGTCGATGACGCCGAAGCCGGACCGCCCGATGATGGCCGGGTCGTTCATGTCGTAGGTCAGCCGCTCGACGAACTTTTCGCCCTTCCACATGCCGTGCAGCCAGTCCGCGTCGCCGCCGTAGCCGCCGCCGACGTGAATCGGCACCGCCAGTTTGGATTCCACGTCGAAGTGGACCGGCGTGCCGTCGGGAGCGGTCGCGTCGATGGTGGCCCCGGTCGGGATGCGGGTGCCGGAGCGGTAGTGGGTCGTCACCCGCGGCCAGCCCAACTGTTCGATGCGGCCGTCGCGCCACACCCGGGTGCAATCGTTGACGGACCGGAAGCCGTTGGGCGCCTCCTGGATGATCAGCACAACGGCGAAGTCGTCGAACGCCATCGGCATGTACAGCCACCACATGCCTTCGAACGGCGGGTCGGCCGGCCGGCCGGCCGGTTCGGGCTCACCGATCGGCCGGATGCCCCACGAGCGGTCGCGGCTGCCGATCCACGTCGCGGGGTCGACGGAGATTTCCTCGCCGTCGACGACGAGGTGTCCGCTCCAGCTGCCGACTTGGGCGAACCGTTGCGCGTCCAGGGTGACCCGGTTGCCCGTGCGCATCAGGTGCGGCTGTTCCTGGACGACATCGAAAAGCCCCTGCCAGGTGAGATCGGCTGCGACGCCGTCGGTTTCGTCGAGGACCAGCCGAAGTTTGCGTAGCGGCTCGATGACCTCGATTCGATAACCGTTGACGTGCTGGTGCAGCCGGTCGGAGTCGATGGCGTCCGACAAGTGCACCGCGGTCTGGGTATGCCCGCGGCGCACGAGCACGAAGGCATCCTTGACGCCGAGGTTGGGGTAGTAGCCGATGCCGCTGATCACGAAGATGTCGCCGGTGCGGTCGTGGGCGTTGAAGTAGGAGCGGTCGTAGAAGTTACGGTCGGAGGAACCGGGCCAGGCGATCGGCTGAGGTACCTGGTGTACCGGAAACTCGTCGAGTGGGCCTAGCATTACTGCTCCTCTCCGATGAGACGCTTCATCAATCCCGCGTGGTAGAACAGCGACTCTGGGCAATTGGGGTCGTCGGGCTTTTCGATCTCGCCGAAGTGCACTCGCCGCGCGCTGGTGCGCATGAACACACACGCCCACATCACGCCGGAGTACACGTAAAACCAATGCAGGTCAGCAAGTTCCACGCCGGTGAGTTCTTGATAGGTGGCGCGCACGTCTTCCTCACGCAGCACGTCCGGCAGGCCTGGCAGCGTCGCCAGGGCGGTCATCTCCTGGAACACCATGTGGGCGTAGACAATCCAGGCGACGTCGAGCTCGCGCGGGCCCAGCGTCACCATCTCCCAGTCCAGCACCGCGACCGGGGCGAAGTCGCGGTACAAGACGTTTCCCAGCCGGGCGTCGCCCCACAGCAGTACCGGCTCACGCGCGGCGGCATCGGATGGCCAGTTGCTTTCCAGCCATTCGAAGGTCCGTTCCAGCAGTGCCGAACGGCCGATGTCCGGCACTGCGAAGTCGTACCAGGACCGCACCCAGCTGAAGTGCCGGCGCAGTGCGGTGTCTCCGGTGCGGCCCTCGGTGAGAAAGCCAAACGTCTTCTCCGCGTTCGGGATTGAATGCAGCTTCGCCAGCACTGCGATGGTGGCGTCCTGCAATTGTCGTTGCCGCTCGGCCGGTGCGTCGGCGAACCAGTTGTTGCCGAAGGTGTACGGCATCACGTCCGGCGGCACCACGCCGTCGACGTAGTCCATCAGGAAGAAAGGAGTGCCCAAAACCTCGCCGGTGGTTTCGATCCAGCGCACGTTGGGAACCGGGATGTCGGTGAGCTCGCCGACTTGGCGGATCACTTCGAATTGATGGTCAAGCCGATAGGTGGGGAAGACCGGCACGTCGCCCGCAGCTGGCGCCACCCGGGCCACCAGCTTCTGCTCAATCGGTTGGCCGCCGGATTCCCAGCGGGCGGTCAAGATGATGGTTTCCGACGACATGCCTGTAGAGTCCACGCCGCTTTCCACGGTCACCTCGGGTGTCACGCCGCCGGGTAGTACCGTGCCCAGCCATCGCGACATCACCGCCGGCAGTGTGGTCACGTCACGGCTCGAGCGCTGGAGACGGTCGACGTTGTCGGGGGCCGGGTCTTTGGCCACGGGGCTTCCTTCGTGGGGTAATTACGATACGGTAGGTAGCGTTATGAAAGCAGACCCGTCCTCCGTTGACAAGGGCCCCGGCGCCGGGCGGCCCCGGGATCCGCGCATCGACTCGGCCATCCTGTCGGCGACCGCGGAACTGCTTGTGCAAACCGGCTATTCGAACCTCAGCCTGGCTGCCGTCGCCGAACGGGCCGGAACCACGAAATCCGCGCTCTACCGACGCTGGTCGAGCAAGGCCGAATTGGTGCACGAGGCGGCTTTCCCGGTGGCGCCCACCGCGCTCGAGGCTCCGGCCGGCGACTTCGCCGCCGATATCCGGATGATGATCGAGGCCACCCGCGACGTCTTCACCACCCCGGTAGTGCGGGCCGCACTGCCCGGCTTAGTGGCCGACATGACGGCCGACCCCGAACTCAACGCCCGTGTCCTGGCCCGCTTCAGCGACCTGTTCACCCTCGTGCGGGTGCGGCTACAGGAGGCCGTCGAGCGTGGTGAGGCGCATCCCGACGTCGTCCCGGAACGCCTGATCGAATTGATCGGCGGAGCCACCATGCTGCGAATGCTGTTGTCTCCGGACGACAAACTCGACGACACCTGGGTCGAGCAGACCACCGCCATCGTCGTGCACGGAGTGACGCAATGAGACTTGCCGGCCGCACCGCCATCGTCACCGGCGCCAGTCGCGGACTGGGCCGGGCGATCGCCCTGTCACTGGCGGCCGAGGGTGCTGCGGTGGCCGTCGTGGGGCGTACCGAACGGGTGTGGGACGACCGGCTGCCCGGCACTATCGGCGAGACGGTCGCCGACATCGAGGCGGCCGGCGGACAGGCGGTGGCAGTACGCGCCGATCTGACCGACCGCGACGACATTGCGCGGCTGGTGCAGGAGGCGCGAGATGCCTTGGGTCCCATCGCGATTCTGGTCAACAATGCCGCGTTCACAGCACCGGGACGTCCGCCGGCGCCCGGCGATCAGCCGCGGGTCAGATCCGCCCAGGCGGCCAAGCCCGGGTGGCCGGGGTTTGTCAGCACGCCGCTGGCCGCATTCCGCCGGCATTTCGACGTCGCGGTGTTCGCCGCCTATGAGTTGATGCAACTGGTCTCGGTGGACATGATCACCGCCGGTCGCGGCTCGATCATCAACATCACCTCGATAGCGTCGCGGCTGCCCGGCAACGGCCCCTACGCCGACCGCAGCGGCGGCGTCCTGCCCGGTTACGGCGGATCCAAGGCGGCCCTCGAGCACCTCACCCAATGTGCGGCGTTCGATCTCGCCGAGCACAACATCGCCGTCAACGCGCTGGCGCCGTCCAAGCCGATCCTCACCCCGGGGCTGTCCTATTACGCGCGCGAGTTCGACGACGTGGCTTCCGCGGACGAATTCGCCCGGGCCGCAGTGCAACTCGCGCTGGTGGACCCGGCCGTCGTCACCGGGCGCACGATCGGTCACCTGCAGGTGCTGGACGGCAGCTTCACCCCTTTTGCCCCGAAGCTGTAGTTACCGTGAGCGTTTTCGGCGTGTCGTCGCGGCAACTACAGTGTCGCGGTGGGTTCGGGGGGTCCCGCAAGCGGGATCGAATATGTGTTCGACCGATAAATCGCCAACGGTGACAAGCTGGACCCATGCGGCTCGGCGCCGCTAGCCTTCGGCTATGAGGCGCACTACTGCCTCGGGGTGGCGTTGATGTCTGACAAACCCACGGGCCGCGTTATCGTCCTGATCGCTCTGTTGATCTTGGTTGCCGCCGCGCTTCGCGGCTACCTTCCGGCGAACCACGGATCGCGACTGGCGGAGGCCGGTGGAAACCGGGCGGCGCTGGCGATACTCGTCACCGCCATCGCCGCGACGCTGGCCATACTGGCGTTCTCCATCATCGCGCGCTTGCGTGATCCACGCACCATCGCGTCCAGCGTGGGGCAGCTGCCGGAAATGGTGGGCCGCGGCACGGGCCGGCCGAATTGGCGGGTGGTGCTGATCGCGCTCGGAGCGATCGTGGCCTGGCTGTTGGTCGCGCTGCTGCTGTCGCGCATACTCGCGCCGCACGAAGTGAACATGGACGCACCCAGTCCGGATTCGAACGCATCGACGTCGGCGCCCGGCACCACACCGCCACCCAAGCCGCTACCGCAGCAGAAGAGAAACGGGGACATGCTCGGCATCCTGATCGCCAGCACGCCCGTGCTGCTATTGGTCGTTGCGGCCGGAGTGATCGTGTCCCGGCGGCGGCGCCCGACGGCGACAACGGCCCTTGCCGCCGAAGGCGACACCCCGACGACGCCGCCACCTCCGAAGGCGGCCGAATCACTGGCGCGGGCAGCCGAAGTCGGGCTCGCCGAAATCGCCGACCTGAGTCGCGAACCCCGCGAAGCGATTATCGCGTGCTACGCGGCGATGGAACGTGAACTGGCCGATGTGCCCGGTGCTGCTCCCCAGGAATTCGACACCCCAACCGAAGTGCTGGCCCGGGCCGTGCAACGTCATGCGTTGCAGGCGGATAACGCCGTCCGGCTGGTAGAGCTGTTCGCCGAAGCCCGATTCAGCCCGCATGTGATGAACGAGGGGCATCGCAAGGTGGCGGTGCGAGTGCTGCAGCTGGTTCGCGACGAACTGAGCACCCGGAGTGCGGCATGAAAAGGCTTATCGCCCTAGGTCTTTTCCTGATGGTCGGGATAGAGTTGCTGGCGCTGATATTGCAGGATCGCCGCTATGTGGTAGCCGCGGCGGGCGTCGCCCTGGCTCTGGTGTTGCTCAACATCCGCCGCGTCCTCGGACACCCGAACGATCCCTCGGCCGACCCGGAATCCGACGATCTGGCGGAGGGGTTGCGCCGCTGGTTGTCCAATACCGAGACGACCATCCGCTGGTCGGAATCCACTCGAACGGACTGGGATCGCCACCTGCGGCCGATGCTGGCGCGGCGCTTCGAAATCGCCACCGGGCACCGGCAGGCGCGCGACCCGGCCGCCTTCTTCGCCACCGGCCAAATGCTTTTCGGCACCGAGCTATGGGAATGGGTGAACCCCAACA
Source organism: Mycobacterium angelicum (assembly GCF_002086155.1). Lineage (GTDB taxonomy): Bacteria > Actinomycetota > Actinomycetes > Mycobacteriales > Mycobacteriaceae > Mycobacterium > Mycobacterium angelicum. Next base: position 128,955 of record NZ_MVHE01000001.1, on the reverse strand, counting down.
ACGTCACACGCACGGGTGACAGCGCGCCGGGACCCGGTCGCGCTGCGCTGGAAGAAATCCTGCACAAATTGGAACAGGTATGACTGAATCATGACTGACTCATGACTATGCCGGCCGCCACGACCACCGCCCACTGCGAGGCGGTGCTCGACGAGATCGAACGTGTCGTCGTGGGTAAGCGCTCGGCTCTCACGCTCATTCTCACCGCCGTCCTGGCGCGCGGACATGTACTGATCGAAGATCTTCCCGGCCTGGGCAAGACGCTGATCGCGCGATCCTTCGCCGCGGCGCTGGGCCTGGAATTCACCCGGGTGCAGTTCACTCCCGACCTGCTGCCCGCCGATCTACTCGGCTCGACCATCTACGACATGCAGTCCGGGCGTTTTGATTTCCGGCGCGGGCCCATTTTCACCAACCTGTTGCTCGCCGACGAGATCAACCGCACCCCGCCCAAGACGCAGGCCGCACTGCTGGAGGCGATGGCCGAGGGCCAGGTGAGCATCGACGGCCAAACCCACCGGCTGCCAATGCCTTTCATCGTTCTGGCCACCGACAACCCGATCGAGTACGAGGGCACCTATCCCTTGCCGGAGGCACAGCTGGACCGGTTCGCGATCCGGCTGGAGCTGCGCTACCTTTCGGAACGGGACGAGACCTCGATGCTGCGCCGCCGCCTGGAACGCGGTTCGGCAGAGCCGACGGTGAACCAGGTGGTGGACGCACACGATCTGCTGGCCATGCGGGAATCGGTCGAGCAGGTGACGGTACACGAGGACGTGCTGCACTATGTGGTTTCGCTGGCTACCGCGACCCGAAACCATCCGCAGGTGGCGGTGGGCGCCAGCCCGCGCGCAGAACTCGACCTGGTCCAGCTTGCGCGCGCCCGTGCCCTGCTGCTCGGGCGCGACTATGTGATCCCCGAAGACGTCAAGGCGCTCGCCATCGCCGCGGTGGCGCACCGGATCACACTGCGTCCAGAAATGTGGGTGCGCAAGATTCAGGGCGCTGACGTCATCGGAGAGCTGTTGCGGCGCTTGCCTGTTCCGCGCGCAGGTACAGGCGGATCGGGGTGATCCAAACCCGCGAGGTCGAGCTGCGCTGGCGTGCTTCACAACTGACGCTGGCGATCGCCACCTGTGCCGGATTTGCCCTTGTCGCAGCGGTCATCGGCGGAAAATGGCAGCTGATCGCATTCGTCGCACCCTTGCTGGGAGTACTCTGCTCGATCAGCTGGCAGCACCCCGCTCCGACGATCAAGGTGCACGCCGAACCGGATGCGCAACGATGCTTCGAAAATGAGCAGGCCCGGGCCAGAGTGTGGGTGACGACGGAAACACCCACCGCAGCAGTCGAATTCGTTGTCTTCGCCCCCGAACCCATGCGGCTTGAAGCCGTCGAAACCGACGATCGGGAAGTGAAAACCGTTGCGGCGGTGACGCCACGCTGGGGACGGTATCCCATCCGGGCCCGGGTGGACCTCATCGCGCGCGGCGGACTGCTGCGGGGATCGGGGACGGTCGACGCCGCCGACGTCATCGTCTTTCCGCTGACTCCGCCACAGTCGACGTCGATTCCGCAGACCGAGTTGCTGGATCGGCTGGGTGCCCACCTCACCCGGCATATCGGCCCCGGCGTCGAATACGCCGACATTCGCCCCTATGTGCCCGGAGATCAGCTGCGCGCGGTGAACTGGGCGGTGAGCGCGCGCCGCGGCCGGTTGCATGTGACGCAGCGGTTGACCGACCGGGCCGCAGACGTGGTGGTGCTGATCGACACGTATCAACAGCCGTCAGGCCCGGCCACCCTGGCCACCGAACGGGTGGTGCGGGGCGCGGCCCAGGTGGTCCAGACCGCGCTGCGAAACGGCGACCGGGCCGGGATCGTCGCGCTCGGCGGGAATCGTCCGCGCTGGCTGGGCGCCGATATCGGCCAGCGCCAGTTCTACCGCGTGCTCGATACCGTGCTGGGAGCCGGTGACCGCTTCGAAAACACCACTGGCACACTGGCGCCGCGCGCCGCGGTGCCCGCCGGGGCGATCGTCGTCGCGTTCTCCACCCTGCTCGACACCGAATTCGCGCTGGCGCTCATCGATTTGCGCAAGCGCGGCCATGTCGTGGTCGCGGTCGACGTTCTGGACAGTTCGCCATTTGAAGGTGAGCAGGACCCGCTGGTCATGCGAATGTGGTCGCTGCAGCGCTCCGCCATGTATCGCGACATGGCCACCGTCGGTGTGGATGTGCTGTCCTGGCCAGGCGAGCGGTCACTGGAACAGTCGATGAGTGCGTTGCCCGACCGGCGCCGTCGGCTGCGCGGGCGGCTAGCGGTAAGGCGCTGACGTGGTGGCGCTACTGCAACCTCAGATCTTCGCGCCGGCATTCGGAGTGCTGATGGTGGGGGCCGCGACGGTTGGAGCGCACGGTCCAGCCGTTGTCGCCGCGATTGCCGCCGTCGTCGCTGTCGCGGCCGCAACGGTGTTTCGTTCTGCGGCAACGCTTGCCGTGCTGCTGACGGTGTCGGTGCTATTGGCCGCCGATCCGCCCGAAGTGCTGGCCGCGTTGTCGGGACTGTGCGCGGTTGGCTATCTGGTGTGCCGGCACGCGCCCGGTGGGCCCGCGGGTGTCGTCGTGGCGAGCTGGCCAACAATCGTTTCGGCCCTGGGGTTTACCTTCGCCGGTCTGGTCGCGGTGTCGTTTCCCGTGCAGCTGCCGTGGTTGCCCTTGGTGGCCCCGCTCGCGGTATTGGCGATCTACGTAGTGGCCACTCGTCCGTTCGCTGGTTAATTGCTCGGAAGCAAATTGACTGAACCGCGAATATGGCGCCGATATTTTTCCTAGAGTCCTATTTACAGGTCGAAAATCGGGGCGACCTGCGCTGGGTGAAGCGGAAGGGTACCTCACATGAACTACTCGGTCTTGCCGCCGGAGATCAATTCGCTGCGGATGTTCTCGGGCGCGGGTTCGGCGCCGATGCTCGAGGCCGCCCTGGCCTGGGACGGACTTTCCGCTGAGCTGGCGTCGGCGGCCGAGTCGTTCGGCTCGGTGACATCGGGTTTGACGGGTCAGGCTTGGCAGGGGGCGGCCGCTGCGGCGATGTCCGCCGCGGCGGCCCCGTACGCAGGGTGGTTGAGCGCCGCGGCGGCTCGGGCCGCTGGAGCGGGGGCTCAGGCGAAGGCCGTGGTCAGTGCTTTTGAGGCAGCGCGGGCAGCGACCATTCATCCGTTGGCGGTGGCGGCCAACCGTAATTCGTTCGTGCAGTTGGTGTTGTCTAATATTTTCGGCCAGAACTCTCCTGCGATCGCCGCGGCCGAGGGCATCTATGAGGAGATGTGGGCCGCCGATGTGGCGGCAATGGTGGGATATCACGGCGGGGCCTCGGCAGCCGCGGCGGCGTTGCCGTCCTGGCTGCAGGGCTTACCCGGCCTCGGTGCGCCGGCCGCTGCCGCCATCCAGGCGGTGAACACCGGTTTGGGCAATCTGGGCAGTTGGAACCTGGGTGGGGGAAACAACGGCTCCTTCAACCTCAGCGGCGGTAACCACGGCAGCGTCAACCTGGGTGGGGGAAACTCCGGCAACCTGAACTTCGGCAGCGGAAACTTCGGCTCCTACAACCTGGGCAGTGGCAACACCGGCTACAGCAATTTCGGCCTCGGAAACCTGGGCCATCTCAACTTCGGTTTGGGCAACCGCGGTGACGGCAGCTTCGGCTTCGGCAACTTCGGCGGTGGAAACTTCGGTGGCGGCAACAGCGGCGAAACCAATTACGGCAGCGGGAACAATGGTTCGCTCAACCTGGGCAGCGGCAACCATGGTTTCTACAACGTCGGGTTCGGCAATAACGGCAACTTCAACTTCGGCTTCGGCAACAACGGCAACAACAACATCGGGTTCGGTCTCACCGGTGATAACCAGGTGGGGATCGGCGCGCTGAACTCGGGCGTCGGAAACCTCGGGTTCGGGAACTCGGGCAAGAACAATATCGGCTTCTTCAACTCCGGAGACGGTAACTTCGGCATCTTCAACTCGGGCAACGGAAACTTCGGCTTCGCCAACGCCGGTACCACCAACACCGGCTTCTGGAACGGCGGCGGCCTCAATACCGGTTTCGGCAACGCCGCGGAGCAAAGTTTCGGCTTCGGCAACACCGGTGCGGCAAATGTGGGCTTCGGCAGCTCGGGCTTCAATAACATGGGCTTTGGCAACTCGGGCATCGGCAATACCGGCATGTCCAATTCGGGTAACTACAACACCGGCTGGTGGAACGCCGGTGACACCAACACCGGCTTTGGGAACGCGGGCAGCATCAACACCGGCTTCATGAACGCCGGCGACCTGAACACGGGCGTCGGTAGCGCGCTCACCCCGGCCGGTGTGACGTCGTCGGGCTTCGGGGTTACCGGTGCGGGCAGCTCGGGCTTCTACAACTCGGCCATTGACTCATCCGGCTTCCAAAACACAAATGGCGGTTTCGGTTTCGGCCACGCCTCGGGTTTCAACAACTCCAGTGACTACAACGCCGGCTTCAACAACTCGGGCCATTTCTCCACCGGCGTCGGTAACACCGGAGACAACAGTGTGGGCTTCTACAACTCAGGAATGGCGAACTCGGGCATTTCACACTCGGGCAGTGGCAGCTCCGGTGTAGGTAACGCGGGCGACGGCAGCGCAGGGTTCTTCAACCAGGGCGACAACCAGGCCGGCTTCTTCGGTCGCGCCGGTGCGCCGGCATTCCTGCTTGACCTCGGCCCTGCGGCTCCCATCGTCACTGCGCTGACGGCGCCTACGCCGTTCACCCCGCCCGATATCAACACCGGGCTTGGCAACCTGGGCGTCTGGAACCTCGGCGGTGGCAACCACGGCAACTTCAACTTCGGTCCCGGAAACGTCGGCAATGTCAACTTCGGTGGCGGAAACAACGGGAACATCAACCTCGGCGGCGGAAACTCGGGCTTTGCCAACCTGGGCAGCGGAAACTTCGGCAACATCAACTTCGGCTGGGGCAACTTCGGCAACCTCAACCTGGGCAGCGGCAACTTCTTCGGCAGCGGAAACTTCGGCTTTGCCAACGTGTTCGGGGACGGCAACCTGGGCAGCGCAAACCGCTTCGGCAGCCACAACTTTGGTAGCGCGAACATCGGATCCTTCAACCTCGGCAGCGCCAACATCGGTTCGTCCAACGTCGGATTCGGCAACATCGGCAACCTCAACTTCGGCTTCGGCAACCACGGCAACAACAACATCGGTATAGGCCTGGAGGGCGACAACCAGATTGGCATCGGGGCGCTGAACACCGGCACCGGCAACATGGGCTTCGGCAACACCGGTTCCAACAACATCGGCTTCTTCAACTCCGGTGACGGAAACTTCGGCTTCTTCAACTCCGGTAACGGAAACTTCGGCTTCGCCAACTCGGGCGGCACCAACAGCGGCTTCTGGAATTCCGGCAGCATCAACACTGGCTTCGGAAACTCGGGCGGCCTGAACTTCGGCTTCGGAAACGCCGGCAGCAACAACGTTGGCTTCGGGAACGCGGGCGGTGCCAACCTAGGTTTCGGTAACGCCGGTCATGACAACAGTGGCGCATTCAATTCTGGCGGTGCGGTTTTCGGGACGGAGGGTAAGAACACCGGGTTCTTCAATGCCGGCAGCTTGAACACGGGCTTCGGAAACGCCGGCAACGTCAATACCGGTTTGTTCAACTCGGGCGACTTCAACACCGCTGTCGGCAGCTCGGTCACTCCGGTCGGGGCGACCTCGTCGGGCTTCGGAAACACCGGTACCAATGTCTCTGGTTTCTTCAACTCGGGTGACCGGACTTCGGGTTTCCAGAATATCGGCGACGACAGTTCGGGTTTCTCGAACACTGGTGACGGACAGACCGGCTTGTTCAACACCGGCCACGACAACACCGGCATCGCCAATTCCCAGGCCTTCAACTATGGCGTGGGAATCTCGGCGCCGTTGGGATCCAGCTCAGGCATCTACCACTCCGGGTCTGGCAGCTCGGGTATCGGCAACGCCGGTGATAACAGCGCGGGTCTGTTCAACCAGGGCGACAACCAAGCGGGCTTCTTCGGTCAGCCATAACGGGCGTTCGGGCCGCCCAGCTACCCGCGGGAGCGGGCGGCCCAGTTGTCGATGCCGTGTGCCCAACGATCGTTGCGTGCGTTAATCCACTTGTGCTGGAACTATTTTCACCGATTCCCTGATTTCGGCCTGAGTTTTCCCTAAAGTCCATTTGTACAGGTCGAGCGAAGGGGGCCGATCGCCTGACGTGATGCGAGCAGGTGGATCGGAGCGGGGTGGCCTGTAGTCGCTCAGCGAAAGGGGACGCTCATGAATTACTCGGTATTGCCGCCGGAAATCAACTCGTTGCGGATGTTCTCTGGTGCGGGTGCTGCGCCGATGCTGACGGCGGCGGCGGCGTGGGACGGGCTGTCGGCTGAGTTGGGGTCCGCGGCGGAGATGTTCGGGTCGGTGACGTCGGGGCTGGCGGGTCAGGCCTGGCAGGGGGCGGCCGCGGCGGCGATGGCCGCCGCGGCCGCACCGTATGCCGGGTTCTTGAGTACGGCTGCGGAGCGGGCCGCGGGCGCGTCGGCTCAGGCCAAGGCCGTTGCCAGTGCGTTTGAGGCCGCGCGGGCGGCCACGATTCACCCGCTGGCAGTGGCGGCCAACCGAAATGCGTTCGTGCAATTGGTTTTATCGAACCTGTTCGGTCAGAACGCGCCGGCGATTGCGGCTGCCGAGGGTCTGTACGAGGAGATGTGGGCCACCGATGTGGCGGCGATGGTCGGGTACCACGGTGGGGCTTCGGCAGCCGCGGCTTCGTTGCCGTCGTGGCAGCAGGCGCTGGCGGGGTTGCCGGGTATCGGGCAGGTGTTCAGCCCCCTGCTAGGGGGCGTGCCCGCGGCGGCTGCCTCAAGCGTCGTCGGTCTCCCTGACATCAACACCGGTCTGGGCAACAAGGGCAATTGGAACTTGGGTGGCGGCAACACCGGAAGCGCGAATCCGGGCAGCGGAAACACCGGCAACGGAAACACCGGCATCGGCAATTTCGGCAACGCCAACCTCGGCGGCGGCAACGTCGGCTCGGGGAACCTCGGTGTCGGCAACGTCGGTAACAGCAACGTCGGCGGCGGCAACAACGGTCACGTCAACTTCGGTAGCGGCAACCAGGGCACCAACAATTTCGGCTCAGGCAACCAGGGCGATGGCAACCTCGGCGGCGGAAACATCGGCAACAACAATTACGGCAGCGGAAACATCGGCTCGCAGAACATCGGCAGCGGCAACCAGGGCAGCTTCAACACCGGGTTCGGCAACACCGGCAGCAACAACTTCGGGTTCGGCAACAACGGCAACAACAACATCGGTTTCGGGCTCACGGGCAACAACCAGATCGGGTTTGGCGCGCTGAACACCGGCGTCGGAAATATCGGTTTCGGCAACACCGGTGACCACAACGTCGGGTTCTTCAACTCCGGTGATGGAAACTTCGGCATTTTCAACTCCGGCAATGAGAACTTCGGCGTCGGCAACGCGGGTCACACCGACACCGGCTTCTGGAACGCCGGCAGCATGAACGCAGGTTTCGGGAACGCCGGCGTTCAGAACTTCGGCTTCGGAAATGCCGCCGGGGCCGATGTGGGCTTCTTCAACGGCGGCAACGGCGCGAACGTGGGCGTCGGAAATACCGGTTCGTTCAACACGGGATTCTTCAATGGGGGCAGCCTAAACACCGGCGTCGGCAATTCGTCCAGTCTCAACACCGGCTTCTTCAATTCGGGTCATACCAACACCGGCTTGTTCAATTCTGGTGACTACAACACCAGTATCGGCAGCGCCCTGACCGTGCCCGGGGTGACCACATCCGGCTTCGGCAATACGGGTAACGACGTATCGGGCTTCTTCAACCACGGCGACGCCATTTCCGGCTACCAGAACGTCCTCGGAGGTGGGAACGTATCGTCGGGTTTCTTCAACACCGATGCGAATACCGAGGGTTTCTCTAACTCCGGTCTGGGCAGCAGAGGCTTCGGTAACACCGGGCTCGGCGCCAACGGCTTCTTCAACTCCGGCATAGCCAACATCGGCATTTACAACTCCGGCGTTGGCAGCACCGGCGCCGGAAATACGGGCGACCACAGCGCAGGATTCTTCAACCAAGGCGATCACCAGGCGGGCATCTTCGGTCCGGCCTAGCCCTCAGCGCGCCTGCGCCAGCGCCGCAATCGCAAAGTTGCGATCGGTAGCAGCTGGATTCGCAATGATGCCGCTATGACGAGTTTCTTTGTGACCCCGCCTGAGGTGCTTTCGGCGCAGATATTCACCGGCGCAGGTTCGGGTCCGATGCTTGCGGCGGCGGTCGGGTGGGACGGGTTGGCCGCCGAGTTGGGTTCGGCGGCAGACTCGTTCGGGTCGGTGACCGCGGGACTGACCGGTCAGGCCTGGCAGGGTGCGGCCGCGACGGCGATGGCCGCGACGGCGGCTCCGTACGCGGGGTGGTTGAGCACGGCCGCGGCGCGCGCCGCCGACGCGGCGGCGCAGGCTAAAGCGGTGGCCGGTGCGTTCGAGGCGGTGCGGGCAGCGACGATCCACCCGTTGGCGGTGGCGGCCAACCGCAATGCGTTCGTCCAACTGGTGTGGTCCAACCTATTCGGCCAGAACGCGCCGGCCATCGCGGCAGCTGAGGCAGGGTACGAGGAAATGTGGGCCGCCGACGTGGCCGCGATGGTCGGCTATCACGGGGGAGTGTCGGCCGCCGTCGCGCAATTGTCCTCGTGGACGCAAGCGCTGTCCGGCCTGGGGGGATCGGGGCAAGGGCCGCACGCGGCAGCGGCCAACCCGTTCGGAATTCCGGACATCAACACCAGTATCGGCAACAAGGGCTTCTGGAACCTGGGCGGTGGAAACACCGGCGACAACAACATGGGCAGCGGAAATACCGGTACGTCGAACATCGGCAGCGGCAATCGTGGCAATGCGAACTTCGGCAGCGGAAACCTCGGAATCAACAACTGGGGTTCCGGTAACCGGCAGAACAGCAACATCGGCAGCGGCAACTTCGGCGACAGCAATATCGGTGGCGGCAACCACGACAGCATGAACATCGGCAGTGGCAACACCGGCGGACACAACTTCGGCAGCGGAAATGCGGGACCGGGGTTCGCCGGCGGCTTCAGCAACTGGGGATCCGGAAACTTCGGCGCCGGCAACGGCGGCAGCGGAAACTTCGGCGACACCAATATCGGCTACGGCAATCACGGCAGCGGCAACATCGGCTTCGGCAACAAGGGTGACGGCAACATCGGATTTGGGCTCACCGGCAACCACCAGTTCGGGTTCGGCGCCCTGAATACGGGTATCGGCAATGTCGGCCTCGGCAACTCCGGCAACAACAACATCGGTTTCTTCAACTCCGGCAACAACAACGTCGGTTTCTTCAACGCCGGTAACGGCAACTTCGGTTTCTCCAACGGCGGCAACACCAACACCGGCTTCTGGAACGGCGGATCGTTCAACACCGGCTTCGGAAACGGCGGTCACCACAATTTCGGGTTCTGGAACGTCGGCGCCGACAACGTGGGCGGCGGCAACTCGGGCTCGGCCAACATGGGTTTCGGAAACTCCGGCTCCCTCAACACCGGCAACTTCAACTCAGGTGGCTCGCTGCTGAACGGCACCGACACCGGGAGCTTCAACTCGGGTTCGGGGAACACCGGTTACTTCAACTCGGGCGACCTCAACACCGGACTGTTCGATTCGGGCGACGTGAACACCGGCCTGGGCAGCTTCTCGGACCAGTCCGCTGCGAGTTCGGGCGTCGGTAACTCCGGCAACAGTTCCTCCGGGTTCTTCAATTCGGGCAATCACGTCTCCGGTTTTCAGAACTCCAGCACGGGCGCATTACCGGTGTCGGGTCTGTACAACGTAGTGACGGGCAGCACCGGCGGCGCCGCCGGTATCTACAACGTCGGCGGCATCCTCAACGTGGGGATCGGCAACATCGGCACGTTCAACATCGGCATCGCGAACTCGGCCAACAACGCGCTGAGCACCGCCACCTCGGGAGTGGCCAACTCGGGTCACAACACCTCAGGGCTGTTCAACAGCCTCAACAACCACTCGGGGTTGTTCAACTTCTAATGCAGCAGCTGGGCGGCCTGGTTGGCCAGGTCGAGCACCGGCTGGGGGGCAATCCCCAAAACCACGGTGACCACCGCACACACCGCAATGGCGGCCTTGCTCAACACCCCGGGCGCCACCACTTGCGGGGTGTCGTCGGTTCCCTGGGTGAAGAACATCAGCACGATCACGCGGACGTAGAAGTAGGCGGCCACCCCGCTGGAGATCACGCCGATGATCACCAGTGGCACCGCCCCGCCCTCGGCGGCGGCCTTGAACACCGCGAACTTGCTGACGAATCCACTCGTCAGCGGGATACCGGCGAAGGCCAGCAAGAACATCGAAAGCATCACGCCCACAATGGGTGAGCGCTGACCCAGGCCGGCCCAATGCGACAGATCCGCATCCTCCACACCGTCGGCATTACGGATAAGGCTCACGATCGCGAATGCGCCCACGGTGCTGAAACTGTATGCGACCAAATAGAACAACGTCGCCGACAGTCCCGCGGAGTTGTCGGCGATCACCCCGGTGAGGATGAAGCCGACGTGCGCGACCGAGGAATAGGCGAGCATCCGCTTGACGTCGGTCTGATTCACCGCGGTGATGGTGCCCACCGCCATGGTCAGGATCGCGATCGCCCACAGCACCGGGCGCCAGTCGTGGTGCAGGGGCGGCAGCGTGACGTAGACGACGCGAAGCAGTGCGCCGAATGCCGCGACCTTGGTGGCGGCCGCCATAAAGCCGGTGATCGGGGTGGGCGCACCCTGGTACACGTCGGGAATCCAGGAGTGGAACGGGACTGCGCCGACCTTGAACAGCAGACCCACTGATAACAGCGCGACACCGACCAGCGCCAGCGTGGTATCGCTATGTGCGGCCAGTGAGTCCCGGATGCCGGTCAGGGTGAGCGTGCCGGTTGCGCCGTAGAGCAACGCGACGCCGTAGAGGAAGAACGCCGACGAAAACGCCCCCAGCAGAAAGTACTTCATCGCGGCTTCCTGCGAGAGCAGGCGGCGGTGGCGGGCCAGCCCGCACATCAGATACAGCGGCAGCGACAGGACTTCCAGCGCGACGAACATCGTCAACAAGTCGTTGGAGGCGGGGAACACCATCATGCCGCCGACCGACAGCAGTGCCAGCGGGAAGAGCTCGGTCTGGGCCGCGCCCGCCTGTTCCGCCTCGCGTTCGATATCGCTGCCGGGGACCGCGGAAGCTTGTGGCGTAAAGGAATCCAGCCCACCGGCCGCCACGGCGACTTTCTTCGCCGCACTGACCTGGCGGCGTTCGGCCATGAAGATCACCGCCAGTACGGCGACCAACACGATGGTGCCCTGCAGGAACAGTGCCGGCCGATCCACCGCCACCGCACCGAGCACGGCTCGGCGGCCGGACACCGGAAGCGACTTGGCCACCACGATGATTGCGATGAATGCGGCCACTAACCCGCCGAGGGCGAGGACGACCTGCATGCCGTATCGCAGCCGCCGCGGCGCGAACGCTTCCACCAGCACACCGGCCACCGCGACCGAGAAGACGATGAGCATCGGACACAGCAGGAAGTATTCGATGCTGGGACTGGGCAGGGTCATTGATGTGGTCCTTCGGCTGTGCGGGAAACACCCGTACCGACTGGCACTTTGGGCGCGGGATCGTGCTGGCCGATGGTGGTCATGGTGTTCTCAACTGCCGGGTTGATGACGTCGAGCACCGGCTTGGGATAGACCCCGAGCACCAGCAGCAGCGCGATCAGCGGTGCGACGACGACCAATTCGCGCGGCACCAGGTCACCGATCTTCTCGTTGCCCTTGGCCACCGGACCGGTCATCACGCGTTGGTAGAGCCACAGCATGTAGATGGCGGACAGCACCAGCGCCGTGACACCGAACGCAGCAGCCAGCCAGTAGCGGTTGAAAGTGCCTAACAGCACCAGGAATTCGCTGATGAACGGGGCAAGTCCGGGCAGCGACAGCGTGGCCATGGCAGAAACCAGGAAGGTGCCGGCCAGAATTGGCGCTACCTTCTGCACTCCGCCGTAGTCGGCGATCGAGCGGCTGCCGTGCCGGGCAACCAGGAAGCCGGCGATCAGGAACACTGCCGCCGTGGAAAGGCCGTGGTTGAGCATGTACAACGTGGAGCCACTTTGACCCTGGCTGGTCATCACGAAGATGCCCGCGATGATGAAGCCGAAGTGAGAAATCGAGGTGTAGGCGATCAGCCGCATGATGTCGGTCTGGCCGATCGCCACGACGGCGCCGTAGATGACACCGATGATGGCCAAGGTGACGATCAGCGGACGGAAATACGTTGAGGCGTCCGGGAACAACTGCAGGCAGTAGCGCAGCATGCCGAAGGTGCCGACCTTGTCCATGATCGCCATCATCAGCACCGCACTCGCCGGTGGCGCCTCCACTGCGGCATCGGGCAGCCACCGGTGGAACGGCCACAGCGGCGCCTTGATGGCGAATGCGAACATGAAGCCCAAGAACAAAGCCTTGAACACGGCCGGGTCCACGCCGTAGCGGCCGTGGCGCACGTCGTCCACGATCTGCTGGAAATCGAAGGTGCCCGAACCGTGCTTGGTGGTCACCACATACAGCCCGATCACCGCCGCCAGCATGATCAGTCCGCCGAACAGGTTGTACAACAAGAACTTAACCGCGGCGCGCGAACTACCCGGACCCTGGCCGAAGCCACCGATCAGGAAGTACATCGGGATCAGCATGGCCTCGAAGAACACGTAGAACAGCAGCACGTCGAGCGCAACCACCGAGATCAGCACCATCGACTCGATGGCCAACGTCAGAGCCACGTAGGCGTGCACGCTACGCGGGTTGCGTTCGCCGGCCTCATTCCAGCCGGCCACCAGCAGCAGCGGGATCAGCACAGCGGTCAGGATCACCAGCACCACCGCGATGCCGTCCACGCCGAGGGTGTAGCCGGCCCCGAAAGCCGGAATCCAGGAACGCTTTTCGAGGAACTGGTACGTATCGCCGCCGGGCTTGAACCCGACCGTGATCTTGATGGCCACGGCCAGGGTCAGCAGGCTGACGATCAGGCCGGTCCACTTGGCGAGCTGGCGCAGCCCCGGGGGCAGCAGGATGATCAGCACCGAACCCGCCAGCGGCACCAGCCACAGCGCGGACAGCCAGGGCAGGTTCACCACAGGTTCACCGCCAGCAGCACCGCGGCCACCAGGGCCGCCCCGACCAGCATCGACAGCGCGTAGTTGCGGGCGAATCCGGTTTGCATTCGCCGCAATCGATTCGAGGTCTGGCTCACCAGTGCCGCGAGCGCGTTGACCGAGCCGTCCACACCGGCGTCGTCGACCGCGACCACAGCTTTGGTCAGTTGTGCGCCAGGGCGCATGAACACCTCCTCGTTGAAGGCATCGCCGTAGGCGTCGGCGCGGGCGGCCGTTGTGAGCACCGAAACCTGAACGGGCGCCACCCTGGGGATCTCGGCCTTCCCGCCGTACATCCGGTAGGCGACCGCAATGCCGATCGCGACTACCGCCAGTGCCAGGGTGGTGTTGAGCCAGACCGGAACGGCGTGCGTGACTTCTTCGTGCGCCCCCACCACCGGCTCGAGCCAGTGCTGCAGGGTGCCGCCGATGGCGAACAGGCCGCCGGAGAACACCGACCCTACGGCCAGCAGGATCATCGGCCACGTCATCAAAGCCGGCGCTTCGTGCGGATGGGAGTCCGGCGCCCAGCGCTTGGCGCCGAAGAACGTCATCAGCATCACCCGGGTCATGTAGAACGCGGTGACGCCGGCACCCAGCAGCGCGGCCCCGCCCAGCACATAGCCGCGGGTGCCGCCGGCGGCCAGTGCCGCCTCGATGATGGCGTCCTTGGAGAAGAAGCCCGCAAACGGCGGTACCCCGATGATCGCCAGATATCCCAGCCCGAACGTGATGAAGGTGACTGGCAGGGCGGCGCGCAGACCGCCGTAGCGGCGCATGTCCTGCTCCTCGTGCATGGCGTGAATCACCGCACCGGATCCCAGGAACAGCCCCGCCTTGAAGAAGCCGTGGGTGAGCAGGTGCATGATCGCGAACGCGTAGCCAGCGGGGCCCAGTCCGGCAGCCAGCACCATGTAGCCGATCTGGCTCATCGTCGAGGCCGCCAGCGCGCGTTTGATGTCGTCCTTGGCGCAACCGATGTAGGCGCCGAGCAGTAAGGTGACGGCGCCGACGATGACCACGCCCAACTGGGCGTCGGGCGCCAGGTTGTACAGCGGGTTGGACCGCACGATCAGATAGACGCCGGCGGTCACCATGGTGGCGGCGTGGATGAGCGCCGACACCGGGGTGGGGCCCTCCATCGCGTCACCCAACCAGGCCTGTAGCGGAACCTGCGCAGACTTGGCGCAAGCACCGAGCAGCAGCAGCAAACCGATCGCGGTCAGCACGCCCCGGCTGGCTGCGGGCGCCCCGGCGAATACGCCCGAGTACGACAGCGTCCCGAAGTTGCTGAACATCACGAACATGCCCAGGGCCAGGCCGGCGTCGCCGACCCGGTTCATCACGAACGCCTTCTTGGCCGCGGTGGCCGCCGTCGGCTTGTGGTACCAGAAACCGATCAGCAGATAGGAAGCCAGACCGACGCCTTCCCAGCCGACGTACAGCAGCACGTAGTTGTCGGCGATCACGAGCAGCAGCATCGAGGCCAGGAACAGGTTGAGGTAGCCGAAAAACCTGCGGCGATCGATGTCTTCGGCCATGTAGGCGACCGAGTAGATGTGGATCAGCGACCCGACGCCGGAGATCAGCAGCACGAAACAGATGGACAGCTGGTCGATCTGCAGCCCGAAGTCGACCTGGAGCTGGCCGACCGGAATCCAGCTGAACACGGTCTGGCGAATAACCCGGTCTTCTGAGCCCCGGCTGAGCAAATCGGCCAGCAAGGTGGCGCCCACCCCGAACGCCGACAGCGCCGCCAGGCAGCCCAGCCAATGGCCCCAGGGATCGGTGCGTCTGCCGCCGAACAGCAAGATCGCCGCTCCCGCCAATGGCAGCGCGACAAGCAGCCAGGTGTAGTGAGTCATCTTGGCGTTCTTAGCCTTTGAGTAGATTCGCGTCGTCGACCGACGCCGATTTGCGGGCACGGAAAATCGTCATGATGATGGCCAGGCCGACGACCACTTCGCAGGCAGCCACCACCATCGTGAAGAACGCGATCATTTGGCCGTCGAGCTTGCCGTGCATGCGCGCGAAGGTGACGAACGCCAGGTTGACGGCATTGAGCATCAGCTCTACGCACATGAACATGACGATCGCGTTGCGTCGCAACAGCACACCCGCCGCCCCGATGGTGAACAGCAGGGCCGAAAGGTATAGGTAATTGGCAGGATTCATGATGGGCTTCCCTTAACGGCTTCGGGCGAGGGCGTTTCGCGCCCGTCGGCCCCTCGCGTCCGCAATATCCGGGACACCGACAGCTCCGAGTACGAGCCGTCGGGAAGCAGCGCGGCGACGTCGACCGCGTTGTGCCGGGCGTAGACGCCCGGGCTGGGCAGCGGGGTGGCCCGCAGGCCGAGCCGGAAGCGTTCCTCGGAGAGTTCCCGCTGAGTCTTGCGCCGCTCGAAGCGTTCCCGGTGCGCCAGCACCATCGCGCCTACCGCGGCCGTGATCAGCAGCGCACTGGTCAACTCGAACGCCCACAGGTAGCGGGAGAAGATCAGCGCCGCCAGGCCCTCGACGTTGCCGTTGGCGTTGGCGGCGGTCAGTCCGGAGAAGCTTCCGGTGGCCGCGTTGCCGATGGCAGCTATCAGCAGCACACCGAAGCCGATACCGGTCACCACCGCCGCGATCCGCTGGCCGCGCAGGGTTTCCTGCAGCGATTCCGCCGAATCCACCCCGATGAGCATCAGCACGAACAAGAACAGCATCATGACCGCGCCGGTGTAGACCACGACTTGAACGACGCCCAGGAACAGCGCGTCCTGGATCATGTAGAACACCGCCAGGATGATCATCGTCATAGCCAGAAACATCGCCGAATAGACGGCATTGACGGCCAGCACCACGCCCAGCGCGCCGATCAGCGCCACGGCCCCCAGGATCCAGAACGTCACCGCTTCACCGGTGGAGGTGTGGACGATGACATCCGAGGCGAGATGTGCTGCCAGCGGCGCGGTCATCGGGTGTCTCCGGCTTTGGATCCCGCACTTTGGGGTTCGCGCAAGCCGTCGGCGGTCACGTTGCCCTGGTAGTAGTCCTTGTCGGTGGCGCCCGGCGTACGCGGGTGCGGCGGCGCGGTCATCTCGGGCAGCAGCGGCGCCAGCAGGCGGTCCTTCTCGTAGATCAGGTCGGCGCGGTTGTCGTCGGCCATCTCGTAGTTGTTGGTCATGGTCAAGGCGCGGGTGGGGCAGGCCTCGATGCACAGGCCGCAACCGATACAGCGCAGATAGTTGATCTGATACACCCGGCCGTAGCGCTCGCCGGGAGAAAACCGTTGCTCTTCGGTGTTGTCGGCGCCCTCGACGTAGATGGCGTCGGCCGGGCAGGCCCAGGCGCACAGCTCGCAGCCGATGCACTTCTCCAGCCCGTCGGGGTAGCGGTTGAGTTGGTGACGGCCGTGGTAGCGCGGCTTCACCGGACCGGGCTTCTCCGGGTACTCCTCGGTCACCCGCTTTTTGAACATCGACGCGAAGGTCACGCCGAATCCAGCTATGCCGTCTAGAAACTTAGGCACGCGCTTTCTCCTTGCTCGCGCTGTGTGTCGGCAGCGGCGGTGTCGGGAATGCCGGTTCGATGCGTTCGGAGCTTTCCTCGGCTTGCTTGCGGCGTTTTTGGGCGCGAGCACTGCTGACGCTGAACGGTTTTCGCAGCGCCAGCACGAGCGCGGTCGCGACGACGATGCTGCTGATCACCAGCACCAGGGTCCAATGCGGGTAGCCCTGGTTGCGCAGCGCGCGAATGACCGCGGCGATCATGATCCACACCAGCGAGACCGGGATCAGCAGCTTCCAGCCCAGCGCCATGAACTGGTCGTAGCGGAACCGCGGCAAGCTGGCTCGCAGCCACATATAGATGAACAGGAAGGTCCACATCTTCGCGGTGAACCAGAGCACCGGCCACCAGCCGTGGTTGGCGCCCTCCCACATGTTCAGTGGCCAGGGAGCATGCCAGCCGCCGAAGAACATGACCGTGGCAAGCGACGACACGGTCATCATGTTGACGTATTCGGCCAACATGAACATGGCGAACTTCAGCGACGAATACTCGGTGTGGAAGCCGGCGACCAGCTCACCCTCGGCCTCCGGCAGGTCGAACGGGGCGCGGTTGGTTTCACCCACCATCGAGATGAGATAGATGATGAACGACGGCAGCAGCCAGAACACGTACCAGACGCGGTCCTGTGCGCTTACGATCTGCGATGTCGACATGCTCCCCGCGTAGAGGAACACCGCCGCGAACGACAACCCCATCGCGACCTCGTAGGAGATGACCTGCGCGGTCGAGCGCACCCCGCCCAGTAGCGGGTAGGTGGACCCAGATGCCCAGCCGCCCAGCACGATTCCGTACACGCCGATCGCCGACAGCCCCAGAATGAACAGCACCGCGACCGGCAGATCAGTCAGCTGCAGCGCCGTGCGATGGCCGAACACCGACACTTCCGGGCCGAACGGGATGAACGCGAACGCGGTGAACGCCGGGATCACCGAAAAGACCGGGGCCGCAAAGTATACGAACCAGTCGACGCCCTTGGGCGTGATGCTCTCCTTGAGCGCCAGCTTGATGCCGTCGGCCAGACTCTGCAGGGCACCCCACGGGCCCGCTCGGTTGGGTCCGGGCCGCAACTGCATCCAGCCCAGGATCTTGCGCTCGAGCAGGATTGCGACCAATACGTTCAGCATCAGGAACACAAAGATGGCCAGTGCCTTGGCTATCACCAGCCACCAGACGTCGTGCCCAAAACCCGTCATGACTTCACCCCGATCTTGACCACGCTGCCCAGACTCGCCCCCAACTCCCGGTACACCGCCGAGCCTGCGGAGTTCAGCGGCAGCCACACCACCCGGTCGGGCATGTCGGTCACGTTGAGCGGCAACGTGATTGAGCCGCGTTCGGTACTGACGGTCACGGACTGGCCCTCGGCGGCGCCGATCTCGGCGGCCGTATCGGCCGACAGCCGCACCACGGGTTTGCGTGCGGTTCCGGCCAGGTGTGGTTCGCCGTCTTGCAGGCGGCCGGCGTCAAGCAGCATCCGCCAGCCGGTGAGCACGGCCTCACCCGCTGCGGGTCGCGCCGGCTGTGGCGCCTCGACGCGGGGGGTGGGCGCGTGCTTGCCGTCCCAGTTGCCCAGCGCGGCCAGCTCCTCGCGGGCCCCGTCGGCGGTGCGCAGTCCCAGGTAGACACCCAGCTCGTCGGCCAGTGCGTCGAGCACCTGGTGATCGGACTGGCCGGCGCGCAGGGTGGTGCCGTGCAGCGCGGGTCCGAAGCCGCGGTAGCGGCCCTCCCAGTTGACGAAGACGCCGGCCTTCTGGGCCGCCGGCGCGACCGGGAACACCACGTCAGCGCGCTCGGTGACCTCGCTGTGCCGCAGTTCCAGGCTGACCACGAATCCGGCGGCGTCCAGCGCGGCCAGCACCGCGTCCGGATCGGCGAAGTCGCCGGGCTCGATCCCGCCGACCAGCAGCGCGCCCAGGCTGCCGTCGGCCGCGCCGGCCAGGATGCCCTCGACGTCACGCCCAGGCGCCGCAGGCAATTCGGAGACGTGCCAGGCAGCGGCGACCTGTGAACGTGCGGCGTCGTCGGACACCGGGCGGCCGCCCGGCAACAGTGCGGGAAGCGCACCGGCCTCCAGTGCGCCGCGTTCGCCGGCCCGCCGCGGCACCCAGGCCAGCCGGGCACCGGTTGCGTCGGCCAGCCGGGCCGCCGCGGACAGTCCGCCGGGCACCGTGGCCAGACGTTCGCCGACCATGATCACCGCGCCGGGTGTGCTCAGCAGATCGCCCACTTCGCCGGTAGCCAGGCCGTCGAGGGCCGCAGGCTCTTCGCCGGGAACGGTTGTGAGCAGCCGGCCCGACATCTTCTGCAGCGCGCGCGTCGCGAACGGGGCGACGGCATAAACCGGGACGTGGTGTTTGCGAGCCGCCTTGCGTAACCGCAAGAACACGATCGGCGACTCTTCTTCCGGCTCGAACCCGACCAGCACCACCACCGGAGCCGATTCCAGGTCCGCATAGCTGACGGTTACCGGCCGGCCCGCGATCCGGGCCGCCAGGAAATCCGCCTCTTCCGCCGAGTGCGGGCGGGCGCGGAAGTCGATGTCGTTGGTGCCCAACGTGGTTCGCGCGAACTTCGCGTAGCCGTAGGCGTCCTCCCAGGTGGCCCGGCCACCGACCAGCACGCCGGTGCGGCCGCGGGCGGCGGCGAGTCCCTGCGTCGCCGCCGCGATCGCATGGGACCACGACGCCGGCACCAGCTCGCCGTTGGCGTCGCGGATCAGGGGAGTGGTGAGCACGTCTGGTTGCGTGGCGTAGGTGAAGGCCCAGCGGCCTTTGTCGCAGTTCCACTCCTCGTTGACTTCCGGGTCGTCGCCGGCGAGCCGGCGCAGGACCTTGCCGCGCCGGTGATCGGTGCGCTGCGCGCATCCCGACGCGCAGTGCTCGCACACGCTGGGGCTGGAGACCAGGTCGAACGGGCGCGCCCGGAACCGGTAGGCGGTCCCGGTCAGCGCGCCGACCGGGCAGATCTGCACCGTGTTGCCGGAGAAGTAGGACTCGAACGGTTCGTTGGCGTAGATGCCGACCTGCTGCAGCGCGCCGCGCTCCTGCATGTCGATGAACGGGTCGCCGGCGATCTGCTCGGAGAAGCGGGTGCAGCGGGCGCACAGGATGCAGCGCTCGCGGTCCAGCAGCACTTGTGCGGAGATGTTGATCGGCTTGGCGAACGTGCGCTTGACGTCGGTGAAGCGAGACTCGGCCCGGCCGTTGGACATTGCCTGGTTCTGCAGTGGGCATTCCCCGCCCTTGTCGCACATCGGGCAGTCCAGCGGATGGTTGATCAGCAGCAGCTCCATCACGCCGTGCTGGGCCTTGTCGGCCGCCTCCGAGGTGAGCTGGGTGCGCACCACCATGTCATCGGTGGCCACGGTGGTGCATGACGCCAACGGCTTGCGCTGGCCTTCGACCTCGACCAGACACTGCCGGCATGCGCCAACCGGGTCCAGCAGCGGGTGATCGCAGAACCGGGGGATCTGGATGCCCATCAACTCGGCCGCGCGAATCACCAAAGTTCCCTTGGGAACGCTGATTTCGTTGCCGTCGATGGTCAGCGACACCATCTCCGGCCGGCTCGCCTCTTTTCCGGACCCGTCGCCAGCTTTCGCGTCGGCTGTAGTTGTCATTGCCGGTGTCAGGCCTTTCCGTCCAACGTGAGCATCGAGTCTCGGGGATCGAACGGACATCCGCCCCGTTCGACGTGAGCAAGGTACTCGTCGCGGAAGAGCTTGATCGACGACATCACCGGGCTGGCCGCGCCATCGCCCAAGGCGCAGAACGCCTTTCCCAAGATCGAGTCGGAGATATCCAGCAGTTTGTCAATGTCTTCGCGGGTGCCGCGGCCGGTTTCCAGCCGTTCGTAGATCTTGTCCAGCCAGAAGGTTCCCTCGCGGCACGGCGTGCATTTCCCGCACGATTCGTGCTTGTAGAACTCGGTCCAGCGGCGCACGGCGCGCACTACGCAGGTGGTCTCGTCGAAGATCTCCAAAGCTTTGGTGCCCAGCATCGAGCCCACCGCGCCCACGCCTTCGTAGTCCAACGGGACGTCGAGGTGTTCGTCGGTGAGCAGTGGTGTCGAGGACCCGCCGGGCGTCCAGAACTTGAGCCGGTGCCCGGCGCGCACACCGCCGGCGTAGTCGAGCAATTCGCGCAGCGTGATCCCCAGCGGCGCCTCGTACTGGCCGGGGCGGGTGACGTGCCCGGACAACGAATACAGCGTGAAGCCGGGCGACTTCTCGCTGCCCATGGACCGGAACCAGTCGACACCGTGGAAAATGATCGACGGCACGCTGGCGATCGTCTCGACGTTGTTGATCACCGTGGGACTGCCGTAGAGGCCGGCGACGGCCGGGAACGGCGGCCGCAGCCGCGGCTGGCCGCGGCGGCCCTCCAGCGAGTCCAGCAGCGCGGTCTCCTCGCCGCAGATGTAGGCGCCCGCGCCGGCATGCACGACCAGTTCCAGGTTGAAACCCGAACCCTTGATGTCACGGCCGAGGTAGCCGGCCGCGTAGGCCTCGGCGACCGCGTTCTGTAGCCGGCGCAACACCGGCAGCACTTCGCCGCGCACGTAGATGAACGCGTGGCTGGCCCGGATCGCATACGAGGCGATGATCACGCCCTCGACGAGCACATGCGGGGTGGCCAGCATCAGCGGAATGTCTTTGCACGTACCGGGTTCCGACTCGTCGGCGTTGACCACCAGATAGTGCGGCTTGGCCGCCGGCCCGGAATCGCCCTGCGGGATGAACGACCACTTGGTGCCGGTGGAGAAGCCCGCGCCGCCACGCCCGCGCAGTCCGGAGTCCTTGACCATGCCGATCACATCGTCGGGAGCCATGGCCAGCGCCTTGCGCAGCGCCTTATAACCGTCGTTGCGCTCGTAGGTGGCCAGCGTCCACGACTGCGGGTCGTCCCAGTAGCGGCTGATGACCGGGGTCAGCGGGGTAGCCGGGGAGCTCGTCATGCCTGCCCTTCCGGTCCTGGGGGCGCCTGCATGCCGTTTTCCTGCGCCACCCGCAATCCGGCCAGGGTGGCCGCACCCGCACCGCCCTGACCTTGGTCCGGACGTGGATCGGGGAGGCCGGCCAGGATGCGTGAGGTCTCGCGGAAGGCACACAGCGGGGCGCCGCGGGTGGGGTCCTTCGGTGTGCCGGAGCGCAGCGAGTCGACCAGTTCACGTGCCGACTCGACGGTCTGGTTGTCGAAGAACTCCCAGTTGACCATCACCACCGGGGCGTAGTCGCAGGCGGCGTTGCATTCGATGTGTTGCAGGGTGACCTTGCCGTCGGAGGTGGTCTCGTCATTGCCGATGCCGAGGTGGTCTTTGAGGTCGTCGAAGATGGCGTCGCCGCCCATGACCGCGCACAGCGTGTTGGTGCAGACGCCCACCAGGTAGTCGCCGGTGGGGCCACGGCGGTACATGGTGTAGAAGCTGGCCACCGCCGACACTTCGGCACCGGTCAATCCCAGCTGCTCAGAACAGAATTCCAAGCCCGCCGGGGTCAGGTAGGAGTCCTCGCCCTGGACCAGGTGCAGCAACGGCAACAGCGCCGAGCGCTTGTTGGGGTAGCGGCCCATGATGTCCTTGGCCTCCACCTCCAGCCGCGCCTGCACTTCCGGCGGATACGACTGCGGAGCGCCCTCGACCACGAACTGATTGGGCTCTTCCGGTGGCGGTCCCAGGCGGATGAAAACCCGCTCGCCGTTGCTTTCACCGGCTTGAGGCACTGTCACCGGTCCACCCCTCCCATGACCGGGTCGATGCTGGCGACCGCGGCAATCAAATCGGCGACCATGCCGCCTTCGCACATCGCGGCGACCGCCTGCAGGTTGGTGAACGACGGATCCCGGTAATGCACCCGGTACGGGCGGGTTCCACCGTCACTGACCATGTGCACGCCGAGTTCCCCGCGCGGCGATTCCACCGCCACGTAGACCTGGCCGGCCGGCACCCGAATGCCCTCGGTCACCAGCTTGAAGTGGTGAATCAGCGCTTCCATCGAGCTGCCCATGATCTTGGCGATGTGCTCGGGTGAGTTGCCCATGCCGTCGGGGCCGACGGACAGATCTGCCGGCCAGGCGATCTTGCGGTCCTCCACCATGGTCGGGCCCGGCCGCAACTTGTCCAGACACTGCTCCACGATCTTTACTGACTCCCACATCTCCTTGACGCGAATGATGTAGCGCCCGTAGGCATCACAGGTGTCGTCGGTGATCACATCGAATTCGTAGTTCTCGTATCCGCAGTAGGGTTCGCTCTTGCGCAAGTCGTGCGGCAGCCCGGTGGCCCGCAGGATCGGCCCGGTGATACCCAGCGCCATGCACCCGGCCAGATCGAGGTAGCCGACGTCCTCGGTACGCGCCTTCCAGATGGCGTTCTCGTTGAGCAGGTCACCCATCTCGCGCAGCGGCTGGCGCAATTCCTTCAGGGCCGCGGCGATCTCGTCGATCGCATTGGGCGGCAGGTCCTGCGCCACCCCGCCGGGCCGGATGTAGGCACTGTTCATCCGCAGGCCGGTGATCGACTCGAACAGGGTCAGGACGATCTCGCGCCCCCGGAAGCCGACGAACATCGGGGTCATGGCGCCCAGCTCCATGCCGCCGGTGGCCAGCGCGACCAGATGCGAGGAGATGCGATTGAGCTCCATCATCATCACCCGGATGACGTTGACCCGCTCCGGAATTTCGTCGGTGATGCCGAGCAGCTTCTCCACACCCAGGCAGTAGGCGGTCTCGTTGAAAAACGGTGAGAGGTAATCCATCCGGGTCACGAAGGTGACGCCCTGGGTCCAGTAGCGGTATTCGAGGTTTTTCTCGATGCCGGTGTGCAGGTATCCGATTCCGCAGCGGGCCTCGGTGACGGTCTCGCCCTCGATTTCCAGGATCAGCCGCAGCACCCCGTGCGTGGACGGATGCTGGGGACCCATGTTGACCACAATGCGCTCACCGGGATCCGCGTTGCGGGCAACCTCGACGATCTTGTCCCAGTCCTGGCCGCCGGCGACCACGACGGTTTCGGTTCCGGTCATTAGTTATAGCCCCTCCGCTCGTCGGGCGGGGGTATCTGCGCGCCCTTGTATTCGACTGGGATGCCGCCGAGTGGATAGTCCTTGCGTTGCGGATGCCCGTGCCAGTCGTCGGGCATCTCGATGCGGGTCAGCGACGGATGGCCGTCGAAGATGATCCCGAAGAAGTCGTAGGTCTCGCGCTCGTGCCAGTCGTTGGTCGGATAGACGCCGAACAGCGACGGGATGTGCGGATCACTGTCGGGCGCAGACACTTCCAGCCGCAGCCGGCGGTTATGGGTGATCGACTGCAGCGGGTATACGGCGTGCAGTTCCCGGCCCGTCTCGTGCGGATAGTGCACCCCGTTGACACCCAGACACAGCTCGAAGCGCAATTCGGGTTCGTCGCGCAGCCGCTGGGCGACCTCGGGCAAATGGTCGCGATGCACATGCAGGGTCAGTTCGTTGCGGTCGACCACGACTTTCTCGATGGCGGTGTCGAATTCGACGTCGTTGCGCTGCAGCGCCTCGGCCAGCCGGTCGGCGATGTCGTCGAAGTAGCCGCCGTAGGGCCGGGGGCTGCTACCGGGCAGCGCGACCTCGCGCACCAGCCGTCCGTATCCGGAGGTGTCGCCGGTGCCCTTGACGCCGAACATGCCGCGTCGAACGTCGATGACTTCTTCACCCGTGGGCGGTACTTCGGCGCCCGGGGTAAGGGTGGCGCCCTGCGGGTCGTGGTCGGGCGAGCTCATCGCAGCAGACCGCGCATCTCGATAGTGGGCCGCGCGCCCATTGCGGCTTCCTCGGCTTCGGCGATCGCACGTTCCCGGTTGACGCCCAGCGGCATCTCCTGAATCTTCTCGTGCAGCTTCAGGATTGCGTAGAGCAGCATCTCCGGGCGGGGCGGGCAGCCGGGCAGGTAGATGTCGACCGGAACGACGTGGTCGACACCCTGAACGATCGCGTAGTTGTTGAACATCCCGCCGGACGACGCGCATACGCCCATGGCCAGAACCCATTTCGGCTCGGCCATCTGGTCATAGATCTGGCGCAGCACCGGGGCCATCTTCTGGCTGACCCGACCCGCGACGATCATCAGATCGGCCTGCCGCGGCGTGGCCGAGAAGCGCTCCATGCCGAACCGCGCGATGTCGAACCTCGGCCCCGCCGTTGCCATCATCTCGATGGCACAGCAGGCCAATCCGAATGTTGCCGGCCACAGCGAGTTCTTGCGGACGTAGCCCGCCACCTTCTCGACTGTTGACAGCAGGATCCCGCCGGGCAGCTGTTCTTCCAGTCCCACCTCTTACCTCAATCCCACGTCAGGCCCCCGCGGCGCCACACATACGCGTAGGCCACGAACACCGTGAGCATGAATATGACCATTTCCACCAGTGCGAACGTGCCCAGCGAGTCGAAGCTGACCGCCCACGGGTACAGGAACACGATTTCGATATCGAAGACGATGAACAGCATCGCCGTCAGGTAGTACTTGATCGGGAATCGCTGTCCGCTGGTTGCATTGGGGCCGCTTACCGACGTTTCGGTGGGCTCGATACCGCATTCGTATGCGGCCAGCTTCGAGCGGTTGAAACGAGACGGGCCGACGAGGCTGGCCAGCACGACCGAGCCCACGGCAAAGGCAGCCGCGAGTGCCCCGAGCACCAAGATGGGTATGTAGACGTTCAACTCGCTCCATGCTCCGGCGTAACGTGGCCGCCTTCTCAAACTGAGCGGACGGTCAGGCGGTGACTGGGCTGTTGTGACGGACCGGGCTTGTGGGCCGTCACAGTGACCTTCAACATAGTCGCGTGATCCCCGGAGCACGTGCCCGGGGTCTGGCTCATGGCGAAAAGGGATGCACACTGGACGGGAGGGCGGGATTATATGAATGTCACCCAAAGGTCGAATAAGCGGAGCACTTGTTGTTACTCTATGGCCTCACCGGGTAGTCACGGGGCTATCGCGAGGTCAGCGTTGACGCAGGCAGCTGATCTGGAAGGACTGGAGCCGTGAGTTTCTTTGCGCTGCCTCCCGAAATCAACTCTCTGCGCATGTTCATCGGCGCGGGCACGGCGCCGATGTTGCAGGCGGCGGCGGCCTGGGACGGGCTGGCCGAAGAATTGTCCGCCGCGGCCAACTCGTTTGCCTCGGTGACGTCGGGATTGGCCGGCCAGGCCTGGCAGGGTGCGGCCTCGATGGCGATGATGAACGCGGCGGCTCCCTACGCCGGGTGGCTCAGCGCGGCGGCGTCGCAATCGGCCGGCGCGGCCGGGCAGGCCCGGATCGTGGCCAGTTTGTTCGAGGCGGCCCGGGCGGCGACGGTGCTCCCGCAGGCGATCGACGCCAACCGCAATTCCTTCGTGCAGCTGGTGATGAGCAACTTGTTCGGCCAGAACGCGCCCTTGATCGCGATGGCCGAAGGCATCTACGAGGAGATGTGGGCCGCCGACGTATCCGCGATGGCCGGCTATTACTCGGGAGCCTCGGCGGTGGCCGCACAGGTGGTGCCGTGGGCGAGCGTGCTACAGGGCCTTCCGGCATTGGGGGCCGGCATAGCTAGCGGCATGGCCGGCATGTCGGGCGGCGGCACCACCGCCAACCCGGGCGTGGGAGCCGGTCCCGTCGGTGCCGGTGCTGCCGGTTCCGACGGCGCCACTGCCGGGACCGAGAACGCCGCGGGCAGCGGTGCCGGCGCCAGTGGTGGCGGGGTCCTGACCAACGGCGGTGCCATGTACGCCAACGGTGTCGGTGGCGACAGTGCCGGCAACGGGTTCGTGCCCGGCGACCCGAGCTCAGGCAGTGCGGTGCAAGCCGGTCCGCCGGTGACGAGCAACGGCGCCGTCGGTGCCACCGGCATGGGCTTCGTTCCCGTCCCGATACCCACCTCCGGGACCGCCACGCGTGCCGGGCTCCTCGGCGACGGTCCGGTCAAAGCGGGCGGCAGCGCTCCCTCGGCCGCCGATGACGACCGAGCCGCTGCCCCGCCGGCGCCGGAAGCCGAAGTACCGGCTGTCGAAGAAACCACCCCGGAAATTGGTGTACTGCCGACGGCGGCGCCCGAGATCGCAGCCAAGGCGGCTCCGATGGCCGTGACGCGCGTGCAGCAAAGCGGTGGTTCCTCGATTCCGGGCTCCGCGCTTCGGACTCCCGGGGCCGCGAAACCGCAGGATCAGGAGGCGGCGGAGACCGAGGAGCCCGCCAAGCCGGTGCCGCTACGGCCGGAATCCGGCGACTTCCGGCGTAGGCCGAAGGAGCCGCCCGGCGTTCAGATCCGCGGCGGCTGAACCCCGCGCGTCAGAATGCCGGAGCGCTGAGCAATCCGAGTACGGTGCGGCCCAGCACGATGGGGTCGATGGGGTGTGGCACCGCGGCCTCGGCTCGTGACCAGCTGGCCAGCCAGGCATCGTCCGGGCGACCGGTGAGCACCACGATGGGCGGGCAGTTGTCCAATTCGTCCTTGAGTTGCTTGGCGATTCCCATGCCGCCGGTCGGCGTCGCCTCGCCGTCCAGCACGGCCAGGTCGATGCCACCCTCATCCATCCGCCGAACCACCATCGGGCCGGTCGCGATTTCGACATAGTTCAGCGGGGGCAGGTCGGGGTGCAGGCGTTTGCCCAGGGCCCGCATCACCTGTTCGCGGGTGCTGATGTTGTCGCTGTAGACGAGGATCTGCAGGTCGTCGCTGGAGTCGGGCACGTTTGCAGATGCTACTGGTGCCCGCGGCGCCGGACGAAGACGGCTTCGGCAGCCACCGTCACGGTTTTGGCGATCATCCCGAATTTGTTCCAGTCCACACCGAATAGGGATCGGTCGAGCTTGGCTTCGCCGACGACGCGCACCGAGCCGTCGTCGAGTTCGCTGATCGTCACGGGCAGGGTGACCGGTTCGGTTCTGCCCTTGATGGTGAAATCGGTCTTTAGCTCAGCGGCCCGCCCGGTGGTCGGGTGCAGGGCGGCGACGACGACGCCGATCTGGGGGAAGCGTTCGGCGTCGAAGAAGTCGGCGGAGAGCAGATGCTTGTCGCGGCGGCCGATACCGGTGTCCAGCGAGGCCACCTCGATGTCGATCCGGCCCGAAACCGCGCTCCGCTCGGTGAGCCGGCCGTCGCCGTCGAACTCGGTGAACCTGCCTTTGACGGGCCACACCCCCCACATGTTCCTGATCCGGAACGTGATGGTCGAGCGCTCGGGGTTCAACGTCCACCCGCCGACGACTTCGGGATCGGTGAGCAGTGTTTCCAGGGTCGTCATCGGCACCTCATCTGGGTTCAAGCAACGGGGCGAGTTCGGCGGGATCGAAGTACTCGTCGATACGGCTGATCAGGTTATTGGTGCCCAGTTTGATCACAATGCACACGCGCAGGGCGATCGACTCCCCGGCATGACCACTCGCATGCAGCACGTGCTGTTGGACAAACCCCTTGGCTGAGCCGTCCTCGAAGATCTGCCGGTCCAAGATCTCGTAGCGGCGCGTGGCGGTGGCTGAGACGAACCAGTCGATCACCTTGAGCGCGCGGGGTTTGTCGTTGTCACGGCGGGCCCCGGGACGCCACACCGCGATGTCAGGGCTCCAGAGTCGATCCACGGCCGCCACATCACCGTTTTCGATGGCGCCGAACAGCTCGTCGGCCACCTCGACGATGGCCTGCGCCGTGGTAGTGGGCATGCGACAGCCTCCTATTCGATGTCGTATCCGGGGTGTGCGGCCGCCAACCGATGCTTCACCAGGCCGCGCAGGCAGGCAACAACCTCGTCCGCGCGGGCGTCCAAGTCGCCGGCCCGGATGGCCGCGGCAAGGGCGGCCTCATCGGCGAAACCCAGGAGCGCGGGGGAGTGGTCGGGGGCGAGCAATTCGCGTTCGACCATGCGCAGGGCGTTGGCGGCCACTCGCGCGTGAAAGTTAACTTGGCCATCGGTGGCTTCCCGAACATCCTTTTCGAGGAATTCGGCGACGGCGGCCACCAATTCGGCGGCGGTCGGGCGGCCGTAAAGGTAGCTCACGTGCCGGCCTCGTCCAGCAAGCTGAGCAGGTCCCACTCGTTCTCGCAGACCCGCCGCCCTATCGTCGCCAATTCCACCGAGCGGGTCTGTCCGCTCAGATGCCGCTGCGCCTGGTATCTGCAGATGACCCCCCAGCGCAGCGTGGCCAGCACCAGCCACCAGTGAAACGCCACTCGGTCAACGGTAGTCCCGCTGGCCCCCTCATAGGCGCTCAGGAAATTGTCGATGCTGCCCAAACCGCCCGCTCCCCGGTCGGCCGCCGCGCCGAACCGCCAGGCGCGCACGCAGAACCAGGCCAGATCCTCATACGCCTCGCCGATGTGCACGAGTTCCCAGTCCAGGACCGCGGCAAGGTCGGACCCGTCGACGATCAGGTTTCCCATCCGGTAATCGCCGTGCACCAGAACTGGCGGCGACGGCGGCGGCCGGTGGGCCGCCAGCCAGCGGAACGCCCATTCGAAGGGGGCGGTGGTGTCGCCCATGGCGTCCAGGCGTTCGCGGTATTGCTCCAGCTGGTCTTCGCGCGCCAGCTCGGGATGGTTCGTATCGGCGCGGTGGACGGCAGCCAGCGCCTGTGCGCACTGACGCAACAGCCGCTCGGGATCGTCGAGTTGGCGGTAGATGCGCCGAACTATGGTCTCGCCCTTGATCGCTTCGCAGATGAGGAACGGATTGCCCAGTGCACCAAGGGAATTGCTTGCGGCCAGCACGTGTGGGACCGGGGCGCCGGCCGCTGCCGCGGCGGCCTGCACCCGGGCTTCCAGCTCCATGCCGGCATGGATGTCGTCGGGCGGGCCGATGCGCAGGATCAGCGGCTTGGGTCCGGTGTCGGTTTTGTCGGGGACGGCGTCGAACGCCCAGGTGCTGCGGCTGGCCCCGCCGGTGAGCGCGCGCAGGTTCTCGACGGCCACCGCCGTACCGAGCACTTGCCGCAGTACGGCCGCCAAGTTGTCCTGCAGTGTCACTTCTTGCCGAACTTGAACAGCCGCTGGGCAACTCGGCGAATCTGAATCTCCTCGGCGCCCTCGGTGATGCGGTAGCGGCGGTGGTGGCGGTAGATGTGTTCGAACGGTTCGTGCCGGCTGTACCCGACGCCGCCACACACTTGCATGGCCCGGTCGGCCGCGTCGCACGCCAGCCGGTTGGCGCGGTAATTCGCCATCGACACCTTGTCCGAGACTTCCATGTGGTGGTTGCGGTCCAGCTGTTCGGCCGCGTAGTACACCAGCAGCCGTACCATCTGTGCCTCGGTCTGCAGTTCCACCAACGGCCACTGGACGGCCTGGTTCACCGCCAACGGCTTGCCGAAAACCACGCGTTCGCTCGTGTACGTCACGGCCCGGTCGATGCAGTACTGCGCGGCGCCCAGGCTGCTGGCGGCCTGACGAATCCTGTTCTCGTGCAGGAAGGTCTGCCCGACTTCGAGGCCGCGGTCGACCTCGCCGAGCACCGCGTCGGCGGGCACCCGAACGTCGGTGAGCTCGACCTCACCGTGGTCGGTGGGCATGTTGAACGTCCACCAGTAGTAGGGCACGTTGAAGCCGGGGGAGTCGGTGGGCACCAGGAACGCGGTGATGCCGCGGGCCTGGCCGGGCTCACCGGAGGTGCGGGCGAACACCAGGTCATGGGTGGCGCGGTGGACGCCGGTGTTGAATCGCTTGGCGCCATTGATGATCCAGCCGTCGCCGTCCGGTTCGGCGTGCGTCTCCAGCCAGGTGGCGTCCGAGCCATGCTTGGGTTCGGTCAGCCCGAAGGCCATCGACCGCTTGCCGGTGATAAGCGCTTCGGTCCACTCCTTCTTCTGCGCGTCGGTGCCGAACCGGTCCATCATGATGACTTGGGGGAAATTGCCGACGATCGACGACTCGTTCTGCAGATCGTTGTGCAGGCCGAGGCCTTTGTGCGCCAGGTGTTCCCGGATGACCGCCATGTCGATGTTGGTGCCGTCCCGGCCGCCGAACTGCGACGGCAGGCCGTAGCGCAGCCAGCCGGCCTGGTCGGCGCGCCTGCGCATCTCGCCGAGCAGGTCCTCCCATTCACGCCGCGGGATGCCGTCGTTGTCCCAGTCGGTGCGGGCGTGTTCGCGGCGATGGTCGAAGTACTGAATGTGTTCGCGTTCCAGCGGCTTGATCTCAGCCTCGATGAAGTCGTCCATCTCGGCGAGTAGGCCCGGAAGATGTTCGGGGAGGCTGAAATCCATGGGTGTTCTCCTTACGAGCCGTACAGAGTTTTCTTCCAGACCGTCGATAAAGTTGTGATGGCGTCCGCGTCGCTGATGTCCAGGCCGAGGTGTTCGGGCCCGGAGCGCCCTACGAACACCGTAGTGAAGTTCTCGAACAGCAGGGCGATCGCCGCCGCGGTGTGGTCGGGATGAAGGTCGCGACCATATCCCTGCTCCTGAGCGCGCCGCACCGATGCGGCCACGATGTCCATGCCGAAGCGGCGGAATTCGTTCTGCAGCGCCGCGAAGCGCTGCTGGGTGGCGGCCAGTTGGGCGACGGCGATCATGATGCCGATGTTCCGCTTGAACATGTTCCAGTAGCCGGTGACCACCCCGGCGAAGCAGGCGTCGTCGTCGGGGGATTCCGGCAGCCGGACGCTCAGTCGCGACGGCACCACGACATCGTGCAGAAACGACTCGGCCAGCGCCGCCAGCAGGTCCTCCTTGTCGGTGAAGTACCGGTAGAACACCGCCGGCGACTTCCCCGCAGCCGAGGTGATGTCGGCCAGCGTGGTGCCGTGAAAACCCCTCTCGGCGAACAACTTCCGCGCGGCCTGTTCGATGGCCAGCCGGGTCTGGCGGCCCTTGGTGCTGACGACCTCGGCGGGCATCAGCCGCGGATCCGGTCTCCGGCACGCAGTAGCGCGCTCGGCAGATCATGTCCGACAACCGATTTCGCCACCTCGGCCGCCGCGATGGCCGCCCGCAGGTCGACGTCGACCTCGAAGCCGCTGTCGGTCAACAGGTACACCAGCTCCTCGGTGGCGATGTTTCCGGTGGCGCCCGGCGCGAACGGGCAACCGCCCAGGCCGCCGACCGACGAGTCCAGCCGGGTAACCCCGGCGCCGACCGCCGCAAAGGCGCTGGCCAGCCCACAGCCGCGGGTGTTGTGGAAGTGTCCCCCCAGCGGCATGTCGCCGATCACCGGAAGTAGCTGTGCGATAAGCGAAGTCACCCGGCCCGGAGTGGTGGTGCCGATGGTGTCGGCGATCGAGAACCGGTCGACACCCTGGTCGCGGGCGGCGGCGGCGATGTCGAGCACCCGCTGCACCGGGGTTGGCCCTTCGAAGGGGGAGTCCCACGCTGTGGCGACGATGACCTCGACGATGACGTCACTTTCGTGGGCTATGGCGACGATGTCGCGGATTTGGCTGGTGGCCTGCGCGCTGGTGCGTCCCACATTGGCCTTGCTGAACGCATCGTCGGCGGCCACCACGTACTCGATCGCGCGGAACCCCGCGGCGATCGCGCGCTTGGCGCCATTCGGGCTGGCCACCAACGCGGAGAACTCGATGTCGGGGTAGTTGTGCAGCTGCGCCGCGAGTTCGGCGGCGTCGGCCATCGATGGCACCTTCGACGGGGAGACAAACGCGGTGGCCTCCACCTCCCGCACCCCGGTGGCGGCCACCGCGGCGAGCAGCTCCAGCTTGGCCGCCAACGGAATTGGCTTCTCGATCTGCAGGCCGTCGCGCAGCGCCACCTCGCGAATGTCGACGTATGGCATCAAATCACCTCCTGCGCCCGCAACTCGGCAAGTTCTGCGGCGCTCTTGCCGAGCAGCCCGATGTAGACGTCCTGGTTGTGTTGGCCCGGTTGCGCCGGGCCGGCGTTGCGCACCACGCCCGGGGATTCCGAGAGCACCGGGACGATTCCCGGGCCCAGCACCGGTCGCTGCACGCGTTCGTCGTAGTGCTCGACCAGCATGCCGCGGGCGCGCAGCTGTGGGTCGTTGACCACTTCGGCCACCGTATTGATCGGCCCGGCGATCACGCCTGCGTCGGAAAGCGTTTCGATGATCTCGTGTGGTTGCCGTTCGCCTGCCCAGGCGCCGATGATCTTGTCGAGCTCGTCCTGATTGCGGCCGCGGGCACCGTGGGTGGCGAACCGGCCGTCGGTGGCCAGTTCCGGGTGGCCCATCGCGGTGCAGAGCCGGGCGAACACGGTGTCCTGGTTGGCGGCGATCACCACCCAGGAGCCGTCGGCGCTGCGGTAGATGTTCGACGGCGCGATTCCTTCCAGCCGGGTGCCCGATGGGCCGCGCACCACGCCGCCGACGTCGTAGTCGGGGATGGTGGATTCCTGCACGGCCAAACAGGATTCGGTGAGCGCCACATCGACGACCTGGCCCCGGCCGGTGACACCGCGGCGATACAGCGCGGCAAGGGCGCCCTGGGCGCCGAACATTCCGGCCAGGCTGTCGCCCAGCGACAGCGCCAGCCGCGGCGGCGGGCCGCCGGGAAAACCGTTGAGGTGCCGCAGTCCGCTGGCCGCCTCGGCGACCGAGGCGTAGCCGGCCTTGGGTGCGTCCGGGCCGGTCTGTCCGTAGCCCGACACCCTAACCAGGATGATGCCCGAATTGCGTTCACTGAGTATGTCGTAGCCCAGGTTCCACTTTTCCAGCGTGCCGGGCCGGAAGTTCTCCACGACGATGTCGGATTTCTCGACAAGGTCCAAGAACAGCTCGCGGCCGCGCGGCCGGCGCAAGTCGAGGGTGATGGCCCGCTTGTTGCGCGCATGCACCGTCCAGAACACGTGATGTCCGTCGAGTTCGGCCTGGCCCCAGGTCCGCAGCGGGTCAGGAGCGCCGGGCGGTTCCACCTTGATGACGTCGGCGCCCATATCGCCGAGTAGCCGGCCCGTAAACGGCCCGGCGATCAGGGTGCCCAACTCAAGCACCCGGATACCGTCCAGCGGTCCGGGTGGGTTCATTGCGCCGTTCCTCCTCATCGCGCGCTCTGCATCGTCACCGGCGCGCGGCGCCCACAAAGTCGTGGCGAACCAGCCAATCGGTGACGATCTCGACGGCCTGGCGCAGCTTGTCTCGTTGCTCTGGACCCGCGTAATAGTGTGTGGCGCCAGGTATTTCGTGCATCTCCTTGTCGGGATGCCCGATCGCATCGAACAGTCGTCGGGTGTGGCTGGGCGTGCAGGCGTCATCGGCCAGGTTGCCGATCACCAGGGTGGGAACCGCGATATCGCCACCGCAGGCCACCCCGTCGCCGCGGGCCTCGTCGTAACTCCACTGCGAGAGCCAGCCGCGCAAGGTCGAGAAGCGGGCCAGCCCGACCGGGCTCATGTTCACCACCTGCGGGTCACCCAGATAGCAGGTGCCGGGGGTGCGTTCGTTGGGATCGACGGCCGGGTCCAGCCAGCGTGGGTCGGCCATGGTGCCGTGCACGACGAAGCAGAACTCGTCATTCGGGCGGCCCGCGGCTTTCAGCTCCGCCAGTTTTTCCTTGACCCACGCGGTGATTCGGCGATTGCGGTCGATCTGTGTCTGCCGGTAGCGGGCCAGGAATTCTTCGCTGTACGGCGGCTGATTGGGGTTGTCCGGGTTGTACAGATCCAGTTCGGGATCGCGTTTGGTGGGGTCGGATTCGTCGAGGATCGACGCGTCCAGCCATTCGGTCAGCGTGCCGTGCCGGCTGATGTGGGCGGCCAGCAACATGATTCCGTCGGCGGCGGGCAGGTCCAGCTCGGTCAGGTCGGGGCCGTCGCCGGACGGGCTGCAGGTGATGGTCGGCTTTTGCGCCTGCTGTTGGTAGAAGACCGACAACGAGCCGCCGCCGCTCCATCCCGCCAGCACCACCTTCCGGTAGCCCAGCCGGTTCTTGGCGTCCTTGATGCACTCGCCGAGATCTTCGACCACCTTCTCCATCAGCAGCGCCGAATCCGTGCCGCGAAACCGGCTGTTGCAGTAGATGACATGGTGGCCCGCCCGGGCCAGCGCATTGATCATCGGCAGGTAGGCGCCGCCGCCGATCGGATGCATGAACACCAGCACGGTGTCCGACGGCTTGCCCTTGGGCTTAAGCAGATAGCTTTCCAGCACGGTGATCTCGGCCAGTCCGCCGTACACGTCGCGGACAGCCGAGTTGTTCTGGAACGCGACGAGATAGGGTATGCGGTCGTATTCATGTTTCATCAGTGTTGTCCCAGATCGTGTGCCAGCACCTCGGTCGACGGAGTCAAGCGTTGTCGGGTGTCGATGGCGATCACCTGCCAGTCGACGCGCGAATAGTCGTCGAATTTGCGACGGGCCCGTGCCCGCGCCTTCTCCGGCGCGCCGTGGTGAATCCCTTGTGGCGCATGGGTGATCAGGCCCGGCGGCATCGGAATGCCGTAGAGCGAGCCGCCGTGGAAGAACGCGATTTCGTCGTAGTCGACGTTGCGGTGATACCAGGGAGTGCGTTCGGTGCCCGGGACGCCTTCGGCCGGCTTGGGCAGGAAGTTCATCACGTACACACCGGTGGCCTGCATGAACAGGTGCACTGTCGGCGGCAGGTGCACGCTGTCGGAGGTGATGACGTTGTAGTCGGCGATGTTGAAGGTGAACGCGAAGTTGTCGCCGCGCCAGCCTTCGACATCGATCGGATTGTGTTGGTAGTAAAGCGTTGTCGGCCCGCCCTTATGCATCAGGCGGACCTCGTACTCGTCGCGGCCGTCATCCTCGAGCGCAACGGGTTCCGGGATGGTCGCCTGCGATGGATCGAACGGGAAGTGCCGGCCCAGTGAACCCGGTGGCGGCACCCGGAACTCGTCGGTGGCCTCGATCATCAGCAGCGTGGTCTCGCTGTCGGGAGCCTGTCGCCAAGTGCAGGCCTTCGGCAGGTACACCCAATCGCCCTGCCGATAGCGCAGCGGACCGAACTCGGTTTCCAGCAGACCCGCGCCGCTATGAACGAAGCACAGTAGATCGCCATCGACGTAACGGGTGTAGAACGGCATCGGCTCAGTGCGGCGGCTCAGCAGCACGCGGCAGTCGGCGTTGGAGAACATCAGCAGTGGCCCGCCGTCGGCGTCAACCGCGTCGGTGGGTTTGAGTTCGTCGGCCAGCACGTCGATCGGCCGTAGCGGCCCGACCGCGCGGTAGGCGGTGGGGTCGTGGCGACGGTAGATGTTGGCGGTGCGGCCGGTGAAGCCGCCGCGGCCCAGCTCGTCGTCCTTCAATCCGTCGAGATCGGCGTGCACCCGCCGAGGTGTCCGGCCCCTCCGCAGGTGGATGAACGATTCCATGGCTCGGCTCCGAATGTCTCCGCTACAAAACTAAAAGTGACATTACTTTTTCTTTCGAGCCGGCACAAGAGCCGCCGCGACGCAGCGTCTCAGTCGCGGACGCGCAGCACGACCTTGCCCTTGGCGCTGCGATTCTCCAGCGACGCGATTGCCGCGGCGGCCTGATCCAGCGGGTAGACCACCGGCTCGGGAGGGGACAGCTTGCCCTCGCTGAGCAGCTTTTCCAGCGCGGCCCACTGCTCGTTCAAGGCGCCGGGGTGGGTCCCGGCCCACGCACCCCAGCCAACGCCGACTACGTCAATGTTGTTGAGCAGCAACCTGTTTACCTTCACGGTGGGAATCTCGCCGCCGGTGAAGCCGATGACCAGCAAGCGTCCGCCGGGAGCCAGCGAACGCAGTGAATCGGTGAACCGATCGCCACCGACGGGGTCTACTACCAGGTCGACGCCGCGCCCGCTGGTCAGCTCCTTCGCCGCGTCCTTGAATCCCTCGGCCAGCACCACGTCGGTGGCTCC
Organism: Mycobacterium angelicum; assembly: GCF_002086155.1. Lineage (GTDB taxonomy): Bacteria > Actinomycetota > Actinomycetes > Mycobacteriales > Mycobacteriaceae > Mycobacterium > Mycobacterium angelicum. The sequence continues at coordinate 92,343 of NZ_MVHE01000001.1, read as the reverse complement.
GGCGGCGGTCGCGATGTCGGCCTTCTCCTCGCTGCTGACCACTGCGATCACCCGCGACGCCCCGAGTACCGAGGCCAGCCGCAGTGCCGAGGTGCCGATGCCGCCGGCCGCGCCGTGCACCAGCACCGTCTCGCCGGCCTTGAGCCGGCCACGGACCGTCAGCGCGAAGTACACCGTCAGATCGTTGAAGAGCACGCCGGCGCCGGCTTCGAAGCTGACGTTGTCCGGCAGTTTGAACACCCGATCGGGGGAGAGCACCGCAACCTCGGCCATGCCGCCGGTGAGCATCGTCAGCCCGACCACCCGGTCGCCGGCACGCACGTGACAGTCCTCGGGGGCCGATCGCACCACCCCGGCGATCTCTGCGCCGGGCACGAACGGCGGTTCCGGCCGGTATTGGTAGCGGCCCCGGGTGAGCAGCGCGTCCGGAAAGGCCACCCCGGCGGCGTGTACCTCGACGACGATGCCGTCGCCGGCGGGTTCGTCGACTTCTGTCACCTCAACTGAATCCGGACCATCGAGCCGGGTCACCCGTGCCGCGCGCATGCCGAACAGCGTACTTCCGGTTCAGAAGCCTTCGGCGACCCGCACCACAGCCCGTCCGGAGAAGCGGCCCTCGCGCACCCGGTCGACTACGCCGACAACGTCTTTGACGTCGACTTCGGTGGTGATCGCGTCCAAATGAAGCGGCCGCAGGGAATCCCCGAGACGTGTCCATAGTTCTCGGCGCTCACCGATGGGCAGCTGCACCGAGTCGATACCCAGCAGTCCGACACCGCGCAGGATGAACGGCAGCACCGTGGTATGCAGACCGGCGCCACCGGTGAGCCCGCTGGCGGCCACGGCGCCGCGGTAGTCGACGGCGCTGAGCACGTCGGCCAGCGTCGCGCCGCCCACGCAATCCACTCCCGCAGCCCAGCGCACCTTGGCCAGTGGGCGCGGCTTCGCGTCGGGATCGGCGGGCAGGCGACCGATCACTTCCGCGGCGCCAAGGGATTTCAGCCGATCGGCCGCGTCAGCTTTGCCGGTGGAGGCGACCACCTGATACCCGGCGGCGGCCAGCAGGTCGACGCTGACCGACCCGACACCTCCGCTCGCGCCGGTGACGACCACCGGCCCGGCGTCGGGTTTGATGCCCCAGTCCGTGAGAGCCTGCACGCTCATGGCGGCGGTGAAGCCGGCGGTGCCGATCGCCGCGCCGTCGCGCGGACTCAGCGCGCCCAGCGCCACCACTTGGTCGGCGGGCAGCCGGGCGTATTGGGCGTAGCCGCCGTGGTGGCCGGTGCCGATCTGGTAACCGTGCGCGACGACGGCGTCGCCGACCGAGAAGTCGGCCGATTGTGACTCGACGACCTCGCCGGTCAGGTCGATGCCGGGCACCACGGGGTAGTTGCGCACCACACCGCCGCCGGGGGTCAGCGCCAGCGCGTCTTTGAAGTTGACGCTGGAATAGAGCACCCGGATCGTCACGTCACCGGGCGGCAGGTCGGCTTCCGTGAGTGTCTCGACCGATGCCGCTACCCGGTCCCCATCCTGGCGCGCAACCAGCGCGTGAAACGTGTCCATGAATTCGACGCTAGCCTTGAGTAGATGGATTGCTTTCCCCTTGGTAGCTTTTCGGTCGCCCGCCTCGGCTTCGGCGCGATGCAACTGCCCGGTCCCGGCGTGCTGGGTCCCCCGAAGGATCGCGACGCGGCGCTGGCGGTGCTGCGCCGGGCCGTCGAGCTGGGGGTGAACCACATCGACACGGCGCAGTTCTACGGTCCCGCTGTCGCCAACGAGCTGATCCGGGAGGCGCTGTATCCCTACCCGCAGAACCTGGCGCTGGTGAGCAAGGTCGGCGGGCGCCGCGATGAGGCCGGTGCCTGGCTGCCGCTCACCGAGCCCGCCGACCTGCGCCGCGATCTGGAAGCAAACCTGCGCACCCTCGGCGTCGACCAGCTGGCGGCGGTCAATCTGCGACTGATGGACAGCGAAGCGCCCGACCAGCTCTTCGACGACCAGCTTTCGGTTCTGATCGCCGCGCGTGACGAAGGGCTGATCGGCGGGATCGGGCTTAGCGAGGTCACTCGCGAGCATCTGCTGCACGCGTTGCAACGTACCGAAATCGCCTGTGTGCAGAACGTTTTCAACCTGGTGCATCGGGCGTCGAACCCGGTGCTCGAGGAATGCCAGGCGCACGGCATTGCCTTTGTGCCCTTCTTTCCCTTGGGATCGTCGTTCGCGCAACCGAATCCGGTGTTAGGCAACGAGCTGATTGCGCAGGCGGCCAGGCGATTCGGCCGTACCCCCGCGCAGATCGCCCTGGCGTGGACGCTGAGCGTGGCGCCCAACGTATTGCTGATCCCGGGTACTTCGTCAGTCGAGCACCTGGAGGATAACCTCGCGGTCGCCGACATCGAGCTCGACGAGGAGACCCGCGTGCGGCTGAACGCGGTCGCTTCCTGAGCGTGCCGAGCGTGCACTCAGCGCGAAAAATTGGCCGGAATTTCGCGGTCGTTACACGTTCGGCGCGAGCTGGATCGGCGAGCCTCAGCACCGGGCTAGGCCGCCGGCACGCTCCGTTCGAAGGTGAGCACGTTGACCGGAATGCCACGTCGGCGAGCTTTTCCAGCTTGCGGGTGTAGGCGGTGGCCGAAGCCGGGCGGAATCATCTGGTCGTGGGTGTCGATTCGGGACATCACGACCTGCTTGCCGGGCCGGTTAGGACGAGTGCGTTGTCTTCGCGGCGTAGCAATGACTGGCCGGCGGTCTTGAACTGGGCCAGCTTGTCGACGATCCGCTGGCCTTCCGGGGTATGACCCCAGATGCTGATTCCCTGGTAAGTCGTTGGTTCCCAGGTCGTTTCATCGACGACTATCGGATTCCAGCCCACTTCCCATTCGAAGCCCGACGGCGTGACGGCGTAGTAGGACAGCTCCCGGTCGTTGGTGTGCTGGCCCACGCTCAGCGCCAGGTGAAACCCGAGTTCCTTGATGCGTTGATAGGAAGACGTCAGGTCGTCGAGGTCGGCGACCTGGACATTGAGGTGTTGGACTCGGGTGCGAATGGGGTTGATGGGCAACCGGTTAACCGCCGCGATGGCCACCGAGTGGTGGCGCTGGTTGACCCGCAGGAAACGAATCTTGAATTTGAGGCCGCTGATGGTCTCGTCGATGTAGTCGGACAGCCGCGCATCGAACACGGTGCCGTAGTAATCGCGAACCTGTTGCGGTTGTTTAGAAGTGACGGCCACATGCCCGATGCCGCCGTCACCGGTGACGAAACCGCCGCGCACCGCCATGTCCAGCGGTGTGGCGCTGCGGCGGGCGTAGGTGAAGATCTCCTGCGTGAGGCCATTGGGCCCGGGGAAGCGAACCATCCGTTCCACCCCCCGCAGCGCGGCATCCTCTGGGGAGCCTTCGGTGACGGGTACGCCATGCCGTCGCAACCGGCGCAGAATTTCGTCGAAGGTGTCGTGATCGTCGAGTTGCCAGCCCAGGGCGGTGACATCCTCGGCGGGCCCGCGCTGCAGCAGAAAGCGGGATTCGTTGCCGTCGATCCGAAATCGCAGGACGTCGGAAATCGTGTCGTCGGCGTGCATCCCGATGGCGTCGCAGCCGAAGCGGAGCCAGTCGCTGAAACGGTTGGTCTCGATCACGATGTAGCCGAGGTGTACGGCGCCGAACACGCTCATGATGTCAACCACAAGCCCGCCGAGAGGAATTCGGTGACCAGCCGGTTGAACAGCTCGGCGCGCTCCCACTGCATCCAGTGGCCGGTTTGGGCGGTCATGACCAGCTGTGCGTTGGGCAGCAGGCCGGCCAGCACCGGCCCGCCGGACGGGCGGTTGACCTTGTCGTCGCGACCCCACAGCACCAGGGTCGGTGTCTGCAGATCCTTCAGCCGCTTGTCGCGGGTGAAGTCCATCCGCCACAGGGTGCGCAGCGCGGTGATGCCCGACGGGCGCTGCAGCGGCGGGTTAGCCACCACCTCGGGATCGATCGAGGCCGCGTATCGCAGCTCGATCAACTCGTCGGGAACCGAATGACCGTCATACACAAGGTAATTGCGGATGAAGGACTCCAATTTTCCTCGGCTGGGCCCTTCGCCCCGGTAATACGACAGCAGGCTCTTCAACCCGGCCGTCGGTGCACCCCGGGTGGTGCCGATGCCGCCCGGGCCCATCAGCACGAGCCTTCCCACCCGCCGTGGTGTGTCGAGCGCTAACCGCAGCGCCGCGGCGCCGCCGTAGGAGTTGCCAACCAAATGTGTGGTGCCAATGTGGAGTTCGTCGAGTAGGCCGCGGATCATGTCGGCGAGGTAGCCGAACGGGTCTGCCTGGTCGACCCCTTTGCCCGAGCGGCCGTAGCCGGGCAGGTCGGGAACGATCACCCGAAACCGTTCGGCGAGCGCGTCGATATTGCGCGAGTAGTTGGATACTCCGGACGCCCCCGGACCGCCGCCGTGCAGTAGCACCACTGCTGGGCCACTACCGGTTTCGGCGACGAACATCGGTTTGCCGGCCACCATGACGGTGCGTTCGGAAAGCGTGGTGGTGCTCATGCGATGGCTCCTGCTGTGGTCGTTGCGGTTAGGGCGGTCGGGGTGAAGCCGGCCGGCGGCGGCGGCAGAATCCGCTCGGCTTCGGCTGCGGCGTATATGAATCCGTCCGGACGCACCACCGCCGCCGCCACACGCTTTCCGCGCAACCAGCGCAGCAGCGTGCCGTCCTTATCGCAGATCGCACGCGGCCCAGGACCATCCTGCGGTCCGGCCACCCGAATCGCCGGCACACCCAAATCGGTCCAGGCGCGATAACCCCCAGGGACATCTGCGGTGTAGAGCAGCGTCCACTGCCCACCGAGCGTGGCGTCCAGGGGAACCGTGGCGCCGTGGTTGTCGACGACCCGGGGTTGGGGGAGCTGCCAGCCCGCCGCGCGGTGGCCGGACACCAGGAAGCCGTCGCGGTAGCGCGCCTGGGGTACCCACATCATCGTCTGCAGCTGGTCCATTAGAGCGGGCAGCCGCCCGAGGGTACGCATGACGCGATTGCGCAGGGCGGCAATGGCTTTGCGGCGCTCGGTGATGAGCCGGCCGACGAACACCGCGCGCCGGGTCACCTCGGTGACATGGGGTTGGCGCTCGGCCTGATACGAGTCCAGCAATGAATCCGGTGCCTGGCCATGCAGCACAGCGGCAAGCTTCCAGCACAGGTTGGCCGCATCGCGCACGCCGGCCGACATGCCCTGACCGATCCACGGCGGCATGGCGTGCGCGGCGTCGCCGGCCAGAAATACCCGTCCGACGCGCCAGCGATCGGCGACCCGAACATGATGGCAGTACACCACCGCGCGCAAGATCTCCACCTCATTCGACGTGATGCCCTGGGCGTTGAGAACCTGCCAAACCTGCTCGTCGGAAACCAATTTCGCGACGTCCTCTCCGGCTCGGGCCGGATACTCCCAGCGGTGATGGCCCAGGGGAGTCGGGCAATCGACGGTGGGACGGGCCGGATTGCAATGGAACCGCAACCGGTCGTGCGCGTCCCACTGCCGAATCACCCTGGTATCGATGACGACCCAGCGTTCGGCATAGGTCCTTCCCGCATAGCCGACGCCCAGCTGTCCACGTGTCGGCGAGGAGCCGCCGTCGGCGGCAATGACGTAAGCGGCGCGCAGTCGCTTGACGGTATCGGTGCGCAGGTCGGCCAGCATCAGCTCGACCGCGTCATCTTGGGTCAGCACGCGTAGACACTCGTGCTCCAGTAGCACCTCGACATTGGGGAAGCGGGCAATGCCGTCGCGCAGCACCTGATCCACGGCAGGTTGATACAGGAATTGCTGCGGCGGGTGCCCCATCCCGTGGGACTTGATCTTCAGGTTGATGAAGGGTTGCCCCTCGGCATCGACGAACGCGATCGGCCGGTCCGGCAACATGTCCTGTTGCAGCCGTTCGGCCAGTCCGATCGACTGCCAGATGCGCATCACCTCTTCATCGGTGGAGATCGCGCGGGCTCGACCGTAGATATCCGGATCACGTTCGATCACAACGACTTTCAATCCCAGTCGGCCCAACAGGTTGGCGGCGGTGGCGCCGGTCGGACCATAGCCGATCACGGCTACGTCGTATGTCTGAGCCATCGTTGCCTCCTGCGCTTGTTCTGTAGTGATCATTACGGTAATGTAGCGATCGCTACAGAGTCAACACCCAATCATCCGAGGAGGTTCGATGGCCAAAGAAACGCCGAAACGTCGTCGCAGCCGCGCCGACGGCGAGTTGTCCCGCGGCCGAATCCTGGACGCGGCCTCCGAAATCGCGGCCGAGCGCGGCTACGAGGGCACCAGCATCGCACTGGTGAGCGCCAAGTGCGGCCTGCCCGCCAGCTCCATTTACTGGCACTTCAAGGACAAGGACGACCTGATCGCGGCCGTCATCGAGCGCAGCTTCGGTGCCTGGGAAGCGGCGTGGGAAGTCCCGCGCAATGACGATACCGAGGAGCAGTTCCTGGGATTCGCAACCCAGATCGCCAAGGCGTTGTTGGATGCGCCGGACTTCATCCGGCTGGGGCTGATGCTGGCTTTGGAGCGCCGGCCGACCGAGCCCCGCGCCCGCACGATGTTCCTGCAGGTGCGCGCCCAGGCGTTCGAACAACTCAAGCAGAACTTCCACGAATTCGTGCCGGGCTTGACCGACGCGGAGGTTCGGCAATTGGCGATCTACGCCATGGCCGGCGCCGACGGCCTGTTCATCGCCAAGGAGATCGGCGGCGACGCAGTCGATCTCATCGCGCTGTTCGAGTTGCACGGCAGGGCGATCCATGACCTGGCCCGCCGCTTCGTCGACGAGAGGACCAGCCGGTGAGCTGGCCGGTCGCGATCATCGGCTCGGGCCACATCGGCACCGACCTGATGATCAAGATCCTGCGCAGCCGCGGTCCGTTGACGATGGCCGCCATGGCGGGCATCGATCCCGGCTCCGAGGGCATTGCCCGCGCCGCAAGTCTGGGCGTTGCGACCACCGCCCGCGGTATCGACGGGCTGCTGGACATGTCGAACTTCGGCGACATCAAGCTGGTTTTCGACGCAAGCTCGGCCGATGCGGCCGTGCACAACTGGTCCAGGCTGGCCGGCACCGGGGTGCGGATGCTGGATCTCACGCCCGCTTCGATCGGGCCGTTCTGTGTGCCGGTGGTCAACCTCGACCAACACATCGAGGCGCCGAACCTCAACATGGTCACTTGCGGCGGGCAGGCCACCGTGCCCATCGTCGCCGCGGTGGCCCAGAGTGAGATCGTGTCCTACGCCGAGATCGTATCGTCCATATCGTCGAAGTCCGCCGGTCCGGGCACGCGCGCCAACATCGACGAATTCATCGAAACCACCGCTACGGCAGTGCAAGTCGTCGGGGGCGCGCAGCGCGGCAAGGCGGTGATGATCCTCAACCCCGCTGACCCGCCCACGATGATGCGGAGCACCGTCTACTGTCTGGTCGACGGCTTGGAACACGGGCCGTCCGACCACCAGCGGATCGAGACGGACGTGCTGGCCATGGTCGACAGGGTCAGCACCTACGTGCCCGGTTACCGGCTCAAGCAACGGATTCAATTCGAAACCTTCAGCGCCGACGATCCGCTGTACCTCCCGCAGACGGGAAAGTTCACCGGCACCCGGGTGACCGTTCTGCTTGAGGTCGCCGGTGCCGGCGATCATCTGCCCGCGTATGCGGGCAACCTCGACATCATGACCTCGGCGGCCAAGGTCACCGCCGAACGCATCGCCCGCCATGACACCGAAACCGCCGGAGCCGCACCGTGACCCTCTACATCAGTGACGTGACGCTGCGCGACGGCATGCACGCCGTGCGGCATCAGTACAGCACCGGCCAGGTCACCGAGATCGCCAGGGCACTGGATGTCGCCGGTGTGGATTCCATCGAGGTCGCCCACGGCGACGGTCTGGGCGGATCCAGCTGCGTCTACGGTTTCGGCGCGCACACCGACCTCGAATGGATCGAAGCGGTGGCCGGCGTCGTCACGCGCGCCAAAGTCGCCACGCTGTTACTTCCCGGCATCGGCACCGTGCGCAACCTGGAGGAGGCGTACCGCGCGGGCGCGAAGGTCGTGCGGGTCGGCACACACTGCAGCGAAGCCGACGTCGCCGCCCCCTATCTCGGCGCCGCCCGCGGGCTCGGCATGGACGCCGTCGGCTTCCTGATGATGAGCCACCTGGCCACCCCGGCCGCCCTCGCCGCACAGGCCAGGCTGATGGAAGGCTACGGCGCCGGCTGCACATATGTGGTCGATTCCGGCGGGGCGATGACCATGCGCGAGGTCGCCGACCGCGTCGATGCGCTGCGTCAAACACTCTCGCCCACAACCGAAATCGGCATCCACGCCCATCACAATCTGTCGCTGGGTGTGGCCAACTCGATCGTCGCGGTCGAGCACGGCGCCCGGCGGGTCGACGCTTCGCTGGGTGGGATGGGCGCCGGTGCCGGCAACGCACCCCTGGAGGTGTTCATCGCCGCGGCCCAGCGGCTGGGCTGGAACCACGGCTGTGATTTGCATGCGTTGCAGGATGCCGCAGACGACATCGTCCGTCCCTTACAGGAGCGGCCGGTGCGCGTCGATCGCGAAACGCTCACCCTCGGCTACGCCGGGGTCTACTCGAGCTTTCTGCGCCACGCCGAAAGAGCCGCCGAACGCTACGGCATCGACGCGCGGAGCCTGCTCGAAGAGGCCGGACGGCGCGGCATGGTCGGCGGTCAGGAAGACATGCTCGTCGATATCGCGCTCGACTTGGTGAGCCCAACGGGCGCCCACGGTGCAGGATGGTACGGGTAAGCACCGAAGGAGGCCCGAGTTGCCCGCGTTCGAGCCCCACGAACTCGCCGGTTTTCGCCGGTGGGCGCACGCGATCCTGACCCATCGCCGCGGACGTGAGATCTACCAGACGTCGACCATGGGCGCGCTGCTCAGTGGCGTGTACGAGGGCGACGTCACGATCCGGGAGCTGTTGCGCCACGGCGATTTCGGCCTGGGCACCTTCAACTGCCTCGACGGCGAAATGCTGGTTCTCGACGGAGTCTGCTACCAGCTGCGCAGCGACGGGAGCGCGACGATCGCCGACCCCGAGGAACGCACACCGTTCGCCGCGGTCACCTGGTTTCGGCCCGACCGCCGGATCGAAATCTCGGCACCGTGTGATCGCGCGGCGCTCAAGGCCCTCATCGACCAGACGTTGGAGAGCACCAATCTCATGGTGGCCGTGCGGGTTACGGGTCAGTTCAGCAGCATCCACACCCGCACCGTCGCCGAGCAGCATCCGCCGTACCGGCCGTTCACCGAGGCCACCCAGGACCAGCAGGAGGTGACGTTCACCGACGTGAGCGGAACGCTGGCCGGGTTCCGGATGCCCGATTACGAACAAGGCATCGCGGTGGCGGGCTACCACTCGCACTTCATCGACACCGACCGGCGTCACGGCGGACACACCCTCGACTACCGGCTGGTCAGTGGAACCGTCGAGATCGGCATTCGTTCCGAATTGCACCTGAGCCTGCAGCGCACGGCGCAGTTTCTCGGCGCCGAACTTGACCATGACGATCTGGACGGCCAGATCCGGCAGACCGAGGGTGGCTAGACGATGAGTGTGCGCTCGGCTCAGCGAGTGGTGGAGACGCTGCGCGCCTACGGGATTCGGCACGTGTTCGGCGTTCCCGGGGCCAAGATCGACGCCGTTTTCGACGCGCTGCTCGATAGCGACATCGAGCTGGTGGTGTGCCGCCATGAACAGAACGCGGCGTTCATGGCGGCCGCGGTCGGGCGGCTGACCGGGATTCCGGGAGCCGCGCTGGTGACGTCGGGACCGGGCACCACCAATTTGGCCACTGGCCTGGTGACGGCAACCACCGAGCAGGACCCGATGATCGCGATCTGCGGCGCGGTGGCCCGCGCCGACCGGCTCAAGCGCACCCACCAGTCCATGGATGCCTGCGCAGCGCTGCGGCCATTCACCAAGTACACCGGTGAAGTCAACGATCCCGACAACGTCCCCGAAGCCGTCGCCAACGCGATCCGCACCGCGACGACGGTGCCGCGCGGTGCCGCGGCGGTGGTACTGCCCGCCGACGTATCCGCCGCGACGACGGCGACGGCAATAGTGCGCCCGGCTCCGGTACCACCACTGGGTGCCGCGCCGCTGGAGTCGATTACCCAGGCGGCCAACCTGATTCGCGCCGCGAAACATCCGGTGCTGTTCGTCGGGGTGCGCGCCGGTGAGCCGGCGCCGTGTGCGCAATTGCGCGAGCTGCTCGCGGCGACCGACCTGCCGGTGGTGGAGACGTTCCAGGCCGCCGGGCTGGTGTCACGCGAGCTCGAGGACCACTTCCTGGGGCGCGTCGGCCTGTTTCGCAACCAACCCGGTGACGTGTTGATCCAGCATGCCGATGTCCTGGTGACCGTGGGCTTCGACCCCGTCGAATACGACCCCCGGCTATGGAACAGCGATCCGGGCCGGACGCTGATCCATATCGACGAGGTGCCCGCCGACGTCGACAACCACTACCAGCCGGCGTGTGAGCTGCGCGGCGACATCGCGGCCACCCTTGCCGAGCTGACCCGCCTCGTATCGGGGCTGCGGTTGTCGGGGGAGGCCGGCGCCGCGGTCGCCGAGCAGCGTGCGGCGCTGCGCCGCATCGATGACGACGCGCGGGCGCACCCGGACCGGGAGCACGCGTTAGCGCCGGCGGCACTCGTGCTCAAGATTCGTGACGCGGTGCGCGACGACGCCACCATCGCCTGCGATGTGGGCTCGCACTACATCTATATGGCGCGCCATTTCCGCGTCTACGAACCGCGGCGGCTGCTGTTCTCCGACGGACAACAGACCCTTGGTGTGGCGTTGCCCTGGGCGATGGCCGCCGCGATGGTGCGCCCCGGAACTCAAGTGGTCTCGATCTCCGGCGACGGCGGATTCCTCTTCAGCGCACAGGAATTGGAGACGGCCACCCGCCTGGGACTCAACTTCACCCACGTCATCCTGCGCGACAACGCCTACGACATGGTGGCTTTTCAGCAGCTGCTCAAGTATGGGCGCACCTCGGGCGTTGCGCTTGGCGACTACGACATCGTGCACTATGCGGCGGCGTTCGGCGCCAAGGGAGTTCGGGTCGGCAGCATGGACGAATTCGGGGACGCGCTGCAACGGTCGCTTACCGAACCCGGCGTCACCGTGATCGACGTGCCGGTCGACTACACCCGCAACACCGAACTTTTCGCGCACCTGCACGACGGAGTGGTGGACTGAACCGGTTGCTTGCGCTTGAGCGCATCGCCGCCTAGGATATGAACAGTTGATTCATTCGTATGGCAATAGTTGCTAGCGAGCATGATTCTGCTTCCGCTCGCGTAAGCGAGTTTTCTGCCGGGTTGCGAAGCGGCACCGCCCTATTGAGTTGGGCGAGCCCGGCGATAGCCGAAACTGAAATGAGATGAGTTCATATGCTGTATGTCCTGTACGTCCGGTCGATGCGCCGACTCGGCCATCAGCTTTGGTTCGCGAAATACGTCAAGCACATCGCCTCGAAGTTGGACCGCGCATTGATTCGCCTCAGCCGGGGGCGGCTGTCGTTGATGGGTCCCGCGCTGACGACGATGCTGCTGACCACAACCGGGAGGAAGACCGGCAAGCGGCGCACGGTTCCGGTGTTCTACGTGCCCGATGGCCAGAACCTGGTCGCGGCCTGCGAGAACCTCGGTTTGGAAACGGCGAGCAGTTGGCCCAAGAACCTGTTCGCCAACCCCGCAGCGGATATCGATATCGCGGGTAGCGCCAAGCGCTACCTGGCCCGGCTTGCCACGGGCGACGAGATCGAACGCAACATGCCGAAACTTGTCGAGATGTGGCCCGCGCACGACACCTACCTGAAGCGTGGCGGCGCCCGCTACGTCTTCGTCTTCGAGCCGGTCGATGCAGTGATCGCCGACACTGCGGTGGCTGGATAGCGACGCGTACCACTGCGGCCGGGTGCGGCCGTATTGGTTGTTTTGTCGCGTCTTTTTTCTGCACTGGTCGGACGGCGCGCGTGTGTCGCGCGCCGCACGCGGCGCCGGTCGCCTCGCGTATTCCATTGACCGGCAAGGCATTACATGTGGCGGCGGCGACGATTGGCGCTTTCGGCCGGGCAATTGCGAGGCTGCACATTCAGGTGAATATGCACATTTTTCGCCCAGGTCATAAATAGGCTCTTGCGCTCTGGCTGCGCGCCGCATATCATAATCAACCGAACGATTACATAGGCAACTGTTATTACGTGCAATGATTGCACGCGGTAATACAGTTTGTGATCAGCAACGTGCCATCTGCGCGCCGGTTTGTCCGGCGCCGCGATCGCGCTTCCTCAGCAGCGAAATGTCGGCGATGGCGTGCTGCGCCAAAGTCATACCAAAAGCCTTGTTGCGTACCAATTTATCTAGGAGCAGGTGCAGTGAGTCGTGTTGCAATCGTGGGGATCGGGTGCCGGTACGCCGGCGGAATCGATTCTGCGCAGTCGTTTTGGGACTTCGTAGTTAACAAAGGCGACGGTGTGGTGGACATACCGGCCGAACGGTGGGATTACCGCCGTCACTACGACCCGGACAAGCGTGCGGCCGAGCGGATGTACACCAAGCGCGCCGCGTTCCTCGAATGCGACCCCTGGCAGTTCGATCCGGACTTCTTCGGCATATCACCGCGCGAAGGAACCACCCTGGACCCCCAGCAGCGGATGATCATGGAAGTGGCCTGGGAGGCGCTCGACGATGCCGGCGTCGCCGGTCGAGTATCGGGTCAGTCCGTCGGCGTCTACGTCGGCGCGTTCACCACCGACCACGTCATCAACGCGGTGTCCGGCGCGGCGCTGGCCCACGTCAACATGCACTCCGCGGCGAGTGCCTCGTTCACCATGCTGTCGAACCGGCTCGCCTACGCCCTCAACCTCAAAGGGCCGGCGCTGACCGTCGACACCGCCTGCTCCTCGTCGCTGGTCGCATTCCACCTTGGGACACAAGGGATTATCAACGGCGACTGCGACATGGCTCTGGTCGGTGGCGTCAACATGATGCTGCAGCCGGAGACCTTCGTCACGATGTGCAAGGGCGGCTTCCTGGCCACCGACGGCCGCTGCAAGTCGTTCTCGGCCTCGGCCGACGGCTATGGCCGTGGCGAGGGAGCCGGCATGGTTCTGCTGCGCAGGCTGGAAGACGCCGTGCGTGACGGCGACCGCATCTACGCCGTGGTCGAGGCAACCGGTTCCAATCAGGACGGACGCACCACCGCGATCACCGTGCCCAGCCTGGATTCCCAAGAGGCACTGGCGCGGTCGGTGTGCGAGCGCTCCGGTATCGCTGCGCATCAGGTCACCTATGTGGAGGCGCACGGCACCGGAACACCGGTCGGCGACCCGGTGGAGCTGCGTGCGCTCGGCCGCGTGTACGGCGCCGTCGAGGGCCGCACCGAACTTCTGCCCGTGGGATCGGTGAAGTCGACGATCGGTCACACCGAAGCGGCCGCCGGCGTCGCCAGCGTCATCAAGGGGGCACTGGCGGTGTACCACCGGACGCTGCCGCCCCAAGGCTGGTTCGAGGACCCCAACCCCGATATTCCATTCGATGAATTGCGCGTCGCCATCCAGCTCGAAGCCCGGGAAGTGGGTGCCGAGGTCGACCGGATGGCGGTTGCCATCAACGGCTTCGGATACGGCGGTACCAACGCACACGCGATCCTGGCCGAGCCGCAGGCGGCCACCCAGACGGCGCTCCCGCAGGTGCCAAAGCAACTCGACGTCAACGTATTTCCCGTTTCGGCGCGCAGCGAGGGGGCGGTACGCGAGCTGGCCGGCGCGTATGCCGACCTACTGGAATCCAGCACGGATCCCGATCACCTGCTTGCCGCGGCGTGGACGCGACGGGCGCACCACCGCTATCGCGCCGGCATATCCTTCGCCGATCCGGTGGACCTCACCGAGCAGCTGCGCAAGCTCGCAGCGGGCTCGGCCGCGGTCGGCACGGTGGTGGGCCGCTGCGCCGGCTCGGTGTTCGTGTTCTCCGGCATGGGCCCCCAGTGGTGGGCCATGGGCCGCGATCTGCTGAACGCGGGCGGTGCGTTCGCATCCGAAGCCGCCCGCATCGACACCGTCTTCAAAGACATCGCCGGATGGTCGATCATCGAGGAGCTGTTGCGCTCCGAGGAAGAGTCGAAGATCGCCTCCACCGAGTTTGCCCAGCCGGCGAACTTCCTCATCCAGGTGGCGCTGACGCACGAACTCGCCACGTTCGGAATCACTCCGGACATCGTGGTCGGACACAGTGTGGGCGAGGTCTCCGCGGCCTATGTGTCCGGCATGCTGTCGTTGCGCGACGCTCTGGTGGTGTCGCACCACCGCGGCAGACTGCAGGCTACGACGGCCGGAACCGGCGGCATGCTCGCGATCGGCTTGCCGGTCGACGACGTCCGGCCGCTGCTGGCCGACTACCCCGAGATCGATGTCGCGGCCATCAACAGCCCGTCCTCGGTGACCGTGGCCGGCGATCCCGGCGAGCTGGAAGCCCTTTGCGAAACCCTCAGCGAGCGTGGCGTATTCGCCCGCATACTGCGCGTCGAGGTGCCCTATCACAGTCGCCGGATGGACCCCATCCTGGACGAGCTGCGGTCCGTGCTGGCCGACATCACGCCCGGACAACCACACCTTCCGCTGTACTCGACCGTCACCGGGGCCGCCGCGACCAATTGGGACGCCGACTATTGGTGCGACAACGTGCGCCAGCCCGTGCGATTCGCCGACGCGGTGAAGACACTCGTTCGGGCGGGGCATCGCATCTTCATCGAGGTCGGCCCGCACCCCGTCCTTTCGGCGAACATCCGCGAGACCCTGCTTGCGGACGGGGAGTCCGGCACCACCGTTTCGACGCTGGACCGCAAGCGGCCCGACGCCGAAAGCGTGCGACAGACGATCTCCGGGTTGTATGCCGCCGGAGCGCTCGACCTGTCCGGCACGTTCACCAAACCCGCTGGGCACCTGGCACTTCCGCGTTACCCGTGGCAGCGGCAACGCTTGCACCAAGAGCTGCCCGAACACACCCAGGCCAAGTACGGCTCCCGCGAGGGCTATTCGATGCTGGGTGACCCCGACCTCTATGACCGGTTGGCCTGGCAGCTGCGGGTCAGCGGGCAAACTCTGCCGTGGCTGGCCGATCACGTCGTCAACGGCGCGTGCCTCATCCCGGGTGCGGCATATCTGGATGCCGCGCTCAGTGCCGCGGCGATGCGTACCGGCAGCACCTCGGTGACCGCCGAAGATGTTCGCTTCGTCGCGCCGCTCATCGTCGATCCCGCCGACGGCACGGTGATGCGCACCGAGTTCGACGAGGCGAGCCGCCGCTTCACCATCCGCTCGCGCGCCGCGGCCAACACGGCGTGGACCGTGCACGCCACCGGCCGGCTGGTGGACGGAACGTACCTCGTCACAAAGCATCCCGTTCCCAATACCCGGGAGATGACCGAGATCCTGCCGGCGGCGCTGTATGCGGTGCTGGGCACCCGCGGCCTGACCACCGGCCCGAACTTCCAGCGCATCACCTCGCTACATGCGAGCGCCACCGAGGCGGTCGCCACTGTGGACGCCCGGCCGGACTCGGACGTGACGCGACACTTCGCTCATCCCTGTGTCATCGACGCGGCGCTGCAAGTCGTCGCCCCGCTCATCGACCAGGCGGTCGGTCGCACGCACGGCACCGTCGTCCCCATCGCGGTGCAGGCGATCCGTGCCTTCGGCCCGCTCTCCGATGACGTCACGGTGATCGCCCGGCGCCACGAGAGTGACCCGATGTGCGCCGATATCGTCGTGCTGGACTCCGACGAAAGCGCATGCCTGCAGCTCGTCGGTGTTCGATTCGGCTCCATCACCCCGGGGCGCGGCCCGCTCGACCACATGGACCCGCTGTTCTACGAGGAGGTGTGGGATCTTCGTGAGCAACTGAGTCCGGACATGCTCACGCCCGCCGATCAGACCGCCACCCTGGTGGTCGCGATCGGCGACCGGCCGCACCGGCTGGCCCGTGAGCTGGCCGACGCTCTGCCGCACGGCATCTACTACGACTGCACCAACGTGGTCGATTCCGAAGCCGACCCGTTCGACGCACTCCCGCAACGACTTTCGGAGATCTCGGCAAATCTGCCGCGGTTGCACGTCTGCGTTGTCGCCGGCGAGATCGGCGATGACAGGGACGACGTCGGCGCCTTGTGGTCGCTGCAACGGGTCGCCACGGCGACCGAAAGGTTCCTCGACGAGCAGGACGGCGCGGAAACCGAGAAGAAGTCGGTGTTCGGCGACGGCTCGACCGGCGACGACACGTTCTACGTCAGCCTGGTGACCGAACGAGCATTCGCTCACCACAGCGATGTGTCGCTACCCAACCCCAGCCACGCCGGGCTGGCCGGGGCGCGCCGCGTCCTGGTCGGCGAGCAGCCACGGCTGCGCTGGCGTCTGGTTGACGTCGAGCCGAATACGCAGCTGACCGACCTGATGACCGAATTGTCAGTGCCGGGAGCGTTTTCCAACGACAATGCCGACGAAGTGCTGCTGCGCAGCGGTTTGCGGTTCACGCCGGTCATCACCCGCACCCTGCCGCAACGGCTGGAGGCGATGGCCAAGACCGAGCCGCTCGCCGACCCGGAGGCCAACTTCACCGTCGAGGTGCCCAAGTCGCGGATCATCTCCGAACTCGGGTGGCGGCGCTGCGCGCGCCCGACGCCGGGACGCAGCCAGGTGGAGCTGCAGATGCAGGTCGTCGGCTTGAATTACAAGGACGCCATCAAGGTGCTCGGCCTGCTCGGTGAAAGAGAGCTGGCACCAACGCATTTCGGCACCGAACTGGGCATGGAAGGCGTCGGCGTGGTGACTCGCGTCGGCTCGGACGTCACCGAGCTGGAAGTCGGCGACGTCGTCATCACCGCGGCCAAGGGCATGCTGACCCGTTACCACCTGGCCGAAGCGGGCCTGTGCGGCAAGCTCTTGCCTTCGGGCCCCACCGGTTCCGTCGATTTCGGTCCCGAACACTGCACCAGCATCACCGCGTTCCTGACGGCCGAGCGATCCTTGCTGACGCTGGCCCGGTTGGAGCCGGGTGAGACGGTCCTGATCCACGGCGCTGCCGGCGGCGTCGGTACGGCCGCGATTCAGGTAGCAAAGGCCCGCGGCGCAGAGGTTATCGGCACCGCCCGCACCGACGAGCGGCGCGCGTACGCGCTAGCCGCCGGCGCGGACCACGTGATCGATTCGCGCTCGCTCAACTTCGTCGACGACGTTCGCGAAATCACCAACGGCCGCGGTGCCGACGTGATCATCAGCAGTGCCCCGGGCGAGATTCTGCGCCACAACTTCGAGGCCGTCGCCGAATTCGGGCGGATCATCGAAGTCGGCAAAGCCGATATCTATCAGGGCGGCACATTGGATTTGGCGGCGTTCGACAAGAACGTCGGCTACTTCTCCATCGACATGGATCGCATGCTGGCCCACAACTCGCTGGGCTTCGTCGACCTGATCACGAGCATCTGCGAGAAGTTCGGCAACGGGACCTACCAGCCGCTGCCGGTGCAGGTATTCGGCACCGCAGAGCTGGCCCAGGCCTGCGAGGAGGTGTTCCGCTCCGAGCGGACCGGCCGCGTGGCGGTCCGACTCACCGACGACGTCCCACCGGTGAAGCCCAGCTGGCAGGAGGTCGTCACGCACTCCGACGCCTCCTACCTGATCACCGGCGGCTACGGCGGCTTCGGGCTGGCGACCGGACGTTGGTTGGTCCGGCGCGGGGCCCGGCACCTTATTCTCGTCGGCCGCAGCGGTGCCACCACCGAGATCGCACGCAAACAGCTCGAACAGTGGCGCACCGCCGGGATCGAGATCACCGAGGAACTGCTCGACGTGACCGACCAGACCGCGGTGACCGCTCTGGTGCGGCGCAGTCACACCGCAGAGCGTCCGCTGCGCGGTATCTTCCACACCGCGGGCGCCGTTGCCGACCAGCGGGTGGCAGATCTCGAGCTCGACAGCCTGCGGCGCGTCTATGACGCCAAGGTCGAAGGCGCCCGGGCGCTTTGGGTCGCCGTCAGCGAGGTTGGGGTCACGCTCGACCAGTTCGCCTTCTACTCCTCGGGCGGATCGATGCTGGGCACCATGGGGCAGTACAGCTACACCTCGGCCAACGTCGCGTTGCAGTCGCTCACCGAAGAGATCGTCCGCCGCGGGCAGACCGCGATTTGCATCGGCTGGGGTCACATGTCCGGTCTGGCCGGCGGGATGGCTTCCGACGAAACCGCCGCACGGTATCTCAACGCCGCGGGCTTCGACCCGATCGACATGGACGACGGCCCCATCTATCTGGAAGCGGCGATGCGCTTGGGCATCACGCAGGCGGCGATCATCCCGATCAACTGGTCCAAGGTGAACGCGACGGTCGGTCACCTGCGCCAGCTGCTGCGCACCACGGCGCTGGTTTCGGCTGCCGCCGAGGCGAATTCGTCCGGAGAGCGCCTGCGTAGCGCCCTGATCGCGCTGGACGAAGGCAAGCGCGGCGAGGTCGTCGCCTACATGCTGGCCGAGCAACTGGCAGGCGTGATGGGTGTTTCGGCCGAGTCGATCGAAATCGACGTGCCGGTAACCGAACTCGGACTCGACTCGCTCATGGCCGTCGAATTCGGGGCCAGGGCCAGCCAGGCACTCGGCGTGCACCTGGCCACGCTACAGATGGGACGTACCTTCGACCTTCGGCAGGCGGGCTCCCATATCGCAGAGGTAATCACTACAGGAACAGGAGCCGCAGCATGACCGCAAGCGTGGCCTCGGCGCGCGACATCGCGCGCAGCTTACTCAACAACACCGAAGGCGGTGAAAACAGCACTCCGGCAGCCGATCCCGTGTCGCCCGTCCCAGCGCCGGCTGCGGCGCAGCCGCGGCCGGGCGGCACCGGCCGGCAAAGCCGGGGATTCGCCGACCAACCGGATGTGGTGGCGGCCCGGGAACGCGCCCAGAGCGCACTGGCCATGGAGAAACTGACCAAGATGCCCAACCCGCTGTTCATCCCGCGGCAGGGGTTCAACACCTCGGTCATCGACGGGCCCTACGGGGCGACTACCAACTTCTCCAACTACAACTACCTCGGACTGGCCCATCACCCGAAAGTGATTGGGGCAGTGCAGGAAGCGGTGGGCAAGTACGGCGCCTCGGCGTCGGCGAGCCGGATCACCTCCGGCGAGATCGAGATCTACCCCAACCTGGAACGCAAGCTGGCCGAGATCTATGACGTCGAATCGGCCGTCATCGCCACCAGCGGATACCTGACGAACTCCGGGGTCATCGGGTTCCTCATGAGCGAACGCGATGCCGTCGTCTGTGACGCGCTCATCCACAACAGCGTGATCACCGGGGCGCGGTGGGCGGGTGCGCGCAGCATGACGTTCCGCCACAACGATGCCGAATCCCTGCGTGGTGTGCTGCGCATGTCGCGGGAGCGCTTCGACCGGGTGCTCGTCGTCATCGAAGGCCACTACAGCATGGACGGCGATGTCGGGCAGCTGCCCGCACTCGCCGCGGTGGCACGCGAATTCGACTGCGCCGTGATGGTCGACGAGGCGCACTCGATCGGGGTGTTCGGCGCCCATGGGCACGGCGTGCGTGAGCACTTCGGCCTGCCCGGTGACGCGGTGGACATCTGGATGGGTTGCCTGTCCAAGGCGCTGGGCAGCTGTGGCGGGTTCATCGCCGGCAGTGCCGAGCTGATTCAGGCCCTGCACACCTCTCCGGTGACGACGCTGACCGTCGGTCCGCCACCGAGTGCCGCCGCGGCCGCACTGGCCGCACTCGAGGTGCTCGAAAGCGAGCCCGACCGGGTCGCCCGGCTGTGGAGTAACGCCAAGCTGTTCAGTTCGGCGCTGCGCGAGCGCAACCTCGACCTCGGCTTCTCCGAGGGCACCCCGATCTGTCCGGTACTGGTCCCCGGCGAGATCCAGGTTCTCTACGCCTCGTCGCTGCTGTTGCAACGCGGCGTCTACGTCGGCCCGGTGGCATCGCCGGGAGTCGGTCCGGGCCAGGAGCGGCTGCGGTTCTTCGTGACCGCCGAGCACACCGAAGAGCAATTGATCACCACCGCCGATCTGGTAGCCGAAGTCGTTGGCCTGGCCACCGAAGTCGGCGCCGCGATCGCGATGTGAGACGGGACGAATGCCGACGTGGTGACCACCTTTGCACGCTTCATCCACCGCCATGCGCTATGGGTCGTCGGCGCTTGGCTGGTGGTCGCCGGCGCCGCGAATATCTTTGTCCCTCAACTGGAACGGGTGGTGGCCACCCATGAGGGAGTGCTGTTGCCGGCCGACGCCGCGAGTTCGGTTGCGGTGCAACGCTCGGCGGCGGCGTTCTCCGAGCCGGCGACCGACAACATCGAATATGTCGTGCTGGAACGCCATGGGCCGCTGACCGAGGCGGACCGGGCGTTCTACCGGCAGGTGATCACCGCGCTACGTGGCGATACCCGACACGTCAATGACGTCATCGACTGGTGGGGAACCCCGGCGACAGCGGATGCGGCGCTGAGCAAGGACCGCAACGTGGCGCTGGCCGTCGTGCGTCCGTCGGGCATGGTGGGCACGTCGGCGGCCAGGGCGTCGATAACCGCTATGCGCGGGATCGTTTCACGGCTGCACCCGCCGGAGGGGCTGCAGGTATACATCACCGGCCCCGGGGCCACCATCATGGACGAGTTCGGCGCGATCGATGCCCAGACGCTACTCATCACCCTGGCAACGACGGCAGCGCTACTGCTGTTGTTGGTCATCGTCTATCGATCGCTCATCACCGCAATGGTTCCGTTGGTGTCGGTGGGCCTGGCGCTCGCGGTGGCCCGGCCGATCCTTGCCGTGCTCGGTGGTGCCAACCTGATCGAGGTTTCGCCGCTGTCCATCGCGTTGAGCGCGGGTGTGATTCTGGGTGCGGGCACCGACTTCGCCATCTTCTTGATCGGGCGCTACCACGAACGGCGCAGCGTCGGCACAGGCCCCGCCACAGCCCCCGTCACGGCGTTACCCGACGCCTACCGCGGTGTGACGCCGGTGATCATCGGGTCGGCGCTGACGGTGGCCACCGCCTTCGGATGTCTGGCTTTCGCGCGCATCAGCATCTTTCGCGCCAACGGAACCGCCTGTGCCGTGGGCGTTCTCGCCGCCATGCTGGCCGCTCTGACGCTGACGCCGGCCCTGATCGCACTCGCGGAACGCAGGAATCTGCTCAAGCCCCAACGTTCGTCGATAGCGCGGCGCTGGCGGCGGATCGGTGTCATCGTGGCCCGCTGGCCGGGACCGATCCTGGTGACCAGCGGTGCGGTGATTCTCGCGATGGCGATTCCGCTGTGCGGGATGAGCATCGGTTGGGACGAAGCCGCCGCCACTCCGGCCGACGCCGAATCCAACCGCGGCTACCAGGCGACCGACCGTCACTTCGGCCCCAACCAGCTGCTGCCCGACGTCGTCACTATCGAAACCGATCACGACGTCCGCAACCCGGCCGGCCTGATCGCAATCGAGCGAATCACCAAGGCGATCATGGCGATACCCGGCGTGCGGATGGTGCAGTCGGCCAGCCGTCCGGACGGCGCGGTGCCCCAGGAAGCCACGCTGACCGCGCAAGCCGGCAAGATCGGCGATCAGCTCGACGCTGCGCTCAGCCAGATCACCTCGCGCCAGACAACGTTCACCGAACTCAACGCCTCACTCGACGAAATGGCCACTGCGCTCGACGGATTGCGCAACGGTCTGCAACTCGGCGCCGCCGGACTGGGGGAGGTGAACTCGGCCGCCGGACAGATGCATGACGCGATGGGCAAATTCAAGGGGACCATTGACGACGTCTCCCAAAATCTCGATCCACTGCGGAGTTTCACCGCGCAGATACCGAATTGCGCAGTAACTCCGTTGTGCAGCGACATTGCGGGGTTGGTGCAGTGGGCCGACGACGTGGTGGCAAGCTCGGCGCAATTGACCGATAGCGCAGGGCAACTCGCGCACGGCTCCGCCACCACCGAGGCCGGCCTGGCCCAGCTGCCGCAGGTGCTCAATGGGGTCGCCGGCTCCCTGCAGCGGGCGCGCGCGGCCATGTCGGGCTTTCAACGACTGATCGACGGCATCAGCTCACCGATCCGAGAACTATCCGGCTACCTGCACGACTTGGCCGGCGCGTTCGACGGCAGCCCCGGCACCGGCTACTACGTGTCCCGCAAAGCCATGAGCGACCCGCGGATGCGCGAGGTATTGCAGAATTTCGTGTCGCCCAACGGTCGGGCCACCGTGCTGGTGGTCTACGGGGACGGGCACGAGTGGGGCACCGATGGTGTCCAGCGAGCCCACGCGATCAAGGCCGCCATCCGGGAGGCGACCAAGGAGGGCACGTTCAAAGCGACCGCCGTCCAGTTGGCGGGCGTCGGACCGACGACCCGCGATCTGCAGGCGCTGGATCGCCAGGACATGCTGCTGCTGGTGGCCGCGGTTCTGGTGGTGGTGTTCGCGATCGTGGCACTGCTGCTCAGAAGTCCGGTCGCCGGGCTGGTGGTGGTCGGTACCGTCGTCATCTCCTATGCGGCGGCGCTGGGCGCCAGCGTCTTGATCTGGCAGTACCTGCTCGGACATGAATTGCATTGGGCGGTACCACCGATCACGTTCGGTGCGCTCGTCGCCGTCGGCTCCGACTACAACCTGCTGTTGGCGTTGCGCATCCGCGAAGAGCGTTCGGCCGGGCCGCGCCGCAGCATCATCCGCGCCTTCGCGGCTACCGGTGGAGTGGTCACCACCGCCGGACTCGTCTTCGGCATAACGATGTTCGCGTTGGCCACCAGCAGCGTGCTGAACGTGGCGCAAATCGGAACCACCATCGGCGTGGGGCTGGTGCTGGACACTTTGGTCGTGCGCAGCTTCATCCTGCCGGCGTTGGTGGGCCTGCTCGGTCGCTGGTTCTGGTGGCCACACGTGCGGGTCACACCGAAAGCCAAAGCCCAACCGGTTCTCGACGCGGGCACCGGGCAAGCAGCCATCGGCGCAACGGATCCGGTGCCTTGCGACGCGGCGCGTGATTTGGTGGGGGCCGGACGCTGATGATGAATAGGACAGTGGCGCAGCAGGATTCGAGGAGAGAGGCTTACACCATGAGGGTTGCAGCGGACCTGACACCCATCTCGAAAACCGCATTCTATTGCTGCGGTATGCGGGCCGAGGACGCGCGGTCGGCGCAGTCGCTGTGTGCTGACATCTACGCTCAGGATTTCCTGACCGAGGAAGGCCAGGCGATCTTCGACAGGTTTCACGAGTCGGCCCGGCAGAACGTCAGCACGGTGCTGCGGTCGCGGATCATTCAAGACGAAATCGCGCAGCACCTCAGAGCCCACCCGGACCTGCAGGTCGTCAACATCGGCGCCGGCTTCGACAGCCGCGCCTTCCGGATTGCCGGGGGCCGCTGGTTCGAGTTCGACGAACCGGCCGTCATCGAACACAAGAACGCTCGGCTACCGGCGGATACCTGCCCGAACCCGCTGCGGCGCATCTCGGTCGAGTTCGACAAGGGTGACCTGCGAAAGGCGTTGAGCGCCTGCGACCCTGCGGCTAAGACCCTGATAGTGATCGAAGGCGTGTTCATGTATCTGACCCGGGAGCAGACCGTCGACCTGCTGCGAACACTGCGGGTGGCGCTGCCCGAACACACACTGGTCTGCGACTTGATGAACAAGACGTTCTTCGAGAAGCACATGGGCAAGGCCTACGACACCATCGTCGCGCTGGGCAGCGAGTTCAAGCTGATCGAGCCCAATCCCGAACGGTTGTTCCTCGACAACGGTTACTACCGCGACAGCGATCCCATCTCGGTGGTGGGACGCGCACGCGACTTCGGGCGGATCTGGGTACCCGAACTGTTATTCAAGACGGTACTGAAGAGTGTGCGAGATGGCTACCGCGTGCACACTTTTGGATCCACCTCGGCCGGATCGCTGGTGCGGCTATTTTAGCTCTGCCGACGACAGGCCCAGTAGCCGCCGGGCGACGACCAGCTGCTGAATCTGCTGGGTTCCCTCGAAGATGTCCAGGATCTTGGAGTCGCGGGCCCACTTCTCCAGCAACGTCTGCTCGGAATAGCCGGTGGTGCCGGCCAATTCGACGGACTTGAGCGTGACGTCGCTGGCCATCCGGCCGGCCTTGGCCTTGCTCATCGACGCTTCCTTGGAGTTGGGGATGTTGTTGTCGGCCTGCCACGCCGCGCGCAGCGACAGCAGATAGCTGGCCTCCCAGTCCGCTTCCATGCGCAAAAACTCCGCGGCAGGCGCACTTTGGGCGTGCGACGGTTTGTCATAGTCGATCTCCACGCCGGCGTTGGTGAGGATCTTGCGGATCTCCTCGAGCGCGGCGCGGCCGACTCCGACGGCCATGGCGGCCACGATCGGCCGGGTGTTGTCGAAGGTCTCCATCACACCCGAAAAGCCTTTGCCGACTTCGATTTCCGGGTTACCCAGCAAGTTGTCCTTGGGAATGCGGGCATTGTCGAACCGGATCACCGCGGTGTCGGAACCCTTGATGCCGAGCTTGTGTTCGAGACGTTCGACGGTGACGCCGGGGTGCTCGCGAGGCACGATGAACGACTTGATCGCCGCGCGGCCCTGCGACTTGTCCAGCGTGGCCCACACCACGATGTGGGTGGCGCGCGAACCTGCGGTGACGAAGATCTTCTCGCCGTTGATGACGTACTCGTCGCCGTCCAGGGTGGCCGTGGTCGACACGGCCGCCGAGTCCGATCCGAATCCCGGCTCGGTGATGGCCATGGCCGCCCACACCTTGCCCAGGCGTTCCAGCTGTTCGTCGGTGGCGACGGCGGAGATCGCGGCGTTGCCCAGGCCCTGGTAGGGGATGGACAGCAGCATCGCGACATCGCCCCAGCAGGCCTCCAGGGTTTGCACCAGCGCGGCCATGTTGCCGCCATTGTGGTTGTCCTCTTTGCGCTCGCTGTCGCCGAGGGTGTCGGCTCCGGCGAAGCTGAACGATTCGGCGGCGCCCTCGAACATGTTGATCAGCGTGTCGAGCTCGACGGGGTAGGCGTGTTCCTTCAGGTCGTACTTGCGCGCGATCGGCCGGACCAGCTCCGCGACGCCCTGATGGGTCTTGACTATGACCGCCTGCAACTTGCGCGGGAGCTCCAGATTGATTGCCATGATTGATCTTTCAGCTCGGATGAGATTACGGGCCTAGATGACTGCCTAGATAACTACCTAGATGACTACCTAGATCACTACGACGCCCTCGGCTACGCCGATGGCCCGTAGGTCCCGGTACCAGCGTTCGACCGGATGCTCCTTGGTGTAGCCGTGGCCGCCGAGCAGCTGCACGCCGTCCAGACCGATCTGCATGGCCTTGTCGGACCCCAGCCGCTTGGCCAGTGCGGCTTCCCGGGCGAACGGCAGGCCCTGCTCGGCCCGCGACGCGCCGCGCCAGGTGATCAGCCGCAGCCCGTCCAATTCGATGGCGATATTGGCGCACATGAAGGCGACGGCCTGGCGCCGGGCGATCGGCTCGCCGAACGCTTCGCGTTCTTTGACGTAGGGGACGACGTAGTCGAGCACCGCGTGCGAGGTGCCCACCGCCAGCGCCGCCCAGCCCAACCGGGACAAGGCAATCGCCTCGGAGTAGTCGTCATCAGTGGCCTGGTCTTCGCCGAGCCGGGCGCCGAGCGGTACCGAAACCCCGGACAGCTCAACCTGACCCAATGCCGCGGCACGAATGCCCATGCTCGGGTCGGGCCGGACCGTCAAACCCGCAGCGCCGGACTCGACGATGAACAGTGCCGGCTTGCCGTTCAGCTGCGCGGCGACGATGAACAGCTCCGCATCGAGGGCCGCCGGAACCAGGGACTTCACGCCATCGAGGCGGTAGCCGGACGGGGTTCGCACGGCGGTGGTCTTGAGCCGCGTCGGGTCGAACAAGGGCTGCGGTTCGGCGATGGCCACACAGGCCTGCGGAACATTGTCGCCGGCAAACTCTTTCAGGTAGGTGGCCTGCTGATCGGCGCTGCCCCAATGGGTTAGTGCCGACGCCACTCCGCCGGGGGCCAGAATCGGCAGCGCCAGCCCCATGTCGCCATAGGCCAGGGCCTCGGCCACCAACACATTGGTCACGCTGGAGCGGTGTTCGGCGATGCCGTCGAAATCCTCGGGAATGTTGATCGCGGTGATGCCCAGCTCGGCGGCCCTGGCGATCAGATCGGCCGGGTAGGTCGCCGCTTCGTCGGCGTCATGGGCGGCCGGCCGCAGCACCTCCGCGGCGAATTCGTCGACCGTCTCGACGATCAGCTTCTGGTCGTCGTCGGGCGACAGGTCGAAGTAGTCCTTGCCGCTGGACTTCAGCCGGGTGGGTGCACCGCGCAGGCTCTGCACCCGTTTGAACTGACGGCGCGCCGCGGTGGTGGTGGAGAACAGCCGTTTGGTGCCGTAACGCAGGCCGCGATTGAGCGGATCGCGCAGGTGGTATTTGTCCAGGAACTCCTGGCCGACGAACGGCGTGATGAGCGCGATGGCCACGTCGACGCCGGTGCGTTTGTGCGGCTGCATTCCGATCGCGGTTTGGCTACTCGGCTTTGCGGGGCGAGTGCTGCGCGCCCGCGAGGGCTTTGCGGAAGTGTCGGTCATGTCGGCGGGCCTCCATCGTTGGGGCGATGCGAATAACCGTATCTTACTCCGGAGTAAGATAGGTAGGCCCGTGTTAGTTAATTCACATCGCTCCGAAGGCGGCGCAGCACTTCGTCGTGCAGGCGGCCGTTGGTGGCCAGCGCGTCGCCGCCATGGGGCCCGGCGGCGCCGTTCAGCCCGGTGAACTGCCCGCCGGCCTCGCGCACCAGGATGTCCAGCGCGGCAAGATCCCACACCGACACCTCGGGCTCGGCGGCTACGTCGACCGCACCCTCGGCCACCAGGCAATAGGACAGGAAGTCGCCGTAGCCGCGCACTCGCCACACGGAGTCGGTGAGCTCGATGAAGCGTTCGCGCAAACCGCGCTGCGCCCATCCCGACAGGCTGGAGAAGGACAAACTCGCCGAATCCAATTGCGCGACAGAGGAAACCGAGACCCTGTGGGGTGGCGCGCCGCCGACGGAGGCGAACGCGCCATGGCCGCGCGCCGCCCACCACCGGCGCTGCAATGCCGGGGCGCTCACCACGCCGACCACTGGCACGCCGTCTTCGAGCAAGGCGATCAGGCTGGCCCACACCGGCACTCCGCGCACGAAGTTCTTGGTGCCGTCGATCGGGTCCAGGATCCACTGCCGGCCACTGAATATGGCCGTGCCGCCGAATTCCTCGCCGAGCACGCTGTCGCCCGGCCGCTCGCGGCCGATCACCTCGCGCAGGTCGGCTTCGACCGCCCGGTCGGCGTCGGTCACCGGCGTCAGGTCCGGTTTGGTCTCGATGTGCAGGTCCAGCGCACCGAACCGAGCGCGGGTCGCGGCGTCGGCGCGGTCGGCGAGCGCCAGCGCGAACGACAGATCGGGGGCTGCATCGTCGCCGGTGCGGGAACTCATGCCAGCAGTCCTACCATGGGCCAGGTGTGGGAATTCGCGGTACTGATCCTGCTGGTGGCGGTTCTGTTGGCGTTTCTTGCCCCGCGGTTGATCCCGCGCGGACCGCGTGGTGCGCTGGCGAGCGGCACGCTGCTGGTGACCGGCGTCAGCTCGCCGCCGGATGGTCTCGGTGAGCAGTACGTCACCATCGCCGGCGTCATCAACGGGCCCACCGTCACTGAGCACGCCGTATATCAGCGGATGATCGTCAGCACCGACCGCTGGCCGGCCGTCGGCCAAACGCTCGCGGTCGTGTACTCGCCGAAGAACCCGGACAACTGGTCGTTTGCTCCCGAGCAGCCACCGCAATGACGGCGGGTCACCCGGCCGCGGGTGGACGTGGCATCACGGTGAGGCGGGCGCCATAGCGAGGCAGGATCTGGGTGCCGCGCTGGTTTCCCACCAGGGCACCGGGCACGCCGGGCATGCTGTGCTGGACGGGTTCGCCGCCGGAGAGCGTGGTGAGGCCCGCACTCGACAGTGGGTGAACCGGTGCGCTCGTCGGCGCTGCCCAGCGCGCCGGAACCGACAAGGGTCCGATCGAGCCAGCTCTGCCGAGAGCTGCCGTCACCGCGCCGCCGACGCTCGGCGTCTTCAGTGCGGACACCATCGGGCCAAGCGCGTTCGACAGCGCCGGCGCCAGATCGGTAAGACCGGTGGTAGCCGCAGCGGTCAGGTTCCGCACGTTGCCCATGCCCGAGAATGCCGACGCCAGCCCGGTGAACATCGACAAGTCGTTGCTCGCGATCGCCGAGAGTTCGTAGGCGATGTCGAGCATGACCGGGTTGTCGATCGAACCGCCACTGGCACTGCCTGCGCTCGCCTGGGTGGCCAAACCGGTCGGGTTGGTCGTCTGAGCGGGGTCGGTGAACGGTGTCAGCGCCGACGTCGCCGCCGCGCAGGCACCGGCGTATTGGTACATCGCGGCGGTGTCCTGCGCCCACATTGCCGCGTAGGCCGCCTCGGTGTCAGCGATCGCGGCGCTGTTCTGGCCAACCCAGTTGGTCGCGATCAGCATTTGCAGCAGGGTGCGGTTGGCGGCGATCACCGCCGGGGGCACCACCGCGCCACGAACCTGGTCGAACGCCGCGGCCGCCGCCCTGGCCTGATCGGCGGTCTGCCGCACTTCTGCGGCGGTCGCGTCCAGCCAACCTACGAAGGGGAGCACGGCGGCCGCCATCGACGCGGACGCCGGTCCCCGCCAGTGCAACGCGGTCAGGGCCGAAATCGCCGAGCGGTAGCCGTCGGCCGCGGACTCCAGCTCGGTCGCCAGTCCATCCCAGCTGGCGGCGGCGTCCACGAACGATGCCGAGCCGGGGCCGGTATAGATACGTCCGGAATTGAACTCCGGCGGCAGTAACGCGTAATCCACGGATTCACGGTCGCGTCGATTGCGCGGCGTCGAATCAGTGAAGTCACCAGTCCCACGCGTGGGGGTGAATTACTGCGAGTTTTCCCGGTGGTTGGAGTTCTCCTTGGCCAGCCCAAGGGCGTCCTGCAACATCTCCGGGCGCCGCAGGAATGGAGTGATGATGTCGACCGGCAGCGGGAACACCACCGTGGAATTCTGGTCGGCGCCCAACTCCAGCAGGGTTTGCAGATAGCGCAGTTGCAGCGATGCCGGGCTCTTGGACAGGGTCTCGGCGGCCTGGCGCAGTTCCTCTGATGCCTGCAGCTCGCCGCGGGCGTTGATCACCTTGGCCCGGCGCTCGCGTTCGGCTTCGGCCTCGCGCGCCATGGCCCGCTGCATCGATTCGGGGATCTCGACGTCCTTGATCTCGACCACCCGGACCTGCACACCCCACGGTTCGGTCATCTTCTCGATGATGGTGCGCAGGTCGTTGTTGAGGTCCTCGCGGTGGGCCAGCAGGGTGTCGAGGTCCACCCGCCCCAGCAGCGAGCGCAGCGTGGTCTGGGCGATCTGCGAGGTTGCGACGGCGTAATTCTCCACCGCCAGAATCGCTTTGAGCGGATCGGTCACCGCGAACATGACGACGGCGTTGACGCGGGCCGGCACGTTGTCCCGGGTGATTACCTCCTGCGGCGGGATGGTCAGGGTCACCAGCCGTTGGTCGACGCGGATCATCTTGTCTACCAACGGGATCAGTAAGCGCAATCCGGGCTGATACAGCGGGCGGGCATGGCCCATCCGGAACACCACGCCGCGTTCGTATTCACGCAGTACGGCCAGCGATACCCACGCAAGCACTCCCAGTACCACGATTGCGACGGCGGCCACGCCGATCACGACTGAAGTCACGATGTCTTGTCCTCCTTGCCTTCCCAGCCGCCCCAGCGGGTGGAATAGCGGTCGATCGCGGCGGCCACCTGATCCTCGATCGCGGTGCGATGCGGCAGGTGTTCGGGCGCGTTGGACGGGGTGTTCCACAGGTGCCGGGCCAGCGGCAGCCCGAGCAGCGCGACGACCAGCACGGTACCCGTCAACACCGCCACGTCCGACGGCGAATGGTTGGCCACCAGCATGGCTAGCGGCAGCACGATTCCGAATGCCGCTACGGCGCAAGCGATGCCGCGGTGAAAGCGGCCGGCCTCGGAATGCGGCCACGGGTCCACCTCGCGGCTGATCTCGCGGCCATGATCCGACCCCGTGCAGGTGGACTTGACCGGGCAGCTGTTGCACACCACCGGCAGGGCCCGATACCGCATCACCCGATGCTTGGGATCGAACGAGGTCGGCCACAGCCAGTGATCCTGTGGACATACCCAGGCGTCGTGGTCGGGGCGATAGCTGAATTGTCCGGTTCGCCACGCCGCGGCACGCGCTGAGGCGTGCCGCGCCATGACGTCGAAGCTCCACCCGATGGCCAGCAGGATCACCGAATATCCGGCGATCAGCCAAACCGTCGTCTCGGGAGGGGCCATAGCTCAGTCCTTCGTCGCTGGCTGCTCCACCGCGGCGTTCTCGGTGTAGAGCGGATGTTCGGGCAACTCTTCGACCGTGGTGCCCGAACGGAAGTTGCGCAGCGCGGTCCAGGCGATCCAGACGAACGGCAACACCCCGCCGACAATCAGGATGATGTCACCGGGCATTCGCAGCCATTCGAGTACCGCGTTGCCCGGCTTGGTGATGTAGCCCAGCGACCGTGCCTCGTAATAGCCGTCGTTGACCGAGTGGAACAGCTGCATGACGCCCAGCGGTAGCAGGGTCACGAACACCATCCATGCCAGGCCGATGTTCATGGACCAGAACGAGATTCGGGCCAGCTTCTCCGGCCACTTGTCGGCCGGGATCACGTAGCGGAACGCGAACATGGCCAGGCCGACGGCCAGCATGCCGTAAACCCCCATCATCGCCGCGTGCCCGTGGTTGGCCGTCAGCGCGGTGCCGATCTGGTAGTAGGACACCACCGGCAGGTTGATCAGGAACCCGAAGATGCCGGCGCCCAAGAAGTTCCAAAAGCCCACTGCGACAAGGAACATCACCGCCCAGCGGTGCGGGAACGGGTTGGCGTCGCCGGTCTGCTGGCGCGCACCGAGCTGCAGGAACGCCCACGCCTCGACGGTCAGGAAGGTCAGCGGAATTACCTCGGCCGCCGAGAAGAACGCGCCCAGCGCCATGTGCTCCACCGGGGTGCCGGAGAAGTACAGGTGATGCATGGTGCCGATGACGCCGCCCGCGGAATACAGGATGACGTCCAGGAAGATCACGCCCAGCGCGATCCGCTCGCGCACCACGCCGAGCAGCACGAACATGTAGGCCACCATCACGGTGGTGAACAGTTCGAGGAAGTCCTCGACCCACAGGTGCACCACCCAGAATCGCCAGAAGTCGGCGACCGTGTAGTGGGTGTCACCGCCGGCGAGCAGGCCCACGGTGTAGAACACCGGAATGGCCAGCCCGGAGAAGAAGAACAGCCACGGCATGTTCATCTTCGACTCGCCTTTGAGGCGCGCGCGCATGCCGCGCCAAATGATCGCGATCCACACGAACATGCCGACGATCAGCAGGATCTGCCAGAGCCGCGGCAGGTCGAGATACTCCCACTGCTGCGACAACAGCCCTCCTTCGGGGATAACCCCGTAGATGGAGAGCGCCTCGGTGATCAGCGAGCCGAACACCACCAGCGCGACCGCGCCCAGCAGCGCATAGGCCAGCACCGCTTGACGTTTGGGTTCGCGGCGGGCGATGAAGGGCACCAGGAAGATTCCGCCGGCCAGAAAGGCCGCAGCGGTCCAGAACAGTGCGAGCTGCAGATGCCAGGTACGGGCCAGGTTGTAGGGCAGCACGCGGGCCAGGTCCAGTCCGAAGAAAGTGGACAGGTCGGCCCGGTAGTGCTCGGCGGCCGCGCCGAGCAGCGTTTGCGCCAAGAACAACACCGAGACGATCGCAAAGAACCAGATGCAGGCCCGCTGTGCCGGCGTCAGGCTCACCTGACCGGGCTGGCGGAAGCTCAACGTGGATGCCTCGGCTCCGTGCCAACCGACCTTCTGGCTCCACCGCCCGTAGACGGCGAACATGATCCCGATGCCGCCCAGCAGCGCGACCAGGGACAGTGCCGACCACACGATCACCGCCGCGGTCGGACCGTTGTCGACCCGTTGTTCGGCCGGCCAGTTGTTGGTGTAGCTGTACTTGTGACCGGGTCGTTCGGCGGCGGCCGCCCATGCGGTCCAGGCGTAAAACGCCGTCAGGTCGCGGATCTGTGTCTTGTCGGTGATCAGCTGCGGCAGCAAACCGTACTTGGTCGAGTTCTCGCCGAAGTAGGCCGCGTAATGACTTTCAATCCGGTCGAACGCCGCGGCCTGCCGGTTGGTGAACACCAAAGTCTTGGTGTCCGGGTTGTAGCGATTGGTACGGAATTCGGCAACCACCCGCTCGTGTGGTTCGGCAATGCCTTCGGCGCGGAACTGGTTCGCGACATCGTCGGTGGCCATGCGCAGGTAATCGGCGGTGTAGTCGGGCCCCAAATAGGCGCCGTGGCCCAGCACCGAGCCGTACTCCATCAGCCCCCGTGCCTGGTAGAGCTCTTGGCCTTTGGTGATGTCGGCGCCGGTGAACAACACCTGTCCCGACTCGCTGACGACTTTGTCCGGCATCGGCATTGCCGCCGTGTAGGTGCGGTAGGCCAATATGCCCATCACCAGAAATCCGAAGATCATCACCAGGGCGACGCCCTGGATCCAGCCCCGGCCGATCAGGGGTTGCGGCGATTGCTCACCGGGACTTGGCGTGGACGAAGTCTGCGGAACAGCCATTCCTAGATCTCCTGTCTGGCGACATTGCCGTAGGGCGCCTCGCACGCGGTCGGCATGTGAGACGCCCACGAAACATCCAATGCCCGTTTTGTCGCCCTGGCAACCGTAGGTTTCGCGGTTTCTGTGTCGCTAGGGACCAATGGCATCCACTAAGGGACCAATGCCTCTGGGAGAGCGATGTTCCGGGCTCATAGCGTGGGAATCAGCGAAAAGGTAATAAAGGGGACACCACGATGAGCGACATCTATCCAGCTCCGTCAGTGGTCGTCGGTATCGACGGATCAAGGGCGGCAACGAAAGCGGCGCTGTGGGCCATCGACGAGGCGGTGAGCCGGGACATTCCGCTGCGGCTGGTCTATGTCATCGACCCGCTGGACTCTTCTGACACCGAGATCAACAACGGTCCGCACACGACCGCCCGGGCCGCGCTGTCCGACGCTTACCGCGCCGTGGAGGCCACCGGAAAGCCGGTGAAGATCGAAACCGAGATTCTGTGGGGACGGCCGCTCACCAAGCTGATGCACGAATCGCGGTCGGCGGTCATGGTCTGTGTCGGATCGATCGGGCTCAACCACGCCCGGCGCGGCGGTGGCTCCGTCGCGGCGGCACTGGCCGGCGGGGCCGTCTGCCCGGTGGCAGTCCTCCACGCCCCGCCGGTCGGCCCGCCAACCCCCGAGATCAGCGCGGTGGTTGCCGAAGTGGACAATGGCTCTGTGCTGCGCCACGCGTTCGAGGAGGCCAAAATGCGGGGCGTCCCGTTGCGTGCGGTCTGCGCACACGTGGCCGAGGTGCCCGACGATGTCGGCGCCGGAAACGATTCTGGTCAAGCACATTTGAGCCGACGCCTGGCGCGCTGGACGCGGCTGTACCCCGAAGTCCGGGTCGAAGCGGTTGTGGCAAGCGGCAATATCGGCCGCTATCTGCGTGCCGGCGGGGAAGACCTGTTGTTCGTCACCAACTCCCGCACGGCCGAGGAACTCTGCGACGCGTACGGTGCGGGGTGCTCGGTGCTCAGGGTCCGCTGCGGCAACCTGTAGGGAGCGATTGGGGGAGTGGGCTCTTGGTAAAGGTCTTTTTGGTCGATGACCACGAGGTGGTGCGGCGTGGCCTGATCGACTTGCTGGGTGCGGACCCCGAACTCGACGTCGTCGGCGAGGCCGGCTCCGTCTCCGAAGCGATGGCCAGGATCCCCGCGGCCAACCCCGATGTCGCGGTGCTCGACGTCCGACTGCCTGACGGCAACGGCATCGAACTGTGCCGCGATCTGCTGTCCCGTCTGCCCGAATTGCGGTGTCTGATTTTGACGTCGTACACCTCCGATGAGGCGATGCTGGATGCCATTCTCGCCGGCGCCAGCGGATACGTCGTCAAAGACATCAAGGGAATGGAATTGGCGCGCGCGGTCAAGGAAGTGGGCGCCGGACGGTCGCTGCTGGACAACCGGGCCGCTGCCGCGCTGATGGCGAAGCTGCGGGGCAGCACCACCGAAAAGCAGGACCCGTTGTCGGGGCTCACCGAACAGGAGCGGACACTGCTGGGCCTGCTCAGCGAGGGCCTGACCAACAAGCAGATCGCCGATCGGATGTTTCTGGCCGAAAAGACGGTGAAGAACTACGTGTCGCGGCTGCTGGCCAAACTGGGCATGGAGCGCCGTACCCAAGCCGCGGTGTTCGCAGCGGAATTGAACCGCTCGCGGCCACCCGGTGAGCGGCCATGACCCCCTCAGACGACACCGCTGACGCCAGTGTGGCGCCGTTACGCCAAACGCTGTCCCAATTGCGCCTGCGCGAGCTGCTGGTCGAGGTTCAGGACCGCGTCGAGCAGATCGTCGAGGGCCGCGACCGCCTCGACGGGCTACTGGAAGCGATGCTGGTGGTCACCTCGGGTCTGGACTTGGACGCCACGCTGCGCACCATCGTGCATTCGGCGACCAACCTCGTCGACGCCCGCTACTGCGCGCTGGAGGTGCACGACCGGGAAAACCGGGTCCAGCATTTCGTGTACGAGGGCATCGACGAGGAGACCGTGCGGCGCATTGGCCACCTACCGGAGGGTCTGGGCGTCATCGGTCTGCTGATCGAGGACCCCAAACCGCTACGGCTGAACGACATTTCGCAGCATCCGGCGTCTGTCGGCTTCCCGCCGCACCATCCGCCGATGCGGACCTTCCTCGGCGTGCCGGTGCAGGTGCGCGACAAATCGTTCGGGACGCTTTATCTGACCGAGAAGAGCGACGGGCAAGCGTTCAGCGACGACGACGAGGTGCTGGTGCAGGCGCTGGCCGCGGCCGCGGGCATCGCCATCGCCAATGCCCGGCTTTACCAGCAGGCCAAGGCACGACAGTCCTGGATCGAGGCGACACGTGACATCGCCACCGAATTGCTGTCCGGCACCGACCCCGCGACGGTGTTCCGGCTCGTCGCCGAGGAGGCGCTCAAGCTGACCGCGGCCGACGCCGCCCTGGTCGCCGTCCCCATCGACGAGAACGCGCCGGTCGCCGACGTGACCGAGCTGTTGGTTATCGAAGCATTGGGTACCGCCGTGGCTTCGGTTGGCGGCCAAACCATCCCGGTATCTGGCACCGCGCTCGGGGACGTCTTCGTGAGCAGCACTCCGCATCGGATCGAGGAGTTCGAGCTGGACGGCCTGGACAACCTCGGCGCGGCGTTACTGCTGCCGCTGCGGGCCACCGACACCGTCGCGGGCGTGGTCGTCGTGCTGCGCCAGGGCGGTCCGGGAGCATTCACCGACGAACAGCTCAAGATGATGGCCGCGTTTGCCGATCAAGCCGCGCTCGCCTGGCAGCTGGCCACCTCGCAGCACCGGATGCGGGAACTCGACGTGCTGACTGACCGCGACCGCATCGCGCGTGATCTGCACGACCACGTGATCCAGCGGCTGTTCGCCGTTGGTCTGGCGTTACAGGGCACCGTAGCGCGGTCCCGGGATAACCGAGTGCAGCAACGGCTTTCCGAAGCCATCGACGAGCTGCAGGGCGTCATTCAGGAAATCCGGACCACCATCTTCGATTTGCACGGAGCGTCTCAGGGCATCACTCGGCTTCGGCAGCGAATCGACACGGCCGTAGCCCAATTCGCCGGTTCGGGGTTGCGCACCAGCGTCCAATTCGCCGGTCCCCTGTCGGTGGTCGACGGCACGCTGGCCGACCACGCCGAGGCGGTGGTCCGCGAAGCCGTCAGCAACGCGGTCCGTCATGCCGAGGCCAGCACGGTGACGGTGCGAGTCTCGGTCGACGACGACCTGCGCATCGAGGTGACCGACGACGGTCGGGGAATGCCGGAGGAGTTCACCGGCAGCGGACTGACGAATCTGCGCCGGCGCGCCGAAGAGGCCGGCGGTGAATTCATGGTCGGCACGGTGCCGGACACGGGTGGGACACGACTGCGCTGGTCAGCGCCCTTATTGCAGTAGCGGTTATGTCCACTCGACCAGCCGGACGAGTCTGCGCCGCGGTGTCGATGGCAGCGGATCGGCGTTGATCGGAGCCCAGCCGACCCGCAGCAGCATCTGCGGGTAGCCACTGGTGCCGAAGACGTCGGCGCGCACCGCGTCGCGAGTTTCGGGTATCTCCAAGGGTTCGGTGATCGGGCAACAGGCCAGACCCATCGCCGTCGCCGTCAGCAGGACGACGCTGGTGGCCTCACCCGCGCGCAACCGGGCCAACCGATCGTCGTCCTCGGTGCCAAGCGCCAGTATCGCGGCACTGTCGTCGGCAGCCGAGACACCTGACGGCTGAGCCAGGTTCGGCCCGGCGAGAAAGCGCCCGGGAATCGGGGCGCTGGGTTGCGACGGTGGCGTGTTGCGGGCCGGGACACCGGCGACCGAGCCGTAGCGTCCGGTCCATGCGGTGAGCTCGCGCATGTACTCCTCATTGCCGATGTGATCGCGAACGGCTTGCGTCACAATACGTTTCATCTGTGCCACCGAGTCGACCTGACGTAGCATGACCCCGCAGCGGGCCGCCCGGGCGGCCATCATGGCGATGTCGCCGCCCGGCACCGGCCAGGAGCTGTAGGCCCGGCGGTCGGTCCGCCGCCGCGGTATCGCCGCCGCCAGCGCGATGTCGGCCTGTTCGGGGCGGTGCGGCTGGACCTCGATGGTCGCCAGGTGGTTCGGGTCTTCGGGATCGGGCAGTCGATTCACCTTGGCCTGCCAGCCCATTGCCGCCAATGCGACGACGCAGTGATTCAACGCGACACCGCAGCTGACGATCAACTCCCGCCCGTCCGGATCGGTGTTGTGCAGCTGCAGATCGGGTTCGCCGAACAGGTCCAAACTCGTAGGGCCGACCCGCCACCGCCAGGGTTGCGTGTTGTGGATGGAGGGGGCGCGAGTCGCGAGAGTGAAGACCGTTCGCAGGGTGCCCTCGTCCGGGAATTGGGCGTTCATGACTGCCTTTCCGGTCGCGCAAGCACCCCTGTCTATCACTTTGGTCACGTTTCAAGGATTGTCCGAGGTCACCCGCGGCGGCAGGGCACGAAGCCCTTGGCAGCGAGGGACCTTTGGCCCTGCCGCGCCCCGTCCCGGTGACGGATAGTGGTACTACGAGTTGCAGATACTTGGGAGGGTCGCACACCATGAACCACCTGACGACGCTGGATGCCGGGTTCCTCAAGGCAGAAGATGCCGATCAGCGGGTGAGCTTGGCGATCGGTGGCCTGGCGGTTATCGACGGCCGTGCGCCTGACCAGGAATCCCTGGTGTCGACATTCGCGCAACGTATCCGCGGCTGTCCCCGGTTCGGGCAGCGGTTGCGGCTGCGCCCGTTCGACCTGGGTGCTCCCGAATGGGTGGACGATCCGGACTTCGACATCGACCGGCATGTGCGCCGCGTCGCGCTGCCGCAACCAGGCGACGACCGCGAGCTGTACCGGTTGATCGCCGACGTGATGGCCCGGCGGCTGGACCGGGACCTGCCGCTGTGGGAGATCTGGGTCATCGAGGGCCTCAGTGACGACCGCTGGGCCATGCTGATCAAGCTTCATCACTGCATGGCCGATGGGATCGCGGCCAGCCACATCCTCGCCGGGCTGTGCGATGACGGACTTCGGGGCAGCTCCACGCACCACCGCGGCGCTACGCCGCCGGCGCCGGCGGCCAGTCAGGTGAGCCTGCTGGGCGGCTTGTGGAATGCCTCGACGGCCGTCGTGGCCAGTGCGGCGCGTGCCGCCCAGGGCGCCGCCGAGATCGCGATCGGTCTGATGCGCCCGCCCACGTCGCCGCTCAACGGGCCCCTCGGGGGGCAGCGTCGCTACGGCGGGGCGCGGGTCACGCTGGCCGACATCGATCAGGTGTGCCAGACGTTCGGCGTCACCGTCAATGACGTTGCGTTGTCGGCTATTACCGAAAGCTACCGCAATGCCCTGATCAAGCGCGGCGCCCGGCCGGCACCCGATTCGCTGCGCACCCTGGTGCCGGTCTCGACGCGCTCCGCCGACGCGTTCGCCGAGTCCGACAACCGGGTTTCGCTGATGCTCCCATACCTGCCGGTGGATGAGGAAAACCCGGTCCAGCGGTTGCGGAGCGTGCACGAGCGGTTGGACCGGGCGAAATCGGGTGGACAGCGTGAGGCCGGCAACGCCTTTGTCGCCCTTGCCAATCGGGTTCCGTTCGCATTCACCGCGTGGGCGCTGGGGCTGCTCGCCCGGTTGCCCCAGCGTGGCATTGTGACCGTCGCAACCAACGTGCCCGGTCCGCGGCGGCCGCTGCGGGTGATGGGCCGCCGGGTGCTCGGCGTATATCCGGTCCCGCCGCTTGCCATGCATCTGCGCACCGGTGTGGCGATGCTCAGCTACGCCGACGATCTGTTCTTCGGGATCCTCACCGACTACGACGCGCTGACCGATGCCGACGAACTGGCCCGCGGGATCGAGATCGCGGTCGCACGGCTGGTGGCGGTCAGCAAGCGGCGCAAGGCTTCTCGTACGCGTGGGCCGCTGACGCTGGTGGTCTGATGGTGGTCTGATGAGTAGAGCTACGAAGCGTCAGGCGAAGCTCTCGGTGCGGTCCGGCTCAGGACCGAACCTGAAGTGGCGGCCGGTGATGTCCGTCGGCATCACCCGGACGTAGTGGAACTTCAAGGTCGGGGTCCACGGCATCACTTGTGCGCGTTCGGCTTCGGTGATCTCGGCATCGGTACGAAGTAGCTTTGCGCGGCCTCTGACGATCACACTCCAGCCTTCGGCGACGGTGTGGTCGTCGGCCTCGAACAAGACGGTGTGGTGCGAGACGGCAGAAAACAACTTCGTGCCCTCCGCGGTACGGAACAGCACGCTGCGGTTCTGCACGACATAGTTGACCGGAAAAATCTCGGGCTCACCGGCGAAGGTGGTAACCAGCCTGCCCAGCGCCACGGTGGCCAACCGGGTCCAACTTTCGTCTTCGGACAAGACTGTGATCGGGTCATCGGTCATGGGCTCAACCTTCCTAGGTCGTCTCACGAATCTCAAGGACGCTCGCCAGCGCCCGCCGCGGTGTCGGGGCGGGGGTGTCTTCGATGGGCGGAATTATGCCGACGCGGACCAACACCTGCGGCTCGCCACGCCCGCCGATGAGCTCGCGAACTATCGCGCGGCTCGCGGGCGATTCGATCAGATGGGTCAGCGTGCAGGTCGCCATTCCGGCCATGGTGCACTCCAACAGGACCGTCGACAGCACTTCGCCGCAGCGCAGCACATCGGCCCGAGTGTCCTCAGGTGTCGACAGCACAAGGATTTTCGAGCAGTCGGCATTCATTTCCGCACGCCGATCCTGATGGGTGCGGACCGGGAACTCGCGGGCGACGTCAACCCGGCGGCGTTCGATATCAGATGCCAGAGTCTCTGGTGGCACGCCTTCGGCCAACGCGAACGGCGAAGTCCACCATGCGAGTTCGGCGTGGTAGGTGGCGTCGTCGCGCCGAAGGGCCTCGCTGAGCTGTGACGCCTCCACCAGTCGTGGCCGCTGCTCATCGGAGAGGACATCGAGCGTGGCGACATCATCGCCGATCTGGCTGCGCAGCACGGGTTCGAACAGGTGCCAAAAGGTGGGCTGGTAAAACGGCAGCCGATCGGTCCGGCGCTCCAGTATCGCCTCGGCACGGCTGCGCTGGACCGGGGTGACAAAGCCGGCCGGGCTGAATTCGATCGTCGCCAGGTGGTCGGGATTGTTCGGATTGGGGAAGCGGCTGATGTTCGCGTGCCACCCGGCGGCCCACACGGCGATGCGGAAATGGTCAAGCACCGCACCACAACTCGCGAGTGTTTCGCGGCCGGAAGGATCCGTGGCGGGTACGGCGCGGTGCCGGTCGACGAAGAGCTGAAGACGGTCGCCTTCAGCGACCCAGCGCCACGGCTGGCTGTTATGCACCGAGGGTGCCCGGCAGGCCAGCAGGACTGCGTTCTCGAGCACCTTAAGGTCCACGCTGCTAACCGTATAGAGGCATTCGGCGGACGAGTAGAGTCGTTGGTCCTCTCGACCAAATCACCTGTGGGGTGGCGGTTTCGGCCGATTCTCGTCGGAGCGTCGCCACCGCCGCGCTAGCCCGGGCGGCGAGCGGCCGTGGGTAGCGCAACGTCGTCGGCCACCGGCCACCTCCCCGGGTGCGGTCCCAACTCCGACAATTGCTCCAATTGCCTACGGCACCAAGGAGATATCGGCGTGATCACGCCGGCGTTGACGTCGGAAACGAACTCTTCCCAGCCAATCCAGCGGACCGCGCCCACCTCGTCGGAATTCGGTCGCGGTTCATGGTCGACCTGGACTCGGTAGACCGGGCATATCTCGTTTTCCACCGTGCCGTCGGCCATGGTGGCCCGGTAGCGGAACCCGGGCAGGATCAGATCGACCGAATTCGCTGTCAGGCCGAGTTCGCCGGCCAGCCGTCGGCTGATGGCGTCGGGGAGGGATTCGCCAGGCAACGGGTGCCCGCAGCAGCTGTTGGTCCATACTCCGGGCCAGGTCAGCTTCGTATCGGCGCGCTGCGTGATGAGCACCCGATCAGCGGCGTCGAACACGTAGCTGGAGAAGGCGAGATGCAGTGGGGTGTCGCAAGTGTGCACGGTGGCCTTGTCGGCGATGCCTATTGGGCTGCCGCATTCGTCGACGAGAACCACCTGCTCGACGGAGTTCAGCATGACGGTGCGCGGGTCGCTTGGCGTTTGCGGTTGGCCATCATTTCGTGGAGTACCGACATAAATTCGTCGGCGCCGTCGAGGTCGTCATGCATCCGCGCAGCCAGGCGTTCGGCGGCGCGCTGAACGGGCGCGGTTCTGACCAGTTCGATGGCGTCGGCGATAACGCCCGCGCTTAACGCCGGTCGTGGCACCAGCTCACCGACACCCAGGCGACGAAGTGTCAACCCCCAGAAATACTGATCGAATCCGTGGCTACACACCACAGACGGCTTGCCGCTTGCGGCGGCAGTCGCGACGGTTCCCGCGCCGCCGTGGTGCACCAGCGCAGTGCAGTACGGGAACAGAGCGGCGTGATCGACCTCTGGCTCGAGCCAGATCCGATTCGATTGCGCTGCAATCGGGTTCGCCGCCGACCAACCGGTCGCTACCACCGCTCGGTAGCCGCGCACGGCGCAGATCCCGTCGAATTCGGCTATCAGCCGGCCGAGTTCGGGCACGGGCATGCTGCCGAATCCGAGATAGATCAACGGCTTGTCATCCTCGCCGATCCAGCGTGCCAGGTCGGCGGAAAGGGCAGACACGTGCTGGGCCGCAGGACGGATAAAGCCGATCCGCCGGCAGGCGGGGTCGGCGCGCTTGTTGAGCGGAACTAACGCGGTACCGAACGTCTCGACGATGAGGTGATCACTGCGGCGAAACGCAGTCGACGGGCGCAGCATCCGATGCGGGTACCCGATTCGTCGTGCCAAGCTACGCATGTTCGGCAAAGTGCTGACATCCACACCCAAATCCAGCAGGTAATAGGTGAGCTTGGAAAGCGGATACCGAAGCCGCTGCGGACCCGGACCGACAAGTGGGTTCGCCACCGCCGCATCCGGCGAACACGGGAAGGTGTGCACCGAAACGACGGGTGTGCCGGTGCCGGCGGTGATGATGGCCACCTTCTCCTGCAGCACTCGCCCGACGATCACGCAGTCGGCACCGCGACAGAGTGCGATCAAGCCGGAGTCGACGTCTGCGCTGAATCGGTCATAAAGGCCGCCCAAGGTCCGCAACTGAGCGACGGTGCCGCCTTCGAAGAAGGATCGGCGGCCCTCTTCGGAGCTGAGGAACTCCTTGATGTCCAGCGACGTGTAGACGATCGGATCGAATCCGCAGCGCTGCACCACCGACGCCACATCCGGATTGCACCCGAAAGCCACCTCGTGGCCCGCGTCCCGCAGTCGCCGCGCGATCTCGACGAGCGGCAAGGCGTCCCCGCGTGAGCCGAGGCAAGCGATTGCGACCCGCACTTCGCTCCTGTCCTCGACTCGGCCAAACTGCGGAAAGCATAAGCCAATGGCCGAGCCGGTCTGGCATTCTGAACGAATGGCAGGCAAGGAAATTGATCGGGTCCGGGCGGCGAGTGCGCTCGAGGTGATCAAGCAGCACCCACTGCTGGTGCTGTTCGCGCTCTCGCCGGCGATCGCGGCATTCGGTGTCATCTGGTGGCTCGCCGGTGCCGGCTGGGCTATCGCGGCGGCATTGGTGTTGCTGGTCGCCGGTGGAGCCCTCGTCGTTCTCAAACGCTGACACCCTGACATGCGTTCGTGGTGGGGTTGGGGCACAGTCGAAGACGCGCTTTCCGAACAGGAGACGCGAGACCTGGAGTCACGCCTGGCCGCGATGTTGCCCGGCCACGACCTGACCGACCATCGGCCTCCCAACCCGAAAGACCTCGGACTCTCGTCCCCGCGGATCACCGCGCCGCCGTCGCTGGCGGCGATCTGCTCGGCCGACCCGGTGGACCGGGCCGGGCATGCGCGCGGCAAGGCGTTTCGTGACGTCGCACGCAACCTGCAGGGCCGCCTCGAGCACGTGCCCGATCTGATCCTGCGGCCGCGTCGCGAACAGGACGTGGTGGACGTGCTCGATTGGTGCACCCGCCGAGAAATTCCGGCGATTCCCTACGGCGGCGGCAGCTCGGTGGTCGGCGGCGTCGAGCCGCGCTTCGACGGCCCGGCGGTCACGGTGGATGTCTCGGTGATGAGCGCCGTGCTCGAAATCGACGAGATCAGCCGCGCCGCGCGCATCCAGGCCGGCGCGCTGGGGCCCTGGATCGAACAGCAGTTGCGCCCGCACGGCCTGACCCTGCGGCACTTCCCGCAATCCTTCGGGTTCTCCAGTCTCGGCGGCTGGCTGGCCACCCGCGCCGGCGGCCACTTCGCCACCCTCTACACCCACATCGACGACCTGACCGAATCGCTGCGAGTGGTCACCCCGGCCGGGGTCAGCGAGTCGCGGCGGCTGCCCGGATCCGGCGCCGGGCCGTCCTCGGACCGGCTGTTCCTGGGTTCCGAGGGCGCGCTCGGCATCATCACCGAGGCGTGGATGCGGTTGCAGGACCGGCCGCGGTGGCAGGTGACCGCGTCGGTGGCATTCGACGACTGGGCCCAAGCCGTCGCCGCGACCCGAACCGTCGCGCAGGCCGGCCTCTACCCGGCGAACTGCCGGCTGCTGGACCCGGCCGAGGCGTTCCTCAACGCCGGCACGGCGGTCAGCGGCGGCCTGCTGGTGCTGGCTTTCGAATCGGCTGACCACGCCATCGATCCGTGGCTGGACCGGGCGGTGCAGATCGCCGGCGAGCACGGCGGCTCCGTGATCGCACGCCGCAGCCGCGAAACCGGAAGCGACACAACAGAAGACGATGCCCCGGATGCGTCCAAGACCTGGCGGTCGGCCTTCCTTCGAATGCCTTAT
Source organism: Mycobacterium angelicum (assembly GCF_002086155.1). GTDB lineage: Bacteria > Actinomycetota > Actinomycetes > Mycobacteriales > Mycobacteriaceae > Mycobacterium > Mycobacterium angelicum. The sequence continues at coordinate 48,607 of NZ_MVHE01000001.1, read as the reverse complement.
CAGCGAGACGCGTTGGCGCGCCGCTCGATCATCGCCGAGACCTTTGAAACCGCTTGCACTTGGGACGGATTCGACACGCTGCACGCCGCGGTCACCGACGCCGCCCGGCAGGCGATCGAGCGGGTGTGTGGAACCGGGGTGGTCACCTGCCGCTTCACCCACGTCTATCCCGACGGTCCCGCCCCCTACTACGGCATCTACGCCGGCGGTCGCTGGGGTTCGCTCGACGCGCAGTGGGATGAGATCAAGGGCGCCGTCTCCGAAGCGATCAGCACGACCGGGGGCACCATCACCCACCACCACGCGGTCGGTCGCGACCACCGTCCCTGGTACGACCGGCAGCGTCCGGACCCCTTCGCGGCCGCGCTGCGCGCCACGAAGTCCGCACTGGACCCAGCCGGGATCCTCAACCCCGGGGTGCTGATCGACCCCTGATCGACTGGCCAGATCCGTCGCGACCGCTGAGTCAGCTGTGCCCGACGCGTAACAGTTCGGTCAGGTTCGGCAGCTTCACGCGGGGGCGCCCGTGTGGCTCGCCGGCCGCACGCTCGAACTGGTCGATCGCCTTCCAGTGCGCCGACGTGACCACCTTCGGCTGACGTGAGGTCAGCCATTCGGCCAGCTTGTCGGTGTGGTCGTCGGGGAAGTCCGCCAAGTCGGCGCCGGCCAGGTCGTTGATCAGGGTGTCGACGGTGTCCTGCGAGTCCTTCTTGTTGGTGCCGATCACTCCCGTCGGTCCACGTTTGATCCATCCGACGACGTACTCGTTGCGGCTGCCTTCGATCCGGCCGTCGGTGTTGGGGATGGTGCCGCGCTTCTCGTCGAACGGCAGTCCGGGGGTGGGCACACCGCGGTAGCCGACCGAGCGTACGACCAGCTGAACCGGCAGCTCTTCGCGGTCGCCGGTGTCCTTGGCCGACACCCACCCGCTGTCGTCGGTGACCAGTTCGTTGCGGCCCAGCACGATGTGCTCGACTTTCTCGTCGCCCCTGATCTCGATCGGAGAAGTCAAGAACCGGAACACGATTCGGCGATGCCCTGGACGCGGAGCGCGGTCGGCGTACCCGCGCAATACCTTGACGTTGGTCTTGGTCGTCTTGCCTGCCGCCTCGGCGTCTTCGTCGGTGATGCCCTCGAACTGCGCGGGGTCGACGATCACGTCGACTCCTTCGAGCTCGCCGAGCTCACGCAACTCCAGGGTCGTGAACGCCGTCTGCAGCGGTCCGCGCCGGCCGATGATCACCACTTCTTCCACACCGCACGGACGCAAGCTGTCCAGCGCGTGATCGGCGATGTCGGTCTGGGCCAGCACGTCGGGGTCGGTGACCAGAATGCGTGCGACGTCGATGGCGACATTGCCGTTGCCGACAACGACCGCGCGGGCGCCCGACAGATTCGGTGTCTTGTCTTCGAAGTGTGGGTGCGCGTTGTACCAGCCCACGAAATCGACCGCGGAGATACTTCCGGGCAGGTCTTCACCGGCAATGTTCAGCGCCTTGTCCGACTGCGCTCCGACGGCGTAGATCACCGCGTCGTAGTGTTCGGCGAGTTCGGCCGCCTCGACGTGTTCGCCCACCACCACGTTGCCGTAGAACCGGAAGCGGGGATCGTCGGCGGTCTTCTCGAATTGTTTGCTGATCGATTTGATCTTGGGGTGGTCGGGCGCCACCCCCGAGCGCACCAACCCCCACGGCGTCGGCAGCATCTCCAGCATGTCGACGGCCACGTCGATCTCGTCGGAAGTGTCGGCGGCCTTCAGCAAAGACGCGGCGGCGAAGAATCCGGAGGGTCCGGAGCCGACGATCGCAACGTGATATGGGCGCATGGGCGAGCCTTCTGTTCGTGTCCGGCTGCGCCGCTAGTGGGCCCGCTGGTGGGCTGGTGGGCTGAGCGTCGCAGTCGCGCGGTGCACTGATGGTGATCTGATGCTAATCGCTGATCACGGTAACGTGGGCGCCTGTGGAACCTGACCGTCAAGCCGACATCGCCGCCCTTGACTCCACGCTGACCACGGTGGAGCGGGTGCTCGACGTCGAGGGTCTCAAGGGCCGCATCGAAAAGCTCGAGCACGAGGCGTCCGACCCCAAACTGTGGGACGACCAGACCCGCGCGCAGCGGGTGACCAGTGAGTTGTCCCATACACAGGGGGAGTTGCGGCGCATCGAGGAGTTGCGCCGCCGCCTCGACGACCTGCCGGTGCTCTACGAACTCGCCGCCGAGGAGCAGGGCGCCGCGGCCGCCGAAGCCCTCGCCGAGGCCGACGCCGAGCTCAAGGCGCTGCGCGCCGACATCGAAGCAACCGAGGTGCGCACGCTGCTGTCCGGCGAATACGACGAGCGTGAGGCATTGGTCACAATCCGGTCCGGCGCGGGTGGCGTCGACGCCGCCGACTGGGCCGAGATGCTGATGCGGATGTATATCCGCTGGGCCGAGCAGCACAAGTACGGGGTCGAGGTGTTCGACACCTCCTACGCCGAAGAAGCGGGTATCAAGAGCGCCACCTTTGCCGTGCACGCGCCGTTCGCATACGGCACGTTGTCGGTGGAACAGGGCACTCACCGGCTGGTGCGAATCAGCCCGTTCGACAACCAGAGCCGGCGTCAGACGTCCTTTGCCGAAGTCGAGGTGCTTCCTGTGGTGGAGACCACGGATCACATCGACATCCCGGAGGGCGATATCCGGGTTGACGTCTACCGTTCCAGCGGGCCGGGCGGTCAATCCGTCAACACCACCGACTCCGCGGTTCGTTTAACCCACATCCCGACGGGTATTGTCGTGACTTGTCAGAATGAGAAGTCGCAACTGCAGAACAAAGTGGCGGCGATGCGGGTGCTTCAGGCAAAGTTGTTGGAGCGCAAGCGTTTAGAAGAACGCGCCGAGCTTGATGCCTTGAAAGGTGACGGCGGCAGTTCTTGGGGTAACCAGATGCGGTCCTACGTATTGCACCCCTATCAGATGGTCAAGGATCTGCGCACCGAATACGAGGTGGGCAATCCGGCGGCCGTTTTGGACGGAGACATCGACGGGTTCCTAGAAGCGGGAATCCGGTGGCGCAACCGAAAAGATGACGACTAACACCACGGTTCTAGCGGTATCTGCGATGCGGCGCTGGCATGACTTCTGGCGCGGCGAAATCGGTGAGTGGATCATCACCAGGGGTCTGCGAATCGTCATGCTGCTGATCGCAGCGGTGCTGGCTGCCCGCCTGGTCAACTGGGTGGCACAACGGATTACAAAACAGCTCGACGAGGGCTTCGCCGAGAGCGACGCCTTGGTGCGCTCGGAGGCAACGAAGCACCGCCAGGCCGTCGCGTCGGTGATCTCCTGGGTGTCGATCGTGCTCATCGCCATCGTGGTGGCGATGCAGATCGCCAGCGTTCTGCAACTTTCGGTGGGTGGCCTGATCGCGCCGGCGACGGTGGTCGGCGCGGCGCTGGGCTTCGGCGCTCAGCAGCTGGTCAAAGACCTGCTCGCCGGCTTCTTCATCATCGCCGAGCGCCAGTACGGCTTCGGTGACCTGGTCCGGCTCACCATCGTGGGGTCGCCGACGGATGCGAGCGGCACCGTCGAGAACGTGACGTTGCGAGTGACCAGGCTGCGTTCTGCCGACGGCGAGGTGTTCACCGTTCCCAACGGCCAAATCGTCAAATCGGTCAATCTCTCCAAGGACTGGGCACGCGCGGTCGTCGACATCCCGGTGTCGACCAGCGCCGACCTCAACCGTGTCAACGACGTCTTGCACCAGGAGTGTGAGCGCGCGCTCGACGACGCGGTGCTGGGGGAGTTGCTGTTGGATTCGCCCACCGTGATGGGTGTGGAGAGCATCGAAATCGACACGGTCACCCTGCGGCTGGTAGCTCGCACGCTGCCGGGTAAGCAATTCGAGGCGGGCCGGCAGTTACGGGTGCTCGTCATCCGGGCGCTCGCCCGCGCCGGAATCGTGACCGCCGCCGACGCGACCGTCGGTGTCGTCGACGCCGCCGCCGTCCCTCAGGGTGAGGCGGGCGAGGAGAAAACCCCGGATACGGTGAAGCAGCAGTGAATCTGATGAGCCTCATCAGGGGGCGCCCCGAAGATGGGGAACGCCGCTGGCCTAGCCACGTCTTCGGCGGCCGGGTCCGCACTTCGACGCTGGTGCTGATCCTGGCGTTCCTGGCCGTGTGGTGGACCTACGACACGTACAAGCCGCATGAACCGGCGCGTCCGGGCACGCCGCCTCAGGTGGTACCGCCCGGTTTCGTCCCCGACCCGAACTACACCTGGGTGCCGCGCACCCGGGTGGAGCAGCCGGCGCCTCCGGTCACCAGAATTCCGACGCCCACGCCCACCACCACGGTGACCACACCCAGCCCGACGACCACCACGACCACGGCGCCCCCGGGACCGCCGTGTCTGTTGCCGCCGCCGTTCTGCCCGCCATCGACCACCCCGGCGCCGACCCCCTCGCCCGCTCAGCCGCCGCTGCCCGGGCCGGGCCCATCGCCCACTCCGACGCCCCCGGCCAGCTGAATTTCGCTGGACCCCGAAACTCACCGCTAAACTGGCGCTCCGTGATGATCACCCTGGACCATGTCACCAAGCAGTACAAATCGTCGGCACGTCCGGCGCTGGATGACGTCAACGTCAAGATCGACAAGGGTGAGTTCGTCTTTTTGATCGGCCCGTCCGGTTCGGGCAAGTCGACGTTCATGCGGCTGCTGCTGGCCGCGGAAACCCCGACCACCGGCGAAATCCGGGTCTCGAAGTTTCATGTCAACAAGCTGCGTAGCCGCAACGTGCCGAAGCTGCGCCAGGTGATCGGCTGCGTTTTCCAGGACTTCCGGCTACTGCAGCAAAAGACGGTGTACGACAATGTGGCCTTCGCGCTCGAGGTCATCGGCAAACGCACCGAAGCGATCAATCGCGTGGTGCCCGAAGTGCTCGAGACGGTCGGTCTGTCCGGCAAGGCCAACCGGTTGCCCAACGAGCTGTCCGGCGGCGAGCAGCAGCGCGTCGCGATCGCCCGCGCCTTTGTCAACCGGCCGCTGGTACTGCTGGCCGACGAGCCCACCGGCAACCTCGACCCAGATACCAGTAAGGACATCATGGATTTGTTGGAGCGGATCAACCGCACCGGAACGACGGTGTTGATGGCCACACACGACCACCACATCGTCGACTCGATGCGGCAGCGAGTGGTCGAACTCTCCCTGGGCAGGCTGGTTCGCGACGAACAGCGCGGCGTCTACGGGATGGATCGCTAAGTGCGCTTCGGATTCCTGCTCAACGAGGTCCTCACCGGCTTTCGTCGCAATGTCACCATGACGATCGCGATGATTCTGACCACTGCGATCTCGATCGGCCTGTTCGGGGGCGGCCTGCTGGTGGTGCTGTTGGCCGACCACTCCCGCGCCATCTACCTCGACCGCGTCGAGACGCAGGTGTTCCTCACCGACGACGTGTCGGCCAACGACCCGTCCTGCGACACCAACCCGTGCAAGGCGCTACGGGAGAAGATCGAGAAGCGAACCGACGTCAAATCGGTGCGGTTCCTCAACCGTCAACAGGCCTATGACGACGCCATCCGCAAATTCCCGCAATATAAAGACGTCGCCGGCAAAGATTCCTTTCCCGCGTCGTTCATCGTCAAGCTGGACAACCCCGAACAGCACAAGGATTTCGACTCGGCCATGCAGGGCCAGCCGGGTGTCCTTTCGGTGCTCAATCAGAAGGATCTGATCGACCGGCTGTTCGCCGTGCTGGACGGGTTGAGCAAAGCCGCGTTCGCCGTCGCGCTGGTCCAGGCCATCGGGGCCATTCTGTTGATCGCGAACATGGTCCAGGTGGCCGCTTATACGCGGCGCACCGAGATAGGCATCATGCGTCTGGTCGGAGCCAGCCGCTGGTATACGCAATTGCCGTTCCTGGTGGAGGCGACGCTGGCGGCCACGATCGGCGTCGCCATCGCCATCGGCGGCTTGGCATTGGTGCGCGCGCTGTTCCTGGACAACGCGCTGAACCAGTTCTATCAAGCCAATCTGATCGCCCGCGTCGACTATGCCGACATCCTGTACATCTCGCCGTTCCTGCTGTTGGTGGGTGTGGCGATGGCCGGGGTGACCGCATACGTGACGTTGCGCCTCTACGTGCGGCGGTAGCGGTGGCCAAGAAGGCGCTCGGTGGCCGGCAGGTCGTCGCCAGCAATCGCAAAGCCCGGCACAACTACTCGATCATCGAGGTGTACGAGGCCGGTGTCGCGCTGCAGGGCACCGAGGTGAAAAGCCTGCGGGAGGGGCACGCCTCCCTCGTCGACGCATTCGCCACGGTCGATGACGGCGAAATATGGCTGCGCAACCTGCACATCCCGGAGTACCAGCACGGCAGTTGGACCAACCACGAACCGCGGCGCAACCGCAAGTTGCTGTTGCACCGCCGTCAGATCGACACCCTGATCGGCAAGATCCGCGAGGGCAACTTCGCGCTGGTGCCGTTGTCGCTGTATTTCACCGAGGGCAAGGTCAAGGTCGAACTCGCGTTGGCGCGCGGTAAGCAAGCCCACGACAAGCGCCAGGACATGGCCCGCCGCGACGCGCAGCGCGAAGTGCTGCGCGAGCTGGGCCGTCGCGCGAAGGGCATGTGACGCGGGCCTACTATTTCGACCATGGCCGAGCGTCCCGTCACCAAACTCGACAAATCCGACGTGCTCGATGGGCTTTTCGCCGTGTGGGATTCACTGGATGAGTTGTTGGACGGTCTGCCAGAGGCGGACTGGCAGGCGGCGAGTGCGCTGCCCGGCTGGGACGTCAAGGCGGTGGTGTCGCACATGATCGGGACCGAGTCGTTCCTGGCCGGCATCGCGCCCCCGCAACCGGACATTGACGTCAAGACGCTCGAGCACGTGCGCAACGATATCGGAGCGATGAACGAGTGCTGGGTCCGTCATCTCAGTGGCGAATCGGGCGCCGACGTGCTGCAGCGGTTCCGCGACGTGACGAGTAGCCGCCGAGAGGTACTGCGGGCCCTGTCCGACGACGAATGGAACGCCGTGACGCCCACGCCCGCGGGCCCGGACAGCTACGGCCGGTTCATGCGGGTGCGCGCCTTCGATTGTTGGATGCACGAGCAGGACATCAGGGTGGGGCTGGGGCGGCCGTCGTCTGATGCGCAACTCGAAGGCGCCGCATCGAGGCTGGCCCTTGATGAGGTCGCGTCCACCATCGGCTTCGTCGTCGGTAAGCGGGCCGGAGCGCCCGAGGGTTCGCGCGTGCTGTTCTCCCTGACCGGCCCGTTGGCCCGCGATATCCGCGTTTCGGTACACGGTCGTGCGCAGCTGGTCGACGACTTCGGCGCGCTGGGGCCGACGGCGACGATCCGGGTGGACGCTTTGCAGTTCAGCAGGCTTGCCGGCGGGCGGCCGTTATGCCCCGCACGCGGCCAGTCTGTCGAGCTGGAGGGCGACAAGGACCTTGCTGGTCAGATCGTCGAACGGCTCAACTTCGTTATCTAAGTAACTATTTCGGTCCGGGCCGGCCGACCGGGGGGAGATGGGTCACCCTCAACCCGGCGATGTTGATTTTCCGGCGGCTATGGGTAGCCGTGATGTCATGGGGCGCGCCTCGCGCCGAATCACCACCGACTGCAAGGAGGTCAACTAGTTATGACCGCACCCGATGTGACCAGGTTGCTTGCGCAACTGCGGACTCTGCTCGACCTGACCAATACCGAAATCCAGATCGCGGAAACCCGCATCGTTCAAGCCCGCACTGAGGCGGTGCGCCGCGAACTTTCACAAAATGCGAAGAACGGCCGCGAGCGCGCGGAAGCCATCGAGGGCGCGATCCGCGATCTGGGTGGCTATCCCGACGTGATCGGCCCGTTCCTGGGCCGCGCCGCCGCGGCGGTTAAGGCGCTGACCGAACAGGCCGAGCCGTTCGACGAGGCGCTGCTCGGTGACCTGGCCCTCGAAGACCAGTTGCTGGACCGAGCGCGCTACGCCAAGGCGCTGGCCGTGGCGGCGAAGCAGACGGACATCGTGAACCTGGCGGATCGCCTGATCACGGCGCACGCGGCAACCGTGGACTGGTTGACGACCGTGCTCGCCGAGGATGCGCTCGGCGGCCCGGCGGCGCTGCGACGCACCCCGCTGCAGATGGCGGCCGGCACTGCCGTGAAATTGGTCAACCTGCCGGTCTCATGGTCGGTTCGCGGGCTTGACCGCGCCGTGGAAACGCTGCGGTCCACCGGCCCGGCGTTTAACGACCTGGTGCAACGCGGCGGCAATGCCACCGAGATTGCCGCGAAGGCGCTTGCTGCTTCACGCGATGCGGCCCTCGAGGCGGCGGAGAAAGTCACCCGCAGCGAGGGGGCCGACCGGACCGCCAATGTGTTGCACTCCGGTCGAGCCGCTGCCGGCGTGCTGGACGCGTCGGAACTGCCCATCGAGGGATACGACGAGCTCAACGTGGCCGACGCGGTGGCTGCCGTCAAGGACCTCAGTGCTCCTGAGGATTTGCGGACGGTCATCGCTTACGAAGAGGCGCACAAGGCCCGGCAGCGCATCATTTCGGCGGCACAAACGCGCGTCGCCGCGATCGCCCAAGAGGTGGTCGGCATCGGCTAGTAACCAGCCGAGCCCCGTGACACGGGGTACCCCTGACGTCGCAAGATCGGGGGTATCCGGTGTCTTGGTCGCCGCGGGTGGGGAAGTTAATTGCGTTGCCGGTTGTTGATAGCGGCGTACGATGGGTTGTCCTGCCGAGATTCGGCGGGGGGATGCGCAATATTGCAGACAAGGGGCTGAACGGTTTCGACTTCGCGCATCGAATCAAGGGAAGCGTGCCGGTGCAGGCAAGAGACCACCGTAAGCGTCGTTGCAACCAATTAAGCGCCGAGAACACTCAGCGCGACTTCGCTCTCGCTGCCTAAGCGACAGCAGGTCCGTCAGACCGGGAAAGCCCTCGACCCGGACCCTGGCGTCATCTAGAGGGATCCACCGATGAGTTCGGTCGCGGGACTCATCGGGACACCAACAGCGACTGGGATCGTCATCCTGGCTAGTTCGCGTGACCAGGAGATCCGAGTAGAGACATAGCGAACTGCGCACGGAGAAGCCTTGAGGGAATGCCGTAGGACCCGGGTTCGATTCCCGGCAGCTCCACTGAGAAAGATGCGGGTAAAGGCGGTCAATCGGTTATCGAGTTGTCAGACCCGCATTCCTCTGCCACGCGAATCCTCGTCGACCCTGTTTAGCGTGAACCACGCTCGAGCGCCAGAGTCGGCGGTCGAGGATGGCCCTCTACGCCTGTCTTGAGACCACCCGTCGGCAAGACGACCGGTGACCATCTGCCAATGTGGTGAGCATGACTGCAAAGCCCGAGATCGATTTCCCCGGCGGAGAGCCGCCCACCGACCTGGTCATCACTGACGTCATCGAGGGCGACGGCGCGGAGGCTACCGCCGGTAACACGGTGGTCGTGCACTACGTCGGCGTGGCCCATTCCACCGGCGAGGAGTTCGACGCTTCCTATAACCGCGGTGACCCGTTGACGTTCCAACTCGGCGTCGGCCAGGTCATCCAGGGCTGGGACCAGGGCGTGCAGGGCATGAAGGTCGGCGGTCGCCGGCAGCTGCTCATCCCCGCCCACCTCGCCTACGGCGAGCGTGGCGCCGGTGGCGTCATCAAGCCCGGCGAGTCGCTGATCTTCGTGGTGGACCTGCTCGACGTCAGGTAGCCACGACCAGGCCTATGAGCTAGGTGGCGTCGGAAACGACGCGAGGTACGCGATCCGCTCGGTCAGTGGCCACCGGGCCTGCGGCTGACTAGACCGTCATCGAGCATCTGTTGGAAGTGCTCGATAACAGTCTCCTCGACCGGCCGATACGTCAGTCCGAGCTCGTCTCGGCTGCGGCGGTTGTCGAATGCCAGCGGGTGACCCACGTTGCGGTCGACGAACTTTCGCGTCAGCCCCACAACGGGTGCGATGGCCTTCACTATCACCTTGGGTATCGTCGTCCTCGGGAACGGATAGAGCGGGCCGTACCGGCGGCGCAGCATCTTGCCGATCTCTAGCAGAGTGAGCGAATCCGCGTTGACGATGTAGCGGCCGTGGGCCTCGGGGGTCAACCCGGCACGCAGGTGAGCATCGGCGACATCACGCACGTCCACCACGCCCATGCTCAATGCTGGAGCTCCGGTGAGCAGGGTGCCGTCGGTGAACTGCTTCATTGTGCTCAGGCTGGCCGAGTCGCTGGCGCTGGTCAGGGCAGGGCCGAGGACCAGGCCGGGGTGGATGGTGACCATCTCCCAGCGCTGCTGCGCCTTCTGGTAACTCCAGGCCTCCTGCTCGGCCACCGTCTTGGAGTACGGATACGGCTGGTGGTCAACGCTGCTGGTGGTGTTCCAGTGCTCGTCGGTGAAGATGCCGCCGGGGACGTCGCGAGACTCACGGGCGTCGCCGTAGATCGCCACCACGCTGCTGGTCAGCACCACGCGCTTGACGGATTGCGTGCGGTTGACCGAGTCCAGAACGTTGCGGGTGCCCTCCAGCGCCGGGCGCACCAGCGCTTCCTGCGCGTCCTTGAACCCGGTGAGCAGAAATGGCGATGCGGTGTGCATGACGAGTTCGCATCCGTCCATGGCCTCGTCGAAGCTGGCGGGTTCGAGCAGGTCGGCCTTGAACAGTCGGAGCCGACCTGGGTGATCGTCTGAAAGCTTGTGCAGATGTTCCAGACCGGAAGTCTTCTGCGGGTTGCGTACCGTGCCGTGCACCGTGCGTCCTGCTTCGAGGAGTACTCGGACGATCCAGCTGCCGATGTAGCCGCTGGCGCCCGTGACAAGCACCGGCGCTTCCGGGTCGATCGCCGTCGATGATGTGTTCATCTGGGCGCTCCTCTCTGGTGGTCCTTGCCGCCATAGCGTATTGCCTGCGCGATCTCCCGAGCTGCACGGATACCGGACGCGTGAGTTGCAGCCCTGCTCCGGGACAGGGCACTGCAGCGATAGATCGCTACTCGTGGGCGAGAATGTGAGTTCGCGTCAGACCGCTCGACTGGCGGGGACGACTACCAGCTCTACCAGGTAGGCCTCATCGACGACGCCGCCCGGAAATATGTCCAGCAACGACGTTCGTTCGTTGGCAATGAGCCGGCTCAAGATGTCCGATGGAAGCGCCGCGAGATTGGAACCACTGGTCAGACAGGCTATATGAGCCTCAATAGGCACCGACCGGCTCCAGTGAATGCGACGTACGGCCGGGAGCGTATTGGGAAGGCAACGCCGCACGACATCGACGACAGTGACGCCCGGGCGAACATAACCGGGGTGCGCTCCGGGAAACGTCGGAATCGGGGCATAGCGCAGTAGGCGCCGTTCCTGCTCGGCGACCCACTCGATCTCACGGTCGGGGAGGTTCCAGAACAACACCAATGCACCGCCCGGGCGCAATACCCGCATTGCCTCGGCTGTCGAGCGCGTTGGGTCCGTCCAGTGCCAGGATTGGGCGTAGGTGACGATGTCGGCGCTAGCGGCTTTCAGGGGTAAAGCTTCGCCGATTGCTCGTATCAACGGCACCTCGGGCAACAACCGCCGAAGTTGGGTAGCCATGGCCGCGCCTGGTTCTACCGCGACCACCCGGGCGCACCGCTCTTTGAGGAGTCCGGTCGCGATCCCTGTTCCGGCGCCCACGTCGATCACTTCGGCGGCACGGAGCGGGCGGGCAGTCATTTCCTCGATCGATTCGAACAGAGTCGGTGGGTAGCCCGGTCGGTACGCGGCATAAATGTCGGCGATCGATTCGAATGCCGCTATCCCGTCTTGATCAACAACCATGACCTCCAGTGTCTCGAATAGGCCCCGCCGAGTATGCTGCCAGATCAGCAAGAATCCACCATAAAGGAAAGAAAAGCATAAGGCCGCCATGCCGTCCGTGCTGACCGTCACCGCCTGCTTGGTAACCGCGGGACTGCTGGTTCGAATGGTCATTGCCGGGTTTATCACTCGCAATGGAATCTTTTCTTGGCCGATGTTTACGGATCCTTCTTACTGCTTTTGGGAGTTGGTTGCTGAAACGCCGACTGGTCCAGAAAAAGTCAACTTTTGGGATTACACGGTCACCGTTGCCGAAATCGATCTGACCCGGGATAGGGGACAGCAGTTCCTGGATTTTCTGCGCGAAGTGAAATCGATGCATGTCCATGGGCGGCTGGTCATCCTCGACGCTGAGGGATTGCACGAGATGAGAGTGGTCGATGGGTATTTGGTGGATTGATGCTGTCCGAGCGGCGTTCGATATGCGGGTGCCGGCTTTGCCGAGCAATCTTTTCCGTGTCGGTATCGCGATCGCGGTTCTGTGGAAATTCACTTCCGATCAAATTTGCGGCGCATGGCACTTCCTCGACGAGGGTAGCTTTGCGCGGTATCGCTACCTGAGCGCTCATCCGCATGGGCTATTTCGCACTGTCGCGGTATATCGGGCGGCCTACCTGGCGAAATGGGTCGCCGCCGCAGGCCTTATCCTCGACATCGGGCCACAGATCTGCGCACTGGTGCTGGCGGGTTGGTTCGCCTTGGAGGCCGGCTATGACCGGAGATTCCACATCATCTTTTTAATGCTGGCTTGCATTATTGTCAGTGTCGATTCGGGTTGCGGCAACATTTTGCGACCTGACCAGATATCGTGCCTGGTCAACGCCGACTGTCGACATAATCTGGTCAACACCGCCACCACCTGGGTGTGGCCGAAATGGATAACCTTGCTGCTCGTGATCCAGGTTTACTGGGCCAGCGCCTATGCAAAGGTGCGTTCGTTGCAGTTCCGGTCGAGCGATGTACTGGTCGCAACGAGTCGGTTCCTCTATATGAACCGGCCGTATTTGCGGCACTGGGAATTTTACTACCCGAAGATTATGGTGAAATACCTCATCGAGGCGCCAGCCGACGTGTGCCGACGCCGATGGGCGCCGGCGACGTGGGGAACCATTGTCGCCGAGGCATTACTGCCGTTCGGACTGGCGACCCCTGTTCCCGCAATCTTCTGGGCCGCTTTCATTGTCGGTGTCATCATGCACGTGGGGTTCACCACGTTGCTTCCCCGCAGACTGGTGCCTTTCACCGTCGCGTGCTTTGCCGCGTACCTGATGATTATCCCGATCTGGGTATGACAGAAATCCGTCGCGACCAAAATGATTGCTTGTAATGCCTTTGTCGCCGTTCGCGGAATTGGCTAAAACCTGCAGTTGGGGTCACATGCTGTGTGCAGGCCCCGCCCGCCTAGCTTATCTACCGAGGTAGACAAGCTGTTTTCATTCGACCACGAGTACATTGGCCGAATACGATGTCTCCTCATCGAGGAATAACACATCGTAGGACACTTGCTCACCTCCTTCCTGTTCCGTCCTGGATTTGAACCCATGCCGGTATAGGGCAAAGCATTTATGTCTAGCGGTGGCCAATAGATGCTAAAGCCGATACTTCAACGCTGTCCAGCTAGATCGTGTCTAAAGTTTCTCGCCATCGAGCCCTACGAGCAGAAGTCGCATGAATCCTCTTTCACCGGAGGCGGATTGTCTCCGTCCCACACATCGCTTGGTAGCTGGCCCTGGTAGGGCACGTTGCCGGCCGAGTGCTGTACCCAGTACCACGTGTGGCAGACATTCATGTCCCATTGGTAGGCGACCCCCGGTCCGGACGACATGTCGTAGCGCGAGTACACCATTTAATTGCCCGGGCACCACGTATGCGGTGGTAGGGGTCGGGCTTGTGCAGGAGCCGCCAGGCCCAACCCACAGCTAGCCAACACAGCGGATACCAGTGCTGCGATTCGGTTGTTCATGTTCTGATCTTTCTGTCGGTTGGTAACCACAGCGTGCGCCTGATCGCTTGGACAACTCTTGCGTCGGCCGGTCATCCGGTCCCGGCGCGATAGATTGCCACTCGTGAGTGAAGACAGAGTCCGGGTGCGGATCGCCGACAATGGCGTGGCAACGGCAACCATGGTGCGCGCCGACAAGCACAATGCGCTCGATCAAGCAATGTTCGACGGCTTGGTGGCTGCCGCAGAGCAGCTGGCAGGTGATACATCGGTCCGCGCGGTCGTTCTGCACGGTGAGGGCAAGAGCTTCTGCTCTGGTTTGGACGTGGCAAGTTTCATGGGCGACGAGCGTGGCACGGGCGTTCTGTTGTCCCGAGATGAGGACCGGACGGCGAACCTCGCGCAGCGCGTGAGCTACGACTGGTCGTTGGTACCGGCGCCAGTCATTGCCGCGATCCATGGCAACTGCTTTGGCGGCGGTCTGCAGATTGCACTCGGCGCAGACATCCGGATCGCCGCGCCGGACGCGAAGCTGAGCATCATGGAGATCAAGTGGGGACTCGTTCCCGACATGGGCATCACGCAGACACTGCCGAGACTTTTACCGATCGACGTCGCGAAAGAGTTGACGTTCACTGGCCGAATCGTCTCCGGCAGCGAGGGTTCCGAGCTCGGCTTGATCACTCGGACGGCCGCGGATCCGCTATCAGCGGCGTTGACACTCGCGGGCGAGATCGCAGGGAAGTCACCGGATGCCATCCGTGCGGCGAAGCGCCTGTACGACGAAACCTGGATCAGCAACGACCCCGCAGCCGCTCTTGCGCTCGAATCAGTAGTGCAGACCGGGCTAATCGGTACGCCCAACCAGATCGCCGCCGTGGTCGCTGGGATGTCCGGGGAGCAACCGGTTTTCGCCAACCCCGCTTAGCCCGCTGACATTGCGCATTACGCGCCCGCTAAACGTTCCCGACGAGTAGCTTCATCCCCATCCAGAGCGCATCAGCCGAGGGGGTGCGGACCGTGAAAGCGCCATTTGTCGCGGCAGCCATTGCAGCGGCTGCATTGGGCGCGGTCCCACTTGCCAGCGCAGATGTCGTTCCCAATATGACTAACGGTGTGAACGAAGGACAGCCCTGCGGTAGCCCCACAGGGAAGTTCATCTTCGGGCGTGACCCTGGCGGTGCCGCTTTGATTTGCGGAGGAACCGGAAAACCCAACGTCTGGGTAGCGGCTGCGTACCCGGTGGTTGGCGTTCGACAAATTGGTGGCACGGGGTGTGTGGAGGAGATTCATAGCCGTACTGCAAGTGGGGCTTTTGCACAGTCGCCAGATGGTGACGCGTTGATATGCGCGTACCCAACTGACACCTGGGTAGTACGCCCGGCTCCGAGTTAGGCCGACGGTCGGTGAATCCGATCCGGGGTCGATTGGCGCGCCCGCGGCGGAAGGGCACTCGGCCAGGACGGGGTCTCCGGATTGTTGTCCTAGCAAAAGGGCGGGCGCGCGGCCCGCTTCATTCCGGACGTCGAGGCCGGCGCACCCGCATCCAACTACGTCGTCGGCCCCGGAGTGCGGGAGTTGAGCGCGCGTTTCTTTTCCGCTGTTGCGTCCCATAGACGGACGGCGCTCGCATTCAAGACGATGTTTTCGACAAGACCGCGCCACGGGCCGCGCCGCTTCGTAGAGTCAGCGGTATGCGCACGGTGGGTTGTCAGGAGGTGCACCCGTGACGACCGACGCGGTCCGCCGGCTGCAAGCGGACCTCACCCGATTCGGCTACCTCGCCGACGACGGGCTGGCCACCGCCATTCATCTCGCCGCGCGGCTGCGGCGCCCATTGCTGCTTGAAGGCGAGGCCGGGGCCGGTAAGACCGAGGTTGCCAAAACGCTGGCACGCATGTCCGGCGCCAAGTTGTTACGGCTGCAGTGCTACGAGGGCATCGACGTGGCGCAGGCGGTCTATGAATGGGATTATGCCCGCCAGCTGCTGCACCTGAAGGCTGCGGAAACCGTTGGCGCAGAGGCTATGTCAGCTGCTGAAGACGAACTCTTCTCAGAGCGGTTCCTCGTTCGGCGACCACTCCTGCAAGCCCTCGACAACCGCGATGGCCCCCCGCCGGTACTGCTCATCGACGAAATCGACCGTGCCGATGACGAATTCGAGGCTTTCCTGCTGGAGATATTGTCTGATTTCGCGGTGACGGTGCCGGAACTGGGAACGTTCGTGGCCGAAATGCCGCCGCTGGTGATCCTGACCTCCAATCGCACCCGAGACCTGCACGACGCACTCAAACGGCGCTGCCTCTATCACTGGGTGGACCATCCCGGCATCGACAGAGAAGTGGCCATCGTGCGGCTGCGCGTGCCTGAGGCAAGCGAACGGCTGGCGCGGCGGGTCGCCGCCGCCGTCGAGGCGTTGCGGGGACTCGACCTCTATAAACCCCCGGGAGTGGCAGAAACCATCGACTGGACCCGAGCGCTGGCTGAACTGGGTGAGGCGGAATTGGCTGGCACCGACATCGAGCACACCCTCGGCTGGGTGCTGAAGTATCGCGAAGACATCGAAAAGGCAAGGGCCGCAGGGCTCGACATACTGGTGCGGGTCGCCGACGACGATGTCTGACAGCGCGAACCGGCTGGCGGTGCTGTTCGCCCGTTGCCTGCGCGCCGAGGGCATCGCCGTTCCCACCGGATCGGTCGCGCTCTTCGTGTCGGCGCTGAGCGAGCTTGACCCGGCCGATCGTGACAGCCTGTACTGGGCGGGGCGCGCCGTTCTGGTCAAGCGCCCGGAGGACATCGATACCTTCGATCGCGTATTCCGTTCAGTCTGGCTCGGCCAACCGTCGGACGCCGCTGTCGCCGCGATAGCTCCAGCGGAAATGGCGGGCATCGACGACCCAAATCCGGAGACCGAAGACGATGCCGAGCACCCGAGCCAAGCACCCACGACGGCGGTGCGGTATAGCCCGGTAGAAGTGCTCCGCAGCAAGGACTTTGGCCAATACACCGCAACAGATTTTGCCGACGCGCAGCGGTTGATGGCCAATCTTCGTGCGGCAGCGGCGATGCGACGCAGCAGGCGGCGGCGACCCGTCAAGTGGCGCCGAAACCGGCAGCCTGACATCCGCGCCACTGTGCGTGGATCGCTGCGCACCGGTGGAGAGCCCATCCGCCGAGCCTGGTACGCGCCGACCCTGCAGCCCCGCAGGCTTGTCTTCTTATGTGACGTCAGCGGCTCGATGGACAGCTACTCCCGAGCGCTGCTGCGGTTCATGCACGCGGCCGTGGCCGGCCGCCGCCGGGTGGAAGCCTTCACCCTGGGAACACGCCTGACCCGGCTGACGCGGGAGCTGGTGTCCCACGACCCCGATCAAGCGCTGCGCCGGGCAAGCGCGGTGGTGCCCGATTGGTCTGGCGGCACGCGACTCGGACATACGTTGCGCGACTACAACGACGAGTGGGGAATGCGGGGCATGTCTCGCGGCGCCGTCGTGGTGATCCTCTCCGATGGCTGGGAGCGCGGTGATCCGAGCGTGATCGCCGATCAAATGGCGCGGCTGTCGCGGGTGGCTCACAAGGTGGTGTGGGTCAACCCACTCAAAGCGACGGCCGGTTACGCCCCGCTGGCCCGCGGTATGGCCGCAGCACTGCCGTACATCGATGACTTCGTCGAGGGCCACAACCTGAACGCATTGGACGACCTGCTCGAGGTCATCTCGAAATGAGGTTGCCCGCCTGGGCGGCCTGGCAGTGCGAACGAATCTCTTGATGCGCCAACGTGTTTGAGCGTCGATGCGCCGCCGGCACTGATCGGCCTAGTTGTTGACTGGCGGTGGTTGGGGTTGGAAGGGTTCGTACCACCACCAGTCCGCGCGCTCGCCGGTAGGCCCGGGGCAGGGCGCCACCGCGGGCGGGGGTTGAGTTGGTGGCCGCGCGAGTGACCCCGGGCTCAGTATTCGACCGTCGTCGTCGGTGACGACCAGAGCGCTTGGGGACCCGGTGATGGTGATGACGCCACGATGGTGCAACCGGTGGTGATAAGGGCACAGCAGCACCAGGTTGGCCAACTCGGTTGGGCCGCCGTCTTCCCAGTGCCGGATGTGATGGGCGTGCAGACCACGGGTGGCGCTGCAGCCAGGAACGGCGCACATGGGCTGGCGGTGCTCGAGCGCGCGGCGAAGCCGGCGGCTGATCATGCGGCTCGCCCGGCCGGCACCAATGACCTCGCCGTGGCGTTCGAACCAGACTTCACAGGTGGCATCACAGGTTAGATACCGACGTTCGGCCTCGCTGAGCAGCGGACCCAGATGCAGCGCCGCAGCCCGCTGCTCAACGTCGACGTGCACCACCACGGTGGTGTGCTGCCCGTGGGGCCGGCGGGCCGCCTCGGCATCCCAGCCGGCTTCGACCAGGCGCATAAACGCCTCGGCGGTGGTGGGCAACGGGGGCCGCTGATCTGAAGCGCTCTTGCCATTGCCGTGATCGGCCTTCCACTCCGCCATCAACGCATCACGATGAGACTGCAGGGCGGCATCGAACTTTGCGGCGTCGTGGTGGTCAAGCCTGATGCGGTAGCAGCTGCCCTGCTCGTCGGTGGTGGTAGTGATCGAGCGTTCGCGCTCGCGCTCGCGCTCGGGCTCGGGCCGCGGACGGGGCTCGGGTCGTGGTTCCAGCTTGAGTGCGGTGCGCAGCTGATTGACCGTGGCAAAGCGTGCCAATTCCGCGTAATGCTCATCAGATCCCTCACCCGCCCGCGCCGCGATGACGCCGACCTGATCCAGCGACAGCCGGCCCTCCCGCATGCCTTGGGCGCAGCGTGGGAACTCCGTCAGCCGGCTCGCAATGGTGGTAATCGTGTGGGCGTTTGCCGACGAACAGCCGGTCTTCCAGGCCACCAACGCCGGCACCGACCGCGCGCCGGTGGCGCCGCACAACTGGTCGCGATCTATCTCGGCGACGATCTCGACGATGCGCCCATCGATCGCGTTGCGCTGACCGTTCAGCTCCGCCAGCTCCTCGAACAGCACCTCAAGACGCTCGCTAGGGCTCGTCACCACGGCGTCGGCGGATGCGGTCGAAGGCATGTGTTCATCATCGCAGGGGGGTACGACAATTTTCGGCCGCCGATTCTGCGCCGAGGCATAACCCGAAAAGGTGGCCGAATTATCGGTCGGTGCGTTCGGGGATGACGCCCGCGAGCTCGAGAACCCTGGTCGGCGGGAGGTGCTGTTCGGTGATCCGGACGTCGAGGTCGGCGAGGGCGTCCTCCACCGCATTGGTGATCGCCGCCGGTGCGCCGATCATGCCCCCTTCGCCGACGCCTCGATAGTTGAAGGCGATGTCCGTCGGCGTCTCCACATGGTGGATCTCGATTTCCGGGATCTCCATCGTGGTCGGGATCAGGTAGTCCATGAACGTCCCCGACCGGGGCTGCCCGTCCTCCCCGTAGGTGGTCTTCTCGTAGAACACGGCACCCACCCCCTGCGCGACGCCACCCCGGATCTGGCCTTCGACGATGGCCGGGTTGATCATCTCGCCGCAGTCCTCCACCACCGCGTAGCGGGGAATCTTCACCTCACCGGTTTCGAGATCGACCTCCACCCAGCACACGTGCGTGGCGTGCGCCCACCCCCCTTGGCCGCCGTCCCAGTCCCGGTGCACCCGGATCGCCTCACCAGGGCCCTTTTGACGGCCCGGTCGGTCGTTGCCGACCACGCCGCCGGTCACGCCCCGCCGCATCGCCTCCTTGGCGACCTCGCGGAAGGTCCGCGACAGTGTGGGGACGCCCGCGACGTGAATCTCGCCGTCTTCGATGACGATGTCGGCCGGCGCTGCCTCCAACAGGTCCGCGGCGATGTCGACGATCTGCTCGCGCAGCGTGTGCGCGGCCAACGCGACCGCGCCGCCCGCCATCGCCGCCGACAGGCTGCCGCCGGTGCCGGAGATGCCGAACGGCGCAAAGTTGGTGTCGCCGTATCTGACTCGGACGGCCTCCACCGCAACGCCGAGTTCGTCGGCGGCCACCTGCGCGAGCGTCGTCTCGTGGCCTTGGCCATGGGGCACCTGCCGGGTGTGCAGCGTGACGCTGCCGTCGGCTTCGAGGACCGCGTGGATCGGCTCGGAGCCGGCGAACGCGGACATGCCCGGCATGACCGCGTCCATGAACCCGGGCGGCCCCGGAGCCGCTTCGATGTAGGTCGCAATCCCGAGGCCGAGGCGACGGCCCTGCTCCCGGGCCGCAGCCTGATGCTCGGTCCAATGCTCGAAGTCGGCGACATCGAGAGCCCTTTGCAGGGTGGTCTTGGCCGACATGCGCACATCGAGGGCCGGACCGGTGACCATCGTCGTCGGCAGCATGTCGGGGCCGACGATGTTGCGCAGCCGGATCTCGGCGCGGCTGATCCCCAACTCGCGGGCTATGACATCGAATAACCGTTCGCGGACCCAGGTCTCAACGGCCCACGGGCCCCGGTAGGCGACATACGTCGGCTTGTTGGACGCGACGATCTCGGTGTCGAACTGCATGGCGTCGAACCGGTACGGACCGGGGAACATCGTCTGGATGAAGCGGCAGAACATGGGCGCCCCATACGGAAGAGCCGGATAGGCGCCCCCATCCATCGTGAGCTTGGCGCGCAGGCCTCGCACCCTCCCGTCGTTCATCACCGCAGCCTCGACGGCGACCTGTTCGTCACGGGCCTGGGCGCCGAGCACAAGGTGCTCGTTGCGGTCCTCGATCCACTTGATCGATCGGCCGAGACGCAGTGCGGCAGCGCACAGGGCGATCTCCTCACGCAGCACCGAAATCTTCGCCCCGAACGCGCCGCCGATGTCGCCCGTCACGACGCGCGGGAGGCGCTCCCTGGGCGTTGCCATCAATCCGAGGAGCGCCCGGTTGAGGTGCACCATCCGCATTGGATCTTTGGCGATCTGGCGCAGCATGATCGGCACCATCGGCCGCGTGTCCGCCAACATCGTCGGGTGGGCGCGAACGAAGTCGCGGACCCCGGCGAAGATGGCCTTCATCTGTTCGCGCTGGCGGAACATGTCGCGCACCGACATCCACACCGGCTGCCGTGCCAGGCACATCGCCATGACCCACTTGAGGACGTGCGCGGCCTGATGGGCCGCGTGCAGCGTCAGATGGCCGCCGGCGTCGATCTCGGCCACCATGCCTCTGGTCTCCATCGGTTGGTTGGCGTGCCGGTGCTGGCGGAAGGTCTCGCGGATCACTCGATCAGCCCCGGCGAACGCCGCATCGACGTCGCCGAACGACTCCGACGCCGCCCAGATGACGTTGCCGTTGGCCTTCGGCCAGATCGCCGGCCGGCTGGGATCGTGGGCGTGCGCCAACGTCGCGATCGGCTCCAGCTCCTCGTAGTCCACCTCGACCAGCTCGGCCGCGTCCTCGGCCACCGCGCGTGACGTGGCTACCACGATGGCAACCGGATCTCCGACCAGACGAACACGGTCGACGGCCAGCGCCCAGTGCCATGGGTCGTACAGGCCCGGCAAGGCGAGCATCCCGATCAGCGGGTTGGTGACCGCAGCGATGTCAGGACCGGTCAAGATCGCGTGCACCCCGGGAACGCCTGCGGCGCGGGTGGTGTCGATACCGCGGATCAGGGCGTGGGGCCATGGGCTCCGGACGAACGCCGCGTGCGCCATGTCCGGGACGACGACGTCGTCGACGTATTGACCGCGCCCGCGGAGCAGACGGCGGTCCTCGACCCGCCGGACGCGGGCGCCGACGAATCGCCCCATGATCTGCTCACGCATCGTTGCCACCTCCGGTGGTCGGCGCCAACTTGGCCACAGCTTCGGCGACGCCCTGGAGGATCGACGCGTATCCCGTGCACCGACACAAGTTTCCGGAGAGCTCTTCTTTGATCTGCGCCGCCGTCGGCGTCGGGTTGTCGGCCAGCAGGCATCGCACCGTCATGAGGAATCCCGGTGCGCAGAAAGCACATTGGAACGCGTGGCGCTCCCACATCGCCTGCTGGATGAGCCCGAGTTCATCACCGTCGCCCAGCGACTCGACAGTCTCGACCACCGCGCCCTCCGCCTGCATCGCCAGCATCAGGCAGGAACGGACGGGCTGACCGTCGACCGCCACTGTGCACGCGCCACAGATACCGTGCTCGCATCCCAGATGCGTGCCGGTGAGCCCAAGGTGGTCGCGAAGCAATTCGGCCAGGGTGGTGCGACCCTCGACCACCGCGCGCTCGTCCCGACCGTTGACCCTGAGGGTGATCTCGCGCATCAGACGCCCACCCGCTGCGTGGCCCGTGCGGCGGCTCGTTTCGTGGCTTCGGCGAGCCCGCGGCGAGTGAGTACGCCCGCAACGTGCGCCCGGTACTCCGACGATGCGTGGTCGTCACCGGGGGGCTCCAATGCACCCGACACAGCCCTCGCTGCCTCCGCAAAGAGCGCGGGGTCGGGCGGGCTGCCATCGAGCAACTGTTCGGCTTCGGCGACACGCACCGGCGTGCTGGCTACCCCGAAGAACGACAACGCCGGTCGCCGCAGCAGCCCGGCGTCATCGATCTCGAGCGTCGTCACCAGCCCGGCCAACGCGAAGTCCCCGTGTCGCCTGCTCACCTCCAGCACCGACCATCCCGCGCGAGGGGCCCACGGCGGGAAGCGCACTCCGACGAGCAACTCGTCCTCGTTCAATGCGGATGACAGGTATCCCTCGAAGAAGTCATCCGCCGCCATCGTCCGCTGTCCTGCTGGGGACCGCACGATCATCTTCGCGCCGACCGCCAGGGCAACTGCCGGCAGCTCGGCCGCCGGATCGGCGTGGGCCAAGCTCCCGCACACCGTCCCCCGACTCCGGATTGCCCGATGACCGACGTACGGCATGGCACCGACGACCGCGGGCGCAGCGGCGGCCAGCACATCTGACCTCTCGACCCGTGCGTGTGTCACGGTGGCGCCGACCGTGACCGCGCCGTCGTCGTCCACCTCGATCGACTGCAAGCCGTGCACCCGGCCGATGTCGATGAGATGCCCGAGGTGGGTCAGCCGAAGGGCGAGAATCGGAAGAAGGCTTTGCCCACCGGCGAGCACCTTGCCGTCCCCGCCGTACGTTTCGAGCAGTGCGACCGCCTGATCGACCGTGTCGGGCCGGTGGTAGTCGAAAGGCGACATCTTCACGGGGAGTCTCCCTTCGACGGCCCTTGGATTTTACGCGTTGTGGGGCGGCAAATCCTCAGATCAGCCCAGGTATCAGGGCTTTGCGCGCGGCGGGGTAATCGGGGAACTTCTCGCGGTACCACTTGTGGGTGGCGAAAGCCCGTGGCACCAGATTTCCTGCCGTGATCAGCAGGATCACAACCCCGGCGAGCGACCAGGTCAGTAGGGCAAATCCGGCCCACGCGATCAGCTCACCCAGGTACGCCGGGCTGGTGACGAACCGGAAGCCGCCGCCGTACGGGATCTTGTAGTCGGTGGCGCCCGGGTTTTTCTTGTCGCGCAGGTTGCGCACGACCGACTCCGACGAGATCAGCAGGAGGAATCCGGCGAGATACACGACCGCGCCGACGAGAAACCGCGGATCGGTCAGCCAACCGATGCCGTACTGATGTTTGTAGTCGTGGCTGAAGAACGAGCCATTGAGGTAGCCGTGCATCGTGGTGACCAGCATTCCGAGGGCGAGCACCACGATGTTGAAGCTGTTGCGTTTGCCCGGAACCTGTCTGATCGACAGTGGGAAGAACCAGCCTCGGTTGCCGTAATGCAGCAGCCAGATGGCCGCAAGCACGAGCGGCACGGCGTCGAATCGACGCGGCCCGGTGAGGTAGCAGACGGCGAACACCACGGTTGCGGGGATCTCCATCAGCCACCAGCCCAGCTTGGGGTTGAGATTCACCCCGCGCGCCGTGGAGCCGAATCGCCCGTAGGGAGTCGCCCGGAACAAGCCGCCGATGATCACGAATCCTGCGAAGGCCAGGGCGAACGTCAAGACACTGTCATAGGTGGTGTTGCCGGTGTACCAGTTCATCGAGCTCCCTTCGCGGTAGAACACCTTCTACCATCACGCGGTCAGCACAGCGAGTAGTTCTTGCAAAACCACAACCTGACGCCCCGGCGTGGGCATAGGCTCCGGGCTGTCCGGCGATCGGTTGGGGCTGGGCAACTCGCAAGATTGCCCTGAGGTAGTGGGAGCGGCGCGGTGTCGTATGTTGTTGCGTTGCCAGAGCTGATGTCCGCGGCGGCCACGGATGTGACTTCGATCGGTTCGATGCTCACAACGGCAAGCCGGGACGCAGCGGGCGCCACGTCTGGGGTATTGGCTGCGGCCCAGGACGAGGTGTCGGTGGCGATCGCTGAGTTGTTCTCCGCTCACGGCAAGGCGTATCACGCTCTCAGCTTGCAGGCGGCGGCCTTTCATGAGCAGTTTGTGCAGACGTTGACTGGCGCGGCGAGTTCATACGCCGCCGCCGAGGCGGCCAACGCTTCGCCATTGGCGGCCTTGGAGCAGGCGGTATTCGGCGTTCAGCAGGAAATTCAGCACATCCCTACGACGCTGGCGACCGGCTTCGATTTTCTGCTTTCGCAACCAGGGTCGCCACTGTTGGCCCAACTCACCGGCGACAACCCGCTGCTGTCGATCGGGCTCAGTAACTCGCCGCCGCGATTGCTGACGTCGCTGCTGGGAGAAACGGTCCAGTACAACACTTATGACGGGATGCGCGTCGTACAGATCACGCCGGCGCATCCCACCGGTGAGTACGTGGTTGCCCTGCACGGTGGCGCCTTCATCTTCGGGCCGTCGATCTTCCACTGGCTCAACTACTCGGTGTCGGCCTACCAGACCGGCGCGACCTACGAAGTGCCGATTTACCCCTTGCTGCAGCAGGGCGGCACAGCCGGAACGGTCGTACCCCAAATGGCCGGCTTCATCTCCTCACAAATCGCTCAGCACGGGTTGCAGAACGTCAGCGTGATCGGCGACTCCGCCGGCGGCAACCTCGCACTCGCGGCCGTCCAGTACATGGTGCAGAACCCCGCGCTCGGCCCCGTCCCCTCATCGATGGTGCTGCTTTCACCCTGGCTGGACCTAACGCATTCCGGTGGACAGATCGGCAAGGTTTGGGCGGGCAATCTTGCCGTGAACGACTATCTGGTCAGCCCGCTTTACGGGTCGCTGACCGGACTTCCGCCGACGTATGTCTACTCGGGCTCGCTGGACGCGCTCGCAACAGAGGCGGCTGCCCTTCAGCAAGCCGCCATAGCCCAGGGGGCCCAGATGAGCTTCGTACTGGGCAACGGCGGAATTCACGACTGGGTTCTGCTCACCCCGGTAGGCCCCCTCTATTGGCCGCAGATCGACCGGGAACTCGGTATCGCGGCCTGACGGATCACAAGCCCGGGCACAAGGGAACCGATCGTGTGCCCTTACCCGACCGCCTGCAGCGTGATGTCGGAGAGTTGCGTGCGGCTCTCGCCGTTGGTGGTGCCCAGGGTAGAGATCCACACCAGCACATTGGACGTCTTGGTGTCGTTGTGCACGGCTATGCGGTTGTGACCCGGCTGCAGTGACGTCGTCGGCGTCAGCTCGGTGGTGTCGGACAATTTCGCTGGAGTTTCGGTCGGCGACGAGCGGATCTGAACTTTGGTTCCGGTGCTGGGCACGTCTAGCGTCACGACGCTCAAGGCCGTCGGCGCGGACAGGTGCAGCAGAAGACCCATTCCCTGAATGAATTTCGGGAAGGGGACGGCGTCGGTGTAGGTGACGGTAGACCATCCCGTGTTCGGGTTGCCGTCGATTGCCAACCGGGCGTCCTGCGGGTTGTCGGGGGCGCCGTCGGGTGAAAACACCGTTGCGCTCACCGGTTTGATCATTGGGCCTGGGCGCGACTGTTGACGGAAGCTGTCGGTAAACCACAGCACCGCGGCGGCGGTCAACGCGATAGCGCCGACGGCGGCCAGGACTGCGATGATCCAGCCCTTTCGGCGTTTCGGCGCCTTGGCTGGCGCCGTTTTAGCAGGTGCTCGGCGGCGCTTCGGCTGAGGTTCAACCGAAAAGTTGATGATCTTGTCGGCATCGAGAGTGTCGCCATCCCAGGCGCCGCTGACCTCGATCTCATCCCCGTCCGCGAGCTGATCCGCTACCAGATCGGTTGGCATTTCTACCGGCACGCGAGCCTGCCCGTTGCCCAGTGGCTCATAGGGGACCACCTGGAACGACAGGATCCCGGCCTCGCCTTGAGCACCGACCGTGCTTTGCTGCACGCCGCGTGCGATCCCGTTGACGACCAGCCGCTCAAGGCGCTGGGTAACCGGACGTTCGTCTGCGCTGAGCTCCCGGGGAGGCTGCTGCGCGAGTGCTCGGGCGAAGTCGGCGCAAGTCGGGTACCGCTGCCTCGGGTCTTTGGCAAGCGCCCTGGCCAGCACGGCATCCAGGTGGGCGAGTTCAGGTCGGCGCTGCGATATCCGCGGGGGTCGCGTATTGAGATGGTGGCTGAGCACGACAGCGCGATTTGGATCTTGAAAAGGTGGTGCACCGGTTAGTAGGTAGAAGGTTGTGGCAGCCAGTGCGTACTGGTCGGCTCGGCCGTCAAGCGGTTTGCCCAACAATTGCTCGGGGGCCACGTAACTGATCGTTCCGATGGCGACGTTGGCCTCGGTGAGGTTGCTGACGTCATCGATTTTGCGGGCGATGCCGAAGTCGGTTAACAAAACCCTGCGGCGGTGGCCGTCGGCCGCGGTCACCAGGATGTTCTCGGGCTTGACGTCGCGATGCAGCAGCCGGCGCTCATGACCGAAGTCCAGCGCATCAGCCACCGCCGTCACGATTTCAGCGACGTCTTGTTCTGCCATGCCGCGGGGATACCGCTCGCGAACCAACCGGCCCGCATCAGTGCCGTCCACGTATTCCATGGAGATCCAGAGCCGGCCGTTGAACTCGCCACGATCGAGCACGCTGACGATATGTGGGTGCCACAGCGTCGCCGCCAATTCGGCTTCGCGATTGAATCGCGCGCGAAACTCCTCGTCGGCTGTTGAGTCCAACGACAAGATCTTCAGTGCGTCGTGGCGAGGCAGACGAGGATGCTGGGCGAGGTAGACCTCACCCGTACCGCCAGTGCCCAGCAGGCGCTCAATGACGTAGCCAGCGAAGACCTCGCCGTTGTTGAACGGCATGCCCGAAAGCCTACAAACCGGCACGGCCGGGTTGCGAATCCGCCGAAGGGGCGCAGCGGTCCCGCCCTTGCCCAACAAACATACAGTATGTATCTTCAGACATACGGTATGTATGTTACGAAGGGTGGATTGACTGCAATGAGTTCCGCGATCAAGGCGATTGAAGTAGGCCGCAAGGACGTCCTGGCACTGTGCGCGAACATGCCCGATGCGCTCTGGGCGCAGGAAAGCGGGTGCCCGGGCTGGTCGGTGCAGGACCTCGTGTCGCACATGGCGTGCAGCTTCTGGTTGGCCGTCGACTCGACCAAGCTGCCCGATCCGGGCGGAATGCCAGCCGAACGCGCAGCAGATCTCTACGTCGCATCCCGCCGCTCGATGACTCCCGAAGAGGTTGTGGCCGACTATGAATCGGTGAGTTTGCGCGGTCTCGAGTTGCTAGCCGCGGTCGAGGGGCAGGACTTCGAAATTCCCCTCGGCGATGTGGGCACCTATCCGGCCTCGCTGTTGCCGACGGCCTTCGCCTTCGAGATTTTCGTCCATGTTCGGTACGATTTGTTCAAGCCGAACGGGCCGCTCACCGCAGAGCCCCCGCCTTGTGACGAGCTGCGGCTTGCCCCGACGCTCGACTGGATTGAGGCGGCACTGCCACAGCAGAATGCGAGCCTGATCGAGGGGATCGCAGACACGGTCGAGATCAACCTCGACGGATTGTGCGCGCGCAAACTGCGCATCGGCAACGGCGCCGACGTCGCCGTTCAAATCACCTCCGATTCCTTGGCTGCCGTGTGGTGGGTGACACAACGCGGCACCTGGGACGAACTCGCAGTCAAGGCCGAAGGGGATCCGTCGGCGCTGGAGGCCGTTCGCAAGTTCAGCGTGTTCTGACAAAACGCGTCGTTGGCCGCTGTTGCCAGTGCCGGTGGGTCGATACCGCATCGGATCGCCGGCAGGTGATGATTGGGCAATGCCGGGCAAGCGCCGCACGCAGGCCGAACGCGCAGCCGAAACACGTGAGGCGCTGATCGCCGCCGCCCGGCCGCTATTCGCATCGCCGGGCTTCGCCGACGTCGCGCTGGAAACGATCGTGCGCGACGCCGGGGTGACGCGTGGCGCGCTCTATCACCATTTCGCCGACAAAACGGAGTTGTTCGCTGCGGTACTGGAAAAGGTCGAAGGGGAGATGGCGACGCGGATGGGCGAGACGATCGCCGCCGCCGGAGAGACCGATCCAGTCGAGATCATGCGGCTGGGCTCGACGTTTTGGCTCGACGCCTGCGCCGACCCTGAGGTGCAGCGCATTGCGTTGATGGACGCGCCCGCGGTACTCGGGTGGGAACGCTGGAGCGAGATCGGCCAGCGCTACAACATTGGGCTGATCACGGGCCTGCTCACCGCTGCGATCGAGTCCGGCAAGATCCCACCGCAGCCGGTAGCGGCCACGGCCTTGACGATGCTGGGCGCATTGCGCGAGGCGACCCTTTACATCGCCCGTGCCGACGATTTCCAGCAAGCGCGCAAAGACGCCGGCGCCGTGATCGACCGGCTGATCGATTCACTGCGCGCCGCCTGAAAGTGCGCGATTCGTAGCCCGGCTTTGGGCGTAGTGAAACGAATGCCGTCCCCCCGCCGATAACAGAAATGTCACGGATTGATACCGCCTTGGCATGGCAACGTCAGGCAGGGGATTAGATGAACGCCACAGTTACCAAAGGGCTTGTCGCGGCCGTTGCCGTGAGCAGCGTGCTCTCGCTTGGAGCCGCGACGGCGACGGGACCCGGCCACGCGGATACCGGAACAAACCCGACCACGGGCCGCACCAGCGACCACAACCCGCTCAGCGGTTACGAGGGCTACTGCACCTGGGGCGCCCAAGAACAGATACACGTGCACGCCGGCTACTACGTCAATGCGCTCAGCGGAAACGCCGAAAACTGGGCTAACCAGGCCAGGGCGGCCGGCTGGACGGTGGTCGACGAAGCCCAGCCCCGCTCGATCGTCGTCTACAGCAGCTCGCTCGTAGGCGGCGTCGGACACGTCGCCTGGGTCGACGCTGTCAACGGTCAGGACATAACGATCACCGAAATGAATTTCGGGCCCGGGGCCACCGCCGCGAACGGCTTCCGCACCACGGGCTTCAACCAATTCGACACGCGCATCGTCAGAGATGTCCCGGGGACGAGCTACATCTTGATCCCCTAAGCGGCAGCAACGTGACGGGCAATCGCACCCGCTGAACCGGCGACCCCGTGAAATTATGGTTTGGGTGATCCTCTCCGTAGACCTGGGCAAGACGTCGTGTCGGGCCGCCCTGGGCGGACGAAGGGTAGTAGGGGCGGGCGCGCCGGGGCTCGCGGCGCCGGGCGGAGTTCGCGCTGCGCAGACGGCAATCTTGTTTGTTGCCAAGCAGTTCGGGCCGGTCGAGGAAGTAATCGTGGGCGCCGCCGGCGCATTGAACGCGCCGGAGGCCGCGCGTGCGCTGGGCGAGGCATTGCTGGCTTCGCTGCGGCTGCAGCGGGTCACGGTGACCAGTGACGCCGTGATCGCTCACGCGGGCGCACTGGACGGAAAGCCGGGCGTCGCGCTGATCGTTGGCACCGGCGTCATAGCGCTTGCGATCGACGCGGACGGCGCGCTGCGTACCGCCGACGGCTGGGGTCCATCGCTGGGTGACGAGGGCGGCGGCTCGTGGATCGGCGCGGCCGGGCTGCGCGCGGCATTGCGGGCTGTCGACGGCCGGGGCGCGCCCACTGCATTGCTGGATGCCGCCCGCACCCGATTTGGCCCGCCGCAAACCTGGCCGGCGCAGCTCACCGATCCGGCCGCGCTCGCGTCGTTCGCGCCCGACGTCCTCGCGGCCTCGGACGACCCCGTGGCAATGGGGATCGTCAACAGTGCGGCCGATTCGCTGGCCGCGACCGCCCGTGCGGTGGGGAACGGCCCGGTGGCGATGGTCGGCGGCCTGGCCGGGGTGAAGGCGCTGCGCGAGCGGATCGACGTCGTTGCGCCCGTCGGCGACGCGCTCGACGGGACGCTGCGGCTCGGCGCCATCCACGAGCCGCACGTGATCCGGTTGAGTGCTCACTCCGATTCCCTAGCCCCACCGAACAGCCTCGACGCGCTTGCCACCGAGGCCGTCCGGCCAGACTTGCATGACCTCGATGCGCGGCCTATCGCAGACGTCGTCGCGCTGCTCGTCGCCGCCGAAGGGGAGGCACACCACGCCGTGGTGGCCGCACTGCCGCAGATCGCGGCGGCGGCCGAAGCGATCGCCGCGCGACTCGAGCGCGGCGGCCGGCTGATCTATGCCGGGGCTGGAACACCCGGCCGGCTCGGTGTGCTCGATGCGGCCGAGTGCGGGCCGACGTTCAGGACCGACATTGTGCGTGGTGTGATCGCCGGCGGCCCGGCGGCGCTGACCGAGGCCATCGAAGGTGCCGAAGACTCTTTCACCCCAACAGATTTCGCCGACCTTACCGCAGCCGACGTGTTAGTCGGGATCACGGCGTCGGGTCGCACGCCCTACGTGCTGGGGGCGCTGCGGCATGCGCGCGCGACTGGTGCGTTGACCGTCGCGATCGTCAACAACTTCGGCAGCGAGGCGCCCGCCGACGTAGTGATCGAGTTGCTCACCGGACCAGAGGTGCTCGCCGGCTCTACGCGGCTGACCGCGGGGACGTCGCAGAAGGTGGTGCTGAACGCGCTCTCGACGAGTGTGATGATCGCGCTCGGCAAGGCCTACGGACCGCGCATGGTCGACGTGCGCGCGACCAACGCCAAGCTGCGCCGCCGCGCGGTGCGGATCGTCCGCGACGCGGCCGGCGTCGACGAGGATGCCGCCACCGCTGCCCTTGCCGCCGCGGGCGGTCACGCCAAGACCGCGATTGTCGCGTTGCTTGCGGGCGTTGACGTCGCCGAGGCGTCCGGCCGGCTCGATCGGGCCCGGGGACGCGTACGGGACGCGCTGGTTAGGCGGACGTGATGATGCGCAGGTGCGTTGCCGTAGGAGCTGTCCTGCTGGCGTGCTGTGTGGCTTGCTCGCATGGCGAGGCGGCGCACACGACCATCGGCGAGACAGCGCCGACGCTTGTCGAAACACCAAGCACCACAACTGTTTCCGAGCCGGCAGAGGAACCCACGCCGCCTGCCTTCGCGGCCGTGTCCAAGCTGATCAACGACGCGATCGCGGCAGAAAAGCTGCCGGGTGCGGTGGTGTTGGTCGGGCATGACGGCGAGATCGCCTTCCATCACGCTTATGGCTCGCGCAGGTTGGCGAGTGAACCGGGGCTAGACGGTTTGCCCGCACCTGCCGAGCCGATGACCGAGGACACGATCTTCGACTTGGCCTCGTTGACGAAGTGCCTCGCCACGGCGACGGCCGTCATGCAGCTTTACGAACAAGGCAAGGTGCGGTTCGACGATCCCGTCCAGCAGTACCTGCCCGACTTCAACATTGCGAATGATCCGCGGCGGGCAAAGGTGACCGTTCGCATGCTGCTTACCCATACTTCGGGCGAGACGGGCGACGTCGAGCTCAGAGACCCGTGGGGACTTGCCCAAGCCGATAGAGCGCAAGGAATTCGTCGTGCGCTTACGACGCCGCTGGAGTCGGGTCCTGGTGAGGTTTTCCGCTACTCCGACATCAACTTCATCCTGCTCGGGGTGCTCGTCGAGAGACTGACCGGCCAAGCCGAGGATGTCTACGTTGCCCAGCATGTGTTCGCGCCGCTTGGCATGGCCGATACCCGCTTCCTTCCGCTGGCGAAAGCCTGTGGGCCGCATGCGGTTAGAGGGGTTGCGATCGGTTGGGTTGCGGCGCCGCGAGGCGGCGTGCCGGCCCCTTGTGCTGAGGGTATGTGGAGCACGGATCTTCTGTCGCGCATCGCCCCGACAGCGCGTGACGAAGAGAACAGAGCCGATCCGAGCAAGAATCCCGACTTCGATCGCCTGCTGCGGGGGACCGTGCACGACATGACGGCGCGACGGATGGGTGGCGTGGCCGGGCATGCCGGCGTGTTCTCGACAGCGCACGATGTCGGTATCTTTGCGCAGGCCCTTCTTGACCGGCTTGCCGGCCGCCCGAGCGAATTTCCGCTGCTGCAAACAACTTTGGCGATGATGACGAGTCCACAGCAGCCGGGGTGCACGGATCGACAAGTGGAAGCAGCGAACAATGCCAGCCGAGATGCGATCGCGAAGAGACTGAATACCTGGGATCCGTTGCTCGCTGCGCGGTATCCCGCGATCGCGGGCCAGAACCTGCGCGGCTTCGGTTGGGATATCGACACCGGCCAGTCCGCCACGCGTGGCATGGTTTTTCCGATCGGCAGTTTCGGACACACCGGCTTCACTGGAACCTCGATTTGGATTGATCCGGGCTCGGATACCTACCTAGTTCTGCTCTCGAACTCGATTCACACGCGGGGCAGTCCACCGATGTCGATTTTGCGCGGCGAGGTTGCGACGGCGACGGCCCGAGCTCTGGGTCTCTAGCGCGGCTCAGGGGCGCTCGAAATGTTGGTAGTCGGGAGTTGTCCAGTAGCCACCCCATTGCCAGCCGTTGTCGGTGAAGGCGTGCTCGGCCGGGTCGCCGGCGTGGATGAGTCCCGGATCGGTGCGGCTGCGGTCCAGGTAGTCCGCGGCGTTATGCGGCTCGAAATACCCTGTGGCATAAAGGCATGGGTTTAGCAGCGTGTTGATATCGATGGCCCGACCGTAGGCGTGTTGGGACCATTCGTTGGTTCCGGGGATGAGGCGGCAGTTGAAGGATGACGTGTTGTTGTCCTCCATGGACAGCTCGTCGTCAGCGTCCGGGTAGTGGTCGACCGTGCGGATCTTGTCGATGGGATACCCCACTCGGCGCAGCTGCTGAAAGATCGCGATGACCTGCGGGGCCAAGTCTTCGTGCACGATCAGATCGCCGCGGTGGGCCTGGCCGTCGAAACCGAGGTAGTCAACATCGACCCGTCGCAGTTGCTCTGGCGGTACCGGACAACCGGGCCGCCAGCTCGGACCGAGTTCGGCGGCGGTCACCGGCTGCACGGTCGCGGCCGCGGGTTGCGGCGGCGCGCTGACTGACGAGGTCGTGGCGGCCGGCGGTGCCGAAGATGGTGTGGCCGCAGGAGGTGGCGGCGCGGACGTGCACTGCACTAGTACAGCGCCCGCTGCGAGCAGTCCCGCCAGCA
The DNA here is from genome assembly GCF_002086155.1 of Mycobacterium angelicum. Taxonomy (GTDB): domain Bacteria; phylum Actinomycetota; class Actinomycetes; order Mycobacteriales; family Mycobacteriaceae; genus Mycobacterium; species Mycobacterium angelicum. The sequence continues at coordinate 15,486 of NZ_MVHE01000001.1, read as the reverse complement.
CGGCACCCCGCTGCTTGAAGGACGTCAACTGTGATGAGTCCTCACCGCTTGCTTCCTGCCAGACCGCTGCGATGAGCGGCTTCGCTAGCCAAATCCGTCGCCGACGCTACCGCAGGAAGACTTGGACCCGCTCTGGCGGGAGTCCTGGCCGGCTTGGGTGAAGGGCGCGGTGGCGCCAACCGGGCTAGGCTTGCCCGCGCTGTGCCGCCGATCAGAAAAAGGGGAGCCGTCGTGGCCGATGATTTAGCAGTCGATCTGGCTGCGTTGCACGTGGGCAGTAACCACGTGCTCGACGGGGTCGGCGAGGCGGCTGTGGAGTTCGTTCGTCATGAGGATGGGCTGGCGGATGCGGCGTCGGGTTGGGTTGGGTCCTCGCAGCGGGCGTTAGCGCATCTTGCGGCTCGGTGGGAGGCCCGGCACGGCCAGCACAAGCTTGCGGTGGGCGGGTTGGGGCTGCATGTGGCCGAGGCGATGGTCGAGTACCGCAGCAATGAGGGCGCCTCGTGCGGGGTGCTCGGGTCGGTAGCGGGGTAACCGGTGGGGTCGTTATGGGTGCGTTGAGTCCTGCTGACGTCAAGGGCTGGGGTCTGAGCGCGATCCATTCGGTGTTCCAGACGGCCAGCGGGCGCGCGAGTACGTTGCAGCGGTTGGGAGACAGCCTGGATCAGGCCCACAATGTTCTGGCCGGCTGGCAAGGGGAAGCGGGGGATGCGTTTCGCGCCGGTGTGGGCAAGATTCGTCGTGATGTCGAGTCAGACGGCACGGAATCGCAGCGGGTGGCGACGGCGGTGTCGCATGCCGAGGCCGACGTGCGCGCCTGCAAGCGCGAGCTGGACGATATCGAACGGGCCGCCAGTGCGAAGGGCTGGGCCGTCACGGCGGCCTGGCGAATCGATGTGGGCGACACCTGGGTTGGGCGCGACGCGCTGGAGTTTGCTGCTGAACAGCAGGTATTGCAGGACAGACTCATCGTGTGTGAGGCGCACGCTCACTCCGCCGACCATGAGCTTGCTACCGCCATCGACGCCGCCGTCGGCGACGTCTCGCTAGGTCCGCCTGCGCCAGTTGGTGGGCCGGCCCCGCAAGGCCGTGTGCCCAGGGGTAAGCCCGGGACGTGGCAGGACATGTTGTTACCCGGCGCTCCCGCAGGCGCTAAGCCCGGCGATGCCACGCCGGTGCCCCCAGGCGCCGGTGAGCAACCTTCGCTACGAGACCTTTTGTTGCCTGCCGGTGAGAGTGGTGATCAACTACCTTCCCCTGAGAAGCTGCCGGACCTGTTGAGCTGGTTGGGTCAATCCGCGGTTGCGGGCGCACTGCGGCGTCACTTGAGTGCCGCCGACGTCGAAAGTTTCAAGGCGATGGTTCGCCCCGCCATGATCCGCGACGGTGTGCCCGGGGATCAGATAGAAGCGCGACTCAATGACATCGTGGCCCGCACCCAGCAGTGGATCGACAATGGAATGCCGAACTATGTTCCACCCACACCGGCGCGCCCGCCCGCGCCGGGATTCGCTGAAGGATTCGGTGACCGCTGGTTTGCTACCGAACAGGGCATCAAGAATCTGTTCGGGCAAGGGGGCCCGGGAGCGCCGGGGGTGTTGCAGTCCTGGGAGCAGATGCTCAAGGGCACCGTTGAAGTTGCGCAGAACCCGGCGGGTATGGCGGTCGGGGAAATCAAGGATGCTTTGGAATCGCCGAACCCGGCCTACTACGCGGGCGCCAAGGCCTCCGACGGGGCCTTTGCCTTGCCGGGGATGTTGTTCGGTGGAGAAGGGGCCGGCATCGCACGCGCAGGCGCGTTGGGCGACATTGATGCCGCCGCTGGTCTGTCACCTGACCTGCCGAGCGGACACCTCCCCATAGGTGCGGGCGACCATCCGCCCATTGGACTGGACAATCACCACAATCCGGAGCCCGCTGACCCTCCCGTTCCGGATGGGAACACAAGTCTTGGCCGGTACGCAGTCGACAACGCGGGTCACTATCTGCCGGGGAGCTTGCCGTCTTATGAGCAGCTTCAGGTGATCACTCCGACAGAGCCAAATAGCGCGTACTACTGGTCAGGACGAAACGCGGCGGGCGTTGGAGTTGGTCCTGATGGCTCAGGGATTGCGGAACTTATTGCTCATGGTTCCGGGGGAAGAACATTGGAAATGACACTCGCGGAACACGGGGTTGACCCGCTTCCTGCCTGGAATCGCCATGATCCGGTATCAATAAATTTTTGGGAGGACGCATCGGCAGCATACGCGGAGAATGCGCGCGGTGAAGTTACCGCAATTGTTGGCTCCAGCCTGCGGCCAGGCAATGTTTGGCAGAATATTGAGATACCTCGCTTGATGGAGAATCCAAATGTGACTCGCATCGTGCAGATCGATCCAGATACCGGGCAATCGGTCGTAATTTTTGAGAGAGGTAAATGACGAAATGAGCTATCATGCCCAATAGTGACTTCAGTCTTAGCAATGCCATCGCACTGTACCTGAAGGGTTATCCGGGAAAGAACGATGAAGAATTCCACTTATTCTACGGTTCAGCGAGTGCGGATGCGCAAGAACTGGTGCGGCGAATCCTCAATGAGGCAATGCAAGTCGAACCAGACTGGAATCGCCTTTCTTTGAATGAGGCCGGAGACTACGTCGAATCCGTGATGCATGAACGGCATCCTGAACTTACGGAGGAGGCGCTGGAGGCAATTGGTAATTACTATACCTATCTGATGCGCTGAGGTTCTGACGTCCAAGGTTTGGAAATCGCGATGAAAGCGATAGGACTCTGAATACTAATTTCGCGGAACTTCAAACCGAGATAGATTGGTTGTCGGAACGGCTTGACTTGCCTCCTATGGAGGTCGGATTGCGAACAATAGGTGGCTTGGGCTTTAAGAGAGAGGTCAGCTCGGCTTCGGTCAGAAAGAATGCCTCGATGACCTTATCTACTGGTATACAGAAGGTGTAGTTACAAGATAAGCGGCGAAATGGCTGGGGGATCGCGCACAGCGCTTCCGGTGCGAATATCAGCTATTGAGTAGCTTCAATATTGAGTGGGCGAAGGGGCGAGTGTGTGAACTCACCGCTATTTTTCGAAACGGTCAGCCGCAGGGCATCGCCCTACCCCCCGATATTGGTGAGGCGCTCTGACGGTCAACAACATGGCTACATCGGCGAAGCGCGCGGCAATTGGCGATCCGACCTGGGAAGCTATCGTCCAGGGAAGCTAGGCCGGCCAGAAGCCAAAAGCGTAGCGTGGCAAGTCAATGAACAATTCCTCCGCGGCCAAATGGAAAGCCATGTTGGACGGATTGAATACGTCCTCGACCACAGCGAGCACTCCTGCCTAGAAGACCTGGCGGCGGACGGCCCGATGTCGTTCTCTGCGATGGAAATAAACTTTCTTAACAACAATGCTGCGGCATATGGATACGAACGAGTCGGAGACGCATGGGTTTATGCGAAAGGTGGAAAAGGATGACTTTCAATTTTTCTGCACACGTTGAAACGACACTGGGGCCACTACTAGCAGAACTCGGTTTCACCCTGGACGAGGTCGACGATAACCCGGATGAAGGCGGGATTGAAAGGCATATCATCTACTACAGATCGGCTGATTGCAAAATACAGATATTTGACTTTCCCCGCGAAGGCGAAGTGAACTGCATGATTGCTCCGCTAGATGCGTCAAACGAATTCGGATTGACGAGCAAGCAATGGCATTGTATCAGTAAATTCCCGAAACGGCCAAACGTCACGCCGCAAGAGCGCCTCAGGATTGCGATAGCAGAAGCTAATGCATACGAAGATCCCCTGCAATGGGTGAAGGATCGCGTCGTTAAGCATTATGAGACAGCGCGTGCCGGCATTCTCGAAATGTACGGCAACTGATAGTGGACGTTGAGGCCATGCCCGGTTGGCAAGTCAATGAACACTTACGCTATGAATAATGACGACATCTTGGATGCTAAGTCCGCGGAACTGCAAGCCAAGATAGATCGATTGTCGGAGCAGCTCGACGTGCCTTCTGTGCAGGTCGGATTGCGAACGAGAGACGGCTTGAACATCTATGTCACGGAGAACGGCTCCTATCACTTCACTTTCTACGAGCGAGGAAAGCTCGGCTTCGACCAAGTGGGTAGCCTCGACGACGTTCTCTACTGGTACTGCGAAGGTGTGGTGTCTAGTCAAGCTGCCAAATGGGTGGGAGATCGCGCGGAACGCTTCAAGTATGAGTATCAGGTACTGAGCTACTTTAATGTCGAGTGGGCAAAACGAAATGTGCGGGAGACTGCGGCGCTGTTCCGCGATGGTCAGCCGGAGGACATCGCCCTGCTTCCCGACATTGGTGAGGCTCTGTGACGCTGGGTATGCGACGAGTACCGGCGCGGTCACAACGCGCTCGGCGCAGCGGCGTCGAGGCCCGGCAGATTGGCTGCCGACGAAACGCTTGCTCCATGCTGTTGGGGCGGTACGTTCGGAAATAGGGCTGCTCAAGAACTGATCGAGGGGGACCAGTAATGAGCTTTTCGGTGTGGCCGCCTGAGGTCAATTCGGTGCTCTTGCTCGATGGGCCTGGGCCGGGATCGATGTTGGAGGCGGCGGCGGCCTGGGAGGGGATCGGCGGTCAATTGAGCTCAGCCGCAACCGAATTCAACTCCATAACCTCTGATCTGGCTGGCCAGGCGTGGCAAGGCCGGTCTTCGACGTCCATGACCACCGCGGCGGCGCGGTACGTGGACTGGCTGGGAGGCGCAGCCGCTCAAGCCGAACAGTCAGCAGCGCAAGCTCGGGCGGCGGCCATCGCGTTCGAGGAAGCACTGGCAACAATCGTGCACCCCGCACTCATTGCCGCCAATCGTGGCGAGGTGGTGTCGCTGGTGATGTCGAACCTGTTCGGCCAAAACGCCCCGGCAATCGCGGCCGCCGAAGCCGTCTATGAGGAGATGTGGGCGCACGATGTCGCCACGATGGTCGGGTATTACACCAGCGCGTCGGCAACGGTTGCGCAATTGGGCCCGTGGGCGCAGGCGCTGGAGAATTTGCCCGCACTCCCAGGCGGAGTCGCCAACGAATTCACCCGAGTGGGCGAGACACTGTTCGCCAGCATCTTCGGAGCCCAGGCCGCTCCGCCTTTCGCAGCAAACCAACCGGGGACCTTCACCGGCACGCCGTCACTGCTAACCAGATTCGAAGAAGCTGCGCTGTGGCCGGTAAAGCCACTCCTGAATTTGTCCGGGATGGAAACTCAACTGTCCATGCCCAGTAGCCCACTATTGGCGCTGTTCGCCAGTGACATCCCGCCATTGTCCTGGTTCCTCGGTAACTCCCCGCCGCCGTTTTTGAACTTGCTGCTGGGAGAAACCGTGCAGCACACCACCTATAACGGGATGAGCGTTGTGCAAATCTCGCCGGCTCATCCAACCGGTGACTATGTGGTTGCCATTCACGGCGGCGCGTTCATCTTCCCGCCGTCGTTCCTGCACTGGATCAACTACTCGGTGACGGCCTACCAAACCGGCGCCACGATTGAAGTGCCGATCTACCCGTTGCTGCAGCAAGGGGGCACCGCCGCGACGGTGGTACCCCAGATGGCCGGTTTCATTTCCTCCCAGCTGACTCAACACGGACCGACACACGTCAGCGTGATCGGTGACTCCGCCGGTGGCAATCTGGCATTAGCGTCCGTCGAATACATAAAGGCGATGGATTCGAGTGCCCCACTACCGGCGTCGATGGTTCTGCTGTCGCCTTGGCTTGATCTTGGGATGACCAATCCGAATATTGCGTTAGTCCAAGACCCGCTGCTGCCGTTTGGGCCCGCGCAACAGATCGGCAAGGTTTGGGCGGGCAACCTTTCGTTGACCGACCCCATGGTGAGTCCGCTGTACGGGGATTTGAGCGTACTGCCGCCGACATATGTCTACTCGGGCAACTTGGACATACTTTCTGCTGACGCATTAGTCCTTCAGCAAAAGGCTGTACAGCAACTGGCCCCCATCAGCTTCGTACTGGCCAATGGCCAAATTCACGACTGGGTGCTGCTGACCCTGGACGGTCCGCAGTACCTCCCGCAGATCAACTACGAACTCGGCATCGCGGCCTGATTATGCCCACCTGTGCGCGACAACCTGTGACCTGCAGCGCAAGCGTCGGTTGTCGCTGAAGCGCCTGCCGGGATCCCAACAGCGGCCTGCGCAAACAAAATAGTCGCTACGAGGCGAGCAAAGGTGGGTCGACCCGGAGCGGCGTTAGTCGTCCTGCCCAACCTCCAGCAGCCGTAGCGGATGCAGGCCATCGACGGCGCCGACGAACGGCGGGTGGATGCTGTAGCCCAGCATGCGGCGAATATCGGCGGAGACCGTTCGAGCGATGTCGCGCGAGACCGACAAGGTGAAGGCCTCCATGGGGCGCAGCCACGGTTGGCAGTACTGGGCGGTGACGGCCAGACGGTCGGTCGCGCTCGTGTTCGCGCCTCCGCCATGCCAAAGGGTGCCGACGAAGAAGACGCACGACCCGGCGGGCATGACGACTGGCAGCGACTGATCCTCTGGGCTGGGCCGGCGCTTGCCCCAGCGGTGGCTGCCGGGTATCACCACCGTTGCGCCGTTGTCGGCGGTGAAGTCGTCGATGGCCCAGATCGTTGCCGCGGCCAACGGTGCCCGCGGTCGTGGAATCGGGTAAAACCCGTCGTCATGGTGGGCCAGTTGCGCGGTCTCGCCAGGCTGAATGTTGATGGCCTGCAACGCCGAAAGCAGGTAGTTGGGCATCAGCAACCGGTCGAGCAGCGCCAGCACCCGCGGATTGTCGACCAGTCGGTCGCACACGCGCGTCCTGCTCAGCACGCTGTAGACGCGTTGGGTGCGCCGGCCTTCGAACGAGTTGCGTCCGGTGTGCGCCAGCCAGGGGCCCACGACCTGATGGATTTCCCGGCACTGCTCGGCGCCGAGCAGGTTTTCCCATATGACGTAGCCGTCACGGTCGAGGGCCGCCAAATCGGCCTCGACGACGGCTGGATCGACGAAGCCCCCACCTGTCGGCTCCCGCTTGTAGCGCTGCGCCAGATCGCCCTTGAGGTCCTCGAGGGTTGTGACGGACTCGTCGTCGATATTCATCGACTACCAGCATGGCACCGTGGGAGGCCTTATGTGGCAGGCAATAAGGCCTTGTGTCGCGGGCAGTAGGCGTCGATGCTGGCGCCGACGAAGAATCCGGAATGATAGGCCGGCATATTGCTGCTATTGAGCACGTCATTGGCCACATCATTGGGTGACATGCCATTGTCGAGCTTCACGCATACGAAATGTCCGGCTTCGATCGCGTGAGCGGTGGATACGTGGTCGATGATGCCCTCGGCCCGCAGCTGAGCCAAGAATTTGTCGTCGGTCGTGTCGGCATGAGCGGTCGCTACCGCCAGCGGGCCGAGCGACGCAAGCAGCGCCGCAACTGCCAAGAGGCGCGAATACATAAAGCTGCTCCCGCGAGAGATGACTTGATGTCGCCGAAGCCGAGCTACGAACGTTGGAGCGTTGGCTTCCGAATAATCCAATTTTCGCGGCTTGTACTCCACAGTTCTAGGTTCGCGGATACTTGTACATTGTCTGTTTGCCTGGTGGCTACTTTCATGAACTGGTCGCGATGCCACCGGCCGTTAATGTTCGGTGCACCAAAGCTGCAGTAGGGTGTCAAACCCTGCCGTCGAAGGTCGAAGAATCAAAGGAACTAAATTGCCCCGCAACCGATTTAGTGCCTTGTTATGCCTCGTCTCCGCTATCGCGCTGCTCTCGTCGGCGTGTGGTAATGACCAAAAGGCAAGTGCGCCAAGTGCATCGACAGCCAACGTGAGTTGCGGCGGAAAGCGGGTAATTAAGGCCAGCGGGTCGACGGCGCAGGCCAACGCGATGACCAGGTTCGTGAAGGCGTTCGAACGGGCCTGTTCGGGCCAGACGCTGAACTACACCGCCAACGGCTCGGGGGCAGGAATCCGCGAATTCACCTCCGGACAAACCGATTTTGGCGGATCGGACTCGCCACTGAAACCAGCCGAATACGCCGCTGCCCAGCAACACTGCGGCTCGCCGGCATGGAACCTACCGGTGGTCTTCGGGCCGATCGCCATCACCTACAACCTCAACGGAGTCACTTCACTGACTCTTGACGCTGCCACCGCAGCCAAGATCTTCAACGGCGCCATCACCACCTGGAACGACCCCGCGATCGCCGCGTTAAACACCGGTGTGACGCTTCCTACTCAGCCGATTCACGTCGTTTTCCGCAGCGACGAATCCGGCACGTCGGAGAACTTTCAGCGATACCTCGATACCGCCTCCGATGGCGCCTGGGGCAAGGGTGCCGGGAGGGAGTTCCTGGGCGGTGTCGGGGTGGGAGCCATGGGCAACGACGGCACGTCGGCAACCGTCAAGCGCACCGAGGGCGCCATCAGCTACAACGAATGGTCGTTCGCCCAGGCACAGCAACTGGGCATGGCCAAGATCATCACGTCGGCAGGCGCGGATCCGGTAGCGCTCAGCGCGGATTCGGTGGCGAAGACGATTGCCTCGGCCGGCATTGTCGACCAGATCAACCAGAACAACGACCTCGTTCTCGACACGATCTCCTTCTACCGTCCGGCCCAGCCCGGCAGTTACCCGATCGTGCTGGCGACCTACGAGATCGTCTGCTCGAAGTATCCCGACGCTCAAGTCGGTATTGCCGTCAAGGCCTTCCTGCAGAGCACCATCGGAGGCGGCCAGAATGGCTTGTCCGACAACGGATATGTCCCCATTCCGGACGCGTTCAAGTCGCGGTTGTCCACCGCCGTCAATGCCATTTCGTGACCCGGTGCGGGCCGAGGGCTAGCCGGCAGGCAGCGGGCGGGCCATCACGGTGGGTTTGAATCCATATCGGGGCCCCGCGCCCGCCCCGCGGGCGTTACCGCCACCGACCACCGGCATGCCACTGAGTACGTTTCCAGTCCCGGCTTCGCCGATGGTCATCGGCTCACTGATCATCTGCACAGCAGGGCGCACGGCCGGCGGAGCCGTCGACGCCCCGGGCCACGACGCCGGAACGGCCAGGTGCCCAACGTGGGCTCCGGCGCCCAAACCGGCGGCCACCTGGCCCCCGGGGCCGAGCGCCGCGGCTACCGGGGGCGCCGGGACGGCAGGCAGCGCCGGCGCCGCGCCGCCGATCCAGCCCGCCGATTTGGCAATCTGCACACCGAAGTTGCCCATGCCAACGCTGAAGTACGGCAGACCTTCGGTGTTGTAGAAGAAGCTCGCGTAGTTGGAGTAGCCCTGCATGAAGGTGCCCAGATTGTTGGGCAGCGTTGTCTGACCGGTTAGCAGGAACCAGATTTCGGTCAATACGGGGAAGCTGGTCTCGAGCTGCGACACCAACTGCTGGGTCCCGCTGGGCGTGGCGAGCAGTCCCAACCGGCCGGTGATCTGGTTGAAGAAGCTTTGCAGCGATTCCTGGATCGAGGCCGCCGGGCTGGCTTGGGCGGCGGCCACCGCCTTGGCCTGACTGGTGGTACCCGCCGGATTGACAATCGTCGGCGCTTGGGTGAAGGTGCTGAATTTGCTGGCCGCCGCAGCAGAGGCGGCATAGTTGTACATGGCCGAGGCGTCTTGAGCCCACATTTCCGCGTATTGGGCTTCCAGAGCGGCGATCACGCCGTTGTTCAGTCCAAAGATGTTGGTCTGCAACGCTTGGGTGAGCTCGGCGCGGTTGGCTCCGATCAGCGGTGGGGGTACCACCGAGGCGAACGCGGCCTCGAATGCTGCTGCGGCCGAACGGGATTGGGTGGCGGCGTGCTCGGCTAGGGCGGCCGTACTCATCATCCAGGCCACATAGGGCTGGGCGGAATCAGCCATCGCCGCTGACGCCGGCCCCATCCACTCGTCGCCGGCCAGCCGGGTAAGCACGGTCTCGTAGCTCTGAGCTGTCGATGTCAGCTCTGCGGCCAGGGCATTCCACGCCGAAGCCGCGGCCACGAACGATGCCGCCCCTGGGCCGGAGTACATCATCGCCGAGGTGACGTCGGGCGGTAGTAGACCGAAATCGATTGCCATGTCATGCTCCTTAGCCGGCCGCGGCCGCGGGGGCCGCCTGGTGAATTGCCGCAGCCTGAGCGCTGACGGCCGGGTACAACTGGGCATTCGCGGGCAACCGGCCCGCGCGCCGAATCATTGCTTCAGACATGGATTTATCCTCCGGAAGGTGGTCGGGTGAGGACGGCGTAGCGGAGTCCGTACCGGATTCCCCCGTTGCCCGCGCGTGTAGCGCCGCGCGATCCGGCCGGCAACCCGGGCAGCGCGGCGTTGATTCCCGTCGCCGGGTTCGTCGCGCTGGCCGAGTGGACGAACTCGGCGCCCATCACCTTCGCGGCAGCGCCGGGTGCGCCGGCCCAACTCGCCGGCACCGAAAGCCCGCCGATCTTGCTGGACGACGAAATGCTTGCCGTCAGGCCGGCTCCGCCGTGGAAATGCCAACCACCGGCGCCCAGCGCCGCGAATTGGGGTGTCGGATACCAGGCGCCGCCCGAGCCTGCCGTCGTACCCAGGCCGTTGAACAACTGCTGGCCGATCGACCAGCCGAAGTTGGCTACGCCAATCCCGAAATAGGCCTGCAATGTTTGTCTGATCGCGGTGTACATACCGGGGTACAGCCCCGCCCAGTTGTTATCCGGCGTCGGCAACCCGTACTTGAAGAAGTCGACAATCGTATTCCAAATGAAGTTCGGTTGGGCGGTGGGCGCGGAGGCGAGCAGCTGCGGAATCGTGGCTGCTGTGTCTTGTGCGTTCTCGGCGGCCACCGCGCCGGCGGCGTGGGCAACCCCGGCGGCCTCACCGCCCGCGGCGTTGGGATTGGTCGTAATCGGCGGTGACGAGAACCGGCTCAACTCCGTGGCGAGCGCCGAGGACGCCGCATACCCGTACATTGCGGTGGCGTCCTGCGCCCACATCTCCAGGTAGTTAGCTTCGGCCGCGGCGATCGCAGGGGTGTTCTGCCCGAAGAAGTTGGTAGCTATCAGCGACAACGACAAGACCCGGTTGGCGGCGATCACCGGCGGGGGGACCGTCAAGGTGAATGCGGTCTCGTAAGCGGCGACGGCTGCCCGGGCCTGAGTGGCGGCCTCCTCGGCCTGGCCGGACGCTGCGCTGAGCCAGCTCACGTAGGGCACGACCGCGGAAACCATTGCGCGCGAGGCCGGCCCGACCCACGGGGCGCTGGTTAGCTCGGTAATGACTGCGTTGTAACTGGTTGCAGCAGAGCGTAATTCAGCTGCCACTGCATCCCAGGCCGAGGCCGCCGCCAACATCGGTCCCGAGCCCGGGCCGGAGTAGATGCGGCCGGAATTCAGCTCCGGCGGCAGGGCCGCGAAATCAAACAACTCACCTGCCCGTGCTCTCTGCCTCGATGTCCCATCAGTCCTTAACGTCTGCGAGAAGGTCTGCGAGCGACCTTTTTGGGCCGAACCGCTGACATATGAAACTTAAAGGCGGAGTTCGAGGTTCGGACCCGGCGACGCCAATTATTCATTTCGCGCCGACATTTGTTAATCCACAATTAAGTTCTGCGACGCACATGGTGCTCTTCGCGGATCGAGTAGCTTCAACGGATGAGCACTCCGGGTAGCGGCCAGGCAAGTGCCTTTTATCTACCCCGGCTCGAATACGCATCGCTTCCGCTGGCCGAAGATCGTGGGATTGGATGGCGGACGCTGCGCGAAGCGGGACCCGTGGTTTTTATGGATGGCGCCTATTACCTCACCCGTCGCGAGGACGTGCTGGCCGCGTTGCGAAATCCCAAGGCCTTCTCGTCGCGAATGCTGCAGCCGCCGACCAATCCGCTGCCGGTGGTTCCACTGGCATTCGACCCACCGGAGCACACCCGTTACCGAAAAATTCTGCAACCGTACTTCAGCCCGCAGGCGCTGGTTAAGTCCCGGCCGATACTGGAGTGCCATGCGGCCGAAATGATTGCCAAGGTTGCCGCTGGGGGCGAATGTGAAGTGATGGGCGATTTCGCGCGCCGGTATCCCTTTCAGGTGTTCCTCGAACTCTTCGGGCTGCCGCTGCAGGATCGCGACCGCGTGATCGCCTGGAAAGACGCCATCGTCGGCGATAAGCCCTTCCTCACTGTGGCCGAGGTGGAGGCGGGGCAGATCGCGCTGTTGGAATACCTCACGAATGCGATCCAAGAGCGGCGACGAAACCCGGGCTCGGACATGTTGTCTCAGGTGATGACCGGCCCCGGCGACTTGACCGATCTCGAGCTGCTGGGCATGACCCACCTCTTGATCCTGGCGGGTCTCGACACGGTGACGGCCGCGATCGGATTCTCCCTGTTTGAATTGGCGCGCAGACCGCGGCTGCGCGCGGAACTCCTCGACAACCTCGAGAAGGACTCCAGGCAAGTCAGGGTTTTCGTCGAAGAGATCGTCCGACTGGAGCCGTCGGCGCCGGTGGCGCCCCGAGTCACCACCGAATTCGTCAACGTCGGCGGCATGACGCTACCGCCGGGCTCGCAGGTGCGGTTGTGCATGGCCGCGGTCAACCGCGACGGCAGTGACCCGACCTCCACCGACGAGTTGGTCATGGATGGAAAAGTGCACCGGCACTGGGGATTCGGTGGTGGTCCACACCGTTGCCTCGGCTCGCACCTGGCGCGGCTGGAACTGACCGTGATCGTCGCGGAATGGCTCAAACAGATACCGGACTTCACGCTTCATCCCGGATACCTACCGGAAATCCCTTTTCCGTCAAAGACATTCGCGGTCAAGTCATTGCCGCTGCGCTGGGGGTCCCATGGCTGATTTCTTGCTCGACGCCAACGAGCGCCGCGAGCTCTGCGACCTTCTCGATGAGCTTGGCCCGGCTGTTCCCACTCTTCTTGAGGGCTGAAACGCCCATGACCTGCGTACGCCGAGCCAATGGCTATGGACCTCGTAGCCTCACCCCGGAAATGCCGCCTTGTGGCGAAACGTGTGCCGCAGCGGCCGTTATCTGAGCCGGCGGCGGCATGGTTACGGGCTCGAAATCGCCTGGGCCACAATCGATAACCGAATGCCAATTCATCCAGGTGAACCGGCGGCCCGCCGGTGCGCCTCGCCGGGCGACCCCCTGCTCTTCGTTTTCGGGCGCCAAGGCGCTGCGCGGGTCGAGGTGAGCGGGCCGGAGGAGGCGGTTGAAGCGGTTCATCGCACGCAGTTCGGCATGTGAGTCCGTCAACTCGAAGACACCTTCGCCGAATTGCAGTCAGATCGACCGCTGTGGCCCTACTCTCTACCCGTCGGGGTTCGGCGAACTTTCGGGTGCTCGCGTCAGTCTGTTACGCACCGTGTGGGGAGTGACTGCGCGATGAACTTTTTGATGATGCCGCCTGAGCTGAACTCGATCTTGATGTACACCGGCGCAGGATCGGCCCCGATGCTGCAAGCCGCCTCGGCGTGGGACGGCTTGGCCGCCGAGCTGGGCGCCGCGGCGTCGTCGTTTTCCTCGGTGACCTCGGGGTTATCCAGTCAGGCATGGCAGGGTGCCGCCGGGCAGGCGATGGCGGCAGCGGCCGTTCCGTACGCGGGGTATCTCAGCGCCGCGGCGGCTCACGCGGGCGGCGCGGCCCAGCAGGCCCGCGCGGTGGCGAGCGTCTTCGAGACGGCACAGGCGGCGGTGGTGCATCCGCTGGCGGTCGAAGCCAACCGCAACGGCTTCGTGCGCTTGGTCATGTCCAACTTCTTCGGCCAGAACGCCCCTGCGATCGCGGCGGCCGAATCCGTGTACGAGCAGATGTGGGCTAAAGACGTCGACGCGATGGTCGGTTACCACGCCGGGGCGGCGCAGGCTGCGGCGGCCCTGACGCCGCTGGAGGGTGTCGTGGCGGGCAGACGGGATCCGTTGGGCGCGCTTGGCAAACTGTTCGTCCGAATCGTCAAAGATGTTGTCAAAGAGGGAGCCAAAGAAGCCGACAAGGCACGAATCGCGGCCGAGCAGGCCAGGCAGGCGGCGCAAAAGACCGAAGCTGTAGTCGAAAAGGCCGAAACGGACTTGGTTCGCCTACGGTTCCGGCAGGCTATTCGCGACCTCCGGCCGCTTATCCCAACCGTTGCTCCGCTACCGGGCCCTGCCATCCGGAGGTAGTACGGGCGACGCGGTCACTGCGACTGCTGTCGCTTGGGTTCCCGAGCGACATCGGCGGCCTGCCGGAAAAGCCGGCCCCAGTCGGGCATTCGGCCGCGAGCCGCCAGTAGCGGCGCCGGGGCGCCCTCTACTTCGGGCAGATCGACGACCAGCCACGCCCCGAACTGATGGGGTTGTACCCGCAATTGCAGCGTTTGGAGTTCGTCCTCGAGCACAACCGGAACTTTGATGAACTCGCCCGGCTGCGCTTGGTCAAGCCGTCGGCGCACTGCCTCCAGGTCAACATCGGCAGCGAGGCGCCATCGAAGTTCTTGGCCGATTCGCTGGCTCGACGAATAGAGCACAAGGTATTTCGCCACAAGTCCCTCCTTCGGGTGCTGCTTCAGTCGTGGCGGTGCAGGAAGCCGTGCAGGCTCGCCTGGACGAGTTCATCAATGATGGCCTCTCGCGACGGCTGATCGGTACCGAAGAACGTCGAACGCAGCGCCACCATGCCGACGATCATCGCCACCGTCGAGTGCGCGGGCAGGTCCGGCTGGCTGGACCGCAGTCCGCGCAAGCGCATGCCCTCCGCGCTGATCTCACCGAGCACCGCGATCGCCCGCCTGATGTCGGAGATGCCGGCATCGGCAATTTCGTTCTCGCTGAATGCCTCCGATGCCGCGAGTGTCAGTAGCAGGCCGCGGTGTTCGACGATCACGTCGTAGAGCTGCCCGACGAAATGCCGGGCCAGTTCCTCCTCGTCGGTCTCCTCGGGAACGACCGATCGCCACGTCCGGCCAAATTCGTCGACGAAGCTGGTGAAGGGCAGGACCAGCGCTTCCCGGAAGAGTCCGGCTTTGGAGCCGAAGTGACGAAAGAGCAGATATTCGCTGACCCCGGCGGCCTCGGCGATCTCGCGTGTCGTGGTGCTGCGATAGTCCTTGCGGGCGAACAGTTCTCGCGCGGCATCGAGCAGTAGCCTGCGCGGTTCGCCCCGGGGCCGGCGGACCGCCGGGCCCGACCTGTCTGCCACCGTTTCACGATAGCGTCCTTGACCATCCGTTTAGAATAGTGTCCACTATTAACGTGGGTGCGGTCATCATGCTGGGCACGCTGTTTGGACTGATCGTCCTCATCTTCGCCGCGGTCTACTTCTTCGATCCCGAAGCGCGTGGCCGGTGAGCGGCGAACTCACGCCGTTGCTCACCGGGGCCGTCATCTTCGGCTGGGGGAGCGGCATCGCGTTCACCGCGGCCGGCGTGTATCTCAGCGTTCGCCGCCGTCGCCTCCACCCGCTCCTGCTGCTCTGTATCTCGGCGATCTCCTTCTCCTGGATCGAGGCGCCCTACGACTGGGCGATGTACGCGCAATTC
>NZ_MVHE01000019.1 GCF_002086155.1 Mycobacterium angelicum | reverse complement strand
CAACAAACCCCACAACCCCGACAAATCCCCCACACCCGGAAAACGACACGCCATCCCCACAATCGCAACAAAATCACCACCCATAACCCCCGCCGACCCACCACCAAACCCGAGGCCGGCACCATGCTCCACGCGCACTCCTCATCCACTACTTACGTGAACTACGCTCCTGCAGCGGTCGCAATCCAGTATGAATCACCAGGGGGCCGATCGGGCCGTCGGGGAGGAAGCCGGTCAAGTCCAGGGACGTGGCGTACGACGTCGTTATGTGATCTTCGATTTGATGATTTAGGCGGTCAGTGCGGCGGGGGTGAATTGCTGTTCTGTCAGCGTCGGTGCTGAGACGGAATTTGCTTCGGACATCCAGACCCAGATAGCTGCGTGATTCGGCCGATTCGTCCAAGTTGTTCGGCAATGACGGCTCGGACGAGGCGGCCCGCGCAACCTGCTGCGCGCCGTCGAGATTGCGGCCGCCGAGGCCAAGGCCGCCATTGCGAAGCGGTATGCAACGGTAGGACGACAAAAGAATGGCGGCTCCTGAACGTCGGAACCACCTCTGACCTGCGTCGGGCTGACAGGATTTGAACCTGCGACCACTTGACCCCCAGTCAAGTGCGCTACCAAACTGCGCCACAGCCCGGTGCCGCCGAAAACCACCGACAGCAGGTCGACAGCCTACCGCAGCGCCACTACGCTCCCACTACGCGACCACCCTCAACAGCGGCGCGAACCCACAACAGCGACGAGTGCACCGTTCGCCCGTCGGGCAGGGTCAGCTCGGACGACAAGGTCAAGCGGTCCCCATCGAGGTCACTGTGGCGCAGGTGGAATTGACCAAGGTAGTTCGGCACCAACGACAGCATCGCCTCGTGCCGGATATCCCCGGAAGCCTCGTCGACGAAGTACCGCCCGCTATAGGCCAGGTATCCCAGCGCCGCGGCCGCGGCCTGCTCGGTGGTGCCGCCACTGGCCACCGGCCGGTCATAGTTCGGGCGGCCGGTCGATTGAATCTGCGCCGACATGAACCCGTCGGGGGTGTACATGATCAGTCCCTGCGCATCCTCACCGTGGGGATAACGTGCCGGACCGTCGGGGCTGTCGCGCTCAACGTAGGAAACCAGCTTCCAGGCTCCAACCACCTTGTCGCGCAATGCTTCTGACATCAGGAATCTCCTCACTCCGACGCAAACCACGCATTGACTCGCTGCGCCCAGGCCAGCAGGGCCTGGGCAAGCTCGGACTCGCGGCGATAGAACCGCTGCGCAGGAACCGGCACGCTGACCGCCACGAGTTCGTCGACTACGGCCGGCAGCGCCACGCCAACCGCGCAAATTCCTTCGGTCTGCTCTTCGCGGTCATAGGCGACGCCCTCGACCTGGACGCGGTCGAGTTCGTCCCGCAGCACCGTCACGTTCGTGATCGTGTTCGCGGTCAGCGGCACCAGCCGAGTGGGCAGCGCTTGAGTCTGCATTACGTGCGGCAAGCAAGCCAGCAGCGCTTTGCCGTTGGCGCAGCAATACAGCGGGAACGACTCACCGACGGCACTGACGGCCTGCAATCGCCGGGGTGCAATCACCTGGTCGACGAAGCTGGCCCGGTCCCACTCCAGGATCGACAGGTCGACGGTCTCGTCCAGTTCGCGCGAGAGTTCGGTTAGAAACGGGTGCAAATCCGTCACAACGCCGAGCCGTACCGCGCCCGCCATCCGCACAATCTCGGGACCAAGCCGATAGGGCCCCCGAGTTTGGCGCCCAGCCACCAAACCCTCGTCCTCGAGCGCATTGAGAATCCGGCTCACAGTGGAGCGGGCCATGCCCATCCGTTCGCCGATCTCGGCCTGGGTCAGGCCACCGGGATGCGACTGCAACACCCGCAGCATCTTGGCGGCCCGGGCAATGACCTGAATTCCGCCGCCATGGCCGGTCTCGAGGTTCATGCGCGCCCCGGCAATTGCAGCAGCGCTTCGGCTTCCTCGACCGAGGCGACCGGCAGGTCCAACGCCTGGGCCAATCGAACCGTGCGCTGCACGAGCGCCAGATTGCTGGGTGCCAATTCGCCCTTACGCAAGTACAAGGTGTCCTCCAACCCCACGCGGGCATTGCCGCCCAGAGCAAGACCCATCGCGGTCAGCTCCAAGTTGGCCCGCCCGATTGCGATCACTTGCCATACGGCTTCTGCAGGAAGCCGGCGCACCATCGTCAGCAGATTGTCGGCGGTGGCCGCCATCCCTCCCCGCACCCCGAGCACGATGCTGAATTGCAAGGGCTCGGCCAGCAGGCCCTCGTCCCACAACCGCAGACATGCCTCCAAATGCCCGGTGTCATAGATTTCCAGTTCCGGCTTGATGTCCAGTTCCCGCATCCGCGCGGCCAGACGTCGAACGTCGTCCGGCGGATTGCGAAACTCGCCCGCTCCGAAGCTCATTGAGCACGGGTTGAGGGTCGCCATCCGTGGGCGCAGCTCTACCAACTTCTCGCGTTCCTCGAACGGGACGGTCAGTCCAACCCCGGTCGACATCTGGATCAAAATCGGGCACCGCTCCTCGATCAGATCCATGACACGCCGGGCCACAGCCAGATCCGCTGTGGGCCTTTCGTTTTCGTCGCGCAGGTGAATGTGCGCCACCGATGCGCCCACCTGATAGGCCTGCTCGACCGCGGTCGCGATTTCCTCCGGAGTGGTTGGTAACGCCGGATTGTCGGCCTTGGTCGCAATCGGCCCGGTCGGGGCGACGGTGATAACGACACTCATGATTCCTCCAAGAGTGGATGCGCGATGGTCACCAGCAGCAGTGCCTCGCGATCCGAACGGTTCTGAATCGAACGCACCTCACCCTTGGCGAGGTGCACGCTGTCGAGCCTGTTCAGCACCGTGTCACCCGTATCCGTGGTGATGACCAGCTCGCCGTCGAGCACCACATAGACGGTTTCCTCACCGGCGGACTCCTTTTCGGCCGTTCCGCCGGGGTGATACCTCGACATGCCCACCCAGAATCGCTCGGTGTGCCCGGCCTCATGGCCCTGCAGCCGCGTCATGGAAACGTTGTGGTGCGCCGGCGCCGCATACGGCGGTGCCGCCGACGCGCGAGTCACCTTCATCGTCAGGCCGCCTGCCCAGTCTCAATCCGGTATGTGCCACTGGGATCGACCATCGCGACCAACCGAACGATGCAGCCGTCGCCGCCGACCCAGCGCCACGGGAACGCGGCGAACGTGACGCGCTTGCCGGTCACCTTGTCCAGGTCGCCACCCACGTTTTCAAAGCCGTAGATGCCCTTGGACAGAATCGCCCGGTGACAGGGCTCCCATTCCGGGAAGTCGTCGAGTACTTTGCGGCCGGTCTGCTCTTCGTATTCGCTTACCGCCCAAGGTAATAACCCGCCTTGGTTTGCGGAGGGCCCGTGCGGTGCGATCGCCGTGGCCAGCGGGTGGTCCAGGGCCTGGGTATCGGTGCCGACGGCTTTAACTCCTTTGGCCGCAAACCATTCGCCGGCTTCCTTGTAGAAGCCCGGCGAATAGGCGTAGTACTCGGCACTGTCGGCGTATTTGTGATGCCAGCCGGTGTTGACGATGACGATGTCGCCGGGCCGGATCTCCGGCCCTGCAGCACTGGCCTTTTCGAGGTCCTCAGCGGTGACCACACCCCATTTGCCTTTCGGGATGGAGACGACGACTCCGGTGCCGAAGAACGCGCTCAACGGGATCTCCTCCAGGAACGGCGTGCCTTCGACCACGTGTGCGGGCGCATCGATATGCGTGCCGGAATGCATTACGGTGGTGATCTTTTGGGTGAGAACCCGGCTTTTGGCCATGCCGTGAAGTCGCTCGATTTTGACGTCTTCGAAATACGGCCAGGCCGGCACCCCGTGTCCCCAGGGGTGCGACAGGTCATAGAACTCCAACTTCGACTCGGCATCACCGAGGGGCCAGGTGAAACTCATGGCACTACTTCCTTTCCGTATCGAGTTGCGCGGCGATGTGTTGGGCGAGCCGCGCGGCGGTCGCCTCGCGGGCCCCGGCCGGCCAGTCGAGGAATCCGTGGCCGGTGCGCGCCCCGAGTTGCCCGTTGGCGACGAGTTCACGCAGCAGCGGGCTGGGGTGCGGGTCATGGTTGAGGCTGGGGATCACCGCTTCGTGGATCGCCAGAGTCAGCTCCAGGCCGATGTAGTCCGCGTTTTCCAGCGGCCCCAGGGCGCCCAGGCGCAGCCCAATCGTGTTGCGTACCACCAGATCCACCGTCTGTGCGTCGCACACCCCTTCGGCAACCAGCGCCATCGCCTCGCGCCACAGCGCGTGCTGCAGCCGATTGCCGATAAAGCCGGGTACATCGCGCCCGACACGCACCGGCAACTTGCCGGCGTCGGTCAACAGCGCCACGACGCGGTCTTCCGTCTCGGCGGCGGTGCGCGCGCTGGGGATGACCTCGACGACCGGGATGAGATCCGGCGGGTTCCAGAAGTGGGTACCGATGGCGCGGCCGCCATCTGCAACCCGCTCGGTGACAGCACCGATCGGCAGCACCGAAGTGTTGGTCGCCAGGACGGCTCCGGGGGCGAGCCCGGCCAGGCGCTCGAACAGTTCCTGCTTGATGGAGAGGTTCTCGAGAATGGCCTCGATCACCAGATCGGCTCCCTCGACCGCCGCGGCCAGATCGCCGACGGCAGCGACCGAGCCGCGCCCGGCGCCCGTCACCTCGCGCCCCTCGATCGCTGCGGCGTCGAGGATTTCGCTGTTGGTGTCGGTGATCACGACGTCGAGGCCCGCCGCGGCCAGCACGCCGGCGATGCGCCGGCCCATCAGACCCGCCCCGACGACGGCCGCACGGGAAAAGCCGTGCGAATTCAGCATGCGGTGTACCCGCCGTCCAGATACATCACTTGTCCGGTGTAGAAGCTGGATGCGTCGCTGAGCAGATAGATCAGCGGGCCGATGAAGTCTTCTGGCTCGGCGAAGCGACGCAGCGGGATCCGGGCGAACATCGCATCTCGGGTCATCCGGGCCTTGACGTCCTCGCCGTACATCCACTCGGTCAACTCCGACCGGAAAACCGTTGGGGCGAGGGCATTTACGCGGATTCCGTGGGGTCCCCATTCGGCGGCCAGGGTCTTGGCCAGCAGATCGGTGCCCGCCTTCGACGGGCAGTACGCGCTGTAGCCCGCCTCGTGGCCGAGTGCCCCGCGAACCGAAGAGACGAGTACCACGCTGCCGCCCTGGCCCTGCTCGAGCAGCACCCGTCCGGCCGCCTGGCACACCAGCCACGCACCACGCACGTTTGCGTCCATCACCCGATCGAAGTCCTCAACGCCCATCTCGGTGATGGGCTGGACGTGGTTCATCCCCGAGGCGACCAGGACACCATCAAGGCGGCCGTGGCGGGCAATCGCCGCTTCGACGACGGCCTGCGCGTCCTGCGGAGTGTTGGGCCGGCGCGCGACCACCGCCGCGTCCTCGATGCCCGCGTCGCCGACCAGCTGGGCCAGGCCCTCGGCCTTGCCGCCGGCCAGCGTCAGACGGGCACCTGCATCGGCAAGCGCCCGGGCCGCGACACTGCCCAGTGCACCGGTCGCGCCGGTGATCAGTATCGACTTGTCCTCGACGCTGAACCGCGCCAGTGACTGGCTGAGGGCCGGGTTCGGTGCCTGCCGCATGAGTGCCGCCATTAGTTTCTCTTTCCCGCGATACGGGCTAGTTCGCCCGTCTTACGAGAGACAATAGTTGCGACGCGGACTATTTGTCAACAAACAATTGCAGTAGGTGCAACTAACCTAAACGACCGCACTCAGCGGCGCTTGGCTCCCCGCTTTTCGCGCACCCGGACATTGATGCGAATCGGGCTCCCCTCGAAACCGAACGTCTCGCGCAGCCGCCGCTCCAGGAACCGCCGGTAGCCTGCTTCCAGAAAACCCGATGTAAACAGCACAAACGTAGGCGGTCGGGCGGTGGCCTGGGTAGCGAACAGAATGCGCGGCTGCTTGCCGCCGCGAACCGGCGGCGGCGTGGCCGCAACTACCTCTTTGATCCAGGTGTTCAACGGGCCAGTCGCAATCCGGGTGTCCCAAGACGCCAAGGCGCTCTCCATCGCCGGCACCAGCTTCTGCACCGCACGACCGGTTTTCGCCGAGATGTTGACCCGTTGCGCCCAGCGCACCTGCACCAGCTCACGGTCGATTTCGCGGTCCAGCAAATCGCGCCGGTCCTCGTCGACCAGGTCCCATTTGTTGTACGCCAGCACCAGCGCCCGTCCGGCCTCGATCACCATGGACAGCACCCGCAGATCCTGTTCGGTCAGCGGCTGCGACGCGTCGATCAGCACGATCACCACCTCGGCGGCGTCGATAGCCGCATGGGTCCGCACCGATGCGTAGAACTCGTGCCCGCTGGCCTGCCCGACCTTGCGGCGTAACCCAGCCGTATCGACGAAACGCCAGACCTTGCCACCCAGATCGATGAGCGAGTCCACCGGGTCGACCGTGGTTCCGGCGACGTCGTGCACCACCGAGCGCTGATCACCGGCCAGCTTGTTCAGCAGGGAACTCTTGCCCACGTTGGGTTTTCCGACGAGCGCTACCCGCCGGGGACCGCCGCTGCCCAGAGCCGACTCCGCCACTTCGGGCAAGGCGGCCAGCACCTCGTCGAGCAACTCGGCCACACCGCGGCCGTGTATCGCGCTGACCGCGTGCGGTTCACCGAGACCCAACGACCACAGCGCGGCGGCGTCGGCTTCACCCTTCTCGCTGTCAACCTTGTTGGCCGCCAAGAACACTGGCTTGCCGGAGCGCAGCAGGATGCGGGCGGCCGCCTCGTCGGCCGTGGTGGCGCCGACGGTAGCGTCGACCACCAGAATGATCGCGTCGGCGGTGCGCATGGCAACTGACGCCTGCTCGGCCACCAACTGCTGCAGGCCCTTGGCGTCCGGCTCCCATCCGCCGGTGTCCTGCACGACGAATCGGCGGCCCGTCCACAAGGCGTCATAGCTGACCCGGTCCCGCGTGACGCCGGGGACGTCCTGCACCACCGCCTCCCGGCGGCCCAGGATCCTGTTCACCAACGTCGACTTGCCCACATTGGGCCGGCCGACGATCGCGACCACCGGCGCGGGGCCGGCCTCATCGGAGTCTGTTAGGCCGGAATCTTCGAGTTCCCAATCGCTTTCGTCCGACCAGGTACCATCGTGAGTCACGAGGCCGCCTCGCTTCGCCGAGTCACCAATTCCAGCAGATGGGCGATCACCTCGGCCTCCGTCATGTCGCTGGTGTCGACGACGATCGCGTCGGGTGCAGCGCGCAGTGGCGACACCACCCGGGTGGAATCGAGATGGTCGCGACGGCGCACGTCGGCCAGCACGCCGGCATAGTCGTCGGGCAGACCCGCCGCGACGTTCTGGTCGTTGCGGCGCTTGGCGCGCGTCTCGGCCGAGGCGGTGAGGAATATCTTCACCGAGGCGTCGGGCAGCACCACCGTCCCGATGTCGCGGCCCTCGACCACGATACTGCCCGGCCCGGCGGCCAATTCACGTTGCAGATCGACCAGCCGGCTACGCACCGCCGGGACCGACGAGACGGCCGAGACCGCAAGGGTTACTTCATCGCCCCGGATCTCGGTCGAAACATCGTCTCCGGCAAGCGAATAACTGATGGTATCCGGATCGTGGCCCATCGACATCTGTACCGTCGACGCGACCTTCTCGACGGCTGCGGGATCGGCCGGGTCGACGCCGGCGCGCAGCACTGCCAACGTGACCATCCGATACATGGCGCCGGTATCGAGGTAACGTGCCACCAGCTTACGCGCCAAACCCCTTGAGACGGAAGACTTTCCGGTGCCGGCCGGACCGTCGATCGCGACTACCACATCGCTCACAAACCGACCGCCTTATAGAGTTGCCCGACCTCATCGAGCCGCAATGCCCTAATGCTTCCCGGGCGCTGATTGCCCAGCGACACCGCGCCGATATCGGTGCGCACCAACGCCTCTACCGGAAACCCAACCGCCGCCAGCAGCCGGCGCACAATGCGATTACGCCCCTCGTGCAGTGTCACCCGCACCAGCGTCTTGCCCGGAATCGCGTCCATCACCGCGAAATCATCAACACGCACCGGCCCGTCTTCCAACTCAACCCCCGCCCGCAACTTCTTGCCCAACCCCCGCGGCACCGAACCCGTTACCGTCGCAAGGTAAGTCTTGGGCACCTCATGGGAAGGATGCATCAACCGGTGTGCCAGCTCACCGTCGTTGGTCAGCAGGATCAAGCCTTCGGTGTCGGCGTCCAGCCGTCCGACATGAAATAAATTCTTATTGCCCCGGACTTTTCGTTCGATCAAATCACCGATGCACGGCCGCCCGCGGTCATCCGACATCGTCGAATGCATGCCGCGCGGCTTGTTCAGCGCCAGATATACCAGGGAGTCGTCGGCGACCACCCGGGCCCCGTCGACGCGGATCACCGACACATTGGGATCCACGCGGGTACCCAACTCGGTCACCAGCTGTCCGTCCACCTCGACGCGGCCGTCGATGATCATCTTCTCGGCGGCCCGCCGCGACGCAATCCCCGCCTGGGACAACACTTTCTGCAGGCGAACGCCGGTATCGTCGGCCATCAGTCGTGGTCCACGTCGAAGGTCAGCGGCGCGTCGGGCGCCTGGCCGCCGGTGAGTTTGATGAAACGTGGCTCACTGTCCAGGGATTCACTCAGGTCGTCGATGGTGTCGACGTCGGGGAGCAGCGGTGCGATATCGGGCAGATCGCTCAGTGAGCTCAATCCCAAGCGCTCCAAGAACAGCTCGGTGGTGGCGAATGTTACTGCGCCACTGTCGGAATCGGTGCCGACCTCGGTGATCAGGCCGCGGGCGAGCAGGGTTCGCATGACGGCGTCCACGTTCACACCGCGCACCGCACTCACCCGGGCACGGGTCACCGGTTGGCGGTAGGCCACCACGGCCAAGGTCTCCAGCGCGGCGCGGGTCAGTTTCGTCCGCGCCCCGTCCAGCAGCAGCTTCTCGACGTAGGGTGCGAACCGGGCGCGGGTATACAGCCGCCATCCCTCGCCGGTCTGCCGCAACTCGATGCCGCTGTCGCGTTCGGCGAGTTCCTCGGCCATCGTCTGAAGCTTGGCCGCAACGCGGTAGACCGGCTGCTCGGTGGCCGTGGCCAGCGCCTCGGCCGGCACCGGGGTGTCCACCACCAACAGCAGGGCCTCCAGTACCCGGCCGAGTTCGTCGGGCTCCATCTCCGCCGGTTCGGCGATGTCAGGGATGCCAGCATCCAGCTCGGGCGTCTGGTCGGTCATCACTCGTCTCGCACTTCTAGCAACGATTGGCTGGTCGGTCGTTCCCCGGTCCACGAAACCTGGAGCACGCCAAGGGGCTCGGACTGGTCGAATGCTACCGCCCGCGAACGATACAGCTCGAGCAGCGCAAGGAAGCGTCCGACGATCTCGACCGGTACCGTGCAGTCCGCAACCAGCTGAGAAAAGGTCGCCCACTGGCCGCTGCCCAGGTCTTCCAACATGGACAGGATGCGTTTGGCCTGTTCGGGAACCGAGACCGGCTGTTCGTGCAGATGACCAATCGCCACCGTCGGCACTGGTCGCGGGGTGAACGCGACCGCGGCGATCTCGGCGAACCGCTGGGGGTCGACGCCCAGCATCACCTCGGGAAGCAGGCCGGCGAAGCGGTCCTCGAGCGACACCGCGCGCGGATAGCTGCGCAGCGCGGTGGCTTCCAGTTCGGCGAACATCTCCGCGACGTGCTTGAAGGCCCGGTATTGCAGCAGGCGGGCGAAAAGCAGGTCGCGCACCTCCAGCAGGGCCAGATCCTCTTCGTCGTCGACCTGTCCGGCCGGCAACAGCCGCGCAGCCTTCAGATCCAGCAAGGTGGCAGCCACCACCAAAAACGCCGTGGTCTCCTCCAGGTCCAGCTGGGCGCCGATGGCCTTGGTGTAGGCGATGAAGTCGTCGGTTACCTGGTGCAACGCCACCTCGGTGACGTCGAGGCGGTGCGCGAAGATCAGCTGTAGCAGCAGGTCGAACGGCCCCTCGAAATTGCTCAGCCGGACCTGAAAGCCGCTCTCGGGTGTCGTCTGACCGTCCGCTGGGCTGTCCCCGAGGCCGTTCACACGCCGAATCGGTAGATGAACTCGCGAGCCAGCGCGCGGTAGGCCAGGGCACCGCCCGATTTCGGCGCCCACGTGGTGATGGGTTCGCCGGCGACGCTGGTCTCGGGGAACCGGACGGTGCGGGTGATCACGGTGTCGAACACTAGGTCACCGAACCGCTCCACGACGCGGGCCATCACCTCTCGCGAGTTGACGGTCCGCGGGTCGTAGCGGGTGATCAGGATTCCGCTGATGTCCAGCTTCGGGTTGAGCCGGTCCCGCACCTTGTCGACGGTGTCGGTGAGCAACGCCAAACCACGCAGCGAAAAGAACTCGCACTCGGTCGGGATGACCACACCGTCGGCGCAGGCCAGCCCGTTGACCGTGAGCAAGCCCAGCGACGGCTGGCAGTCGATCAGCACATAGTCGTAGCGGTCCAGCACGGGGTAAATCGCGCGGGCCACGCTCTGCTCCCGGCCCACCTCGTTGACCAACTGGATCTCGGCCGCCGACAGATCGATGTTGCTGGGCACCAGGTCCATGTTCTTGACCCGGGTGTGCAGCAGCACTTCGTCGATGGAGACCCGAGGTTCCACCAGCAGGTTGTAAATGGTCTTGTCCAGCTCGTAGTGCGGCACGCCCAGGCCCGCCGACAGGGCGCCTTGCGGGTCCAGATCCACCAGCAGCACCCGTCGGCCATATTCGGCGAGGGCAGCGCCCAGGTTGATCGTCGACGTGGTTTTCCCGACGCCGCCCTTCTGGTTGCACATCGCGATGACCTTGGCCGGGCCGTGCGAGGTGCGCGGCGTGGGCTCCGGGATCGACCGCGGCGTCCGGCCCGTGAGGCCGATCTCGTTGCCGCTGTCGGGGTGATCGGTCATGCCCGGTTGCGTCTGGTGGTGACGGTCGTCAGGGTGGACATCGCAGCAGAGTCTAACGGGTGGGCCCGTCTGGGCCGGGAGACCCGCAGGCAACTTCACCAGCAATTACGCGTCTCAGACCCGCTGCCAGCACGCCAGCCACTTGCGCCACTTCAGTAACGCGACGGCTACGTTGCCGCGGCCCTACTCTCCAATTCCTTGACCGCCGCGGGGTCGTTTTCGGTCAGGCCGACCTTCGACGCGCCAGCGGGTGAGCCGAGCTCTGCAAAGAAGTCCGCGTTGATCTGGCTGTAGTTGCTGTATTCGGCCGGCAGATCGTCTTCGTAATAGATCGACTCCACTGGGCAGACCGGCTCGCATGCGCCGCAGTCGACGCATTCGTCGGGGTGGATGTAGAGCATCCGGGCGCCCTCGTAAATGCAGTCGACCGGGCACTCTTCAATGCAGGCCTTGTCTTTGATATCGACGCAGGGCTCAGCAATCACATAGGCCACAAACGTTTCCTTCCCTGAGGTCCTTCGACAATCAGCCGTGCGCAATTCGCAGCAGCTCGGCCAGCTTGGCCACTTTTGTGCGAGGGCGTCCATGCGGTTCGCCGGTTTCACGCTCGAAGCGGTCGATGGCTAGCCAGTGGTCCGCGGTGACCAGCTTGGGCTGCTTCCAGACCAGCCACTCGGCGAGTTCGCCCGCATAATTGCTGCCGCGGTCGGCAAAGTCAGCTCGCGCAGCCAGGTCGTCGAGCAAGGTATCGACGGTGTCTTGGGAGCACTTCTTGTTGGTGCCGATCACCCCCGACGGCCCGCGTTTGATCCAGCCGGCCACGTATTCGTTGCGGCTGTCCGAGATCCGCCCGCTGACGTGGGGAATGGTGCCGGTCTTGTGGTCGAAGGGCAGCCCCGGTGTGGGCACGCCGCGATAGCCGACCGAACGCACCACCAGCTGAACGGGCAGTTCCTCGCGTTCGCCGGTGTCCTTGGCCACCATCTGACCGGTGGCGCTGCAGACCAGCTCGTTTCGCCCCAGCACGATCGACTCCACCTTGTCGGTGCCCTTGATCTCGATCGGAGACGTCAAGAACCGCAACACAATTCGGCGGTTCCCGGGCTGTGGGGTCCGGCCGGCGTACTCGCGCAGCACCTTGAGGTTGTTCTTGGTGAGCTTGCCGGCCGCCGCAGCGTCGTCGTCGCTGATGCCTGCCAGATCAGCCGGATCCACCACCACGTCGACGCCCTCGAGCTCGCCGAGCTCGCGCAATTCCAATGTGGTGAACGCACTTTGCAGCGGGCCGCGCCGCCCGATGAGCACCACTTCCTCGACGTCGCACTGCCGCAGCATCTCCAATGCGTGATCGGCGATATCGGTGCGCGCAAGTACGTCGGGATCGGTTATCAACATCCGAGCGACGTCGACGGCCACATTGCCGTTGCCCACCACCACCGCGCGGGCCCCGGACAGATCGGGGTCAAGCTGGTCAAAGTACGGGTGCGCGTTGTACCAACCGACGAAGTCAACTGCAGCCACGCTGCCGGGCAGATCTTCGCCGGCAATGTCCAGGGCACGATCGGATTGCGCCCCGACCGCATAGATCACCGCGTCGTAGCGCTCGGCCAGTTCGGCGGCCGAAACGTCATCGCCGATCTTGATATTGCCGAAGAAGCGGAACCGGCCGTCCCCAGCGGTCTTCTCGAACTGCTGGCTGACCGACTTGATCTTGGGGTGATCGGGCGCAACACCGGAGCGCACCAGCCCCCACGGGGTCGGCAGCATCTCGAGCATATCGATGGCGACATCCATCCGGTCGGCGCAGTCGGCGGCCTTGAGCAGCGACGCGGCCGCGAAAAACCCCGACGGTCCCGAACCCACGATCGCAACGTGGTAGCGACGCACATCGCCTCCGGCTGCCGGTGTCGGCACCTCGTCGGTTTCACAGGTCATAGGTCCTATCGTCGGCGTCCCACCCCAGCGTGAGTAGAGGTTCTGCCGTTGTGGCGTCACAACCAAATGTTGTGTCACCTGACTCGATTGTGATGTGATAGGCCATGCCGCTCAGCCCGCGGATGCCCGAACTTGCCTCGTTCGAAGCCTTTTTGGTGATCGCCGAGACAGGCAGCCTCGGGCGCGCTGCCCAAGAACTCGGGCTGACTCAGCAAGCGATATCAAGGCGGCTCGCCGCAATGGAGGCGCAGCTCGGGGTCACGCTGGCGGTCCGCACGACGCGCGGCTCAACACTGACCCCTGCCGGCGTGATCGTCGCCGATTGGGCAGCGCGGTTACTCGAGCTGGCCAATGAGATCGATGCGGCGATGGGATCGCTGCGCAAGGAAGGTCGGGAGCGCATCAGGGTGGCAGCCAGTCAGACGATCTCCGAACAGCTGATGCCGCACTGGCTATTGTCATTGCAGACGACGGCCGAGCGCTATCACGACAACGCGCCTCAGGTGCTGTTGACCGCAACTAACAGCGACCACGCGATCGCTGCGGTCCGCGACGGCGCCGCCGATCTCGGCTTTGTCGAAAACCCTTATATACCACAGGGTTTAGGCAGCTGCGTGGTGGGCAACGACGAACTGGTGGTCGTGGTGCCGCCCAGCCACAAGTGGGCTAGACGGTCGCGGGTCGTGACCGCACGCGAGCTCGCTCAGACGCCTTTGGTTGCCCGCGAACCGAATTCAGGAATACGCGATTCGCTCACGGTGGCGCTCCGCCGGGTGTTGGGCGACGACATGCAACAAGCGCCGCCGGTGCTGGAATTGGCGTCTGCTGCGGCGGTGCGCGCCGCCGTGCTCGCCGGGGCGGGCCCGGCGGTCATGAGCCGGCTGGCGGTAGCCGATGACCTGGCCGTCGGCCGGCTGCACGCAATCGATATCCCTGACTTGGATCTGCGGCGAAAGTTCCGCGCAATCTGGGTTGGCGGGCGCACCCCTCCGGCCGGAGCGATACGAGATGTGCTGAGCCACATCAGGAGCCGCACAACACCACCGAAATAGCGTCGAAATAGCGTTAGGCGGCAACGCCCGTCGCAACGGCCTCGTCGAAGCGCTCCAGTACGGTCTCTGCCACGAGCCGGTGTGCGCCCAGCGGTGCGGCCATCGGGATGTCGTGGTCACGCGCGTAGGTCGACATGCCATCGGTGATACGGCCGGGCGCCAAGAACCACGGCGCGATGACGAGCCGGCGTGCGCCGCGGCGGCGTAGTTCGGCGACGGCGGCCGCGACCGAGGCCTCGGGCCGGGTGGCGAAGGCCATGGCGGCCCCGGCCCACCGAGTACCTGCTGCCAGCCTGGGTACCACCGTGGCGGTGCGTGCGTTCGCGGCCTTGTTCGATGAGCCGATTGCGGCCACCACCACCCCAAGGTCGTTGTCGCCCGGGCAAACTCCGACCTCGCCCAGCCGTTCCCGGAGCACCGACACCAACCGGTCATCTTCTCCGAGAACGCCCGCTTGGCGGGTGCCGTGCGCTTTGGCGCCGGCGATCTGCCTCGGGATGTCGACGCGTGCGTGGTAGGCGTTGGCCAGCAGCAGCGGCGCTACCACGGCTTGCCGGGTGTCGGGTAAACCGGCCAGCACATCGATGAAATTCGGTTGGCTCAATTCCAGGAAAGCCAGCCGCACCTCGAGGTCGGGGCGTATCTGCATGACCCGATTGGCCACGGCTTCGGCGTTGGCGGCCGACCGTGGGTCTCGGCTGCCGTGCGCGGTCAGTACGAGTGTGTTCATCGGCCGTGCAATCCGCACTCGGTCTTGGTGCGGCCCTGCCAGCGCCCGCTGCGCGGGTCTGCGCCGTCGGCCGGCTTCGCGGTGCACGGGGCACACCCAATGGACGGATAACCCTCGTCGACAAGGGGATTGACCAGGACATTCTTTTGCGCGATGTATTCCTGGACCTCGTCGTCGGTCCAGGTCGCCACCGGGTTGACCTTCACCAGCCCGAATAACTCGTCGAAGCTGATCAAGGGGGCCGTTGCGCGCGAGAGTGACTCCACCCGGCGTACCCCGGTGACCCACGCCGAATAGCGGCTCAGCACTTCGCGTAGCGGAACGACCTTGCGCAGCCGGCAGCATTCGTTGGGGTCGCGGGCGAAAAGGTCCTTGCCCATCAGCTCGTCCTGCTCCTGCACGGTGTGCTCAGGAGTGACGTTGAGCAGCTGGACATCGTAAACGGCCGCGACGGCGTCACGGGTGCCAAGGGTTTCGGCGAAGTGGTAGCCGGTGTCCAAGAAGAGCACCGGGACGCCCGGCCGGACATCCGAAGCCAGCGAAACCGTCAGTGCCTCTTGCATGTTGCAGGCCACCACCCACTTGCAGGTCGCCGGGGCGACTCCGTTGTAGCCGCCGAAGTGCTCATCGGTCCAGCGCAGGATATCGGCGGCGCTGGCACCGTCCAGCTCTGTCGCGCCGCGCAATGCCAGCGCCCGTAGCTGCTCCTCGGTGAAATCGGGCACCACTTGGGTCATTTCGTCGTCCTCGTTCGTAACGCGTGCCGCTCTGGTGGTTGGTGTCGGACGGCTCTTATCGCAAGTCGGCTTCGTCGGCCCGCAGCGCCCAGGATGCGAAACGCTCGCCGCTGTGGCGCTGGCCGAGGAAGTTTCGAGTTACCCGATCGATATAGTCGCCGAGTTCGGCACTGGTGACCTTGTGCTGGCGCAGTTTTCGGCCGAAGCCGCTCTGTTCGCCCAGCCCGCCGCCGAGGTGCACCTGGAACCCTTCGACGGAATTGCCGTCGCCGTCGTCGATCCACTGACCCTTGAATCCGATGTCAGCGACCTGAATTCGGGCGCACGAGTTGGGGCATCCATTGATATGCACGGTGATCGGCACATCGAGCTTGGACTCGACGTCGGCCATGCGCCCTTCCAGCTCAGGCACCAAAGTCTGGGCCCGGACACGGGTTTCGGCAAAGGACAGCTTGCAGAACTCGATTCCGGTGCAGGCCATCGTATTCTTGCGCCACGAGGACGGGCGCGACGGAAGACCCAGCGCGTCGAGGCCCTCGACCAACTCGTCGACCTTGTCGTCTGGGACGTCGAGGATGACCAGTTTCTGAAACGGGGTGAATCTGGCCCGGTCAGAGCCGACCTTTTCCATCAAATCGGCCACCCCCGACAAGGTGGTACCCGACACGCGTCCGGCGACGGGGGCCACCCCGACGGCGTTGAGCCCGTTCTTTATTCGCTGCACGCCGACGTGGTCGATGGGCCGCTTGATGGGCTCGGGGGCCGGGCCGTCGATCATCTTGCGCTTGAGGTATTCCGACTCCATGACCTCGCGGAATTTTTCGACACCCCAGTCTTTGACCAGAAACTTGAGCCGAGCCTTGGCGCGCAGCCGCCGATAGCCGTAGTCGCGGAACACCTGGGTGACCGCTTCCCAGACGTCGGGCACCTCGTCGAGGGGAATCCAGACACCCACGCGCTGGGCCATCATCGGGTTGGTGGACAAGCCCCCACCAACCCACAGGTCCATGCCGGGGCCGTGCTCGGGATGATTGACGCCGACGAACGCGACGTCATGGGTCTCGTGGGACACGTCCTGCAGACCGGAGATCGCGATCTTGTACTTTCGCGGAAGATTGGCGTAGTCGGGGTTATTCATGAAGCGGCGGATTATTTCGTCGATTGCGGGCGACGGGTCGAGCACCTCGTCAACCGAATCACCGGCCAGCGGCGAACCGTGGATTCCGCGCGGGCAGTCGCCGCAGGCCTCGGTGGTGGTCAAGCCGACAGATTCGAGCCGGCGCCAGATTTCGGGGACGTCTTCAATCTTTATCCAGTGGTACTGCACGTTCTCGCGGTCGCCGATGTCGGCCGTGTCGCGAGCGAATTCCGTCGATATCTGCCCCATGGTGCGCAACGTTGTCGCCGACATCGGCTTGCCGTCGGAGCGCACCCGCATCATGAAGTACTTGGCCTCGATGGTGTCGGTGTTCTCCTCACCGGTCCACGACCCATCGAAACCTTGCTCACGCTGGGTATAGAGGCCCATCCAGCGGAATCGACCACGCAAATCGCTCTTGTCGATGCTGTCGAACCCCTGTTTGGCGTAAACACTGAGGATGCGGTCTCGCACATTCAGCGGCGCATCGTCGTGCTTGAACTGCTCAGCGTCGTTGAGCGGTGCGCTCTCGCCCAGCGCCCACTGACCCTCACTACGATTACGTGTCTTGGCGGGAGGTGCCGTGGTCATGCGCTATCTCCTTCGCGAACATTCTTGTGCGCCAGCCCATGTCGCGGCGCCGGCGATTCCATAACCCGCGGGACCTGGACCCCATAGAACCCACGGACACAGTTTCATAGTGCAGCAATCAAGCGGCCGTCAGTAGAGTGCCGCTGATTGTGACCTCACAACCGCCGGTTGTGTGCGCCGCCTCACACCGGGCTGACGTGCGGTCGCCTGCGCTGTTGACTCCTGCTAAGAGTTCACCGAAGCCTTCGTTCGCATGAGGAAGTCGCCGAGGTAGCCGTCGTGCGGCAGGCCGGTGGCCGAGAAGGTGGTCGGGTGATCGCCGACGTAGACGTTGCGGATGCTCGGCTCGTTCAGCAGTTCGTCGACAAGCTCGGTATCCCCCGTGTTAGCGACCACCACCAGCGAATTGCGTAACGGCGTGACACCGGCACTGCGGTCCCAGGGTCCGACCCACACACAGGGAAAGGGAAGTTCGATGCCGAGTTGCGGGGCCCGCCACGAATCGACGAGATGAACCGCTGGGCGCAGCACCGCGCCGCCGTCGGGCAGCTCGTCGACCACACCGTCGCCACCGAGCACCGGTGTTGCGCCTTCGGCCGCAGTGCGCAGACAGCGTTCGATGCGGCGAGCGGACTCGCACGGGCGCACGGTAAGAATCGCGTCCGGATCTTCGGGCGACAAGCTGGGAATCTGAGATAGTTTGGCCGCCAACGCTGTTGCAAACGATCGCGGGTCGCCCTCCACGAGCACCGAAGTGGTGCACATACACGAGGCGCCGCCACTGACGGTGGCCGCATGCGCGACCGTGTCGACCGCGTCCTGCCAAGCTGCGTCCGAGCCGATCAGAACCTTGGATCGGCCCGGACCTTGAACGAGGACGCGATCGTTGCCGCCGTACCTATGCACAATGCTCTGGCCGCCGTAAATCATTGCGACATCGGCCAATTCGACCAGTTTATCGGCCACGTCGTAGCCGCACGGCAGAAATGCCACGTAGTCGCCGAGGCCGGCCTCGTGCATGGCGCTGACCAATCGAAACGGCGTGAAGGGCTCGCGGCGTGAGGGACGCAGGACCACCCGATAGCCGTAGGCCACGGCGTCGAACCACGCGCTGTGAATCGCCGGCGTGTTTCCCGAAGACAGGACGGCGAATACGTCTCCGCGGCGAGTCCACACCGCCGAGCCGAACCCAGCGGCCGGATCGCGCCAGTCGTTGACGGCAGCGGCAGGACGGGCCTGTTGCGACGTCCAGCCAAGGTTCATCCCGGCGGCCTCGATGCCGTCGACAGCGATCTGCACCGAAGCGATGGGCGTGCCGGTCACCTTGCTCACCGTGCGCTGGTAGTCGCGAGCACTCATGCCGTCGATGCAGCCGTGGGCGAAAGATGCCGTGGCACTGCGCATCGCGTCGAGCCGTTGCTCGTGTGACAGCCGTGAGGCGCGGCGCAGTTTCTTGACCGCCTGGATTGCGAAGATCGGCGGCACCATGCTCAACTCGGCCAGCGGTTCCCCGCTCAAGTAGCACACCGGTTCCCGGCGCTGTGCGCGATAGGGGCCGTCGGGACCGATCGCCTCGATTTGCCGCATCAGTAGACGCCTTCGATAACGTCTTCCTGCTCAAAGGTTTTCGCCGGCGCGACGGCGGTTACCGAATCGCCCACCGGCAGTCCCGGTGGCGGTGCCACGCGGATTCCGGTATCGCGTTCCAGGTTGTTGGGAATGAACGCGTTCTTGCTGACGTGGTGCATGAGCAACTGCCCGCGCCGGCCATAGTCCACCGGTTGCAACGTCGTTGGATCAACCACCTCGATGGTGATGTATGGCGGCCTCGCGTCGAAAATGACTTCCTGGTCGCACCGCCGTTGCGGTCGCTGTCGGCAGGTACCCAAGATCATGGCCGACCCGAATACGCCGTAGAACACCTGATTGGGGAACACCTCGGCGGTGAGCAGCCGTTGGGTGTCGGCATCCATGTGCGCGCCGCCCCACACGATCGCCTTGACCTTGCCGGCAATGAGTTCTATCAGATCGTCGTTCTCGGCCATCTGCACCAGTACCGGAGGAGTAATGGCGAGCAGGCCGATGTCCTGCGTCTCGAGGATGAAGGTGGCCTGGTCGATCAGGTGATCGATGTATGCCGGCACTTCCTCGGGCCGGCCGGCGGCCACGCGCTTCTTCACCCAGCGCGGATCGAGATCGACGCTGTGAAACAGCCCGCCCCGCTGGGCGATCTGGCGGCGCAGGGAATGACCGAAATGATGCGGGCCCGTCGGGAGCAGCCCAAGGGCGTCGACACCGCGGGGCACTCCGGCCGCATCGAGCGCCAGGTGTGCGAACTCGTCGCACGAATCCGACCAGTCCCGCATCAGCACAACTCTTTTCGGTGCTCCGGTGGTGCCACCGGACTCGAAAACGCCGTCGACATCCGGGTTTACGCCGTAGCCGCGTGGAATGAGGTCTCGCGCGGCGACATGCCTCAGCTTGCTCACGACATTAGGAAACAGCCGCAGATCCGACCACGTCTTGACGTCGGCAATCGGGTCGAAGTCCAGCTGCGCCGCCTCGCGGAGCCAGAAGGGCGAGCCCGTCTGCTCGCTGAAGTGCCAGCGCATCGCGTTGCGGAGGAACTCGTCCGCCCGCTGAGCGTCGAATCCGCTGGTGCCGGGAAAGAGCAGGTCGTCCCAGTCGTGCACCACCGGCCCGAACAGGTCACTCACGTAAACCTCCAAATGTCCGACATTTGTACTAAAGGTAGAAGTGGGTCGTGCGAAAGTCAAGGCAGTGGGCTCGGCATATGAGATGCTTTCCGGCACGGGATTGGGTCCAGTGCAGACCTAGGAGCTGATAGCCATGGAACACGGCGCGCTCGATTCACAACCGCCGGAGGCGCTCGACCAGCTCGACGCGAGGCTGCTCCGGATCGCCGGCGTATGTGTCCTTGGCTCGATGATGCCGATCGTCGACACCACCGTTGTTACCGTCGCACAACGCACCTTCGTCGCCGCCTTCGAAACCACCCAGGCCGTCGTCGCCTGGACCATGACCGGCTACACGCTGGCGATGGCCGCCGTCATCCCGCTCACAGGTTGGGCCGCCGACCGGTTCGGCACCAAGCGACTCTTCATGGGCTCCCTAGCCGCATTCACAGTCGGCTCCCTGTTATGCGCTCTTGCGCCAAATATCGGTCTTCTTATCGCTTTTCGGGTGGCGCAAGGCCTCGGTGGGGGCATGCTGATGCCACTGGTCCTTACCATCCTGACCCGCGAGGCCGGACCGAAACGACTGGGTCGCATCATGGCGGTGCTGGGAGTCCCGGTGCTGTTGGGCCCCATTTTTGGCCCTGTCCTGGGCGGCTGGCTGATCGACAGCTATGGCTGGGAATGGATCTTCTGGATCAACCTCCCCATCGGCCTAGTCGCGGTTGTCCTCGCGGCGATCGTGTTTCCCAAGGATCATTCGGCGCCATCTGAAACCTTCGACCTTGTCGGGATGCTGCTGCTGTGCCCCGGATTGGCTATCTTTCTGTACGGGATATCGGTGGTGCCCAGTCGCGGAACGGTGGCCGATCGCCACGTTTGGGTACCGGTGCTGACCGGTCTGGTGTTGATCATCGGGTTCCTTGTTCATGCGCTCTACCGCGCCGAGCATCCGCTGATCGATCTGCGCCTGCTGAACAACAGAGCGGTCACGCTCGCCAATGCGGCAATGTTTTTCTTCGCCGCTTCGTTCTTCGGCGCAGGGTTGCTGTTCCCCAGCTACTTCCAGGAGTTGCTGCATCAAACACCGCTCAATGCCGGTATGAGTATGGTTCCGCGCGGAATCGGCGCCATGCTGACGATGCCCCTGGCGGGATCGTTGATGGACAAACGCGGACCCGCCAGGATTCTCATGGCCGGTATCACGCTGATCGCCATAGGAATGTGCATTTTCAGCTATGGCGTGGCCAAACAGGCACACTATGTGCCGACTCTGCTGCCCGGCTTGACGATCATGGGGTTGGGAATGGGCTGCACGATGATGCCCCTGTCCGCGGCAGCAGTGCAGTCCCTGGCTCCACACCAGATTGCCCGGGGCTCAACGCTAGTCAACGTTAATCAGCAGGTGGCCGCTTCAGTGGGAACGGCGCTCATGTCAGTGATCCTCACCAGCCAGTTCAACCGCAGCGAAAACATCTCTGCCGCAAAGAAAATCGCGGTGCTACAAGAGGACTCCGCGCGGCGCGGGGTACCGGTCGACCCATCAAGTATGCCGGCGCGGGCACTGGATCCCGAATTCCCCGGCAACCTGATGCGCGATCTTTCCCACGCCTATACCGCGGTATTCCTGGTCGCGGTGGCGCTCATCGCGCTTACCTTCATACCGGTGGCGCTGCTGCCGAAGCGATCAGCGGGCCAAGTCTCCACGCCCGCGGCTGGACCCACCGGCTAGGCGACTTCGACATCGAATTCGATGGGCAGGGTGAGCGGACCAGTCACCGGCGCAAAGGGTTTCCACGGCGCCGGACCAACGCGCCGCGGGTTACGCATGCGCCCAGTAATGGCTATCAGCGCCTGGGCGAGTTCCATTTTGGCGAGATGCAATCCCAGGCAGAAGTGCGGCCCGGCGCCGAATACCAGCGTCGGTGGAGGATCCTGACGGGTGATGTCAAGGCGCTCGGGATCGTCGTGGACATCGGGGTCGCGGTTGGCGGCGGCGATATTGACGGCGACTTGTGTGCCTGCCGGAATGACGACACCGGCGAGCTCTACGTCCTCCAGTGCCTGCTTAAGCGTGTACATTACCGCCGGCGTGTGCCGCATGAGCTCCGCGACAGCCTGTGGCGCCAATTCTGGCTCTTCGGCCAGGAGCGCCCATTGCTCCGGGTGATCGCAGAGCGCCCCGACCGCCGCGGCCAACTGATTGCGGCTAGTGTCAGTTCCAGTTATCAGCAGTGCCGATACCAGCCTGCACAACTCTCTTTGGGTCAGCACCTCGCCGCCTCTGTCGGTGCGGACCAATTCGGACACTAGGTCGTCGGCGAGGTTGTCGCGCCGCTGCGCGACGAGATCAGCGAGGTAGCCATCGAGTTCGTCGTACGCCTTCATGATTGTGTCCTGCTTGGCCGCCGCCTCCAAGCTGAACATGCTGCAGATGTCGTCAGCCCAGCCAAGGAAGAGCGGCCAGTCCTCAACCGGGGCGCCGACGAACGCGCACAGGATTGGGCTCGGAAAGCTCTTGGAGATATCTTCGACGACATCACAGCGGCCCATCGGAATCACCGGATCAAGAAGCATGGTAATCACATCGGCGATAGTCTGCTGCATTCGCCTGATGGCACGTGGCGCGAATGCCGGTGATGCCAGCCGCCGTATTCGGTTGTGTTCCCGCCCGTCCAGACTCATCATCGAGTCGCGGAACCTGTCCCACAACCGGCCCGATGTAACACCCTGTGACTCAAGAAAAACGCCCTTGGCTACACCGAACCGGCTGTCGAACAGCACCGAGCGCACTAGCTCATAGCTCAGGATCTCCGGACCGTGCAATCCCATTGCAATCGGACTTTGTTCGCGCGCCTGCCGAATACGCCGGTGTGCTTCCTCCGGACTGTCGGCGTCGATATACATCACCCGCGGCAGGTCGGCTTCATATACGTTCGGACACACGTTGTCTCATCTCCTTGGGAGCGGCCGGTCGCTTGGCTATGGAAGGCTACAGCACCTCTGGATAGGTGCCGCCCTCAATGGCCCGCGCCGTTGGCGGCGGAATCGCCAGCTTCTCGCGAAGCTCGGCCACGGGTACCTCGGCGTAAAGCCGCCAATCCCAGCTTCCAAAGGTGAGGTCCACGTTGCATTCCAGACCGCGCCGGAAAGCATCCATATAGCCGGGCGCGTCGATGTATCCGGTGGTCGCTTCGGCCCGGAAGTCGATCTTTATGCCGGCCTGGAACTGCAGCAGCACCAGCAGCAACGGTGCAAACGGCTTCCGCTCCTTGTACCCGGCCGAGAACGCTCCGGCGAGAAGCTCACCGGCGGGCTTCGTCGAATACGCGGACAGGATATGTGCCACGTCATGCCCGACGATGAACTCTCCCGTCGTGCCTTTCTCGCCGGGAAATCTCAGGTTGTTTCGAACATAGTGCGCCCAGAGCTCCCGTCCGAGTAACCCCGGATCCAGCAGTCCCAGCTTGTAATACGACGCGGCCAGCACCGGATCGGTCGCAAAGCCGAGATAGCCGGACATATTGTCCCAAAAGCCTTTCAGCACCTGAAGGGGCGAGGTGCCGTGGCTACTCATGAGCTTGGCCCGGATGCGCATCGAGCCGATGAATTCGCGTCCGCGTGCTATGTCGAGCAGGTCGTCCAGGAATTTGTCATGGCAGTCAAGCGCTTTCGCGATCTTTATGCTCGCCTGAACTCTGGGCAGCCGAACTTTGCCGTTCGCGAAGATCGCAGCCGTCATCAGAAACAACAAGCAGCGCTTGGCAACTTCGGATTCGAACCTCACGGCAGTGACGTCGAACCTCCGGTCGACGAGCTCGCGCCAGTCGATCTTGTCCTCGCCGAGATACACGCTCGCCGCTTCCAGCAGCCTCTCGTCTGCCTCCGACAGTCCGTCGGACTTGGCGACGCTGGCCATCGCGGCAATGGCTGTTTCAAGGTCATGTTTCGATGGCAACATATCCATCATCTCTTGAATGTATGGGCGTTGAGCACCAGGTCGCGTACGGCGGTGACGGGCAATGGCACCGAGGCATCGACCAGCAGGTCGGGGGTGGAAGTAATGACGACAGGGGTCTCTTCGGCTGAGTCCGGCAGCCGCCCATGGGTGCCGCCGACGCCCCTGCCGTTGAGGGCAATGACGCCCATGGTGTAGCGCAGGCCTACCGCCTTTTTGACCAGTGCCGCAGCGGCTTTGGCCTTGACGGCCCGATCGTCGGGATTCATCAGCAACTCGGCGGGGTCATATCCGGGCTTGCGGTGAATGTCGACGCAGGGGGCGAATTCCGGTGCACGTTCGTCGTTGAGCCAGTAGTAGTAGGTGAACCACGCGCCCGGTTCGGCGATCGCCACCAGCTCACCGGAGCGGGAGTGATCGATTGCCAATGCCTGCTGCTTGTCTCGATCAAGCACCTCGTCGACCCCGCTGAGCCCTTTGACGAGGTCGGCTACTGCTGCGATGTCGGCTTCGTCGCGCACATAGATATGGGCGGCTTGGTGGTCAGCGACGGCGAAGGCCCGAGATGTCCACGGGTCCAAGTATTCTCGGCCTTGCTGCGTGTAGACGTTGAGGTAGCCCTCGCGTCTGAGCGCACGGTTGATGTCGACCGGCTGGTGGGCCGGCCCGATCCCGTACTCGGAGACGACGATGGTGGTCATGCCGCGCTCGGCGGCAACCGTGAGCAGCGGGGCCAGCGCCGCATCGACGTCCGCCGCGGCGGCAATCGCCAGCGGTGAGCGCGGACCGTAGCGCTGAAAGTCGTAGTCCAGGTGCGGGATATACGCGGTGAGCAGGGTGGGCGAATAGCGCTCGATGATCTCTATCGATGCATCCACCAGCCAGCGCGACGAGGTGATATTCGCCGTCGGTCCCCAGTACTGGAACAAGGGAAAGGTGCCGAGCTTCTCGGTCAGAATGTCATGCAGATCCGGCGGAATGACGTAGCAGTCCGGCGACTTGCGGCCGTCCTGGTGATAGACCGGGCGGGGCGTGACGATGACGTCGTTGCTGGCGTTCATCGCATACCACCACCCGACGTTGGCCGAGCGGTACCCCTCGAAACGCCCGGCCGCCGTCTCCCATACCTTCTCCCCCGCCACTAGGGCGTTGCTCTGCCGCCACAGCAGCACCTCACCCAGATCGCGGAAATACCAGCCGTTTCCGACGATTCCGTGCTTGTTCGGCCTCAGGCCGGTGACCATCGACGATTGCACCGTGCAGGTGACCGCCGGGAAAA
Organism: Mycobacterium angelicum; assembly: GCF_002086155.1. Taxonomy (GTDB): domain Bacteria; phylum Actinomycetota; class Actinomycetes; order Mycobacteriales; family Mycobacteriaceae; genus Mycobacterium; species Mycobacterium angelicum. The sequence goes on along the minus strand of NZ_MVHE01000019.1, from coordinate 55,949 downwards.
CCGTCTTCAGCGGGGTCATGGCGCCGCGGGCCGCCAGTGCGGACAGGTTCGGCATGTGCCGCAGCAGCGGCTGCGTCAAGCCGACGACGTTGATGAGCAGAACGGGTTGCGTCATGCCGGATCCCGCACACAGATCAGTTCGTCCAGCCAGCGAACCTCGGCGGCTATGTCTTCGGCAAGGCTTCCCATGCGCAGCGACGGCGGCAACACATCCCAAGTGTAGGTTTCGACTTCGACGTCGACAGGTCCGGCTAGATCGCCCAGCATGCCCATCACCTCGGCGAGGACATGCGACGTATTGCCCAGCGGCGCCGGCGGACTCACATGCAACGGCACGTGATAGTGCACGCGGGCGCTGCCCTCGCGCGGTATCGCGGGGTCCTGAAAGGACAGATCGTCCCGGAACCACTGGCGGCCGCTCGCATCGAAACCGTTGACCTGGTGCAGATACGGCGAGTTGGCGAATTCCGCGAACGCCTCGACCACCCCGTCGGCGGCCAAATCGTGTATCTGAATTGCGTTGGAGGCCTGTATCTTTACCACCTCGATTCCGATCTCGCCCAGCCCCGATAACACCGCGGCGGGATCTTCGTGCATCACCGCCAAATGGCAGGTGTCCAGACACACACCCACATACCGGGAATCCACGTCACCGGCCGTGACCGCGCGGCCGAACCAGCCGATGGCGTCGCCGCACGAGCCGATGACGCAGCCGGGTTCGGGTTCGACCGCCAGCCTGATCCGGTTGCCGGTGCGATTCTCGATGCGGCGCAGCTCGTCGGCCAGCGCGGCCAGATTGTTGCGGGCTTGGGCATCGGCGGCGTCGTCCCATGGGTCATTCCAACCCAGCGGCAACGTCGAGATGCTGCCGTGCCCGGTATCGCCCAACAGATCGCTGAGCACCTGGGCGCAGTTCTTCGTGTATTCCAGTCGCTCTCGCGTCGTCCAATCAGGCTGGTACACCTTGTGTTTGACTGAATCGCCGTGAAATTTTCCGTACGGGAAAGCGTTCATGGTGACCACGGCGAGTCCGCTGTCGGCCAGGATCGCGGCCAGCCGGCGGCGCGCCCGACGATCGCCGCAGAGTTGGGCCGCGGTGGCAGCCGGCAGCCACAGCCCGACGCCGAGTTGCGCCACCCCGGCATGCTCGCGTGCCGGAGCGAACACCGACGACAATTGGTGCTCCAGCAGCTGCAGGCTCTCCGCGGCGACGACGTTGCTGCAGTACGACAGCATCACCGTTTTTCCCCGCGGTGAATCGTGTTGCCGGCGAATGCGGCTTCCTGCTCCTCGCTCAACAACAGCAATTGTCCGCTCTGGCCGTAGAACTCGACGGGATTGCGCCACAGCACCCGATCGACGTCGTCTTCGGTGAACGACGCCGCCAGCATCGCTTCGGCCGTCTTGGCCGTCTTGAGCGGATCGGATCGGCCCCAATCGGCGGCGGAATTGACGATGATCCGTTCCAGGCCGTACCGCTGCATGAGGGCGACCATGCGGTCCTCGTCCATCTTGGTGTCGGGATAGATCGAAAAGCCGGCCCAGCAACCACTTTCCAGCGCGGGTTCGATGGTCACCTCGTTCAGGTGATCCAGCAATACCAGTCCCGGATCGATGCCGATGCGCTTGACCACATCGATGCTGGCTATCGTCCCGCCGAGTTTGTCACGATGCGGTGTGTGCACGAGTGCGGGCAGTTCGCGCTCGGCGGCCATCTCCAATTGTGTTTCGAATACCGCCGTTTCGTCGGGCGTCATGGAGTCGTAGCCAATTTCGCCGACGGCGACGACACCGGCCTTGGACAAGTAGCGCGGTATGTGCTCGAGTATCGGCCGGCAGCGGCTGTCGTTGGCTTCCTTGGGATTGAGCGCGATCGTGCAGTTGTGCGCGATGCCGAATTGCGAAGCGCGGTACCGCTCCCAGCCGATCAGGCTGTCGAAATAGTCGATGAACGACGCGGCGTCGGTGCGGGGCTGGCCGAGCCAGAATGCCGGTTCGACCAGGGCGCGGACGCCGGCGGCATACATCTGCTCGTAGTCATCGGTGGTCCGCGAGGTCATATGGATATGGGGGTCAAAGATTCTCACGTCGCAACCTCCGTCTCTGTCGCGGTAAGGCGTTGCAGCATCGTCACGTCGTCAGACACCGAACGACCGGCCGCACGGCGTTCGTTGACGTAATCGTTGGCCATGCGGCCCAATTCTGCATCGGCCCGGTTGTGCAAGCCGGCTACCGCCTGCAGCGGCACCTCCATGAAAACGAGCTTCATCACTCCGTGCCGCCAGGCGTGCTGAGACAGGTAGCGGGCGGCAAACCCGCCGAGGGCCGCGCCCACCAGCCGGGGCTCGTTGCAGCGCAACGCGTCTTCGACCAGGGCCACACCCGTGCTGCATGCCTCGGGTCCGGGTTGGCCGTTCAGTGCCGCGATCTCCAACCCGCGTAGCACGGCCAGACGTTCGTCGCTGTCGCCCCAGCGGTAGAGCTTCTCGATAAGCGGGGCCGCGACGGAATCGTTTTCGGCCACCAAAGTGCTGAACAGCTTTTCCCGGGCCAGCAGCACGGCGTCGCTTGATCCGCCGACACCGCGGGTGGCCCCGGGGAACAGTTCCACGACCTTGTCGGGAGCGCGCCCGATCTCGGCTGAGGCCTTAGCGATCCACGACCTCGCCTGCACGGGCAGCCCGGCCAGCTTTATCGCCGACATGCTGCGGCGCACCACATTCGGTGCGTCGTGTGAATGTCGGGGCAACTCGACGGAGGCGACCCCGCCGAAACCGCTGCCGCGCAAGGCATCCAGCACTGACCCGAGATCGAGATCGCCGTCGCCGAATTCGAGATGTTCGTGTTTGAGCGGCGTCATGTCGTCCAGATGCACGTTGACCAGTTTGTCGCCCAAGTCGGCGATCGCCGCCGCGGCCCCGGCCGGCTCGGTCATCACACAATGGCCGACGTCCAGCGTGATGCCAAGGCGCGCAGGATCGCCCAGCGCCCGGCATACGTCGCGGGCTTGTGCCACCGTCTCGACGAACATGCCGGGTTCTGGCTCGAAGCCCAGCGTGACCGCCTTGCGGTCCGCGTAATCCACGACCTGTGCAAGACGGCTCAGCAACAGCTCACGGGTGGTGGCGGGGTCGCTGTGGCTGACCGCGTAGCCCGACCACAGCGAGACACAGGTGGCCCCCAGGTCGGCGGCGATATCGATGGCCCGGCGCATGAATTCGACTCGTGCCTCACCGGCGATGTCCACCAGCGAGGGTTTGTGTTTGTTACGCGGATCCAGCAGATAGCGCGCACCCGTTTCGATGGCCACCTTGAGCCCGTAGCTGTCCAGCAGCGCCCGAAGGGCACCCAGTTGGGAACCGAGGTCGGAGTCGAAGGGGCGCACGTGGGGATAGCCGACCGTCAGCGCCACCGCGGTATAGCCCTCGTCGGCGATCAAGCCGAGCGCGTCGGCCAGTGGATGGTCGGCCAGACTATTGGTGTTGTAGCCAATGTGCATCAGGTCACCTCGGTGGGTTTTGGCGCAGAAACCTTCAGCCGCAATCCAATTGCGAGTCCGCTCAAGGCCAGCATGGTCAGCCGAGAACGTGCCGCCAGCATCGCCTGCACGGCGATCATCGACGCGATACCGTTGCGCACGGCCGCACGGATCACCTCCGCGCTGGGCTGCTGCCACGCCTGCCACAGGCCCGGGCCAAACGACCACAGGTAGACCGCCCCGGCCGGTGCGGCCCGGTACCCTGCGGTGCTCACCATCGCCGAGGTGGCGACGGCACCGCCCATTGCGCCGACGACCGCCGGCAGGCTGCGTTCGGCGCCCGTCACCTCACTGCGGGAAAGCACCGTGATTGCGGTGGTGTGCAGCCCGATCACCGACGCCGGAACAAGCGCGGCCCGATAACCCGGACCGGCACCGAGCATGACATCGAAAAAGCGGCAGCCCGACATGACCAGCGGTCCGATGGCGGTGTCCTTGGCAACCACGTCATAGGCCGTGACGCACAACATGATTCGGCCGGCCGCGGCCAGCCCGTGCCGGCCGCTGACCGCGGTCGCCGTCGCGACACCTGCCGCCGCCAATCCCGTCGCAAGCGACAGCGCCGCGCCGGGCGAGACCTCTCCGGACGGAATGGGCCGCTCGGGCCGCTCGACGGCGTCGCGCCGCCGGTCGGCCCAGTCGTTGAGCACCATGCCGCTCCAATACAACAGTGCCGAGGCCAGCGGCAGCGCGAGCCGCCGCCCCGAGAGCGGGCGGCCCGCCCAAATGGCCCCCACGGCCGTATCACCGAGAACTGTCAGCGCGGCAGGCGCCCGCATCAGGCCGAGATAAGCCTTGACCTTCACCGGCCAGCCGAAAACGACGTGCTCCACTGCACCAGCGCGTCGTATTGCGCTGCGAGTGAATGCGTTTCAGACCCCCACGGTTCCTTGAAGAAGAAGCCCAGCTCCGGGACGACGCCGCGCGTGCCGTGCAAGCGGCCCATCGCCAACAGGCGCGCAACGTCGAGAACCAACGGCGCCGCCAAGGCGGAATCCGGTGCCGACCAAATTGTTTGCAGCGTGATCTGGCCGCCGAGAAATCCGGTGGCATGGATGTAATCCCATGCGACTTTGGTTTCGCCGAGGTCGGGCACATAGTCGATGTGCAGTGGAGCGGTCACGCCGCCACCGAGCATCTGCTGGATGCCGCGTTGTTTACTGGCGAGCTTGGACTGTACTGCCACCGGATCGGCCAGCGTGGCGCCATCCCCACCGCCCAGCAGGTTGGTTCCCGACCACGAGTGGACGGCCATCGCGCGGCTAGCGAACATCGGCGCCAACACCGTGCGCAGCAGGGTTTGACCGGTCTTGGCGTCCTGCCCGGCGTAAAGAACGCCGGCGTCGTCGGCCAGGCTGCGCAACGCGGGCAGGCCCAGCGTCGGCGACGGTGTGAAGCAGGCATATGCGGCGCCATTGCGTATCGCGGCAAGGGCGGTCAGGCCGCTCGCCGGTAGCACGATGCGGTTGGGCTCGGCCAGCCCCGGCAGGAGCAGCTCGGCGTCGTGGAATTCCGGCATGTCGATCACGGGTGGCTGGGTGGAGGCCACGTCGATGACGACCAACACGTCCAGCGAGTGCCCCGATATGAACGAAGCCATCGCATCGCTGAGCCGATCGACCAGTTCCGCCTGGGTAGCGGCGCCAGCGCTGGCCGGGTCCGCGGTCGCCATGCACGAGGGTCCGACGATCTCATCGTCGGTAGCCGCGAGTCGATCGTTGACCGCGGCCACCACCCCAGGCGGCAACAGCCCCGCTTCGACCAACATTTCGGCGCGCTTCACCAAGGGCGTGGTGGAGATGTCGCGCCCGGCTACCACGAAATCCGCAAGCTTCGGCAAATGCGCGTCAGCAAAGTCAGGCGTCGCGGTCACGCAGCCGGTGTCGGGGATCAGGCCGGCGCTCAGTGCATACAAGCCGACGATCGAGGTGGTCGCCACCGAACCACGGGCCCCGGTAAGCCAAAGACCGCAGCGCTTACCCGCAGTGCTGCCGTCATCGTCCATCGCAGGATCCTCAGCTTCGTCGAACTGATTTCTTAAGCAAAAGATCGTACATCCGGTCTGCCTTCCCGGGAGGTCAATGAAAGCTGTGCGTAACCTTGAAAATGAATGAGTCGCAAAGCGCGTCTCGCCCCGCGCGGTGTTCCGTCTGGCGAATGGCGGTGGGCATCAACAACGTCACGACCACGGGCCAGACCGGCGATGGACGCGATTGGCTCGAGCTATTGGGCCCGCGGATGGGCTCCGGCCCACACCTCACGCAGCGCGTGCACGGTGACCAGGGTGTAGATCTGCGTGGTGGTGACCGAGGCGTGGCCCAGTAACTCCTGCACCACCCGCACGTCGGCGCCGCCCTCGAGCAGATGGGTGGCAAACGAGTGCCGCAGCATGTGCGGCGAGACGCCCGAGGTGATGCCGGCCCGCTCGGCCGCGTCCTGCAGGACCTGCCAGGCGCTTTGGCGCGACAGCCGCCCGCCGCGCGCATTGAGAAAGATCGCCGCGGTACCGCGCCCGCGCCGCGCCAGGTCCGGACGTCCCCGCACCAGGTAGGCATCCAATGCGTGCACGGCGGGACGTCCCACCGGCACCAGCCGCTGCTTGCCGCCCTTGCCGCGCAACAGCGCCGAGCGTGCGTGCGTGTCGATGTCGTCGACGTCGAGGCCGACGGCTTCGGATATCCGCGCCCCGGTGGAATACAGCAGTTCCAGCAACGCCCGGTTACGCAGGGTGAGCGGTCCGTCGGCCGCGTCGTCGCCCCCGGCGCCCTCCAGTAGCGCCAGCACCTCGTCGATGGTGAGGCTCTTGGGCAACCGCCGGCCCGGCGTGGGTGGCCGCACGGCCCGCGCCACGTCGAGTTCGGCCAGCCCTTCGGCGGCGGCGAAGCGGTGCAGTCCGCGCACCGCGATCAGCGCCCGAGCCGCCGACACCGCCGAAAGCGCCACCGATCCGGATTCGGGATCTCCGCGGCGCAGCGCCACCAGAAACTCGCTGACATCGTCCTCGCCGACTTTGGCCAGGTCGCTGATCCCGCGGTCTTCCAGATGCTTGGAGTAGCGCCGCAGATCGCGGCGATAGGAGCTCAACGTGTTCGCCGCGACGCCGCGCTCGATGGTCAGATGGTCGAGGTAGCCCTGCATCTGAGTCTCGAGCGCAAGCGTCATTGCGAGGCCTTGCGCGCGGCGAACGCACCCGGCTTGTCGATCCATGGGGTGTCCAAGGGGCGCGCCGCAGCGACGCCGTTCGCGACCGCCTGGGCGGCGAGAATTCCGGCGACCGCAATGGCATTGATGACCTCGCCGGCCAGCACCCGCTGGACCGCCTCTGCGATGGGAAACCAGCGCATGGTCATATCGGCTTCTTCGTGGTGCGACTCCGGCCGGTCGACGTGGGTCAGCCCGGTGGCCAGAAACACGCGCACCGACTCGTCGCTGAAGCCGGGCGCGGAATTGAGATCGACCAGCACCTGCCAAGTACTGGCTTGCAGGCCCACCTCCTCCTGCAGCTCGCGGGCGGCCGTGAGGTGGGGTGGTTCACCCGCGGCATCGAGCAGCCCCGCGGGCAACTCCCATAGCCGTCGACCGAACGCATGGCGGTATTGATAGATCATCGGAACGTTGTTCTCGTCGTCCATCGCGACGATGGCCACCGCGCCGTAATGTTCGATCACCTCGCGCACCGCAATGGTGTCGCCCGGCATCCGCACCTCATCCCGGCGCAGGGCGAAAATGTTTCCGCGATAAAGCGTTTCGGACGACGTCGTCTCGAAGACGTGCTCAGCCACGGGCAGCCGGTTCGGCTAGCGGCTGGGCGATCTCGTCGCGAGCGCCGTCTCGATGCTGGCTCCCGTTGGACACGTGCTGCTCGGGAATCTCGACGGGCAGCAGTTCGCCCGCCTTGTAATCGATGGCCGCGCCGACGAACGCGACGAACAGCGGGTGCGGCCGGGTAGGCCGGCTCTTCAACTCCGGGTGGGCCTGGGTGCCGACGACGAACGGGTGCCGATCCGGCGGATATTCGACGAACTCCACCAGATGCCCGTCAGGTGAGGTCCCAGAAATTCTCAGCCCGCTTTCGGCCAGCTTGTCTCGATAGGCGTTGTTCACCTCGTAGCGGTGCCGATGCCGTTCGGACACCTGCGTTGCCTGATACGCCTGGGCCACAATCGAATCCGGCTGCAGCACCGCGGGATAGGCGCCCAGTCGCATGGTTCCGCCCAGATCGGCCTCACCGGCGACGATGTGTTCCTGGTCGGCCATCGTCGAGATGACCGGATCCGGTGTACCCGGTTCGAATTCGGCCGAGTTGGCTTCGGTGAGACCGACCGAGCGCGCCGCCTCGATCACGATGCACTGCAGACCCAGGCACAACCCCAGCACCGGTAAACCACGCGCCCGCGCGTGGGAGATGGCACCGATCTTGCCCTCGATGCCCCGGATGCCGAACCCGCCGGGAATCAGCACTCCGTGCACGTCGCCCAGGGTGGTCGCGGCTCCGCTGGGCGTCTCGCAGTCGTCGGAGGCCACCCAACGGATTTCGACCTTGGCCCGGTGCTTGAATCCGCCGGCGCGCAACGCCTCGCTGACCGACAGGTAGGCGTCGGACAACTCAACGTACTTGCCCACCAACGCGATTCGTACCGTCTCCTGCGGTTCGTGAACGCGGCGCAGCAGGTCGTCCCACTCGGTCCAGTCGACATCGCGGAATGGCAGGTTGAGCCGGCGGACCACGAACGCGTCGAGTTCCTCACGGTGCAGCACCTTCGGGATGTCATAGATCGACGGCGCGTCCGGCGTCGAGATCACGCCGTCGATGTCGACGTCACACATCAGGGCGATCTTGTTCTTCAGCGCTTCGGGAACGTCCCGATCGCAACGCAGGATCAGTGCGTCTGGAGTGATACCGATGCTGCGCAGCGCCGCCACCGAGTGCTGCGTCGGTTTGGTCTTGAGTTCGCCGGACGGGGCCAGGTAGGGCACCAGCGACACGTGCAGGAAGAAGACGTCCTCGCGGCCAAGATAATGCCGGACCTGGCGGGCCGCCTCCAGAAAGGGCTGTGATTCGATGTCGCCGACGGTGCCGCCGATCTCGGTTATGACGACATCGGGCCGGTGGCCGTTCGCGTCCGGTTCGGCCATCGCCAGGATGCGCCGCTTGATCTCGTCGGTGATGTGCGGGATCACCTGAACCGTGTCGCCGAGGTATTCGCCGCGGCGTTCCTTGGCGATGACCGTTGAATACACTTGGCCGGTAGTCACATTCGCCGAACCGGACAGATCGCGATCCAGGAACCGCTCGTAGTGACCGACGTCAAGGTCGGTTTCGGCGCCGTCCTCGGTGACGAAGACCTCGCCGTGCTGGAACGGGTTCATGGTGCCCGGGTCGACGTTGAGGTACGGGTCGAGCTTCTGCATCGTCACGTGCAACCCGCGCGCGGTGAGCAACTGCCCAAGGCTGCTGGCAGTCAGTCCCTTGCCAAGGGAGGAAGCGACACCGCCGCTGACGAAGAGGTGCTTGGTGGCGGTGTGCGGGTGCTTACGCAACAGGGCGACCTCCGTGAAGACGGGCAGGGCATGACTTGTGGTAGCCGATCTAGCTGGGCCTGCCGACCCACGGAAACCCACCCTAACATCCACGGCGCCACACCGCGGAGAACACGCCCTACTGGGGCACAGTGACCGAAGTTGCCCCGTGACCGGTGCCGTATTGACCGGTGTGGCCGCCGTTGATCAGGTCATGCAGAGCCAGGATCGCGGTGATGCGTCCCGGCTCGGCGTCCACGTCGTCGATGGTGCTGACGGCCGCGGCCATGCCGGCGTCGGCGCGCGCCACGGCGACGGCGGCGCTACCGGTCGCCGAGCCGTCTCGCCCGGCCAGCACGGTGCCCGAACCGTGGGGCGCCAGCGCCGCGGCGAACCGCGCCACGCTGACCCCTTGATTGCCGGCGTCGGCCGGCAGCCCTGCGCCGGTGACAATGATCGCGGCGTTGGCGGCCCCGATGTGGTCGGCGGGCTGATAGGTGATGAAGCCGGTTTCGCGCAGCGCCGCCAGGACCGTGTCACGCTGACTGTCTTCGACGGCGGGGGCATCGGGCTTGGGGTTGATCATCAACGCGATGCCGAGCAGATCACCGGCCTGCGAACCCTGGTCGACGAGCTTGGTGCTGAGCTGACTGCCGGCCGGCAGGATGGACGAGTTCACCACCGAGCGCAGCTTCTCCGCGGAGTTGGCTTCCACGAACTCGTGGGTCAGCGATACCGTCCCGGTGACCGAACCCCCGGCCTTGGCAATGATTTTCGACACCTCGGCTACGTCGTCGTCCTTGGCATCGGGGGTACGGAAAAGCACCACCGACTTGCCGGCCAGCGCGTCGTGCACGATCCGTCCCAGCACCTGGGAATCGAAATTGTTTGCCGCACTGAGCTTTTCGTTGAGCGCGTTGCGCTGGTCGTTGAGGCTGCTGATTTGGCCGGCCAGGTCGCGCTTCTCGTTACGCAACGTCGACAGCAGGGTGTCCGAGAAGAAGCCGGACCCCAGCACCACCCCGATGGCCAGCGCCAAGAAGACGGCGGCAAGCGAGATCGCATGTTGGCGTAACGAGATCATCAGCGCACCGCCCTAGCTGACCAGGTTCTGCACCCAAAGGGTGAAGCGATTCCAGTAGTCGATGATCCAGTGCCAGACCACGCCGTCGGAGCGCGAGACCCACAGCACCACGATGATGGCGATCAGCATGGTCAGCGCCAGCAGCGCGATGGCCCCGGCCGAGATGTGGTTGCGGTACAAGGTGGCGACGGCCTTGGCGTCGACCAGCTTCTCCCCTACCCGCAGCCTGGTCAGGAAGGTCGATGGGTTGCTCTGGGTGCGGGTGCGGTCGAAGAAGGTCTCGATGTTGGCGGTGTGACCCGCCGTGACCAGCAATGCGGCGCCGTGATGGTCGGCCAGCAGCAGCGCCAGGTCGGTGGCCGAGCCGGCGGCCGGGAAGGTCATGGCCCCGACACCGAGGTCCTGGATGCGTTCCAGGCCGGGGGCATGGCCGTCGGCGTCGGCGGGCAGGACCACCTGCGCGCCGCACTTGAGGACTTCGGTGCTGATCTGGTCGGGGTCGCCGACGATCAGCTGCGGCCGGTAGCCCGCCTTACGCAGGGTGTCGGCCCCCGAGCCGACTCCTACCAGCACCGGTTGGTACTCCTTGATGAACGGTTTGAGGGACTTCAGATCATCGGCGGCGCTGTCCTCGTCGGAGACGATCACCACATGCCGGCGACGCATGTCGACGTCGATGTCCGGAATGCCGATTCCGTCGATCAGCAGCGGGCTCTCGCTGCGGATGAACTCAATTGTGTTGCCGGCGAAGGCTTCCAGGTGAGCCGCCAGTCCGCTCTTGGCCTCCCGCATGAGGTCGGCGATGTCGTGGTCGGTGCGCTCGGTGCCGCGGACCAGTCGGCGATCACCGGCGTACACCCCACCTTCGTGCAGCCGGATCTTGGCGCCGTCTTTGACCTTCTTGAAGATCTCGGGACCGGTCTCGTCGATCAGGGTGACGCCGTTGTTGACCAGCACCTCGGGACCGAGGTTGGGATAGCGGCCGGAAACCGACGGCGATGCGTTGACTACCGCGGCGATGTCGGCTTCGACGAGGGCGTCGGCGGTGATGCGATCCAGGTCCAGGATGTCGAGCACCACGATGTCGCCGGGGCAGACCCGGCGCAGTAGACGGTCGATGTTCCGGTCCACTCGAGCGGTGCCGATCAGGCCCGGCCGAGGAGTGCTACGAGATAGAAGCCCTGACATCTTCATGGGGGCGATTCTGTCGGTGAACCACGGTCAGGGCGAGGAGGCGCGCCGTAACATTAGCCCCATAAGTTATCTTGTGTCACATCCGTATCAGGCCCGACATTGACCTTTGGGTCGGCGGATGCTGGCCAGGGTTGAATCTGCCGAGCACCCGCGGTGGCGCTATCGAGCCCGGGCGAGGTCGTCACTGACGCAGGTAACGCCTTCTCGCGCGATCCTGAATTCGCAGAAATATGCAATTACAATGCCGACCCATAAAGCAGTAATATGCCGATGTGGTGCGCCTATATTCCTCGGCTTGTCGAGCTATTCCGCGCTGCGCTCGACGAGTTGGTTGGATCTCGGGGTTGGTGGATGGATCCGAACCTCGCTGATACGCAACATGAATCTGCGGGTCAGGGCGCCGGTGGCTTCGGCGTCGCCGCCGAGTTGGCCGCGGCGGGGTTCGACGGTGCGGTCGAGGTTGGCCGGGGTGGGTTCGGCACCGTCTACCGCTGCATTCAGGTGGCGTTGGATCGGGTCGTAGCCGTCAAGGTTCTGACCGTTGTATGTCAAGAGGATCAAGCGCGGTTCGCCCGCGAACAGCAGGCGATGGCGACCCTAACGGCCCATCCCAACATCATGGCGGTATTGCAGGTGGGCCAAACGGCCAGCGGCAATCCGTTCCTGGTGATGCCGTATTGCGGGTCGGGGTGCTGGCAGGAGCGGATTGCCCGGGTGGGGACGCTGGATATCGAGGAAGTATCGCGAGTAGGCGTCAAGATCGCCGGAGCGCTGGAGTGCGCGCACCGGGCGGGAATCATTCACCGCGACGTCAAGCCGGCAAACATTCTTTCTACGGATTACGGTCAGCCGGCCCTGAGTGATTTCGGAATCGCCCGCACCAAGTCGGGGTTCAAAACGGCTACCGGTGTATTCCAGGGGTCGCCGGCCTTTACCGCCCCCGAGCTATTCGGCGATGCAGCGCCCAGCGAGGCTTCGGATGTTTACGGTCTCGGAGCGAGCCTCTTCACCGGGTTAACAGGTCACGCGGCCTTTGAACGGCGTAACGGCGAGCAGTTGATGGCGCAGTTCGTCCGCATCGCCAGCCAACACCTGCCCGATCTGCGTGAGCACGGCATCCCCGCCGACTTTGCCGCGATTATCGAGCAGGCAATGGCCCATGACCCCAACAACCGGCCGTCGGCCCTCGAATTAGGCCAACAACTGCAGCAGCTCCAGGCCCGGCACGGCCTGAACGTCGACGACATGGTCCTGTACGACCGTGAGGGCAGCGACAGGTCACATGCGCGCATTTCGCGCCCATCGGGGCCCAGGCGGGGAACGGATGACAGGTTGCCATCGCCGCCGAACGCAATGGTGGGCCGTGCGGCTGAGCTGGCACGGCTGCACGAGTTGTTGGAGTGCTCCCGTTTGGTGACGGTTACCGGCACCGGCGGGGTCGGCAAGACCAGCCTGGCCAGGCATGCCGCACACCAGCTGAGTGCCGACCACCCCGATGCGGTGTGGCGGGTGGATTTGGGCGACGTGCGCGACGGGTCGCAGCTGGCCGACCTGGTAGCCGCAACGTTGGGGGTGCCCAATCAGCCGGCCCGGGCGCCGATCGAGACGCTGATCGAGGTTCTCGACCGGCGATGGGCGCTGATCCTCGTGGACAACTGTGAACAGGTCGTCAATGAGGCAGCCAACCTGGTCGACACCTTGTTGCGGCACTGCCCACGGCTGCACATCGTGGCAACCAGCCGCGAGGTACTGGCGGTCGGTGGTGAGGCGGTGCTGGCGCTCTCTCCGCTTGATGGCCCCAGCACTCACGATGAGCCCGGCCTGGGGGACCTGGCCGGCTACGACGCGGTCAGGTTGTTTGTTCAGTGCGCCCGCGCCGCGGTGCCGGAGTTTGCGCTCACCGAGCACAATGCCGCCGCGGTAGCGGGCATCTGCGCCCGCCTGGACGGGCTGCCGTTGGGCATCGAGCTGGCGGCTGCACGGCTTCCAGCCATGTCGGTAGAGCAGATCGCAGATGAACTGCGCGACGGGTATGCATTGTTGAGCGTCGGCAGCGCCCCCGATCAGCGGTCCCTGGCGTGCTGCATCGAACGGAGCTACGACCTGTGCACCCAAGACGAGCAACGAGTATGGGCGCGACTATCGCTATTCGCCGGCAACTTCGACCTGCCGGCCGCCCAATATGTCAGTGGCGCGGACCTGCCCGCCAGCGAATTCCTTGACCTGCTTTCTACATTGGTCGACAAATCAATCCTGATACGCACCGAAAATGACGGCATCGTGTGCTATCGGCTATTGGAAACACTGCGCGACTACGGACTTGGGCACATCGCCGGCGACGAGCGCACGCGACTGGCTCGACGCCACGCCACGTGGTATCACCAGGTGCTCTCCGAAGCCGAGGAGCAATGGTTTGGCCCCCAACAACTTCACTGGATCCTGCGCCTCACCCGCGAACTGCCCAACATCCGGGAAGCACTGCAGTTCAGCCTGACCGATTGCCCGGAGATGGCGGTAGAGATGGCCGCCGCCATACGCCGGTTCTGGATCCAGCAGGCGATGGTGGCCGAGGGCAGCCAATGGGCGAATCGTGCCCTGGCGGCCACCTCCCCCAAACCCAGCGTGCAGCGCATCCGGGCACTGTTCACCGCCGCGCACCTCGCCTTCCAGAGCGGAGACACCGCGATGGCAATGGACTGGCTGGCGGACGCGCGCAACCTATTCCAGTTTGTCGAGGGGAACGACGGCATCGCGCGAACGATGTCTGATGTTGCCGAGGCGGATCTGCACGCCGGCTAATGGCCGCGTCGACGGCGCCGCCGCACGGGCTCGCAAGTCCTCATCCCTGGAACCGAGCAGCGCGCAGCGCAAGCCTCAATTCCAATACCGCTGTACTGTATGCGAGTACTGCCGTACTGTGTGCAATCGGCATGTTGCTGGCTAATGCGCCCTGGGCTGGATCATGGGAGTTCTTATGGTGTTTGCCACGCTCGGTACCCAGATTGGTCGGGGGACAACAACACCGTCGGATGTGGTGTCGGAGTTGGCTGCGGCGGGGTTCAGCGAGGCGGTGCAGGTTGGCCAGGGCGGGCTTGGGGTGGTGTATCGCTGTGTGCAGCAGGCTTTAGCGCGGGTGGTCGCGGTCAAGGTACTGACCGCTCAGTTTGCCGATGATCGGGCCCGCTTTGTTCGTGAGCAGCAGGCAATGGCCCGGCTGACCGGCCATCCCAATATCGTGACGGTGCTACAGGTCGGCCAAACCGCCAGCGGCCGTTTGTTTTTGGTGATGCCCTACTGCGGGCAAGGTGCTTGGCAGGGCCGTATCGCCCGCCTGGGCGTGCTGGGATTCGAAGAAGTATTGCGGGTCGGGGTCAAGATTGCCGGTGCCGTGGAATCAGCACACCGGGTGGCCATCGTGCACCGCGATATCAAGCCGGCCAACATCTTGCTCACCGATTACGGAGAACCCGCATTAGGGGACTTCGGCATCGCGCGCACCGCAACGGGCCTGCGCACCGAGACCGGCGCGCTGGCCGGCTCCCCGGCGTTCACCGCCCCCGAAATCCTCACCGGCCAATCCCCCACCGCGGCTTCAGACGTCTATAGCCTGGGCGCCACCTTGTTCACCGCCCTGACCGGTCATGCCCCCTTCCAGCGCCGCGCCGGCGAACAGATGATCGCCCAATTCATCCGCATCAGCAGCCAACCACTGGCCGAACTCAACGAACACGACATCCCCACCGACCTAGCCGCCGTCGTCGAACACGCCATGGCCCGCGAACCCACCGACCGCCCCTCGGCACTGGAACTAGGCCAAGCGCTGCAACAAATCCAGCGCCAGCGCGGCCTCGCGGTTGACGAGATGGCCCTGCACAGCAGCGACGACACCTCCCCACCCGGCACCCGCCCGGCGCCCGCGCGCGCGGCCAGCACGCGGCGGGTCCCGACCCTGCCCGCCGGAGTGGTCGGCCGCCACGGCGAGTTGACCCAACTGCGCGAGCTGCTCGAGCAGTCACGGCTGGTCACCCTGACCGGAATCGGCGGTGTCGGCAAAACCACCCTGGCCACCCACGCCGCCACCGAACTGGGCACCCACTTTGACGACGGCGTCTGGCTGGTGGAACTGGGCGATCTGCACGCCGGGGACCTCCTCGCCGAAACCGTCGCCACCGCCCTGGGGCTGCGCGATCACTCCGGGCGGCCGATGGCTGAGGTGCTCCGGCAATTCCTGCAGCCCCGCCACGCACTGCTGGTGCTCGACACCTGCGAACACCTCATCGACGATGCGGCAAAACTCGTCGACACCCTGCTGCGCGAATGCCCGGCCCTGCACGTCATCACCACCAGCCGCGAAGTCCTCAACATCGCCGGCGAGGCAGTACTGACCCTGGCCCCGCTGACCTACCCCACCGCCGACGACGACCTCAACCTCTCCGCGCTGGCCGACTACGACGCCATCACCTTGTTCGTCGAACGCGCCCGCGCCGCGGTCCCCGGCTTCGCCCTAACCGCCCACAACGGCCCCGCCGTGGCCCGCATCTGCACCCAACTAGAAGGAGTACCCCTGGCCATCGAACTGGCCGCCGTACGCCTTCGCGCCCTATCGCTCGACCACATCGCAGACGACCTCGCACGCAGCTACACCCTGCTCAACCGCGGACGACGCGGCGCACCCACCCGCCAACAATCCCTGACCTGCTGCATCGACTGGAGCTACGAACGTTGCAGCCAAGCCGAACAACAGCTTTGGGCCCAACTATCGGTCTTCGCCGGCAGCTTCGACCTACCCGCTGCCCACCACCTCAGCATGGAAAGCACCGAAGGCGACGACGCCCCGGGGACCTCGGCAGACGACACCATGAGCCAGTGCCTGGATCAATTGTGTGCGCTGGTGGACAAATCCATCCTGATTCGCATCGACCACAACGCCACCGTGCGCTTCCGGCTCTTGGACACCGTGCGCCAATACGGCCGCGAGCGCCTGTCCGACGCCGAATATCACGCGCTGCGCCGCCGTCACGCCACCTGGTATGAACAACTGCTCAACCAGGTCCACACCGAATGGTGGGGACCACACCAAATCCAGTGGTATCACCGCCTCACCGATGAAATGCCCAACCTGCGCGAAGCCCTGGGATTCACCCTGTCCGAATCCCCTGCCAGCACCGTGGCAATGATCGCCGCCCTGCGCCCCATGTGGTCCACCTCCGGAATGCTCAGAGACGGGCGCCACTGGGTGGAAAAGACACTGTCGGCGACACCGCAGAATCCCCCGGCGCCCCGGATCAGCCTGCTCTGCGACGCGGCGTGGCTCACCGCCATACAAGGGGACATGGCCGCGACCGAGGCCCGGGTAGCTGAAGCACGCAACCTGCTTCAAGGGACAGACAACCCGAAAGCACGAGCTCGAACCGACGTCGCCGATGGGTACGCCGGCATGCTCCGGGGCGACCTTGACCGCGCGGCCGACTGCTATCACTGGGCTCTGGATGCAACCGACGCCTTCGAGGTGCGGGTTCAGTCGATGATGATGCTGGGCTGGATGGCCCAGACATTGGAAGACAACGACGAAGCACTGGACTGGTTCGAAAAAGCGCTGGCCCTTGCCGATGCCGTCGGCGACTCCGTGCAACGGTCGCGCCTGTTGGCGTTTGTCGGGTTCAACCAGTGGCGCCGGGGCGAGGTGCAGCTCGCCGAAGCACCACTGCGGCAATGTCTTCGATTGACGCAACTCATCAACAACCCGTGGGACAGCGTGGTACTCCTCGATGCCTTGGCGTGGGTCGCGGGATCCCAGGACGATCCGCATCGTGCGGTCGTGTTGATGGCAGCCGCCGGCGCGGTATCTCGCGCGTGCGGCGCCTCGACGGGTGTCTTCACCCAGGCAGGCGGGTCCCACGAGAAATTCGAGCGCCGCGCCCGCCAGCAGCTGACCCCCGCGCAATTCGATGCCGCTTGGCGCCAAGGCGACGCAATGACCTTCGACCAGGCCACAGCCTTTGCGCTGGCCGAAGACGAGCAGAATCGTAGTGGCGCGCAATCCCTTTCGTAACAAAGGGTGCGTCACGTCCGTGTCGGCGGCACCGACACCGGGCCGGCAACTCCAATTCCGCTGTGCTGTATGCGAGTACTGCCGTACTGTGTGCAATCGGCACGCTGGCTAATGCGCCCTGGGCTGGATCATGGGAGTTCTTATGGTGTCTGGGGAACCGCTTGGTACGCAGGCCGGTCAAGAGACAGCACCCTCGGATGATGTGGTGGCGGAGTTGGCTGCGGCGGGGTTCAGCGAGGCGGTGCAGGTTGGCCAGGGCGGGCTTGGGGTGGTGTATCGCTGTGTGCAGCAGGCTTTAGCGCGGGTGGTCGCGGTCAAGGTACTGACCGCTCAGTTTGCCGATGATCGGGCCCGCTTTGTTCGTGAGCAGCAGGCAATGGCCCGGCTGACCGGCCATCCCAGTATCGTGACGGTGCTACAGGTCGGCCAAACCGCCAGCGGCCGTTTGTTTTTGGTGATGCCCTACTGCGGGCAAGGTGCTTGGCAGGGCCGTATCGCCCGCCTGGGCGTGCTGGGATTCGAAGAAGTATTGCGGGTCGGGGTCAAGATTGCCGGCGCCGTGGAATCAGCACACCGGGTGGCCATCGTGCACCGCGATATCAAGCCGGCCAACATCTTGCTCACCGATTACGGAGAACCCGCATTAGGGGACTTCGGCATCGCGCGCACCGCAACGGGCCTGCGCACCGAGACCGGCGCGCTGGCCGGCTCCCCGGCGTTCACCGCCCCCGAAATCCTCACCGGCCAATCCCCCACCGCGGCTTCAGACGTCTATAGCCTGGGCGCCACCTTGTTCCCCGCCCTGACCGGTCATGCCCCCTTCCAGCGCCGCGCCGGCGAACAGATGATCGCCCAATTCATCCGCATCAGCAGCCAACCACTGGCCGAACTCAACGAACACGACATCCCCACCGACCTAGCCGCCGTCGTCGAACACGCCATGGCCCGCGAACCCACCGACCGCCCCTCGGCACTGGAACTAGGCCAAGCGCTGCAACAAATCCAGCGCCAGCGCGGCCTCGCGGTTGACGAGATGGCCCTGCACAGCAGCGACGACACCTCCCCACCCGGCACCCGCCCGGCGCCCGCGCGCGCGGCCAGCACGCGGCGGGTCCCGACCCTGCCCGCCGGAGTGGTCGGCCGCCACGGCGAGTTGACCCAACTGCGCGAGCTGCTCGAGCAGTCACGGCTGGTCACCCTGACCGGAATCGGCGGTGTCGGCAAAACCACCCTGGCCACCCACGCCGCCACCGAACTGGGCACCCACTTTGACGACGGCGTCTGGCTGGTGGAACTGGGCGATCTGCACGCCGGGGACCTCCTCGCCGAAACCGTCGCCACCGCCCTGGGGCTGCGCGATCACTCCGGGCGGCCGATGGCTGAGGTGCTCCGGCAATTCCTGCAGCCCCGCCACGCACTGCTGGTGCTCGACACCTGCGAACACCTCATCGACGATGCGGCAAAACTCGTCGACACCCTGCTGCGCGAATGCCCGGCCCTGCACGTCATCACCACCAGCCGCGAAGTCCTCAACATCGCCGGCGAGGCAGTACTGACCCTGGCCCCGCTGACCTACCCCACCGCCGACGACGACCTCAACCTCTCCGCGCTGGCCGACTACGACGCCATCACCTTGTTCGTCGAACGCGCCCGCGCCGCGGTCCCCGGCTTCGCCCTAACCGCCCACAACGGCCCCGCCGTGGCCCGCATCTGCACCCAACTAGAAGGAGTACCCCTGGCCATCGAACTGGCCGCCGTACGCCTTCGCGCCCTATCGCTCGACCACATCGCAGACGACCTCGCACGCAGCTACACCCTGCTCAACCGCGGACGACGCGGCGCACCCACCCGCCAACAATCCCTGACCTGCTGCATCGACTGGAGCTACGAACGTTGCAGCCAAGCCGAACAACAGCTTTGGGCCCAACTATCGGTCTTCGCCGGCAGCTTCGACCTACCCGCCGCCCACCACCTCAGCATGGAAAGCACCGAAGGCGACGACGCCCCGGGTAGCACGGCAGACGACACCCTGACCCAGTGCCTGGATCAATTGTGTGCGCTGGTGGACAAATCCATCCTGATTCGCATCGACCACGACACGGCCGTGCGCTTCCGGCTCTTGGACACCGTGCGCCAATACGGCCGCGAGCGCCTGTCCGACGCCGAATATCACGCGCTGCGCCGACGTCACGCCACCTGGTATGAACAACTGCTCAACCAGGTCCACACCGAATGGTGGGGACCACACCAAATCCAGTGGTATCACCGCCTCACCGATGAAATGCCCAACCTGCGCGAAGCCCTGGGATTCACCCTGTCCGAAATCCCTGCCAGCACCGTGGCAATGATCGCCGCCCTGCGCCCCATGTGGACCACTTGCGGAATGCTCAGCGACGCGCGCCACTGGGTGGAAATGGCGCTGTCGGCGACGGCGCAGGAGCCCCCGGCGGCCAGGATCGACCTGCTCTGCGAAGCGGTACACATCACCGCCATACAAGGCAACCTGGACGCGACCGCGGCCCGGGTGGCCGAGGCACGCGACCTGCTTCAAGGGCTGGACAATCCGAAGATAAGAGCTCGAATCGACGTCGCCGATGGGTTCGCGTGCATACTCCGGGGCGACCTCGCGCACGCGCGCGACTGCTATCACCAGGCTCTGAATGCACCCGACGCCTACGAGGTGCGGGTTCTGTCGATGATGATGCTGGGCTGGATGGCCCAAACAGCCGACGACAACGATCAGGCACTGAGTTGGTTCGAACAGGCGCTCGCCCTCGCCGATGCCGTCGGCGACGCAGTGCAACGGTCGCGTGCGTTGGCGTTTGTCGGGATGAACCGGTGGCGGCGCGGTGAGGTGCAACTCGCCCAACAGCCGCTAAGGCAATGTCTTGAATTGACCCAGCGCATCAACGACCCGTGGACCGGTGCGCCCATGTTGGCGGTGATTGCCTGGGTTGCGGGATCCTGCGACGACCCGCACCGTGCGGTCGTCCTGATGGCAGCCGCCGCCGCGGTATGTCGCGCGTGCGGCGCCTCGACGGGCATCTTCACCCAGGTAGGCGACTGGCACGACGAATGTGAACGGCGCGCCCGCGAACAGCTCAGCCCCGAGGAGTTCGACGCCGCCTGGCGCCAAGGCGACGCGATGAGCTTCGATCAGGCAGCAACTTTCGCGCTCGCCGAAGACGACTGACAACCACCCGGTTTCGGTATGGGCCGATGTGAATGCGGCATCCCGTCGAACCGCGGCACTCAACTCGTAACGAAATCAAACCCGCACAAACAAGGCTTTTAGGCGTTTCACGGGAATGCCACATCGCGCATTTCGCGATGCGCCGAGAATGTCCGTGCGACTCGGCAAGAATGGCTACCGCGCAGCACCCGACGATCCCAGACTTATTAGCGCTGGCCGACACGCGGTGAGTATTCAGAAATCCTATGCGAAAGTCTCGCGGCGCCCTCAAAATGGGCACTAGTACTACCGGATAGGTGGGAGGGACCAGAGAGTCGATGGCGCAAGACGATGTCCAGTTCGGCGTCCTCGGGCCATTGGAGATGAGTATCAACGGTACAGCTGTACCGTTGGGTACCCCTAAGCAACGCGCAGTGCTGGCGATGCTGCTGATCAATCGCAATCGACCGGTCAGCGTCGATGCGCTGACGGGCGCAGCGTGGGAGCAGGGACCTCCTGCCGGAGCCAGAGCCACGCTGTCCTCATATGTTTCGAATCTGCGTCGGCTGTTGGCGGGCGCCGGTGTCGAAACCCGCGCCCTGTTGGCCAGCGCACCGCCCGGCTACCGGCTCGCAGTCCCCGACATGCACTACGACCTCGGCCGGTTCGCGGCCGAAAAGACGGCCGGTGTGCGAGCCGCCGCGGAGGCGAGATTCGAGCAGGCCAGTGAACACTTCTCGGCCGCGCTTGCCGAGTGGCGTGGTCCGGTTCTGGATGACCTGCGCGACTTCAATTTCGTCGACGCGTTTCAAATGGGACTGGTCGAGGAAAAGATCGTCACACACATCGCTCGAGCCGAAGTGGAAATTGCTTGCGGGCGACCCCGTTCTTTGATCGGTGAGCTCGAAAGCCTGACAATCGACCACCCTTACCGAGAGGCGCTTTGGGCGCAGCTGATCACCGCTTACTACCTGGACGACCGCCAATCGGATGCGCTCGATGCCTATCACAGGCTTAGGGATAACCTCGCCGACGACCTCGGCGTCGACCCCGGACCCAAAGTGCGTGCGCTATACGAACGAATCCTCAGCCAGCGGCCGCTTGATATGCGCAAGGCCGCGCAATCGAACGCTGACGACACCCTCAGAACCCTGTCGGAGTACCCGCCGGCGCCTTCGGGCACCACTCGCGGCCCCCTACTGCGCGACGCGAACCAACGTACGTATCGACTGGCCGCCACCACCACCCGTATAGGACGCAGCCCGGACAATGACATCACCCTGTCCGGCGCCAAAGTGAGCCGTCACCACGCCGCGCTCGTCGACACCGGTTCCAGCTTCGTGATAGTCGACTTGCGATCGGCCAACGGCGTCTACGTTTCCGGGCGACGCATCCTTGCCAGCACCACCCTGAGCGACGGTGACCGGATCGGCATAACCGAACACCAGTTGATCTTCGAAACCACCTCCCATGAACCCGTTACCGACCAGTAGCACCCGGTAAGGCGCGAACTCCCTGGCCCTTTTCCGTTGCACGCCAACATGTTTGGGGCGTAGAACCCGGTTTTGGGGCGACGGCGCCAACGGCCCTGAACAGGCGAACGGTCAGAGCACGCAGGATTCGTTAAGGATCTATACAAGACGAATCCGATATTGGAATCATGGAAATACCAGGCGGCCCAAATCTCACGGGCGAATTGCCACGCCAATCGGTCATGCCACGCACCTTCTGCAAGCTTTCGCCTGGCTCTGTCCGTGGTCGCGGCTTACCGGCTGCGGATTCGTTGTCCAGGCAGCTGCCTTCGCCAACGCACGCCATCGGATACGTATCTCGTTGTGCGAAGCGGTTATCGAGGCCTCTCGATCGGCTCGCGGCTCCGCCATCGCATTTGTGATCAACAGGTCGCAGGGAAGGTGCGGAAACGATGAACCAGGGTTCCAGCGCCAGTCAGCTGCTCTCGGCCGAACCCGCACCGGGCGGACGGCGACCGGGCCCGACGGGTACCGCATTTGGCGCCGACGAGCTGGTGCGAATCATTGGCTGCTTCCGTCAGCCGGTGCAGGTCCTACTGGACGACCAGAGCGGCCAACTCGGTTTGACTGCGGCCGGTGATGGATCGGCGGCATCCCGGCGAAGCACCCTGCTCGGCACGCTGCCGCCGATATATCCGGAGTGGCTTGGGGACCGGACCTTCTGCGCGGCCCATGGGGTGCGCTTTCCCTACCTGACCGGGTCGATGGCCAATGGAATCGCCACGCCGAGGTTGGTGATCGCGATGGCCAAGGCGGGAATGCTGGGCTTCTTCGGGGCCGGCGGTCTGTCCTATCCCCATGTGGAGCAGGCATTGTCGACGATCGAGGACGGACTTTCGGCAACCGCCGGTCGCGTCTGGGGCGCCAATCTCATCCATTCGCCCAATGAAGCGGCGCTGGAAAACCGGGTGGCCGAACTCTTCATCTCCCGGGGTGTCCGCAAGGTCGAAGCCTCCGCCTTCATGAGGATCACCCCCTCGGTCGTGCACTATGCACTGCACGGTCTGTCGACCGATCCGGCGGGCCACGTCGTCCGGAAGAACAGCGTCTTCGCCAAGATCTCCCGCCCCGAAGTCGCCTGTCAATTCATGACGCCAGCGCCACCGGCGATCGTGTCCGCGCTGGTGGAGTCGGGCAAGCTGACCCACCGGGAGGCCGAACTCGCGCGGCATGTAGCGGTGGCCGAGGACATCACCGTCGAAGCAGACAGCGGCGGGCACACCGACAACAGGCCGTTGCCCGCGCTGCTATCCGAAATCATCACGCTGCGTGACACTCTCGCCGCGCAACACCGGCTATCGAGACCGGTGCGGGTCGGCGCTGCGGGCGGGCTGGGCACGCCCCAATCGGTTGCGGGTGCGTTCGCCATGGGCGCCGGCTATGTCATGACGGGCTCGGTGAATCAAGCCTGCATAGAGTCCGGGCTGTCTGAGCAAGGACGCAAACTTCTGGCCGACGTCGGCATCGCGGATGTCATGATGGCTCCCGCCGCCGACATGTTCGAACTCGGCGTCGATCTGCAAGTACTCAAGCGCGGCAGCATGTTTGGGCCACGCGCCAAGAAACTCTACGAGCTGTACGTCAGCAAGCCGGCTCTCGATGCGATCGTCGGCGAGCAGCGCCGAGACCTGGAGAAGATCTTCGGCCAGAGCGTCGAAGAGGTCTGGTCGCAGACCGAACAGTTCTGGCTGCATCGTGATGCCGCGGTCCTCGAGCTGGCCGCGCGGGATCCGAAATTCCAGATGGCGCTGCTGTTCCGCTGGTACCTGGGCAAATCGAGCCGGTGGGCGATCGGCGGCGAAACCCGCCGCACGCTCGACTATCAAATCTGGTGCGGGCCCGCAATGGGTGCCTTCAACAGCTGGGTGCGGGACAGCTTCCTGGAACCGCCTGAGCAGCGTGAGGTTGTTCAAGTTGCCCTCAACCTGCTCGAAGGGGCCGCACAGGTCACCCGGGCACAGCAGGCGCGCACCTGCGGAGTTCCAGTTCCTCCCAACGCATTTCGCTTTACACCACGCCGGCTATCGGTCGACGAAGGCAGCTGAAATGGTCGCCGAGCCACCGAGTGGTGAGGACACAAGCGTCAGATCGATGTCCAATTCATCACCAACAACGAAAGCGAATGCCGAACATGTCTAGCCGCCCCCCCATCGCCGTGGTCGGCGTTAGCGCCCTATTCCCCAATTCGCCCGACGCCGAGCACTTTTGGCGCAACATCGTCGACGGCGCGGATCTTCTGTCCGACATTCCCGAATCGCACTGGCGTGTTGACGATTACTACGACCCGGGACTGGGCACGCCGGACAAGATGTATGCCCAGCGTGGCGGCTTCCTTCCCTATGTCGACTTCTCCCCCGCCGAATTCGGAATCCCGCCCAACGTTGCGCCGGCCACCGACACCGCGCAACTGCTCGCCCTAGCGGTTGCCAGGCAGGTCCTGGAAGACGTTGCGGGAGCGGACCTCTCGCGGGTCGACCGGGAACGCGTATCAGTGGTTCTCGGCGTCGCCAGTGCCACCGAGATGGTCGCCCACATGTCAGGCCGGCTACAGGCTCCCGTGTGGGAGAGGGCACTTCGCGGTGCCGGGATAGCGGGCGACCAGATCGAGTCGTTCAATCAACAGATCGCGGCCGCGTATACGCCGTGGCAGGAGAACACTTTCCCGGGACTACTGGGTAACGTCGTTGCGGGGCGCATCGCAAACCGATTCGATCTGGGTGGCACGAACTGCGTCGTAGACGCCGCCTGCGCTAGCTCCCTTGCGGCCGTTTCAATCGCCCTCAATGAGCTGTATCTGGGCGACTCGGACATGGTGATCACCGGCGGGGTCGATGCCCTCAACGACATCCTCATGTTCATGTGCTTCGCCAAGGTCACCGCGCTGTCGCCATCCGGGGACTGCCGGCCCTTCTCCGACCAGGCGGACGGCACGATGCTCGGCGAGGGGCTCGCGATGATGGCGCTGAAGCGTCTGGACGATGCCGAGCGAGACGGCGACCCGATATACGCCGTGATCCGCGGGATGGGCACGTCGTCGGACGGCCGCGCGAAAAGCATCTATGCGCCGAGCGCGCAGGGACAGGCTAAGGCGTTGCGCCGGGCTTACGAGGCCGCCGGTTACGGCCCGGAAACCGTCGGGCTGCTGGAGGCGCACGGGACGGGAACCAAAGCCGGTGATCTCGCGGAGTTTTCGGCACTTCGCGAGGTTTTCGACCTCTCCGGACGGCAAGACCGACAGTGGTGTGCGCTCGGCTCGGTGAAATCGCAAGTGGGTCATACAAAGGCCGCTTCAGGCGCTTGCGGACTGTTCAAGGCCGTGATGGCGCTGCACCACAAGACGCTGCCGCCGACGATCAAAGTGGACCAGCCCAACCCTGCCCTCGACATGGACAGCTCACCGTTTTACCTCTCCACGCAGTCACGGCCATGGATTGCCGAAGACGGGGCGCCACGCCGCGCATCGGTCAGTTCGTTCGGCTTCGGCGGCACGAACTTTCATGTGACGCTCGAGGAGTACACCGGCGGCGGAAGCCACGCCAGGCGCCACCGCTCCTGGAAGTCCGAACTCGTGCTGCTGGGCGCTGCCACGGCCGCCGCCCTGGCCGGCGAGGCGACTCGCTTGTCAGCCTCGCTGGTGGACGACAACGACATGCTGCGCTACCTCGCCCAGCAGACCCAAGCCAGTTATGACCCCGGCCGGCAACACCGCTTGGCTCTGGTCGCCGACGATTGCGCGAGTCTTCGTTCGATGCTCGATGAAGCTGCGGGCAGGCTCGCCGACGGGACCACCGCGGCACAGTTTTCCTCTCCGAAGGGGTATTTCTATTCCGCGCAGCAGAGCGGGCCGGTCGCATTGTTGTTTCCGGGCCAGGGCAGCCAATACGTGGGTATGGGCGCCGACATCCCGCAACTGTTCGAGGCGGCACTCGCCCCGTGGGAGACCGCTCGCGCCTCGCTGCTGGACGCGGCCTGCGATCTGCACCGGATCGTATGGCCCAAGACCGCTTTCAGCGAACAGGACCGCGCAGCACAAGCCACCATGCTGACCAGCACCGAATGGGCGCAGCCTGCCATCGGTGCGCACAGTCTGAGCCTGCTGCAGATCGTTCGCGCCCTGGACATCAAGCCCGTCACTGTGGCTGGGCACAGCTTCGGGGAGGTCGTGGCGTTGTGTGCCGCGGGGGTGTTCGACGACGAGGCGGCACTTCGCATAGCCCGCAAGCGTGGTGCCCTCATGGCCGAGGCGGCCCGCGACACGGCCGGGACAATGTGTGCGGTTTCGGCGCCTTGCGAGATAGTTGGTGCGCTGCTTGACCAGTGGGGGCACTCGGTCGTGATCGCCAACCACAACAGTCCAACGCAAGTCATCCTGTCCGGCACCGCGGATGCGATCGCGGAGGCCGTGCGCAGACTGTCTGCGATTGGCATCAATTCGACGCAATTGAACGTAGCCACTGCGTTCCATTCCGACATCGTCGCTGGGTGCTCGGTGCCCTTCAGAACCTATTTGTCTGAAATCCCCTTCGATGCACCAGCCGTCCCGGTATATGCAAATTCGACCGCAAGGCCCTACGCCGGTGATGCGGACACGATGCGTGCGACGCTGGCCCAGCAGATCGCCCAGCCGGTTCGGTTCGTGGAGCAGGTGCGGTCGATGTGGGTAGCCGGTGTGCGCACGTTCGTGGAAGTCGGCCCGGACGGTGTGCTGACCAACCAGGTGGACAAGTGCCTGGAGGGCCTGCCGCACCACGCCATCGCTCTTGATCGCAAGCGCACGAATGGGATTCGCGCTCTCTGGCTTGGCCTTGCTCAGCTGGCGGCAGCGGGAGTGCCGATGAATTTCGCCGCCCTCTGGACTGACTTCCACACGGTCGACGATCCACGCACCCGGCAAAAGCCCAAGCTGACTTTGCGGATCAACGGCGCCAACTACGGCAAGCCTCAGGTCGACGATCAACCGGCGAGTTCTGCCCAAGACGCGCAAACCACCGCAGCGCCAAGCCCTGCATCATTGAAACCGCTAGTCGCAGAGGTTATTCCACCTCCCCCAATGCCCGCTGTGATGCCGGCGCAGCCGGCGGCTCGCATGCCCGCCGAACCTGTGGAGGTCTCGGTGAACATGGATCTGGTGGGCGACATGCTCGACGTCGTTGCCGAAAAGACCGGCTATCCCGTGGAGATATTGGACCTCTCGATGGCACTGGAAGCCGACCTGGGCATCGACTCGATCAAGCGGGTGGAGATCTTGTCCGCGGTCCAGCAGCGAGTCCCGTCCTTGCCCGACATGGAAGCCTCGGCGATGGCCGGCTTGACGACCCTGCAGGAGATCGTCGACTACCTCGCCCCCCTGTCCAAGCCAATAGGCCACAGCACCAACGGAAATGGGCAGCGCAACGGGACGGCGGTGCTCGAGAAGCCGCCGTCGCCCCCTAACGGGTCGGCGGTGCCCGAGAAGCCGGCCGGCGTCGACACGGATCTGGTGAGCGACATGCTCGACGTCGTTGCCGAAAAGACCGGCTATCCCGTGGAGATATTGGACCTGTCGATGGCACTGGAAGCCGACCTGGGCATCGACTCGATCAAGCGGGTGGAGATCTTGTCCGCGGTTCAGCAGCGAGTCCCGTCCTTGCCGGACATGGAGGCCTCGGCGATGGCCGGCTTGACGACCTTGCAGGAGATCGTCGACTACCTCGCCCCCCTTTCCAAGCCAATGAGCCACAGCGCCAACGGAAATGGCCAACACAACGGGGCGACGTTGATCGAGAGGGGTGATCGCCTCCCTTTTGAGTTGACCGGACGGCCGATTGCGCGCTACACAGTGCGCGCAATCGCCGCTCCGGCTTGCGGGATGGGCATAGCGGGCCTGCACGAGGCTGACCGGCTCGAGATCGTCGGAGGCGAGACTGCCGTCGCAGCCGCGTTGGCAGACATTCTGCGGACACACGGCATTTCCGCGGTCGTCGTGGCCCAGGCGAGTGCGGACTCGACCTGCATCCTGCATCTGGGCGGCCTCGCATCGGCGCAGAGCCGCGACGAAGCCGTGGCGGTGAACCGTCTAGTCTTCGCCGACGCGCTGCGGATAGCCCCTCGCATGGAGAGCGGCGGGGGCGTTTTCGTGACCGTTCAGGACACCGGCGGCACCTTCGGCTTGCTCAGCGACGCCGGTTCGCGCGCGTGGGCGGGCGGCGTCGCGGCGCTGACCAGAACAGTGGCTCTCGAATGGCCGGGCACCCATGCCAAGGCCATCGACATAGACACCACGAAGCAATCCCCGCGCCAAATCGCCGAACAGATCGCCATGGAGATCTTGGCCGGCGGCCCGGAATTCGAAGTGGGACTGGGCAGCGAACACGGCCGCGTAACGGTCGTGGCCGAAGAGTCCCGGGTTACGGGTCGGCTGGCTCGCCTGGATCATCGCGACGTCATCGTGGTCTCCGGTGGGGCACGAGGTGTGACCGCGGCAGCGGTGATCGCACTGGCAAAGCAGACCCAGGCCGGCTTCGTCGTGATCGGCCGCTCCGAGCTGGGCGACGAACCGCCCGCGGCGCGCGGTCTGAGGACGGCAGCCGAACTCAAACGTGCTCTGTTGGCCGAGGCGCAGCGAACGGGCGCTAAGCCAACGCCGCGGCAATTGGAACAACAAGTCCGGCGCGTGCAGGCCGATCGTGAGATACGTGCGACGATCGCCGCGGTCGAGGCCGCGGGTTCACGTGTCATCTATCGAGCGATCGACGTTCGCGACCGTACCGAGGTTTGTTCAATGCTCGATCGTGTTCGAACAGACGTCGGACCCATTACCGCAGTGGTGCACGGTGCCGGTGTGCTGGCCGACGCGCGCATGAGCCGGAAGTCGACCGATCAGTTTGACCAGGTGTTCGGCACCAAAGTCGATGGCCTGTCTGCGCTGCTCGAAGCAACCGCCGCCGACCGGCTCAAGGCGATCCTGCTGTTCTCGTCGGTATCGGCACACCGCGGCAATGTCGGACAGGGCGACTATGCGATGGCCAACGAGGTCTTGAACCAGGTCGCGCTCGCAGAGCAAACCCGCCGCGGCCCTTCATGTCTCGTCCGCTCATTGGGTTGGGGGCCGTGGGAGGCAGGCATGGTGACGCCGGCCCTGAAAGCCGTGTTCGAGTCGCGGGGTATCACACCCATACCGGTTGAGGACGGCGCCTGCGCATTCGTTGCCGAAGCACTCGACAGCCAGACGCGGGATGCGCACGTAGTGCTCGGCGGCGCGCTAATCCCCGGCGGGCTCCCGGATCGGTTGCCGGAGAGCGGGCGTCTGGTTCGCGTGGCGGCACACGCCGCGCAGCAGCCGTACCTGGTAGATCACCGCGTTCGACAGCAGGTGGTGCTGCCGGTTGTACAGGTCGCGGAGTGGTTCGTACGCGCCGCGCAGGGCTGCCTGCCGGGTCAGCAGGTTGTGCGACTGCGCGACCTTCGCGTTCTTCGCGGCATCGTACTGCCGAACTTCACCGATGCAGGCGATGCGTTCGTAGTGCGTTGCGTGCCAATCGAAAACACACCACGGCGGCTGCAGCTTGCGTTGCTGGACACCGCTGGGGTGGTTCGCTACAGCGCCACGGCCGAACTTGGCGCCGGCAATCACAACACGCCGGGAGTCGAATCCTGTTGCGCCACAGCGCAATGCAGCACCGAACAACAGTCGTTCTACGGCGAGGGGAGGCTGTTCCACGGCCCCGCCTTCCAAGTGATTGAGCGAGTCTCCTGGCGCGAACCATCCGGTGCAACAGCACAATTGCACGGTCTCGACCAGGCGGGCTGGCCGCATCAATGCTGGGCAACCGATCCGGCCGCGCTGGACGGCTGCCTGCAACTCGGATTCTTGTGGGGCCTGATGCGCACCGGCCGTCGCATGCTGCCCCTGCAGATTCAGCAGATCATCCGATACCGTCCGGGACCCACCGACGGCACCCTGTATTGCCACCTCGACAACGGCGAGTCGAACGACAACCGCATCGTCTTCGATCTGCGGCTGACCGATGCCGGCGGGTCAGCAATCGCGGAATTCAAACGGGTCGAAATGTACGCGTACGGCGACTGAGCACATCACTGGTTTGGCCAAGGGCGGAGGCCTCATGAAATTCGAACCGATCGCGGTCGTAGGGCAGGGCTGCGTCTTCCCGGGTGGACTGAATCCCGATCAGCTGTGGACGACGATCCAACAGGGCCGAGACGTTCTCGGCACACCCCCGCAGGACTACTGGGGGGTGAGTGGTGCTCGCATCGTGCGCGAGCAGATCACCGGGCCGTGTTTCGACCACACCTGGTCGGACCGGGGCGGCTATGTGCGCGGCTTCGAAGACGTCTTCAACCCGAATGGCTTCCTGCTTGACGCCGACTCCCTGGTCAGTCTTGACCCCCTTTACCGGTGGACGCTTCACACCGCCCGCCAGGCCATCGAAAGCGCCGGCTGGCAAGTCGGCGGCGTTCCCGATCGGGTGGGCGTCGTGCTGGGAAACCTGAGCTATCCCACCCACACCATGGCCTCGCTCGCCGCCCAGGTCTGGCGCGCCGACGACGCCGACATCGACTGGCGCAACCGGTTCCACTCCGGGCTGCCCGCACACCTTGTCGCTCGCGCGCTGGGCCTGACCGCGGGAGCGCTGTGCCTCGATGCCGGGTGCGCGTCGTCGCTGTATGCGATCAAGCTGGCCTGTGACCGGCTGCATGACCGGACGGCCGACGTCATGCTGGCCGGTGGCGTCAATCGCGCCGACGATTTGTTTCTGCACGTGGGCTTCTGCGCGTTGCAGGCGTTGAGTCATGCGGGCGCGTCGCGTCCGTTCCATCAGCAAGCCGACGGCCTGGTTCCGGCCGAGGGTGCCGGTTTCGTGGTTCTGCGGCGCCTCGACGACGCGCTGGCGTCGGACGCGCAGATACTCGGCCTGATCCGCGCGATCGGTGTCGCCAACGACGGCCGCGGAAGCAGCATGCTGACGCCTTCGCAGGAGGGCCAGATACGTGCGATGCGGTCGGCCTACGACATGGCCGACCTGGACCCCGAGGACATCTCGATGATCGAGTGTCACGCAACGGGGACTCCCCTGGGCGACCTCACCGAACTGAAGAGCATGGCGCGCATCTTCGCCGGTGCCCAAGACGTGCCGATCGGATCGCTGAAATCCAATCTGGGCCACTCCATTACGGCCTCCGGCATCGCCGGTCTGATCAAGGTGCTGGGAGCCATGCGCGCCCGATTGCGGCCGCCGACACTGCATGTTGAGAACCCGGTGCCGTTCATCGCGGAGTCGCCGTTTCGGTTGCTCACTGCCGCCGAGCCGTGGACCACCCGCGGACCACGGCGCGCGGCGGTCAACAACTTCGGCTTCGGCGGCAACAACGCCCACCTGATCGTCGAAGAATGGGTGGACACCGACCGCCCGAGCGCCGATGCCCGATGGTGGTGTGCAAACCCGAGTCCGACGGACGCCGACGTCGCGATCGTGGGCTTGAGCATCATCGCGGGCGACGGCTACGAAACGGCCGAGGTGGCAAACCATCTCGCCGCGGGCCGGCCACTGGTCACCCAGGAAGCCGACGGTGTCCTCCGCGCACGCATGTCCACTCTGTCACTGGATGTGACGAAGGTACGATTCCCGCCGAGCGATCTGAAAAACGCTCTGCCGCAACAGGTTGCCGCGCTGCGTGCCGCCCTCAACATCGCCGGGGTCATCGCGGGCCTGCCCCAGGAGACCACCAGCGTCGTGATGGGCATGAACTGCGACGCCGAAGTGGCCCGGTGGGGCCTGCGGTGGCGGCTCGCCCACACGATCGACGACCCGGCACAACTGGCGCGCACGCGCGACGGGGTCGTTCCGGGCCTGGCCGCCAGCACCGTCGTCGGCTCCATGCCCAACATCGTCGCCAACCGGATCAACAGCCAATTCGACCTGCGCGGCCCCAGCTTCACCGTGTCGCGTGAACAGTTGTCCGGCACAACGGCACTCGAGCTGGCGGCACGCGCGCTTCGACACGGCGAGATCGACGCGGCCGTGGTGGGCGCGGTCGACCTCAGCTGTGAGCCGGTCCACGAGGCGGCAGCCCGCATGCTGCTCACCGCGGACGAGCAGATACCCGGTGATGCCGCGGTGCTCATGGTGCTCAAGCGCGCCGAAGATGCTCTCCGGCAAAACGATACGATCTACGCCCTGTTGCCGGGTGCCCCGGCCACCCCAGGACAGGCACCCGCTCATGAGCTTCGGGTCGGTACGGCCCCGGGGAGCTTCAACGTCGAGCCGCTGCTGGGTCACGCCCACGCGGCCTCCGGGCTGCTGCAAGTGTCTGCCGGGGTGCTATTCGGTTTCCTCGGAATCGAACCCGACGGGTCGCAGGCCACCCAAGAGCCACGTGAGGTGGTCGTCACCCTGGACGGACTGGCCGGCGAGCATCAACAACTGACGCTGCGCACACCGGCGGGCCTACCGCGCGACAGCGCGACACGACGTCAGTCTTTGGCGCTCCAGCTGGCCGCCGCACGCAGCGACAGCGGCAGCGCGAGGCTGCTGGAGTTCGTGGCACACATGCCGCCCGTTCGGCTGCCTGACCTCGCCGACCTGACCAGCTCGTCAGCCGCGGCGGACGCCGGCCCGTCGGTTACTGTGCTGCCGAAGCCACCGGCCATACCGACCGCCGGCGACGCATTGCCCGCTCGCGGCGACGTCCCCGCGCCACCGACACCCCATTCGCACATCGCCGCGTCGCGTCGCTGCGACAACGGCTCGCACCGCGCAGTCCAGCCGGTACCGCCGAGTGGCGCCGTCCTTCCGTCGCCAACCGTCAAGAGCACCCCCACCGGGTTGACGCTGGACCAAGACGGTTTGCGGGTGCATGCCTCGGGCAAGATCTCCGAGATCTATGGACCCGCCTTCACGTGCCAAGACGGCTATCCGCGCCAGACCCGGATGCCCCAACCGCCGCTGTTGCTCGCGGATCGATTGCTGGGCATCGACGCTGAGCCCGGTCGGCCCGGCACCGGAACCCTGTGGACCGAGACCGACGTGACGGCCTACGCGTGGTGGCTGCACCAGGGCCGGATGCCGGCCGGAATCATGATCGAAAGCGGCCAGGCCGACCTCATGCTCATCTCGTGGATGGGTGCGGATTTCGCCAACAAGGGCGAACGCGTGTATCGCCTCCTCGGGTGCGAATTGACCTTTCTCGGTGGCTTGCCCGAGATCGGCGACACGCTGCGCTTCGACATCCATGTCGACGGTCACGCCCGGCAAGGCGACATCCGCCTGTTCTTCTTCCACTACGACTGCACCATCGGCGGCACCGAACGATTGGCGGTTCGCAACGGACAGGCCGGCTTCTTTTCCGACGAGGAACTGGCTGCCTCGGGCGGAATTCTGTGGCGACCGGAGGAACAGACCGTTACCGGCCGCCTCGATTCCCCGCCCTGCGCAACGGCGCGACACTCCTTGTCGACCAGCGATCTCAAAGCCCTTGCCGCCGGCCAGCTCTGGCCGCGGCTGGGC
The DNA here is from genome assembly GCF_002086155.1 of Mycobacterium angelicum. GTDB lineage: Bacteria > Actinomycetota > Actinomycetes > Mycobacteriales > Mycobacteriaceae > Mycobacterium > Mycobacterium angelicum. The sequence goes on along the minus strand of NZ_MVHE01000019.1, from coordinate 22,353 downwards.
GCGGGGTTCGAGCGCGCGGCAAGCCATACCCGCACCCCCACCACCGCCGGTGGCGACATGCTGTTCGTCGACGAAGTGACCCAGATCGACTTCTCCGGCGGCCCCTGGGGCCGCGGCTATCTGCGCGGTGTACAGCACATCACCGCCGAAACCTGGTTCTTCCATGGGCATTTCAAGAACGACCCGTGCATGCCGGGAACCTTGATGTTCGAGGGCACGCTGCAAGCGATGGCCATCTACATGACGGCGGCGGGCATGACGCTGGCATGTGACGGGTGGCGATTCGAACCGGTCCCGTTCGAGACGTGCAAACTCAAGTGCCGCGGCCAGGTCACCCCCAGCTCGCGCGAAGTCGTGTATGAGGTATTCATCCGAGAGCTCATCAACGAGCCCGAACCGACGCTGTTCGCCGACGTGCTGTGCACCGTCGACGGGTTGGCGGCCTTCCATTGCCCCCGCCTGGGGTTGAAGCTTTCACCCGGCTGGCCCATGGATCAGGGCCTGCCGCAACTGGATCACTACGTTGAACCCAAGCCGGTCGCGGTCAGCGACGGGTTCAGTTTCGACTACAAGTCATTGCTGGCTTGCGCCTGGGGCAAGCCATCGCGCGCCTTCGGCGAGCGCTACCAACGATTCGACACAAGCCGCAAGGTTGCTCGATTGCCTTCCCCGCCTTATCACTTCATGTCGCGCGTGACCGAGGTGGTGGGCGAGATCGGGGTGATGCAATCGGGTGTGACGCTGGTCGCCGAGTACGACGTACCTTGCGACGCTTGGTATTTCACGGCCAACGGTTGTCGCACGATGCCCAGTGCGGTGCTGATGGAAGTCTGCCTGCAACCCTGCGGTTGGCTGGCCAGCTATATCGGCTGCCCGTTGTCGACCGACGTGGACCTGTTCTTCCGCAACCTTGACGGCGTCGGTGTTCAGCACCGGGAGGTCGGCCCGTCCATCGGGACGTTGCGTACCGAAGTTCACCTGAAAAACGTCGCCAAGGTCGCCGACACCATCATCGTCAGCTTCAGCGCACACGCTTATGCCGGTGACGCCCAGGTCTACGGCGCCGAAACGGTTTTCGGCTACTTTCCCGGCCCGGCTCTGGAGCAGCAACTCGGTCTACCGACGAGTGGCGCCGAGCACGAACAGCTCGCGGCGCCGTCCGCGGCTCCCGATGTCGATCTGACCACCCGTCCGCAAGGCCATTTCGGCCCCGGCGCGATGCTGCCTGAACCGATGCTGCTGATGATCGACCGCGTCACGGGACGTTGGCCCACCGCCGGTCGCGCAGGGTTGGGGCGCTGGCGCGCCGTCAAGAGCGTCGACCCCACCGAGTGGTTCTTCAAGGCTCATTTCTTCCAAGACCCGGTACAACCCGGATCCTTGGGAATCGAGTCGATGATCAACCTTCTGCAGTTCGCCATGCTCGATCTGGGGCTGGGCGAGGAAGCAGGTCCGCACGCGCGGTTCGAACCGCTGGCCATCGACCAGTCGATGACGTGGCGCTATCGCGGACAGGTCCGCCCACACAACAAACTGATCACCACGCAATTGGAGATCACCACGATTGAGCGCAGCGACGACGGGATTCTGGCGCTCGCCGATGCCGCACTGTGGGTAGACGGCCTGCGGATCTACTCGGCCACCAATCTCGGGATGCGAATCAAGGGCAGCCCGCACGGCCAAACCGTCACCTCCGGTGCATCGTCGGGAGCCGCGGCGACGGTCACAACCCTGAGGACCATCATCGATCCGGCACGCGACAGCTGGATCGCCGATCATCGCCCGACCCAAACCGCCGCGGCCCTACCACTGATGTCGGTGTTGGACCTGGTCGCCCAGGCGGCCGTGCAAGCCGCTGACGGCGCGGCAGTCGTGGAGATCCGCGACTTGTATCTGTCGCGCTGGATTGTCGTCGACGCACCGGTGCACCTGCGCACTCAGATCGAGCGGACGGCGCCGGACAGCTACGATGCGCAACTGCACGTGTGGCGCGAAGCTGCCAACCCCACGCTGTCGCGTTGGGAGACAATCGGTTCCGGCACCGTCTCTACCGCTTCGGACTACCCGGATGGACCGCCGGCGCCAAGTCCGCTGAGTGCGGCGTTGCCCATGTCCAACCCGTATGACTCCGGCGCCGTGTTCCACGGTCCGGCGTTTCAAAGTCTCGATGACGGAGCCGAGTTCAGCCACGAAGGTGCCAGTGGAATCCTGACGGTCAGCCGCTGCGCCGTTCCCGCCGGCCTCGTGCACCCCGGATTGCTCGACGCGGGTTTGCACATCGTCCCGCACACCGAGCTGAGTGTGTGGACCGGGCACAGCCGCGGCCCGGACCGCACCTCGACCGATTCGAAAGTTGGTTTCCCACACCACATCGTGTGGGCGCGGTTTTATCGCGATGCACCCGAGCAGGGAAAGGTGGCCGTCGAGGCGCGCTTCGCGGGCTTTGCAGATTCACAGCAGCAATGTCCGATGGTCGATCTGTGGTACGGCATCGATGGCCGCCCTTGGGCCCAGATCCGGGTGGTCGAGGTGTTGTTGCCGAAGACATCACTGGGTCAAGCCGATGGTGTGCAGCGGCGCGCCTTCCTGCAGCGCCGGGCGGTGCCGGGGCTATCGCTGAGTGAACAGCGCGGCCCCGGCGAAATCGAGCTTGACGCAAGCCAAGTCAACCAAGCCAACTGGTTCCCGGGCACCGTTCAAGCGCTGTATTCGTGCGGCACCGGCGGTGCTGCCCAGCTGGCTATGGAAGTGGCGGCCAAGGAGGCCGTCGCCCACGCCGCGCACGGCGCGATTCATCCCTCCACGGTGCAACTGCGAAACGGCCAGGCGTCGTGCCCGGCGCTGCCGCTCGAAGCCATTTCAGTGACGATCGAGAACACCCGTCCCCCGGTTTTGCACGCACGCGCGGGACTGCACTGCGACTGGACGCCGGTGCGAGCCTGGTGGGCCCAGCAGACCGGCAAGCAGCAGGGCTGGCTCGGCGATCTGCTGATTTGGGCGCTGCTGTCGCGCTACGTGCGCCACGTCATCGTCGAGGATCCCGCAGCGCTCCAGGAACTCAACGGCCGCAGCGTGCTCTTGCTCGCCAATCATCAGGTGCAAATCGAATCGATCCTGGGCACGGTAATCGCCTCTTGGCTGACCGACACGACCGTGGTGACCGTATCGAACGCCAAACACGTGAACCGTTGGGTTGGAAGGCTGTCGCGGACACTCGGCAGCGGCGAAGCCACCGGCCTGCGCAACATCCACTATTTCGAGCAGGACAAGCCGCACACCTTCTTGGCCATCGTCGACAAGGTCAAGCAAGACATCGCAGAGCGCGGCTCGTCATTGCTGGTCCATGCCTCCGGCACCCGGCAGACTTCCTCGGCTCAGCGGGTTCAAACGCTTACTTCCACGCTGCTGGATCTCGCAGTGGACATGTCACTGCCGATCGTGCCACTGCATTTCGCCGGCGGCCTGCCCGAGCAGCCGTTGAACCACAAATTGGAGGTCCCATACCGCCACGCCGCACAGGACTACATCTTCGGATCTCCCATCCTGCCCGACGAATTGGCCGCACTTCCATACGCTGCACGCCGAACCCGGGTCCTGGACGCCATCAACGCCCTGGCACCCATCACCGATGTACCACACGAAGCCAACCTAGCCGCCGAAGCTCGAATAACCGCTGTCACAACGGATTTAGCACCGAGGCAAACAATCTGGGCCGCCATCGACGACGCGTTGGCAGCGCTGCCCGTCGAGTGGCGAGATGACTGCCGCTACGACGACTGGCTCAAGTTGGCCCGGTTCGATTCGACTACTGAGGCATAAGAGGAGATTTCGATAACAGTTACGCCTGGCAATGACCGCACGATTTCATACGTCATCAACCGCGATCAGCCCGGAGACCGCGAGTACGCCCCGTCGTTTTGTCCCGCCACCAACGTCGTGGTGTCCGCCATTAACGGTGCCTGAAATGACGGACTTCACGATCGTCCACCCGCCGCTCAAGCCACCCCGACTTGATGGGTCGAAGCCGGGCGAACCAGATGCGGGTTAGCTTCCAGAGCTGCCCGGGCGGCGACCCGGCCGGCCTCCACGGCGGCATCGACCTGTTTGAAGTTCAGCAGTCCGACCCCGGAGACGTTCGGCTCGATGATGGCCGCAACTCTGGGAAGCTCGCGCAGATTCCTGCTGGCCGACGCAAGGTCCACGATGCGAAGCAATGTCTCCTGCAACGACGGCAGCGCGACGTCCGTGCCGGTCAAGAACCGCCGGACGAACCCGGGTGGCTGAAGCACCTGCGGCAAAAGACCAAATCCCTTTGACGGCAAGTACTTTCGACGCAAATCCACGCAGATGACCTGACCATCCGGATCAGCGCACATGACGTCGGCCGGCAGGTTGTTCACCAATCCACCGTCGACCAGGACATGCTCGCCGTCCGGCACGGGCGGCAACAGACCGGGGATCGAGATCGATGCGCGCACCGCGACCGACAGCTTCCCCCGCCGGTGGACGATCTGGCGGCCGCTGATGATGTCGGCAGACACACAGAAGAACTCCCGCGACAGATGCTCGATCAGGGTGCCGGCGGCGAATTTCTCAATCAGACGATCCCAGCGTCCACCTCGAGTCAGCGCCACCACAGGGATCGCATAGTCACCGAAGGGGTAGCCCTGTGAGACGAATTCCCGCACCGCGGCAATTCCCTTCCGGGCGTCCATCCCCAGCGCGATGGCGCCGGCAACCAGCGCACCGGTACTCGTTCCGCCAAACCGATCGATGACGACACCGGCACGGGTGAGCTCTTCGTAGACACCGAAGTGCGCAAGACCCCGCACGCCTCCGCCCGCCATCACCAGACCGACCGACCGCCCAGCGATTCTGCGGGCCAACGCCGCGATTCCATCGTCGTTGGCGGGGTGATGGGAGATCGGCTGCAGCAGATCCCACCAACTCGGATCCGGTTCTGCGATGCGCGTGATCAGGTGGACCGGCCGTTGGATGACAAGTGGATCAACGGCTTTCGGTGGACGTGGTTGGTCCACCAGGACCACGAGCCGATCGCTTTGCGCGGCAACGTATCGCCGCCAGAGCTCGCCCGAGCCGCGGTCGGCCACGAGCAGGACCCAATCATTGATTCGCTCCGCTCGATCGAGTGTCGCGCTGAACGCTTCCACCAACTCGCCGTAATGCTCGCCTTCGGTGGCGTCAGCGGCCGGAGCCACCACGCCGGTCTGACCGTGGCAGCCCAGGTGAGTGGCGATCGAGTCGACGGTCGGGACGGCAGAGACATCCCCCGTCGACAAAACGCCGATCACCCTGGGACGCCGGGAGATGTCGGCAGACCGCGACTCGCGAAGCATCCTCGCCATTGCGCGCAACATCACCGATTGCAGGCGCGGAGTCGTAGCGAGGACGTCGGCGAATGTATCGGCGGCGATCTTCCAGACGGCGCTGTCCCGAAGAGCTTGAACTCCGGCCGCCCGCGTCGCGCCGGCGATCACCCCGAGTTCCCCGATCGACTCACCGGAGGCCATCTCCCCGACGACGTGTCCATCGGCGTTGATAGCCACGAACCGGCCCGAATCGACGATATAGATGGCGTCGGATGGATCGCCCGCGTGAAAGAGCCACTCGTTGGCGGGAATCCGATGGCGTTCCACCATCCTCGACAGCGCAGCGAGGTGTTCGTCATCGATGTCAGCCAAGATCGGAAGGCTCCGCAGCGCGGTTCGCTTGTCGGCCGCACGCCGTCGGGGCGTGCGCCGTTGGCCGCTCACGGGTTCCCCCCAAGAGCCAGCACCTCGTCGAAACCCGCGACCAGGCAGTCGTGGAAGACGTCGTAGTCAGGGACCGCGCCGCTGTCCACGCTGATACCCATTGCGCAGGTGTCGATGTAGCTCAACAGCGTGACACTCACCGCCGCACCGACCGTCGAGCCGAATGGATAGTATTTGCAGACTTTGGCCCCGCCGATGTACACCGGCACCGGTACGCCGGGGACATTGCTGGCGGTGATGTCGGTCTGGCGCACGACCGAACTGATCACCCCCACCGGCAACAGGTTCACAACTCCGGCCACGAGGTCGGTGTAGGACAACAACGGTTCCTCGCGTAACGCCGACGTGCGTTGGTGAATGGCCTCGATCTGGTCCGCCGGATCGGCGATGTCCACCGGTACGTTGAATCGCGTTGGGGCCAAACGGTTTCCGCCCATATCGTCGGTGTCGGACCGCAAACTGATCGGCATCGCCAGATGCACCTCGCGGACATCGGCTCCGTGCTTTGCGTGATAGTGGCCCAGTCCACGTACCAAGCCGGCGATGAATGCATCGTTGAGAGTGCCGCCGCGACGCTTGGCAGCCGAGCGCAGGGCCGACGTTGAGACCTCCAGTACGCCGATCTGACGAGCCAGGCTGCGTTCGGTCATGACGGGTGATCCCGCCCCGACCAGCGGCCGAACCACGCGGTAGACGGATCCCGCCATCGAGGTCACCGTTGCCGCGGTGTCCAGCGGTCGCCGCAATGCCCGCAACAACACCGCGGGCACGCCGCGAGCGGCGCCGACCAACGTCTTGGCCGCTAGGTCGCCGTGGTAGCGAGCCAGGTCGGCGTATCCGCTGACCCAGCTGCGACGTGGCACGTTCGGAAAGACCGCTAACACCTGCCGTTCTGGCGGCTCCTCGGTGAAATCGAGCATGGTCATCGCAATCTGAAGAGCGCCGACCCCGTCGGTAAGGGCGTGATGGAATTTGCACATCAGCGCCGCTTCGCCGCCGTCGAGCCCTTCGATCAACGTGACGGTCCACAGCGGGCGCGCGCGGTCGAAGTCCTCCATTGTGGCCACCCGCACCATTTCCAGGACGGTGTCGAAAGTGCCCGGTTCGGCCACGGTCACCCGCCGCAGGTGAAAGTCGAAATCGAAGTCGGGGTCGGGCTCCCAGCGATGTGGGGCCGGGCGCGGCGACTCCACAAGCCGGCAACGCATCGTCGGCATCTTCCGGGTCATGAGCTCGAATCGGTACCGAACTTCGTCCCAATCGGGGGACCTTTCCAACAGCGCGAGCGTGATTCCGGTCGAGCGCAGCCGGGGATCGCTTTCCAGCGACCAGGAAATCGCGTCGATATTGCGCATGAATTCGGTCATGTTCTGGTCCTTTTCGACGATGAAATTTCTCTCCCTGGCCCACATCGGGGTCACCCGTACTTAGCGGCGCAACAGAGCCGAGATTTGCGGCATCACCGCGCGAGCGGCGACGCGGCCGGCCTCACGTGCGCGGTCGATCTGGTGGAACTCGACGAAGCCGATGCCACTGGTGTCAGGCGTGATGACGACGTCGGCCTGCGCCAACACCGTCGTCGAGGCCATCGCGCTGCCGATCGTCATGGTGCGGATGAGGGTGTCGCCGATGGCCGGCACCTGGACAGGGCGCCCGTTGGTGGTTGCCGCGCCGGACTGCGCCGCTCGTCCGGCGCCGATGTTGACCGCGATCAGCGGGCCGTCCCTGCGATCCAGCGCGGTCACCGGCAGGTTGTCGAGCACGCCACCGTCGACATGCAGCGAGCCGTCGTAGCGTTTGGGCGGGTAAAGACCCGGTAGCGACATCGAACAGGCCAGCACCTCGGCGAGCACGCCGCTGCGATGCACGACGGCCTTGCGCGCCAGCAGATCGACGCTGATGCAACGGAATTGCTTGGGCAGCTCCTCCACCAACCGGGTGCCGTAGGCGTCGTAGAGGGCGGTCATGGTGCGTCGCCCTCGGAAGAGCGCCTTGGTCGGCAGGGTGTAATCGGTCTGGCTGCTGCGGATGAAGTACTCGTAGATGTAAGCGTCGACGGCCGCTGCGTCCAGCCCCATGGCGGACAGCGCGGCAATGATCGCTCCGAAGCTGGTGCCGGCGATGCGGTCGACCCTGACACCGCCGGCCTCCAGTTCCTCGAGCACCCCGAGGTGGGCGAAGGCTCGTGCGGCCCCGCCGGCGAGGACCAGTCCGACCGAGTGGCCGGCCAGGCGTGCGGCGAGCGGACGCAGGTCGGCGGTCGCGTGTGCGGTGCGGACCGTATGCGTCGAGCGCGGTGTGATCAATTCTTCCCACGCCCGCCGGTGTTGCCGGCTTGCCGGCGCTCCGGCCAGCACGAGGTCGGCACCGACGGCTCGGGCCGGCAGGGGTTGCGCCGGCGGGGCCGGGTCGACCGCCACCAGCACGACCCGGTCGGCGACGCGCAGGCAGAAGTCGCGCCAGTCGGCGTCGTCGGCCTTCGCGTGCAACAACACCTTGTCCGCGGCCTGCTCGGCGCGTTCCAAGCCGTCGCGGTCGACGCGGCTGGGGTGGACCACCTTCAGCCGGCCCGCCAGCCCGGCACACAGCTGGGTGGCCACCATCGATACCGGCGCCCGTTGATCGACACCGATCACGGCGATGACCACCTCGGGTGCCGGTATGTGCGGGACGGCGGGTGGCGGCACCCGGTGTAACCGGGTGGCCAAGGCTTTGACCAGCGCCGCGAGGACGCCCGCGTCGGAAATCCTGTCGAATTGGGCCTTGGTCAGGCGCAGCAGCGTGGAGTCGCGCACGGCGCGAATGGAGGCTGATCGCGGCGCCTCGATAAGCAATCCGAGTTCGCCGACGACCTCGCCGCGACCCAACTCGGTGACCACGACGCCGTCGCGCAGCACCTGCAGGCGCCCGTTGCGCACCACGTAGAGCGCGTCGGACACCTCACCCGCCCGGAAGAGGTACGAGCCCGCCTGCAGCTCAACGTGCTCGGCGCAGTTACGCACTTCGGCCAGGGCGGCCGGGCCCAGCCCGGCAAGCAGCGGCAAGCCCCGAAGTGGATCCACTTGGCTGGATGCGGCCGACGGGAGTGGGGCGGACGCGGCGTGCCGGGGTGCCGACCGTGATCCCAGCACATCGATCTGCGGCGCCGGCTCGCGCTCAACCGTGTCGCCGGTGACCTGGCGGGTACGGCCGAAGAACACCGCTGCGACCGCGACGACCGCAAAGCAGATCGCGGACAGCACCCAACCACGTCGCAGCGCCTCTTCGGCGGCGCCGCGAGCCGGTGTACCGACCACCACCACCAGCAGCGCGATGCCGAGCACGGCACCGATCTGGCGGGCACTGCTCACCACCGCCGATGCGGTGGCGTAACTGCCGCCGGCAGCCAAACCGGCCAGCGCGGCACCGCCGAGCATGGGCGACGTCGCGCCGAACCCGATGCCCTGCAATATCTGGCCGGGCAGCCAGGCACCCAGGAAATCGGGCTTTGATCCGACCCGTTCGATGTACCAGAGCAGACTCGCCACCCAGATCAGCGCACCGGCGACGATGACGATGCGGTAACCATGACGGTCAGCGACGCGGCCGAGCACCGCGGCGACGACGGCCGCGACGAACGCGGCGGGAGCGACCGCCAGGCCGGCTCGCAACAGGTTGTAACCCCACACGTAGTTCAGGAACAACACGTGGGTCAGCAGATAGGCGTAGAACCCGGCGGTGGCGATCAGCGTTAGCGTATTGCCGACTACGAACGATCGGATACGCAAGAACGCCGGCTCTATCAAGGGTGTGGGGTGCTTGCGCGAGCTGATGACAAATCCGGCCATCGCACCCGTCGCGGCCACCAGGGAACCGATGACGCCCACGCTGCCCCAGCCCCAGTCGGGACCCTTGATCAACCCGAACGTCATAAACCCCAGCGCCATGGCCAGCAGCACGGCACCCCGCAAGTCGGGCACTCGCCGGCGCCCTGCGGCGCGGCTTTCGACCAGACTCCGCCGAGCCACCAGCACCGCCACAATGCCCAGCGGCAGATTCACCAGAAAGACCCAGCGCCAGCTCAATGCCTGCACCAGGGCACCGCCGATCGGCGGGCCCAAGCCCGCTGCGACCGCGGCTGCCGCGCTCCACATGCCTACGCCGCGCGCGCGGTGCGCCGGGTCCAAGCTCTCGACGACAAGCCCGAGCGAGGCCGGTACCAAGACCGCGGCACCAACGCCCTGCAGCACCCGGAACGCAATCAACTCTCCGACGGTTTCGGCCACCGCGCACAAAGCGGATGCGATCGTGAACAATACGACACCGTAGATGAAGATTCGCTTGCGCCCGAATAGGTCGGCGAGCCGGCCGCCGGCCACCAGGACCGCAGCCAACGCGATGTTGTAGGCATTGAGCACCCACGACACGGTGCCGATGCCGCCACTATGGAAGTGCCGCTGGATGGCCGGGAAGGCGATGTTGACGATCGTGGAGTCCAGAAAAGCCAAACCGGCACCGAGGCCCGCGACAAGCAACACCGCCGTTGGCGACGGCTGGCGGCGCCGGATGAGCGGCCCACGCGGGTTGCGGATCCGCTGGCGTCCTCCGTTGGCCGAAACCGTGTCCGCCGCCACGATGGCAGCGCTTCGAACGTTGTCGCTGACCCGGTCGGCGGTGTCGGTGCAACCGCTCCCCCGTGCCGGTGCGATCCTGCCTGTCATAACCCACTCCTGTTCAGCACTGCTTCGGTGGCGTCGATGAGATGTGTTGTCTGCCTGACGATTGCCGCTCCCCCTAAGTCGCGGGCGGTGTCACGGGCGAGGTGCAGCAACTCCACTGCGCGGGGCGTGTCTTGCTCGGCGTTTCGCGTCAGCAGCATCTGGGCCCAATAGAGCAGGTTGCGTGCCTCGAACAGCGGCGCACCGATGCGCTCGTGCAGCGCGGTGGCGGCGGCGAAGTGATGTTCGGCGTCGTCGTAACGATCCAGCGCGCCCGCCAGGTGTCCCAGAATCGCGTGGGCGGAGGAGAAGGCAATCGGCACCGGGTAAATCAGCTGGGTGCGGTAGGGGTAGAGCAGGTCATAGATTTCCGCGGCGGCATCGCGATTACCGACGCGCACCGCGGTCAGGCCCCAGTGCGCCAGGGCATACAGCCGCAGATCGTCGTGGTTGAGCGAGCCCAGACCGGCTTGGGTGGCTTCGTCGAGCAGTTCGGCGGCCTCCGGCAGGCGCCCGACTTCGGTGAGGTAGAACGCGAGCCGGGCCGGAATCGACGACAGCCGTGGCGCGACTTTTCGCATCTGAATGTTCGCGTCGATGATTTCCTCGTCGAGACGGTCCTGTTCGTACCGCAGATAGTGAAACTGGGGGCTGTAGAGAAAGACCGCATCGGGAAAGCCGATGGCCATCCCGATTGCCAGCGCATCGCTGGCGTGCTGCTCGGCGAGCTCGATTTGGCCGCCCAGCGCCGCGGTCGCTGTGGCCAAAAACAGTGCCAGCCAACGCATCCAGGGTTGACCGGTGCGCTCGGAGAGCTGCCAGACCCGGTGGGCGCACTGGCGCGCTTGGTCGCCGTCGGCGATTTCGACGGTGGCGAAAAATCTCATCGCCGCGGCCATGCATCCCAGGTGCGGGTCATCGATCCCGTCGGCCAGAGCCTGCAGCTCGGCGGTGAGCCCCAGCCGCTCGGCAGTGAGGTCGGGCCGTACCACCTGCGCCGCGCTGACCAACGTCAGCACCCGCGCCAGTGTGTATTTGTCGCAGTTCTGACGCGCCAACTCCTGGGCTTCGTCGATGAGCGGGCGTACCCGAGTGGTGAAATCCCAAGCGGCACAGGCCTCGGCGGCCAACTGCGCCAGCAGCAGGGGGCGATGCGGCGACTCGGCGGGCAGCACCTCGATGGCCGACTGCAGCGCGGCGACCCGCTCGGCGTCGACGTCGACGACGTTGCTCGGCCAGCCGCGGGTGTTGGCGATGGCCGCTTTGGCCATCCGCTCGCCGTCGCCGAGCCGCGCGGCGAGTTCGCCGGCGGCCAGCAAGGTGTCCCGATAGATCGGTTCTCCGGTCTGGCGTTGGGCTTCGCCCATCAGGATCATCAGGTCGCAGCGCTCGGCCGTGTTGTCGTCGCCCACGGTGGCCAGCTGGTCGAGAGCCTGGTCGAACCAGCGCAGCGCCTCGTCGGGGGCCAGCTGTGCCAGGGCGCGCTCGCCGGCGCGCCGGGCATAGGAAATCGCCTTGGCCGAGCTGGCCGCCTGGCCGGCCGCGGCCCAGTGGTGGGCCAGCTCGCCGAAGCGCTCATCGATGTTCTGCCCCGCAGTGTCCTCGATGGCTTGGGCGATGCGCCGATGCAGCCGCGCGCGCCGGGTCCGGCTCAGGTCCTCGCAGAGGGTGTGATTGATCAGCGCGTGCGCGAATACGAAGCGCCCCAACGTTTGTGGGCTTTCCCGCAACAGCGATCCGGCCACCGCCGACTCCAGCGCCGCCAGCAGGTCGTCCTCGCGACGCCCGGTGACCACCGACAACAACTCCAGGTCGAACTCGAAACCGATCACCGCCGCGGCGTCCAGAATGCTGACGGCGTCGGGACCCAGCCGATGGATCCGCTGCGTGATCACATCGCGCACACTGCGCGGCAGGGTGAGCTCTCCGATATCGGCGGTCACCACATAGCGGCCGCCGTCGGCGCGCTCCACTCCCCCCGACTCGAAGAGATCGCGCAGGATTTCGGTGACGAAAAACGGGTTGCCGTCGCTTTCCAGACACACCGCCTCGGCCAGCTTGAGCTCCTTGGCGGTCAGCTGTCGACCCGCGGCGGCCGCAATCAGCGACTCCACTTCGCGCTGGGCCAAACCCCCGAGGGCCACCCACTCCACCGCGGGTTCCCGGCGCAGGTCGGCCAGCAACGAACTCAGCGGATGATCGGCGTCGATGTCGCTCTCGCGGTAAGCGCCCAAAACCAACAGCCGGGCATGCACCAGATGCGCCACCACGTGCTTCAACAGCGCCAGCGAAGGCTTATCGGACCAATGCAGATCGTCGAGCAGCAACACCACCAGCCCTTGGGCGGCCGCGCACTCCAGCAGCCCGACGACCGCCCCGAACAACAGGCAGCGCTCGGTGGCCTGGTCGCTGACCCGAGGGGCCGGCACATTGGGCAGCCGGCGCGCCAACTCGGGTACCAGCCGGCACAATTCACCGCCGTGCTCGCTCACATGGCGGGCCAGCACCTCGATCGGCGCGTACTCGATCAACCCCCGCAACGCCTGCACCCACGGCTGATACGCGGCTGCCAGCTCCTCGTCACAATGCCCGAAAAGCACATTCGCGCCATCGGCATGCGCCTCCGAGACCACCTGAATGGCCAACCGGGTCTTGCCGATTCCCGGCTCCCCGCTGATCAGCACCACCTGGCGGGTGCCGTCCATCGCGAGCTGGCACACCTCCGACAGCCGCTCGCGGATGGCTTCGCGGCCCACATAGTCGGTCAACGGCAACACCTGCAGCCGCGGCGGCAATGGGGAGGTCGCCGACTCCAGCGAGGCCCACAACAGCTCGCAGGCCGCCACCGGCTCGGGCAGCCCCTTGAGTTCGAGGTCGCCCACCGAGCGAAAGGTGTGCTCGCCGCGACGACCGACCATCACCCGGGTGACGTTGGACAGCAACACTTGACCCGGATTGGCCTTGGCGCACAGCCGCGCCGCCTCCACCACCGGGACGCCGAACACATCGCCCTCCGAGCGAGTCGCATCGCCCATGCTGATTCCGACCCGCACCAACAGCTGTTCGGCGGCGCGACGGTTACGCAGCTCATGACGCTGCTGGATCGCCTGGGCGCATTCGACAGCCGCCACCGCCGACGGCAGCGACACCATCAACCCGTCGCCGGTGTTCTTGACCTCGACACCGTTGGCCCCCACGACCGCTTCCCGCAACAGCCGGAAATGCTCGACCCGCAACTCCTCGGCGCGCTCCGGACCGACCCGGGAGGCCAGCGCGGTCGAATCGACCAAGTCGGTGAACAAGACGGTAACCGTCTCGACCTGAGCCATCATGACACCCTCCAGGACATCCAAGACCGGCCACAGCAAATCAGCTCTCCAGGCAACTGTCTGTGCTCGTGACTAATTGCCGAAGCTGGCAAACACCGCGAAACGATCGTTCCGAGACGACGATTAAACGGCCCGATCAGAATCGTTCGACCGCAACGCATTCCACGCCGAAAAGCCGCCGCATTGGATAGGTTGGTGTCACCCTGGCGTTTTGCCAGCCGATGTCGCTGCGCGCCTACACACATCGCTTCGCCCCTTACGATTCGCGACAGTTGTGGCGCCCATCACTTTTAGTGCTCGAAGTGACGGACAACACGATCCTTCACATGCGTCTAAACAATTCCTCAACAAAGCGCGCCCGCTACGCGCTTGCGGCCGGCGAGGGTGCGCCGTTATTGGTTCGGGTCCAGTGTTGAGGAATTGTTTAGAAGCGCTGGAAGCATCAGCCGGCATGTCACCTAGGATTGGGATCATCGGCGCTGGCCCCGGCGGCCTTTCGCTAGCTCGATTGCTCACGGAGAAAGGCTTTGCCGATATCACCGTGATCGAGCGAGCGGATCGTGTCGGCGGCAAGTGTTTTACCTTGCAGCACAACGGCATTGGGCACGAACTCGGTGCGTGTTACATACCGCTTGGGTATACCACCGTGAAGAGGTGGATGAAGAAAGCAGATATCGGTTTGTTTGCTGTAGAAAAGCAGCGCATATCGACTGCGATGGGCGACGTCTTAGATTTCAAAGACTATGTGATTGGCAGCAAAGCCGGGATTTTCGACGCCCTCACCCAAATCAGACGATATGTCGCCGACTGGCGGGTCTTCCATAACTGGGATCTGCATGGTGCGCCCAGCGATGCGGCCGGGACCGCGGGCCGGCGCATGGTCGACGAGGTTGCTGAACCGTTCGGCAGATGGCTCGCAGAGCGAGGGCTCGATGTCGTTACCCGGTTGGCGGTTCGCTCGATGGGCACCATGGGTTACGGATCGCTCGACGCCGTTCCGGCGCTTTACGGACTTCGCTGGAATACCCCGGCTCTTTTTGCCACCGGCCTGATCAAGGTCAAGGAGCCCACACCCGGCTGGCTTCCGCTGTGGAACTACCTGACCGCCCAGCTCGACGTTCGCCTCGAACACACGGTGGTCGGCGTCGACCGACGCGAGGCCGGCTACGTCGTCCACACCAACCAGGGCGATTTCGAATTCGATCACCTCGTGATCTCCACCCCACTCGACGAAGCCACCGGCTGGTTTCCGTTCGACGAAACCGAGCGGCAGGCGTATCCGATCGATTCGGAAACCCTGCGCTGGCGGGCCTATGTCACCACGCTCGTCGATGTCAAAGGGTGGTTCCACGACATGGATACCATTTGCTGGGAAGACCGCGTACAGGACCGGGTCGCCATCTTCCGGGGGCAGGTCGCCGGGGCCCGCCGAACCGGGGACAAGACTCCTGTTGCGCGTGCCCGGTCTCAGACACGTCCGGATCTCTATGTTTGCTATCAATACGGTGACGGCGGCCAGAGCGATGCCGAGTTGCTCGGCCAACTCGAGACTGATCTCCTCGACGACGGCGCGGTGGTCAACGAGGTGCTTCGCCAATGCCGCTGGAAATACTCACCTCAGCTCCAGTCAGAAGCCATTCGCGACGGGGCTGTCGAGAAGATGGAGCGGTGCCAGGGACGAAGGAATCTCTGGATTACCGGAGCGACAACCTCGCACGAGACGGTCGGCAACATAGTCGATTCGAATACTCGCCTCGTCGAGCGCATGGTCATGTCGTTCGCCGGGAACGAACCTTCGTCGCCCACGGCCCTGGCAGCTGTCGCGGATCAGTATCACTATCGCTATCAGCTCGCCTTGAAATAAGGCGCCTGGCCCGGGCCGGGGCCGGATTAGTTGTCGTCGTTCTGCGCGGTATCGAGCAGTTCGCGCGCGTGTGCGCGGCCACTGTCGGACTCGCCCAGGCCGGCCAGCATCCGGGCCAGCTCGGCTACCCGCTCGTCGTGGGAAAGGCGGCGTACGCCGCTGGCCCCGTTCTTGCCGCTGGGTTGCACCATCAGGTGCACGTCGGCGTAGGCGGCGACCTGGGGCAAGTGGGTGACCACGATGACCTGGTGGGTACGGGCCAGCCGGGCCAGCCGGCGCCCGATCTGCACCGCCGCCCAGCCTCCGACGCCGGCATCGACCTCGTCGAACACCATCGTGGTGCCGGCCCCCTCCTTCCGGGAAGTGGCCAGTACGACCTCGAGCGCCAGCATCACCCGGGACAGCTCGCCGCCGGACGCGCTCTTGGCCAACGGCAGCACCGTCATGCCGCGGTGTGCGGCAAAGCCGAACTCGACCTGGTCGATGCCGTCGGCGCCGGCCCGGGCCTGTTCGCCCGTCGGCAAGATCAGTGCCGCGGGGTCGTCTCGGTCGGCCGGATCCGTCGTCACGCCGATGGTGAAGTCGGCGTCGGCCATCGCCAGGCCGGACAGCTCGGCAGTGACCTCTTTGGCCAGCTTCTTGGCGGCCTTACGCCGAATCTTGCTGAGATCGACTGCGGCTTGGCCTAATTCGAGCGCCAGATCGTCGACGCGGCGGTTCAGCGCGGCCAGCCCCTCTTCGGAAATGTCGAGTTGGGTCAACCGATCGCGCGACTCGGTCGCCCACCGCAGCACACCGTCGATGTCGGCGGCGTACTTGCGGGTCAAGGTGCGCAGTTGAGCTTGCCGGGCCAGCTTGGCATCCAGTGCGCTGGCATCGGCGGGTAGCGCGTCGACGTAGTCGCCGAGTTCGCCGCTGGCGTCGAGCAC
Organism: Mycobacterium angelicum; assembly: GCF_002086155.1. Taxonomy (GTDB): domain Bacteria; phylum Actinomycetota; class Actinomycetes; order Mycobacteriales; family Mycobacteriaceae; genus Mycobacterium; species Mycobacterium angelicum. The sequence goes on along the minus strand of NZ_MVHE01000019.1, from coordinate 5,760 downwards.
CACCGTCAGCGCCTGACCGATCTGCTCGGCCAACGCCTGTAGCGCGGCGTCGTCGGTGGATTCCAGGGCCGCCCTGGCGCGGCCCAGGCCGTCGGAAGCGCTGAGGCCCTCCGCGTCGTCGGAACTCAGCGCCGCCCGAGCGGTCAACGCGGCCTCGCGCAGCGTGTCCAGTTCGGAGAGCCGAACGATGTCTGCGACCAGGGACTCGTCCTCGCCCGGTTGCGGGTCGACGGCGTCGATCTCGTTGAGCGCGAACTGCAACCGATCCGCCTCCTGGGCCAGTTCGCGGGTCCGGTTGCGACGGTCGACGAGATCGCGGCGGGCCGACTGCCACGCGTCGCGCAGCTTGCGGTAGCGCTCCAGCGCCGGGCCGGCGACCGCAAACCGGTCCAGCGCGCCGCGCTGCTCCTCGGGGCGCATCAACCGCAGCTGGTCGTTCTGGCCGTGCAAGGCGAGCAGCTCGTTGGTGAAACCGCTGAGCGACTTGGCGGGAATGCTGCGACCGCCGAGGTAGGCGCGCGACGGACCGTCGCGGCTGACCGAGCGCGACGCGATCACGCTGCCGTCCTCGTCGCGTTCGGCCCCCGAGGAATCCAGAATCGTATCCAGCTGTGCGGCCACCGCGCCGTCCAGATCGCTTGTGGTGAAACGACCTTCGACAACGGCTCGGCTGGCTCCCGACCGCACGCGGTTGGCGTCGGCGCGGGCGCCGCCGAGCAGGTGCAGGCCGGTGACCACCATGGTTTTGCCGGTTCCGGTTTCGCCGGTCAGCACGGTCAGGCCGCGATCGAACTCGGCGGTAGCGACGCTGATGGCGCCCAGCGACTCGATACGAATTTCGGTAAGCACCAGTTACTGCCCGCGCCAACCCGTCACCGGCAGGCGGAATTTGCTCACCAGCCGGTCGGTGAACGGCGCGCTGTCCAGTCGTGCCCATTTGACCGGCGTGGCGCAGCGGGTCACCTCGAGTCGGCTGCCGGCCGGGACCGGCATTTCACGCCGGCCGTCGCAGAACACCAGGGCATCGTGACCGCCGGCCTCGATTTCGATCGCGATCGCGGCATCGGGACTGGTGACCATCGGCCGGCCGAACAGTGCGTGAGCGTTGTTGGGCACCACCAGGATTGCTTCCAGGTCGGGCCACAACACCGGTCCGCCCGCAGAGAACGCGTAGGCGGTGGAACCGGTGGGCGTCGATATCAGCACGCCGTCGCAGCCGAACGTCGAAACCGGGCGGCCGTCGATCTCGACGACAACCCCGAGAACGCCCAGCCGCGGACCCTTCTCCAGGCTGGCTTCGTTGAGTGCCCAGCCCTGATCGACGATGCGGCCCCCCTGGCGTACCACGACGTCCAGGGTCAGCCGCTCTTCCACCCGATAGTCTTGTGCGACAACGTGTTCGAGCACCGCGTCGATGGCCTCAGCCTCGGCTTCGGCCAAGAAGCCGATCCGGCCCAGGTTTACCCCCAATACCGGAATTCCGACGTTGCGGGCTAATTCGGCGGCACGCAGGAATGTTCCGTCGCCACCGAGGACCAGCACCAGTTCACAACCCTCGGCCGCGTGCGGGTCGGCGTCGACGAGATCGATTCCGACGCCGCGCCCGCGCATATCGTCGGGACCCGACCGTACACCGCCGCGGTCGACCGCCTCTGCCGACAGCGCACGCAGCGCAATCCCTTTGTCGCTCAACACCTTCTCCACCCGGCGGGCGGTCTCGGTCGCTTCATCGCGCCCGGTGTGCACGACCAGCAGCACGGTACGTTCTTCGGTCACCGCGGTCCCTCCAACACGGCCCGCTGCACGGCGGCTGCCAGCGCATCACCCGACAGGCCACGATCGGTTTGGGCACGCAGCCACAGGAAGTATTCGACGTTGCCCGACGGGCCCGGCAGCGGACTGGCGGTCACGCCGACGGTGTGCCATCCCAACTCCTGGCCACGCTGGGCTACGGCGAGCACCGAGTCGATGCGCAACTGCGGGTCATGCACCACCCCGCCGGTGCCGACCTGGCCTTTTCCTACCTCAAACTGCGGCTTCACCATGGGAACGATATCGGCGCCCGGCGCAGCGCATCCAGTCAGAGCGGGCAATACGGTCGCCAGCGAGATGAAGGAGAGGTCGGCGACCAGCAAGTCGCAGGGCCCGCCGATCGCCTCGGGGGTCAACTCGCGCGCGTTGGTCCGCTCGACAACCACCACCCGCGGATCGCTGCGCAACGACCACGCCAGCTGGCCGTAACCGACGTCGGCGGCAACCACTTCGGCGGCACCCCGGTCCAGCAGGACTTCGGTGAAGCCACCGGTCGATGCGCCCGCGTCCAGGCAGCGCCGTCCTGCCACCGGGATATCGAAGGCGTCTAGGGCGCCGATGAGCTTGTGGGCTCCGCGGGAAACCCAGCTGCGTTCCTCGGCCGCCACGGTCAGGTTCGCGGTGACCGCCACCGCGGTGGCGGGCTTGACCGCCGGCAGGCCGTCGATGCGCACCTTGCCGGCGCCGATCAGCTCCGCGGCCTGCTGCCGGGATCGTGCCAGGCCCCGCCGAACCAGTTCGGCGTCAACGCGGGCACGCCGAGACATGCGCGCCCTCAGCCCTTCTCCGCCGACTCCAAGGCAGCCAACAGCACGTCGTGCGCCTCGGAGAGACGTCGGGCGATGTCTTCCAGTTCGGCCAGAGACGGTCCGTTCTCGCCGTCAGTGGCCTCGGGCAACTGGGCGAGCAGGGATTCGATTTCCGCGCGAATCTCGTCAGGATCGATAGTCATTGCGCTCCTACGCTAGTGGGCGGCTAGTCGGTACGCATCATCGACCAGCGCCCCAGGGCGTCGCGGGCCTGCTCGTCGCCGGGTTCGATGCTCGGTGTCTGTCCGTCGATCGCGGCGTCCCACACCGCGTTGGCGACGGCACGCACGATCGACAGCTCATCGTCCGGGTCGCCGTTGGCGCTGACCGTCAGCGTGCCGCCGTTGATGTCGACGTGCCAGCCCGGCTGCGGTGCCACCTTAAGCAGTTCGCCGTCCTGATGCAGGCTGCGCAGGTCCCGGCCGATATAAGTGGGCCGCCGCGCGGGTTCGGCGTACACGGCATCGCGCGCGGTATTCACCCCGGTGAGCACCATCAGGCTGGGCAACCCCGCGGCGTTGGCGCCCTCGATGTCGGTGTCCAGCCGGTCGCCGATGACCAGGGGCGCGCTGAAATCGCCGCGTCCCACCGCATCTTTCATCAGTTGCGGAGCCGGCTTGCCCGCCACTTGCGGCTCGGCGCCGGTGGCAGTTCGCAGCGCGGCCACGAAGGACCCATTGCCCGGCAGCAGACCCCGCTCGGTGGGCAACGTCGGGTCGATATTGGCGGCCACCCAGAGCGCACCGGCCCGAATGGCCAGGGCCGCCTCGGCAAGCTCAGCCCACCCGATCGTCATCGACAGACCCTGCACCACCGCTACCGGTTCGTCGTCGTGCGCGCGCACCGGACGCAGCCCGACAGCGCTGATCTCATTGGCCAGCGCATCGGTGCCGACGACTAGCACTTTGGCCTCGGCTGGTAGCTGTGCGGCCAGCAGGTGAGCGGCACTTTGGGCGCTGGTGACGACGTCCTCGCCGGTCGCGGTGAAGCCTAGGTCGCCCAGATGGCTCGCGACCTCGTCGGCGCTGCGCGAGGCGTTGTTGGTGACGAACAGCTTGCGGGCGGTTACCGCGTCCAGCGATTCCACCGCGCCAGTGGTGGTTTCGCGGCCGCGAAACACCGTCCCGTCCAGGTCGATGAGCAGGCAATCATATTGTTGCGCAATCGTTTTCACTTTTCGTCCGCCGAGCCCAGCTCGTCCAGCCGGTCCTCGGCGTCGGTAACACCGTCGATGTCGGCTGCCGCGGAGCGCAGAAACCACTGCAGCGCCTCTTGGCTGCGGTCCAATGCCAGCAGCGTGTCGGCGTAGGCGTAGAACAAGCGCGCGGCTGTGGAACCGGTGCGGGCTGGATCCAGCTGCGGAGTGGACAACACCGTCAGCGCCTGCTCCAGCTGGCCGAGATCGGCACGCGCGCCGGCCGCGACGATGCGCAGTTCGTCGGCGTCGTCACCGCTGAGCTGCGCCGCCTCTGGGCCGCGGGCAAGTTCGATGGCACGTTCGGGGCGCCCAAGGCCGCGTTCGCAATCCGCTATGAGCGCCAATAGCGACGACTTGCTGCCCATCCTGCGCGCGGCCCGCAGTTCGGCCAGCGCCTGAGCCCAATCGCCACAGTGATAGGCCGCGATTCCGACCGCCTCCCGAATCGCGGCGATTCGGGAGGACCGAGCCCGGGCCGCGCGGGCATGGTTCAGGGCGGCTTCCGGGTCGTCGTCGAGGAGGGTGCCGGCGGCCACCAGGTGCCGCGCCACGGTGTCGGCGGTGGCCCGGTCCAATGTGCTCAACTCACGCCTGATTTCGGGCGCCAACTGCCGCGCGTCCACCCCCTGCGGAATCGCCGGCCCGTCTGCGGGGGGTTTGTCGCCGCCGGCCTGCTGCGGCTGCACTGGTCGGGCGCGGCCGGGGCCCGACCACGAGGCATCACGCTCGCGCCGTGGACCGCGCCGCGGCGCGCCGCCGGAACCCGATCGCGGTCGTTGCTTATCGCTGCGCCCGTGCCTGTCGTCGACCACCCGCTACAGGTTACGGGCAGCCGAGACGGACGGTCAGGCCTCCTTCCACAGAGCGGGTGTGGCGGCCAGGGTCCAGGTTGGGTCGTAGGCGGTGTGGGGCTGCAGCTGTGAAGTCCTTGGGGCCTTCGACTGGACGAGTCCCTGGGCGCATTGCGCCTGCCGGCTGGCCGGCGTCGCGATATAGCCATGTGCATGTGCCGTGGCAATCGGTAGGACGACCGGAAGGCTGGGAACGAGTGCGGTTACACCGATGACAGATATCAGGCGATTCTTCACTTCTATTCACTCCCTTTGCTTTTCGTATCACTTACGCTTCGTTTCGAATTCGCCTGCACTCTGGCTCGCGCTATTTAGTTGTGGCGACAGAACTTATCGCTACGAAGGCGGCGCAGCAACCAGACTCAGCGGCGTGTCGCGGTTCAATCCGTTTGCAATACAACGCATTTACTGGAATATCGTTCTACAATTTCTCGGACACCTCATGCGGCACGCCAACGATTCCGGTGACGCCGTCAAGACTCTTACACACGCCCGTTATATGCCGTTGACCAGTGGATTCAACATCGGTTCAGCATTTATTCAAAGCTCGTCTGACAACGTTTGGTGTCAAGGCCAAGCTCGTCACCGCAAACTATTGGTTTCTTTATCAGCCGGCAATAGCCGAGTCGTGACGAGCCGCAGGAAGGTTCTGCCATGACTTACCTTATTGCCGTCCCGGAGATGTTGGCAGCTGCCGCAACAGATTTGGCGGATATCGGTGCGAACATCGACGCGGCTAATCTTGTTGCCGCCGTCAGCACAACCCCGCTGGCCGCCGCCGCTGCCGATGAGGTGTCGGCGGCGATTGCGGGCTTGTTCGGCACACATGCGCGCGAGTACCAAGCGCTCAGTGCGCAGATGTCGACGTTCCACAGCCAATTCGTGCAAGCCCTGACCGGCGGCGCGGGCGCCTATGCGAGCGCCGAAGCCGCCAACGCCTCGCCGATCCAGGCACTGCTCGACGCGATCAATGCCCCGTCGGTCGCGCTGACCGGGCGCGCCCTCATCGGCGATGGCGCCAACGCCACCACCCCGGGCGGCAACGGCGGCGCCGGCGGCTGGCTCTACGGCAACGGCGGGGCCGGCGGCG
>NZ_MVHE01000197.1 GCF_002086155.1 Mycobacterium angelicum | reverse complement strand
GGCCGGTTCCGTCGCCGGTACGGACGGCCGCGCTGGCGTTCTTGCCGTTAGCACCGGTGGCACCGGTGCTAACGGCAAGAACGCCAGAGTCGGCGAAGTCGGCGGCACCGGAGGCGCCGGCGGCACCGGCGGGGATGCCGGAGCAGCCGGGCTCGGCGGGCTTGGCGGCGGCACCGGCAGCAACGCCGGCAACCAGGGCGTCGGCGGGTCGATCGGCAGCGGCGGGCAGGGCGGAAACGGCGGCAACGGCGGCAACGGCTACAGCGGCACACTTCCCACGACGGGCGGCCCCGGCGGTGCCGGCGGTGCGGGCGGCGCGGCCGGCGACACCTTCGGCCCCAGTGGCGTGGACGGTCAGGCCGGCCGGGACGGCATTCGCATCGGCGGCGGTGGCGGCGGCGGCAACCCTAAGAAGTAGGCGCGCCTAGTTCTGAGGCCGTGCCGCAGTTCTGGGTCGTGCTGGCTTTGCGTGTGCATTCCGGGCTTTGCGTGTGAACGCTGGGCTTAGCGTGTGAACCCTGGGCTTTGAGTGTGCATTCCGGGTGCGCTCGAGCGCCGGATATCGCCCTGCGTGCACACTCAAAGCCCTCAATTCACAGCCGATTTCGATCAGGCGGCCCCGCCGCCCCACCGCCACACCCGGAGCGCTAGCTCCGAAATTGTTGTGTACCAATCGGGCATGTCCTTGCCGCGAAAGGATTACGTATTGGGCAAGTGACGAATACACTCCCGGCCTACCTACCGCGTCAGAAATGACCGTGTTGACAGTGTTGTCCCGAGACGGTTGGGAGCTGTGCCATGTCGTTTGTCCTGATCTCGCCGGAATTCGTGACAGCCGCCGCAGGCGACTTGGCCGGTGTCGGATCGACGATCAGTGCGGCCAACGCGGCGGCCGCGGCGCCCACGACGCAACTTCTGACGGCTGCCGGCGACGAGATATCGGCCCAGATCGCGGCTTTGTTCGGCAGCTACGGCCGGGAGTATCAGGCACTCAGCGCGCAGGCGATGGCCTTCCAGGAGCGATTCGTGCAGTCGTTGAAAGTGGGCGTAACCGCCTACTCCTCCGCCGAGGCGATCAACGTCGAGCAGGCGGTGCTCGGCCTGATCAACGCCCCCACGCAGACGCTGCTGGGACGCCCGCTGATCGGCAACGGCGCCAACGCGACCACTCCCGGCGGCGCCGGCGGCGACGGCGGCATCCTGTGGGGCAACGGCGGTAACGGCGCAGCCGGCGCGACCGGTCAGCCCGGCGGAGCGGGTGGCTCAGCGGGCTTGTGGGGCAACGGCGGAGCCGGCGGCGCCGGCGGCGCCGGTGGAGCCACCGGCGGGGCGGGCGGGGCCGGCGG
>NZ_MVHE01000196.1 GCF_002086155.1 Mycobacterium angelicum | reverse complement strand
GAGGTGGCTGCGGCGATGAATCTGTCGCCGCTGGCGGCCAGCTATCTGGTGTCTGATGCTGAGGCGTTGGATGTGCGGTTGCCGGCGATCGCGGCGTTGTTGGCGCAGGGGCGTACCGATTGGCGCACGGTGCGTTTGATCATCGGGCGCACCGAGTTGGTCGCTGCGCAGTTGATCGCGCGCTTGGATGCCTCGCTGGCCGAGCGCATCGGCGCGTGGCAGGGGTGGTCGCGGCAGCGCATCATCAACGCGGTGGATGCCGCGGTGCGCGTGCTGGATCCCGATGCCGCTCGCGAGCGCCAGGGCGCCGCGCAGGCCGATCGTCATCTGGGGATCCGTGCGCTCGACAACGGGATGGCCGAGGTGTACGGCACGGTGGAGGCCGGTGTGGCCGCCGCGTTTGATCGGCGGTTGTCGCAGTTGGCTAAGCAGGTGTGTGCCGGTGATCCGCGGACCCTGGATCAGCGTCGCGCGGATGCGCTGGGTTGTCTCAGCGACAGTCGAGCGCTGGGTTGTGCGTGTGGGCGGCCGGAGTGTCCGCATCGCAGCGACACCGAGCGCGCTGGGCATCGGGTGGTGATCAATGTGGTGGCCAGCGCCGACACCGTGGATGGCACCAGCACCCAGCCCGGCTACCTGGAGGGCTACGGGGTCATCGATGCCGGGCAGGTGCGTGATCTGGTGGCCAGCGCGGCGCTGCAGGTCATCAACCCCGACACCAGCCCGCTGGAGGCGCTGCGCTATCAACCCTCGGCGGCGCTGGAACGTGCCGTGCGGTGTCGGGATCTGACCTGTCGCTTCCCCGGCTGTGCCCGCCCCGCGGCGATCTGCGATCTGGACCACACCGTCGCGTTCAACCACGCCGATCCCGCCGCCGGCGGCTTGACGGTGTTCGAGAACCTCAAATGCCTGTGCCGACACCATCATCGGCTGAAAACCTTCGGCGGCTGGCGTGACGAACAACTCGCCGATGGCACCGTGGTGTGGACCTCGCCGAGCGGGCACACCTACCGCACCGCCGCGGCCGGGGTGGATTTGTTCGGGCAGATGCGAAAACCCCCGTGCGCGCCGCCCACACCCGACCGGCGCAGCCGCTCGGCCGAGCGTGCCAGCCGAATCACCCGCGCGCGCAAGCACAACCGCGAACAGCGGCCAATCAACGAGTACGAGCGCTGGCTGGCCCGAGCTCGCGAGCGCGAGCTCGCCGATCGGCGGTTCCGAAACCACATGCGCGACATGCTGTTTGTGTTCAAGCGCGCGCCCAGCACCAGCCCGTTCTGCCGCTGGGTCAACGATCCACGCGAACCCGAAGAACTCCCCCCGGACTGGACACCCGACGAACCCATGCCAG
>NZ_MVHE01000195.1 GCF_002086155.1 Mycobacterium angelicum | reverse complement strand
CGATGCCACCGTCACCCCCGTGCCCGCCGGTGGCCCCGACGAATCCTGCCAGCGCTCCGGCGGCCCCACCGCTGCCGCCGGCACCGCCGGAACCCGCGGCCTCTGTCGATGCGCCCGCTCCGCCGGCCCCGCCGCCGCCGAACAGCCCACCCGCGCCGCCATTGCCACCCGCGCCGCCGACGCCGGTGGGACTGAATGCAGGTGCGCCGGCTCCGCCGGCCCCACCGGTGCCTAGCACGCCGCCGGCTCCGCCGGCTCCGCCGCTGCCGCCGTTGCTGGTCGTGGAGAACCCGCCGCTGCCACCGGCGCCGCCGCTGCCGAACAGACCGGCCGCTCCGCCTGCTCCGCCGTTTTGGCTCTGCGCGCCGGATCCGCCGGCGCCGCCGTCGCCGAGCAGGAAGCCGCCGGGTGTGCCAGGTGCTCCGCTGCCCGCGGCGCCATTGGTGCCGTTGCCGATCAGCGGACGATGCAGCAGTGCCTCGGTGGGCGCGTTGATGATGTTGAACACCGGCTGCAGCGGCCCGGCGGCGCCGTTGGCGCCGGCGGCGCCGATGGTGATTCCAAACCCTCCATTGCCGCCATTGCCCGCGGTGCCGATGAATACCGCGCTTCCGCCAGTTCCGCCGGCGCCGCCCGTTTGGGTGACGCTTTGGCCACCTTCGCCGCCCGCACCGCCACTACCGAACAGCAGGCCGCCCCGGCCGCCCGTTCCACCGACACCACCATTGGCGAGGGCGCCGAGCCCGCCGACCCCGCCGGCGCCTCCGAAGCCGATTAGGCCGGCGTTGCCGCCGCCGCCGCCGACTCCACCAGCCGCGGTGGCGGAACTTCCGATCCCGCCGACTCCACCGGCGCCGCCGCTCGACATGAACAGGCCGGCGTCGCCGCCGTGGCCACCGGCACCGCCGCCGGTACCGACGCTGTTACCGCCGTTCCCGCCGGCCCCGCCCTGGCCGAACAGGAAGCCGGCTTTGCCGCCGGCGCCACCGGAACCGCCCGCGCCCGCTCCGCCGAGTCCGCCGTTTCCACCGTCGCCACCCGGGCCGCCGACCAGCCCGCCGGCCCCGCCGGCACCGCCGGCGCCTCCGTCGGCAAGGCCCAGACCGCCGGCACCCCCGTGACCGCCGGCGGCACCGACCAGTCCGGCGAGCGCGCCCGCGCTCCCGCCGGCTCCGCCGGCCGCGCCCGTGCCACCGGCGCTGCCGCCGCCGAAGCCGCCGGCGCCGCCGGCGCCAAACAGTCCGCCGGCCCCACCCGTTCCGCCGGTTCCACCGATTCCAGTGGTCACGGCGTGTCCGCCGGGGCCGCCGACGCCTGCATTGCCGGACAGCAGCCCGCCCGCGCCACCGTTGCCCCCGGCC
>NZ_MVHE01000194.1 GCF_002086155.1 Mycobacterium angelicum | reverse complement strand
GCGGGTGTTTCGCGGTTGGAGGAGTTGGTGATTGAGGCGCCGTTGTTGTTGCCTGAGCAGGGCGTGGTGGGGGTGCAGTTGTTGATCGGCGGCGCTGATGGCGAGGGTCGGTGTGGGTTTGAGGTGTATTCGCGTGTGGAGGTCGCTGCTGGTCTTTTCGCGGGGAGTGATGACGGTGATGTGGGGGTTGGGTGGGTTCATCACGCCAGTGGTGTGTTGGTGGCTGGTGTTGAGGTGGGGGGGTTTGAGGGGTGGTCGTCGGTGTGGCCGCCGGCGGGGGCGGTTGCTGTGGCTGGTTCGGTGTATGACCAGTTGGGTGGGGGGGGTGGGTTTCATTATGGTCCGGCGTTTCAGCGGGTGCGTGCGGTGTGGCGTCGTGGCGAGGAGTTGTTTGCTGAGGTCGCGTTGGATGCTGATCATGTGGGTGAGGCGGCTGGGTTTGGGTTGCACCCGGCGTTGTTGAACGCGGCTTGGCATGCTGCCCCGGATTTGTTGGGTGAGCAGAGGCTGGGTGGTTTTCCGGTGTCGTTTGCCTGGGGTGGGGTGTCGTTGGTGGCTCGGGGTGCTGCGGCGTTGCGGGTGGCGATTGGTTCGGCTGAGGGCGGGGGGTTGCGGTTGCGGGCGGTGGATGAGTTGGGGGTGCCGGTGCTGTCGGTGGAGTCGGTGCAGTTTCGGCGGGTGGATGCGGTGCAGTTGGGTCGGGTGGGGGCGCGGCGGTTGGATTGGTTGCATCGGGTGGAGTGGGTGGCAGTGCAATGCCCGCCTGAGGGGGTGGTGTCGGGGGTGGCGGTTGTTGATCGCGGCGGGCCGGTGGAGTTAGCGGGGGAGGGTGTGGAGTGTTATGCGGATTTGGAGGGGTTGGTCGCGGCGGTTGGTGCGGGTGGTCGGGTTCCGGAGGTGGTGCTGGCCTCGGTGCCGATGGCCGCTGCTGGTGTTGGTGGGGTTCGTGGGGGGTTGTATGACGTTTTGGGGTTGGTTCAGGGGTGGTTGGGTGAGCCGGTTTTGGTGGGTTCGCGGTTGGTGGTGGTGACTCGGGGAGCGGTGGCGGTTGGTGAGGGTGAGGTGCCTGATTTGGCGGGTGCGGTGGTGGAGGGGTTGGTGCGTAGCGCGGCCTCAGAGCATCCGGGCCGGTTTATGGTGCTGGATCTTGATGACAGTGCGGCGTCGTGGGCGGCGGTGCCGGCGGCGTTGGCCCAGCGTGATGAGTCGCGGTTGGCGGTGCGCGACGGGGTGGTGTGGGTGCCGCGGTTGGTGGCGGTCAGTGAGCAGGTTGGTGAGTTGGTGGGGGGGTCGGTGTTTGATCCGGGGGCCACGGTGTTGATCACCGGGGGTACTGGGGTGTT
>NZ_MVHE01000193.1 GCF_002086155.1 Mycobacterium angelicum | reverse complement strand
CCCCACCGGCCGCGCCGCCCTGGCCCCCGTCGCCGCCCTTACCGCCCGCGGTGCCCGCACCGCCGGCCGCGCCGGGGGAGGTAGCACTGTCGCGGTCCAAGCCGACGCCCCCGGTTCCCCCGTCACCGCCGTGGCCGCCCTGACCGCCGTCGCCTGCGACACCCGCCGCTCCGGCGCCGTCCAGGCCCGCGGCTCCGCCGGCGCCGCCGGCGCCCCCGGTGCCGCCTGCGCCGCCGCTCAACGTGGCGGTGCCCGCCGCGCCATTACCCCCGGCCCCGCCGGTCCCGCCGGTGCCGCCGGCACCGGCGTGCCCGCCAATACCCGTCAATGCTCCGGCCCCGCCGGCGCCGCCGTGTCCGGCGCCGCCGCCGGCGCCTCCGGCACCGCCGTCACCGCCTTGCTCACCCGCGCCCGAGGCCGTCCAGCCGAGTCCACCCGAGCCGCCGGTGCCGCCGTCGCCGCCGGCGCCGCCGGCCCCGCCTTGACCTAGCATCGCCCGGCCACCGGCGCCGCCGTTGCCGCCGGTCCCACCGACCCCGCCGCCATCGCCTCCGGTGCCGCCGTTGCCGCTGCCGGTTGCCATACCGCCGGCGCCGCCGGCGCCGCCGTTACCGCCTGTGCCGGTGTATATCCCCTGCTCGACGCGACTTTGGTAGGCGTCCCCGCCGTCGCCGCCGCGGCCGCCGTCGCCGCCGTTGCTGGTGCCGCCGATTGCGCCACCGCCGATGCCTCCTGCGCCGCCGTTGCCGCCGTTGCCGTCCCAATTGTTGTTCTGGCCGTCGCCATTGGGGCCATTGATTTGGGCGGTGCCGCCGTTGCCGCCATTGCCGCCGTTGCCAGCTTTTCCGCCTCCGATGCTCGCGCCGCCCGGCCCGCCGATGCCCCCGTCACCGCCGGTACCGGCGAAGGTGACGGTGCCGGTGGTGAAGCCGCCGTTGCCGCCACCGCCGCCGTTGCCGGCGTTGCCGCCATCGAAGCCGTTGCCGCCGGCGCCGCCGTTGCCGCCGACGCCTCCGCGTTGGCCGTCGCCGCCGTTGCCGCCCTGGCCGCCGTTGCCAGCGGTGGTGCCGGCGGTGTTGCCGTCGCCACCGAGGCCGCCGAGGCCGCCGTTGCCGCCTGTGTTGGTGGTGTAGTTGCCTTTTCCGCCGGTGCCCCCGGCCCCGCCGTTGCCGCCGGTGCCGCCGGTTGCGGTTGCCGCGCCGCCTTGGCCGCCGTTACCGCCGGTGCCGCCCGTTGTTCCCCAGCCGCCGGTGCCCCCGGCGCCGCCATCGCCCCCGATGCCCGCGGAGCCGTTCGTGCCGCCGCTGCCGTCAGCGGCTTGACCGCCCGCGCCAGCGGCGCCGCCGGCGCCGCCGTCGCCGCCGGTACCGCCAGGATCGCCGGCACCCCCACCTGTACCGCC
>NZ_MVHE01000192.1 GCF_002086155.1 Mycobacterium angelicum | reverse complement strand
GGGCAAGGATCAGCTTTCGGCGCTTACACGGGCGGCAACGGGGGCAACGGCGGCAACGGCGGCAACGGCAGCGCCGCCGGCGGCGACGGCGGCGCCGGCGGGATCGCGGGCGCCGGCACCGGCGCGTACGGCAACGGCGGCAACGGCGGCAACGGCGGCAACGGCGCCAACACCGGCGGCAATGGCGGAAACGGTGGCGACGGCACCTTCCTGTCCAGCCCCAGCCACGGTGGCGGCAACGGCGGCAACGGCGGCAACGGCGGTACCGGCACCGGAGCCAGCGGTGTAGGCGGCAATGGCGGCAACGGCGGCGTCGGCGCCGATCGCTGGAATACGGGCTCAACCACAACTGCCGCCCCCAGCGGCGCCACCGGCGGCGACGGCGGCAATGGCGGCGCAGGCACCAGCGCGGGCGGCAAGGGCGGCACCGGCGGCAACGGCGGCGCGGGCAGTAGCGCCTTTGACCCCAAGGCCAACGGCAGTAGCGCTACCCCTGTCACTGGCGGTAACGGCGGCAACGGCGGCCATGGCGGCCACGGCGGCGCCAGCAGCCAGGGCACCGGCGGGGCCGGCGGCAGTGGTGGCAACGCCGGCACTGGCGGCGCCGGACTAACCAACGGCAGCTCGGGTGGCACCGGCGGGACCGGCGGCACGGGCGGCGACGGCGGCACCGGCGGTACCGTCGGCGGCGCCGGCGGAACCGGTGGCACCGGCGGCACCGGCGGCAACACGACCACCTCCCCGGTGCTCCAGGGCAATGGCGGGGACGGTGGGTCCGGCGGCGACGGCGGCAGCGGCGGCGACGGCGGCACTACGGGCGGCGCCGGCGCGTCAGGCGGCACGGGCGGCACCGGCGGCGACGGCACCGGTGGGACCGGTAAGACCGGCAAGACCGGCACCGCCGCGACACCCATCTTGGGGACAGCGGGCGGCGGCGGCGGGTCCGGAGGTAGCGGCGGCCTCGGTGGACCGGCATAGTCGCGTTAGCCGCTGACTTTTTACCGCCCAACGAGGTCGCAGCACCAGCCTCGTGAAGACAACGTGCACACCGCCCGGCGGACACATTGACTCAACTCGCCGTAAAACTCTCGTTTTCCCTCATGTGGCATGGGACACAATTACGCTCTTGTTTCTCGTGATGCCGCAGTGAGTCAAAAAGGGAGATGGCCATGTCGTTCTTAATCGCCGAGCCGGATGTCGTGGCGGCGGCGGCCGGGAGTTTGGCGAACGTTCGGTCGGCGCTGAGTGACGCCGCCGCAGCCGCAGCCACACCCACGACCGGGCTGGTGGCGGCGGCCGGCGATGAAGTGTCGGCGGCTATCTCACAACTGTTCGGCGCGTATGGCCAGCAGTTCCAAGCGCTCAACGCCGAGGCCAACGCATTTCATGCGGAGTTCGTGCGCTTACTGAATGGCGGCGC
>NZ_MVHE01000191.1 GCF_002086155.1 Mycobacterium angelicum | reverse complement strand
GGTCAAGTCCAGGGACGTGGTGTACGACGTCGTCGTGTGATTCTTCGATGTGATGGTTTAGGCGGTCAGTGCCGCGGGGGTGGCCTCCTGTTCGGTCGGGGGGTCGTAGACGGTGCGTGATTTGCTCAGGACGTCGAGGCCCAGGTAGCGGCGGGACTCGGCCCATTCGTCGTGTTGTTCTGCGAGCACGGCCCCTACGAGGCGGATCAGGGCGTCGCGGTCGGGGAAGATGCCGACGACATCAGTGCGTCGGCGGATCTCCTTGTTGAGCCGTTCCTGGGGGTTGTTCGACCAGATCTGACGCCAGATTTGCTTGGGAAACGCGGTGAACGCCAGCAGATCTGGCCGTGCTGCTTCGAGGTGGTCGGCGACCTTCGGTAGTTTGTCCGACAGCGCGTCGATGATCCGATCATATTGCGCGGCAACGGATTCCTTGTCAGGTTGATCGAACACCGAATGCAAGAGCGTGCGTACCCACGGCCACGACGCCTTCGGGGTCACCGCCATCAGGTTGGTCGTGTAGTGCGTGCGGCAGCGTTGCCAGGCCGCGCCGGGCAGGGTGGCACCGATCGCGGCCACCAGGCCGGCGTGCGCATCACTGGTGACGAGCTTGATCCCGGACAGGCCGCGGGCGGTCAGCGACCGCCAGAACGTCAACCAGCCGGCACCGTCCTCGGCGGTGGTGACGTCGAGGCCCAGGATCTCGCGGTAGCCCTCGGCGTTGACCCCGACCGCGATCAGCGCGTGCACGTTGACCACCCGACCGCCCTCGCGGACTTTGAGTACCAGCGCGTCAGCAGCCACGAACGTGTAGGGGCCGGCGTCGAGGGGTCGAGTGCGAAAGGCTTCCACGGCGGTATCGAGTTCCTTGGCCATCACCGACACCTGCGACTTCGACAGCGACGTAATCCCGAGAGTTTCGACGAGTTTGTCCATCCGCCGGGTGGACACCCCGAGCAGGTAGCAGGTCGCGACCACGGTCGTCAGAGCCCGCTCAGCCCGTTTGCGGCGTTCCAGCAGCCAGTCCGGGAAATAGGAACCGTGCCGCAGCTTCGGGATCGCCAGATCCAATGTGCCTGCCCGGGTGTCGAATTGGCGGTGACGGTAGCCATTGCGCTGGTTGGTCCGTTCGGTGCTGCGCTCGCCGTATCCCGCGCCGCACAACGCGTCGGCTTCAGCCCCGAGCAGGGTGTGGATGAACGTGGCGAGCAACTCGCGCAGCACGTCGGGGTGGGTCGTGGTGAGTCGTTCGGCCAGCACGGTGGGCAGGTCGATATTCTGGGCAGCGGTCATCGCGTGTATTCCTTTGCTCGAGTGACTTTGGCGGTCTCTCGAAGAATCACGCGATGACCTTCAATCACTCGGCTACGACACGCCGGTACCGCTGATCAGGTCCGACTCGTACACCACTCTGCTGGACGCAACC
>NZ_MVHE01000190.1 GCF_002086155.1 Mycobacterium angelicum | reverse complement strand
GGTTGTGTCCACGAGAGTGGTGTACGAGTCGGGCCCTGAGTTGATGGACCGGCGTGTCGTAGCCGGGTAGTAAAGGGTCATCGCGTGATTCTTCGAGAGACCGACCAAAGTCACTCGAGCAAAGGAATCAACGCGATGACCGCTGCCCACGATATCGACTTGCCTGCCCTGCTGGCCGAACGACTCACCACCACCCACCCCGATGTGCTGCGCGAACTGTTGGCCACGTTCATCCACACGCTGATGGGCGCAGAAGCCGACGCGTTGTGCGGTGCTGGCTACGGCCGGCGCAGCGCCGACCGCACCAACCAACGCAACGGCTACCGGCATCGCCAATTCGACACCCGCGCAGGCAGTTTGGATCTGGCGATCCCCAAGCTGCGCCAAGGCTCTTACTTCCCGGACTGGCTGCTGGAACGCCGCAAGCGCGCCGAACGGGCCCTAACGACGGTGGTGGCCACTTGTTATTTGCTCGGGGTGTCCACTCGGCGGATGGACAAACTCGTCGAAACGCTCGGGATCACCGGCCTGTCGAAGTCGCAGGTGTCGGTGATGGCCAAAGAGCTCGACACCACCGTCGAGGCGTTTCGTACCCGCCCGCTCGATGCCGGGCCGTATACATTCATGGCCGCCGATGCTTTGGCCCTGAAGGTCCGAGAGGCCGGCCGGGTGGTCAACGTCCACGCCCTGATCGCGGTCGGGGTCAACGCGGAGGGCTACCGCGAGATCTTGGGCATCGATGTCAGCACCGCCGAAGACGGCGCGGGCTGGTTGACGTTTCTGCGCTCGTTGGCCGCCCGTGGCTTGTCCGGGGTGGCACTGATCACCAGCGATGCTCACGCCGGACTTTTGTCGGCGATCGGCGCGACCCTGCCCGGAGCGTCCTGGCAGCGCTGCCGCACCCATTACGCCACCAACCTCATGGCCATGACGCCGAAATCCTCGTGGCCGTGGGTCAAGACGCTGCTTCATTCGGTGTTCGATCAGCCCGACGCCGCATCCGTTGCTGCACAATATGATCGGATCATCGACGCCCTGGCCGACAAGTTGCCCAGGGTCGCCGATCACCTCGAAGCCGCCCGGCCCGACTTGCTGGCCTTCACCGCTTTCCCCAAGCAGATCTGGCGCCAAATCTGGTCCAACAATCCTCAAGAGCGGCTCAACAAGGAAATCCGACGTCGCACTGATGTCGTCGGCATATTTCCCGACCGCGACGCCCTGATCCGCCTCGTCGGCGCCGTGCTGGCCGAACAACACGACGAATGGGCCGAATCACGCCGCTACCTCGGCCTGGACGTCCTCAGCAAATCCCACCTCACCACTGACACCACCACAGAACAGGAGGCCACCCCAGCGGCACTGACCGCCTAAATCACGACATCGAGGAATCACGCGACGACGTCGTACACCACGCCCCTGGACTTGACC
>NZ_MVHE01000189.1 GCF_002086155.1 Mycobacterium angelicum | reverse complement strand
GGATACGTGGACAGCGGGTGCTGTGTACTGGCCTGCGGCGGCGCGGTTGTATACGGATTTGAGGATTTCGCCGTAGCGGGTGACGGATTCCCGGGCAATGGGGTTGTTCGGGAAGGAAATCATCAGTGAGACCTCGTCGAAGAGGCGGATTACTGACATATACAGGTAGGCGGGGCTGCGGGCGTCGTTGTAGGCGGTTGCATTTGTGCCTACTAGTGCGGTGGCGACCACTGCGGAAAGTGGGGGTAGGCCGGCGTCCATGTAGTTCATCATGAAGAACTGGGAGCTGTATTTTTTCAGCCAGGGCGCTAATTCCAGGATGCGGTCGTAGGGTACCTGGGCCAGGGGCATGTTTTCGTCGAATGATGCTTGTACGGCGCGCGCGGTTTCTTCGAATGAATTGGGGTCGACGGTGACGGTGAAGGGCAGGATTCCGGTGAACCAGCCCATGGTCATGTATTCTTCGGGCGTTTGTCGTTTGTCGACCGGGGTGAGGCCGTAGTAGGTTTCCTGGCCGGTCAGTTCGTAGTAGGCCAGCGCGGCGCAGGCGAACAGGCCGCCGCTGAATCGGGCGCCGGCGGCGATGCAGCCGTCTTCGAAGCGGGCTGTTTGCTGTGTGTCCATGAGCGGCACGATCATCATGTCGCCGCCGCAGGGGATGGATTGGTCACCCAGCGGTAATGGGAATTCGGGGCCGGCTCCGCCGGTGTTCTCGGCGAACTCGATCCATTTGCGGACTTCCGGGGAGTCCAGGGTCATGGAGTCGGCGAACGCCTTTTCCCGGATGCAGAAGTCTTCGTGGCTGCCGGTGTCGGAGAGCATGACGGGTGGTTTGCCGGCGACCAGCGCTTGGTAGTTGGCCAGAATCTCGACGTACAGGCCGGTGATCAATGCCGGGTCGCAATGCAGGTGGTCGACAATCGCGAACAGGGTGCAGTGATCTTCGTGCTGGATCAGGCCGAACCGGAAGCAATCCCACTGCAACGGATTCGGGGTCGACAACACCAATTCCTGCCATTGCGGCTGGGTCAGCTCACCATGCTGAACCGGAACGAACTGGATATCGCGGGGATTGGCCATTTGATGCCGAAGAATGGTCTTGGCGTCTTTGTACTCAAACCAGTTCCGGTAGGTGGAATGACGACGAAGATGCGCATTGATCACGTGCGTCATGGTGCGGATATCACACTTACCCGGAATCTCCCAGGAACCCATCACCAACCGAGAAAATTCCAGACCACGCTCAGTGAAATCAATATAACTACGCACATGGGCGGCTTGCATGGAACTCGGCGGCGCCGCAACTACCGGTGCTTGTTGAGCTTTTGTAACCGAAGCAGGAGTCGGCGCCCACGTCACCACGGGACCCTGTCCAGGATCCCAGTCATAAATCAGCCCCACCTCCATACTGGCGCTAGCGGAGCCCCCACCTATGATCACGATCCCTCCTCAATTCC
>NZ_MVHE01000188.1 GCF_002086155.1 Mycobacterium angelicum | reverse complement strand
TTGCCGAACAGCCCGGCCGCCCCGCCCGCCCCGCCGGTCTGGCCGGCAGCGCCAGCGGCGCCATTGCCCCCATTGCCCCACAGCAGCCCGCCGTCGCCGCCCTTGCCGCCAGGTGTGGTGGCGTTGGCTCCGTCACCGATCAGGTTGCGGCCCAACAACATTTGCGTGGGCGCGTTGATTGCGGCAAGCAACTCTTGCTGCACTGTATTGGCGGCCTCGGCAACGGCATAGGAGTTCGCGCTGGCGCTTAGGGTGTGCAGGAATTGGTCGTGAAAGGTTGCCGCCTGGGCGTTGATGGCCTGGAACTGCTGACCGTGGGCGCTGAACAACGCGGCAACGCTGGTGGATACTTCATCACCGGCTGCCGATAACAGCTGGGTTGTGTTGGCCGACGCCGTGTGGGCGGCTGCGCTGACCGTCGAGCCGATCCCGGCCACATCCGCGGCCGCGGCCGCCATCAGCTGCGGGGAAGCAAAGATGAACGACATCGGTGTGTCCTTCCTCGAACCGCGAGGGAAGTGGTGCAGACCCTGGGCCGGGCTGGACCTACCTCCCGGCATGAGCGGCGCGCATCGAACGGGATGACGTAGACGTTGCCTGTGGTGGCATGTGAAAAGGCTGATCAGTTATTGAAGCCGCAGGTCACCGCCATAACGGAGGGTCCTGTTGAGACCGTCAACGGTGCGTTAAAGGCTGCTGGATGTCGGCTGGGTCACCTGCCACTCCCTAGCTGCCAGCAGTTGTCAACTGCTACTGCGGGGCGGCGGCGTTGCGCGGTTTGCCGTGCGAGTCCGCCCTGACCAGCGGCTAGTTGTCCCCGGAATAGACACCGGCAGCACCCTGCGCGCCACTGTCACCATCGCTGCCAGGGGAGCCGGGAGGTGTGCCGGCGCCTCCGTTGCCGTGGGTTCCGCCCCCCCCGCCGTTACCTCCGCCGCCGGCAGTGCCGTAGACGTTGTCGCTGTAGCGCCCGCCGTCGCCGCCATTGCCGCCGTTGCTGCCATCGCCGCCGCGACCGCCGGTGGCCAATGCGCTATTTCCGCCAGCTCCGCCGCCGCCGCCATTGCCGCCGTTGGCGCCACTGCCGCTGTGGACCACGGCGAACCCGCCCTTGCCGCCGTTGCCGCCGACGCCGCCGTTGCCGCCGGCACCGCCATCACCAGTACCGGTTGCAGCGCCACCGGTGCCGCCCATGCCGGCGTTGCCGCCAGCGCCGGCATTGCCCGCGGTAGTGCCGGCCACACCGTCGGGGCCGTCGCCACCCTCGCCGCCGTGGCCACCACCGCCGCCGTTTCCGCCGGAACCGCCGTTGCCGCTGCCGCTTGCGGCACCGCCGGCGCCGCCCGTGCCGCCTTGTCCGCCGTTGCCGCCGGGACCGCCCGTGTTGGATAGGAATGGGTGACTGTCGCCGACGCCGCCCCCGCCGCCCCCGCCGCCATAGCCTCCGGTGCCGCCGTTGCCGCTGCCGGTTGCC
>NZ_MVHE01000018.1 GCF_002086155.1 Mycobacterium angelicum | reverse complement strand
GACGAGGGTGCCGATGGCCGAGCCTTGGTTCTTGCCGACGATGAGATCGCCTTCCCAATGCCCAGCCTGGGAGCGGTCGGCGGGATCGAACGGCCGCTGGTGAATCGACAGCATCGGCTGGGCAAAGCGCGGGCGGCGACGGCCAGGACGCTGGTGGGCGCGGCGATGAGTCCGACCCGTGCGTAGCGGGCCGCGGTGAGCGCTGGTGATCTTCGGCGGCCGTATCAAACGCGACTGAGGCTGATAGGTGGCCTGATAGATGCGTTCGTGGCACAACCGCATCGACCGGTCATGGGGGAATCTGCGTCGCAGGTGTCGGGCGATCTGCTGTGGGCTCCACCGTTGGGCCAGCAGCTCGGCGATCAGTTCACCAAGGCCGGGATTGTTGTCGATCCGGCGCCGGTGACGGCGGCCTCGGCGTTGGACCGCCCAGCGGTGCGCTTCGAACGGCCGGTAGGTGCCGTCGTTGCGGCTGTTGCGGCGCAGCTCCCGCGACACCGTCGAGGCTGCCCGCCCGAGCTTGTCGGCAATCTCGCGGATACCTAGGCCTGAGCGGCGCAGATCGGCGATGACGATCCGCTCCTCCTCCGACAGATAGCGATTACTGATTTGGCGCACAGCCAAACGATCGAGGGCGGGCACGAATCCGACGGCTTCGCCACGCCGATAGGTCTTGTATCCCCGCGCCCAGTTGTTTGCTGAGGTCCGCGACACACCAACTTCACGGCCAGCCGCCGAGACAGACCAACGCCGAGCCCGCAATTCCAATAAACCGCTGGCGCTTGGCCGACTGTGGACGCCGGCCAGGACCCTTTTTCACACGGCGAGATGATGACAACACAACCTCCAAAACCTAGAGAAGTGTTGCGACACCGCCTAGAAACCACCCGGTCGAAAATTGAGCAGGGGTGGTTACGGGGTTGAGTCGCCGAATCGGCGCATCAGTCCGCATAGTCCTCCATGTGGCCTCGATCTAGACTTGCGCAGGTGGAATCGGATGAATTGGCGGTTGTGTTTGGTCAGCTGGAAGTTGCGGCCAGTCAATGGCAGTGCCTGAGTGTTCAACTCGCCGCTCAGACAATGCCGCCAGCCCTCGGCCAGCCATTCCAAGCCACAACAGCGGTGGTGAGCGGTATCGACGCAGCAATCGGCGGTACGGCGGCGGCCTTAGCAACGCGAACTCAGGCTACGGCTACTGCGGTGGCGGCAGCATCGGCAGGCTATGCCAACCAAGAGGCCAGTGCGGCAAGCGAGATGGCTGCCGTGACACAGGTGAGGGTGGTGTAGGTGGCGGCCACCTTGTCGCAAATCCAGGCATGGAGCACCGAACACCTCATCGACGCCGCCCGCTACTGGACCACAACCGCTGATCAGTGGGAAGACGTCTTCTTTCGGGTCCGTGACCAGTCCTTTGCCCTCGCCTGGCACGGTGCCGGAGGGGACGCGCTACGGGAACGGACGAGTGCCGACCTGCCGATTGTCAGTGCAAAAGCCGACCAACTCCGCCGCGCGGCCGGGATCGCGCGCAATGGCGCCAGCGACATCAGCGCAGCCCAACGACGAGTGCTCTATGCCGTCGAGGACGCCCAGAACGCGGGATTCACTGTCGCAGAAGACTTCTCAGTCACCGACATCGCACAAGCACCCGTACCGTACAGCGGGCCGCGCGACAAGCTCAGGCACAAACATTCGCCGGGACTATCCGCTCTCGTGCAGCGGAACTCGACGAGACAGAGACCAGGGTCGCAGGGCAGCTTACCGCCACGACCGCTGGTCTCAGCAACGTGAGCTTTGCGCAAAGCCCGATGTCTAACCCTGTCCCGCAAGCTCCGGCCATACATCGCAACCGGGTCCAGTTAGTCGACTTCACGCAGAACGGCGGCGACCCGCCTCCATTCGCGCCCTGGGACACCCCTGATGGAACCGGGCTGCCTAATGCGGGTTTGAGCCCTAAGCTGCAGCAAATGCTTCTCGGCAATAGTCCGGCTAGTTTGACTGGCCAGGGCCTGGTCGACAATCTTCAGCGGGTCGTTCAGTCGCTACCTGAGAACGACCCCAATACGGCGTGGTTGCGCAGCCAACTGGCGGATTTGCAGGCGCACGTCAACGACATTGACTACGCACGCATGCATTGCAGCACGAGTGACTGGGTCACTCGGACCACCCACTTCGCTTCCGGCGTCGTGGTCTTCGGCATAGGCGCGTTGACAGCAGAGACCGGTGCGGGGCTCGTAGTCGCGGGGGCCGGCGGTGTCAATGCGGCCATGGCGGGCGCGGGTCTTTTGAAGTGTTTGGTGGGGAGCAAATGACAGACGTACTGGCTGCCGTGGTCGCGTCTAGCGCACTGGCTCTGGCGTTATGGGGCGCGTGGCGTCCACGCTTCCGCGCGGCATCCTATCTCGTGGCTGGTTCCGTGGGGTTGACGCTGATCGGGCTGTTGGTGGTGACCGGGCAAACGCTGATGGCCATATCGGTGGCATTCCTGCTGGCTATGGGCGCTCCCATGGTGGTCTTCAACCACCGCAGAGCAAACCGCTGAAACCTCGTCACGACCTCACCTAACTAGGACTTGCTTTTCGCCGTGTTCGCGGCCGTCTTCTCGGTGTTCGACCCCTCGTGGGCCAACTTGCCGCCGGAGTTCTCCAGGTGGGCACGGACGAACCACTGGAACTGCTCGAGGTTTCCGGCTTGGCCGATCAGCATGTCCTGGGTAACCGGGTCGAGGTCCTCGGTCTCCTCGATGGACTTGCGGATGTCTTCGATAACACCGGTGTAGACCACGTCGAGCGCGGCCAGGTGCGCCTGGACGGTATCGCGGCCCACCGAATAGTCGTCCCACTCGCGATCGCTGATGATCGCGCCCGGTGTTCCCTGCGGAGACGCACCGAGGGCCGCGATGCGCTCGGCGACCGCGTCGGCATAACCGCGCACCGCGTCCACCTGCGGGTCGATCATCTCGTGCACGCCAATGAAGTTCGGCCCCACCACATTCCAATGAATGTGCTTGAGCGTCAGGTGTAGGTCGTTGTAGGTACTGAGTTGTTTCTGCAGCAGCTCGGCGAGCCGCGCTCCCTGCTTGTCGGTCAATCCCGGAATGGTGAACTGTGTCATTTCCGTTGGGTACCCGAAGTGTCCGGCCTCAAAAGCGCCGGCTAGATCTTGCGGATCTCCTGCACCGGCAGCCGCGCTCCGCGGCGCGGTTCGTAGGCCAGACCGCTGACCTCGAGCAGCCGGACCACCCGGTGCCGATGGGGACGCATCGGCTCCAGCAGTTCGAGCATGCCCTCGTCGTCGACCGGACGGCCCAGCAACGTCCAGCCGATCATCTTGGGAATGTGGTAGTCGCCCACCGACAGCGCATCGGCGTCGCCGAAGGCACGCTGCGCAGTCTCGGCCGCGGTCCACACGCCGACCCCGGGCAGTGATGTCAGCGCTTCGCGCGCCCGGACCGCCGGCAGCGCCACCAGCCGTTCCAGCGACGACGCCCGCTGCGCGCAGCCCACCACCGTCTGCGCCCGCCGCGGATCGACGTTGGCGCGGTGGAACTCCCAGGACGGGATGTGCCGCCAGGCCTGCGCCGACGGCATCACCCGCATCCCGCTGGGTGCCGGTCCGGGCGCCGGCGAGCCGTACTTGGTCACCAGCACCCGCCAGGAGCGGAAGGCGTCTGCGCCCGGGACCCGCTGTTCGATCACCGCCGGCAGCAACGCCTCCAGCACCTGCCCGGTACGACCCAGCCGCAGCTGCGGCAGGCGGCGATGTGCGGCAGCCACCGTCGGGTGCTGCGGCACGAAACCCGAGGCGTCGTCGTCGGCGCCCAGCATGGCCGGCAACAGCTCGACGAACTGTTCGGCGCCGTCGCCCCACGCTTCACAGTGCGCCGCGTCCGGGCCGGCACGGCTGATGCACGCGGTGACGGGCCCGGAGGGCAGCAGGCTGGTCCGCCAGATGGTGCCGTCGCCAAGCATCCGAAAGCAGGGATCGCCGTGGCCGCGGCGCAGCGGCGCCAAAGTGTGCCCGAAGCTGGCCACTCCGGGAAGTGTGACGGTGCGTGCGGCCTTCACCCCAACAACTCTCCACTATCTGAAAGGATGGCGATGTGATGACGCCGTTCGACGACCCGCAAGCCGAACTGGCCTGGATGTTCATGCAGAGCATGAGCGAAGGCGGGGATCTGGACGAAGGTTTCGAGCTGCTCAGCGAAGACTTCACCTACTGGAGCATCGTCACCCGTGCCGAAATCGATAAGGCGACGCTGCGGCGCGCGGTCGAACGCCGCAAACGGGTCTTCGAGGTCAACATCGATCTGCTGCGCTGCCTCAACGAGGGAGAAACGGTGGTCATCGAGGGGCAGGTCGACGGCGTCACCGTCGAAGGCACCAAGTACGACAGCCCGTTCGTATGCATCTTCGACACCCGCGATGGCCTGATCGTGTCGATGCGCGAGTACAGCGACACCCAGTCGCTGGCCAAGGTCTACCCCTAGCCCGCTAGGGAACTACGGTGACTTCCGCCTTGTTCGGGTAAAACGCGACATGGCCGGCAATGGCCGCGACCGCAGGATATGGCTGCTCGTAAGTCCAGATCACGTCGTCAACGGTGCCGGCAGCGGTGGTCACGCTGTAGTAGCTCGCCTCACCCTTGAACGGGCAGTAGCTGCTGGTGTCCGTGCGGGTGAGCCGCTCGGCCACCACATCGGCCAGCGGAATATACTGCACCACAGGCAAAGTGGCTTCCCGCAATTGCAACGCGGCGGAGGTGTCCGCGACCAGTTCGCCGTTGACGCGAACCTCTACTCGACCCGGGGTGGGCTCAATGGTGATCGGGTGCCCGGCACTGGGCTCTAAGACTGGCGGGTGACTACTCATGTCTATCTCCAACGCCAATCGTCATTCATCATTCCCGGCCGAACGCATACCGGTGATATTGCGCCATCGTGCGCAATACCGGTATCACCGCCATCGCCCGGCCCAGCCGGCGAAACACCGGCGACACCAGGTCGAACGTGTCGCTTTCGAACACCGATTCCCACGCCAACAACCGCACGCCCGGCACCGCATCGAGGATGTCGCCGGGGCCGTCGATGCCCCAGTGCAGGGTGGATCCCGAGCGGCGGACCACGGAGTTGGTCACCTGAGTCCGGATCCCGAAGGTGTTGAACGCGTCGAACTGCAACTCGCCGCAGGCAAATCGATCGACGACCCGGCGCAGTAGCGCCAATCCGTCGTCCTTGGTCAGGTACATCGTCAGACCCTCGGCCAGGAAGAGCGCGGGACGGTCGGCTGGTATTTCGGCCAGCCAATCCGGGTCGGTCACCGAGGCCGACAGCAGTCGATAGTTCTCCCGCTCCGGGTAAACCTGCTTGCGCAGCGCGATGACGTCGGGATAGTCGACGTCATACCAGCGCACTCCGGCCGGCGGATCGAGCCGGTAGACACGGGCATCCAAACCACAACCCACGTGCAGCACGACGGCTTGCGCATGTGCGGCCAGGAACTGGCGCGCCCAATTGTCGAAGTGCGCGGTGCGCACCGCTACCGATGGCGCTCGCCGGGGCGTGATAGTCGTTGCGGCCCAGTCGTATTCGATGCGCTCCACGGCGGCTTTGGCGTACCGGTCGTTCAGGATCGACCGGGGCGCATCGGCATCGAGCGCCTTGGCGTACAGGGTCGCCAACATTGTCTGCTGGGGACCCTGGAGGTCAACGTGAACGCGTTTCACTCTTGGCGGCTTCACGCATCGCGACCCAGAATCGGGCGGCCTCGCGGATCGAATCCTCGATCGGCCTTGGCTGCCAACCCAATTCGCGGACCGCCTTGCTGTGGTCGAGCTCAGCTTCGGCGCGCGCCATGCGTACCGACTGCAGGCTGAGTTCGGTGTCCTTGCCGCTGATCCGGGCCTTCAGACTGCCCAACGCGCCCAGGGCGTACAGCACGGGTACCGGTATCGACCGTTGCGGCGGGCGAACACCGGCTTCGTCGGCCGCGATCCGGATCACCTCGTTCAGCGGCATCATCCGCTCGGAGATGAGGTAGCGCTCGCCGCTGCGTCCGCGTTCGGCGGCCAGGATCATGGCGCGGGCGGCATCATCGACACCCACCACTTCCAGCTGCAGGTCCTTCATCCCGAAGGGCAGTTTGCCGAAGACCGCGCCTGCGATGAACGCCCCGTGTGGCGTGCCACCCCAGTCGCCACCGCCGTACGTCGTCGAGACGCACATGGCCACGGCGGGCAAACCGAATTTCGCGACGTACTCCATCACCAGGTTCTCGGCCTGCACCCGGGACTTGACGTAGGGCGTCACCTTGCTCGTGTCGATAATGTCGTCTTCGGTGGCCACGTGGCCGTGCTTGCGACCCACCGTCGCGTAGGTACTGGTGAAGACGAACCTGTGCAGATCTACGTCTTTGGCCACGTCGAGCACGTTGCGCAAACCCTCGACGTTGGTGCGAAACAGCGGAGCCGGGTCGCGCAGCCAGGCACGGGTGTCGACGACGCAGTAGTAGACGTCGTCGCAGCCGGCCATCGCCGCACGCAAGGTCGCGGTGTCGAACACGTCGCCGTGAAATCTGGTCACGTCCAGGTCGTCGATGGCGCGGGTATTGGCGTTGGGCCGCACCATAACCCGCACGTCTTGGCCGTCGGCCGCCAATAGCCGGGTCACATGCGACCCCAGGAAGCCGTTGGCGCCGATAACCAGCTTGGGTGCGCTCATTGCGTTCCTCCGTATTGCCGCATCCAATGCGCGGCGTCCTCGTCAAGGGTGCCCAGTGCCTGTGCCTTCTGACACCACTTCATGCCTGCCTTAAGGAAGCGCAACGGGTTGTAGATGTCTTCTTGGCGACGCCACTGACCGTCGCCGGCGTAGGTGATGATCGAGATGTTGGTTGCGCTGATCACGCTGCCGTCGCCGGGGTCGGCCATCGGGTTGTCCAGTTCGGTGATGATTCGCCCCGTGGGTTCGTCGATCACCGACCACAGCGACGGGAACGCCACCATGTGGCTGCCCGGAAACGTCGTCATCGTGCGCTGGATCCAGTCGCGCACCTGCTCACGTCCGCGCATCGTGCCCGCCGCATGTTCGACGTATTCGACGTCGGGGGTGTAGTGCTCGACCCAGGCGTCCCAGTCCCGCGTCTGCGCTGCGCGGGCGACGGTCTGCTCGAACTTTTCGAAGGCTGCGGCCAGTTCGCTGCGGGTGAACTGCGGGCCGCTCACGAGCCGTTACACCTCACGGGCGGAGTGTAGCCTGGGCCCATGGCTGAGAACCAAAGGGCGATCCTGGCCGGGGGCTGCTTC
Source organism: Mycobacterium angelicum (assembly GCF_002086155.1). GTDB lineage: Bacteria > Actinomycetota > Actinomycetes > Mycobacteriales > Mycobacteriaceae > Mycobacterium > Mycobacterium angelicum. The sequence goes on along the minus strand of NZ_MVHE01000018.1, from coordinate 74,740 downwards.
TGGGGAATGCAGGACTTGATCCGCAAGCAGCCCGGTGTGGTCGCGACCCGCGTCGGCTACAGCGGCGGCGACGTCCCCAACGCCACCTACCGCAATCACGGCAGCCACGCCGAGGCCGTCGAAATCGTCTTCGATCCCACGGCTACCGACTACCGGACGCTGCTGGAGTTCTTCTTCCAGATCCACGACCCGACCACCAAGGACCGCCAGGGCAACGACCGGGGCCCCAGCTACCGCTCGGCCATCTTCTATGTCGACGACGAGCAGAAGCGCATCGCCCTGGACACCATCGCCGACGTCGAGGCATCGGGCCTGTGGCCGGGCAAGGTAGTCACCGAAGTCAGCCCGGCCGGCGATTTCTGGGAAGCCGAACCCGAACACCAGGACTACCTGCTGCGCTACCCCAACGGGTACACCTGCCACTTCGTCCGGCCCGGCTGGAAGCTACCGCGGCGCGCCGCTGCCAGCCAATAGGCGTCCGCGTTGGATGGCTCGGCGTCACCGCCGGGTGTGGACCGTGATCCGGCCGCCCTTCTTGGGAATGAACGCCACACCGCGATTGTGCGAGCGCTCCCCCGGCGCGGTCGTGGTGTCAATGGTGAACTCGCGCAACACCGTTCGCAGCACCACATCCATCTCCATGTTGGCAAACGCGGCTCCCACGCAGCGCCGCGTTCCACCGCCGAACGGGATCCAGGCCAACGGCGAAGGTTTGCTCTCGATGAAGCGCCGCGGGTCGAAACGCTCTGGGTCCGGGAAGATCTCGGGATTTCCGTGCATCCGCGAAATGCTCACGATGATGGAGTATCCGCGGGGAATAGCGTAGTCCCCCAGCCGATACAGCTCTGAGAACACATGGCGCGGGGCGAAATCGATGACGTTGCCTACCCGCTGGACTTCCAGAATCGTCGCCTGACGCAGCTCACCACCGCCGGCGTCCACCTCCTCAACCAACGCCTGCAGCACCTCGGGATGCCGCGTCACCCGCTCGAACGCCCAAGCCAGCGTGGAGGCCGTGGTCTCATGGCCGGCGGCCAGCAGGGTAAGCAGCTCGTCGCCAATGTCCTTGCGCGACATGGCCGAACCGTCTTCATAGGTGCTGCGCAGCATCAGCGCGAGGACGTCGGTGCGATCGGCGAAGTTGGGATCGGTCCGCTCGGCGGCGATCAGCCGGTCGATGACGACGTCGTACTGGCGCCGCCATTCGGCCAGCCGGCCCCATGGGCTGAAGCGGCCGTAGTCGCGCTGGGCTTGCGGCATCAGCGCCATTTTCGAGCCCAGCGTGACCCACGGCGGGATGATTCGGCGCAGCTCGTCCAGGTCGGCACCGGCGGCGCCGAAGACGGCCCGCAGGATGGCGTTGAGCGTGATGTGGTTCATCGCCGGCAAAGTCGGAAAAGACTGGCCTTCGGGCCACTTGGCCGTCTCGCGCAGCGTCTCCTCTTCGATGATGGCCTCGTAGTTCTTCATGCTCTTGCCGTGAAACGGCGGCGCCAGCAGCCGTCGTCGCTGGCGGTGCTCGTCACGGTCGAGCGCGAACACCGAGCCGGACCCCAACAGCCGGCTCAAGTTGGGTTTGATATTGCCCAGCTCGTCGGGGCTGCTGGTGAAAATCCGTTTGGCCAATTGCGGTTCGCAGACCACCACGACGTGTCCGTACACCGGGATGTGCACGGTGAAAACGTTGCCGTAGCGACGCACCAATCGGTCGAAGTACCGCCGCCGCGCGAAAGCAAAGCCCATGCCCTGCAACAGTTTCGGAGCTCGCACCGCCGGGGGCAATCGAACGTCCGTCGCTGCGGGTGGGGCGGCGAGCACTTCACTCATGGAGGCGTGACTCCCAACATCTTCGTTGGTACTGCGGCGTACCGGAGGCCTTTTCCCGTACGGTACTCTGTGGTACCAACCCTGACAAGTGGCCTGACAAGTGGCCTGACAAGTGGCCTGACAAATGCGGAAGGGGATCGGTGGTGACGGCGGTAGCTGGCAACGCGATTCAGGTTGAGCCTGATCCGTTTCGGCTTCGGCTGCTCGACGGCCTCGCCGCCTCCATCCGCGAGCGTGGATATCGGGCCAGCACCGTCGCCGACATCGTCCGTCACGCACGTACTTCCAAGCGCACGTTCTACGGGCAGTTCTCCAGCAAGGAAGAGTGCTTCCTGGAACTGCTGGGGGTGGAGATCGCGATCATGGCCCAAGACATCCGGACCGCGGTTGATCCCGAGGCCGACTGGCACGACCAGATCCGGCAGGCCGTGCAGGGCTACGTCGGCAATATCGAGTCCCGTCCGGCCATCACGCTGAGCTGGATTCGCGAGCTTCCCTCGCTGGGTGACATCGCGCATCCCGTCCAGCGTCATGGGCTGGAGCTGCTGACGAGCCTGTTGGTCGACCTGAGCGGCAGCCCGGGTTTCCGCCGCGCCCAGCTACCGCCGCTGACTGCGCCATTGGCGGTGATCCTGGTGGGCGGCTTGCGTGAACTGGTGGCGCTGGCCGTCGAAGACGGCAGACCCGTCCGGGAAATCGTGGAGCCGGCGGTCGATGCGGCGATAGCGTTGCTCGGTCCGCGTCAGTAGCTAGGCTCAGTGGGGCCAACCCGACTATCACTTGGAGGACCACCATGCGCCTGTCGACTCGCAACCAGCTCAAGGGAACAATCACCGAGGTCAACCTCGGCAGCGTGATGGCGATCGTGAAGGTGCGGCTCGACGGCGGCGACCAGGTGGTCACCTCCTCGGTCACCAAGGATGCGGCGGAGGAGCTCGGTCTTGAGGTGGGCCAGTCCGCGACGGTGTTCATCAAATCGACAGAGGTGACGATCGGCGTCGAGTAACCCATGTCAGCCACGATGCGCGCCGAACGCTTCTACGCCGACACCAAAAGGGTTGTGCTCGAAGACGTTCCGGTACCGGAGCCGGGGCCGGGCGAGGTGCTGGTCAAGGTTGCGTTCTGCGGGATCTGCCACTCCGACCTGAGCCTGATCAACGGAACGTTCCCGGCATTGCGCCCGGTGGTGACCCAGGGCCACGAAGCATCGGGGACCATCGCCAAACTGGGCCCGGGCGTGAGCGGCTGGGCCGAAGGCGACCGCGTCGTGGTGGCCGCGGGCCGGCCCTGCCAACAGTGCGCCAATTGCCGCCGCGGCGACATTGTGAACTGCACGCAGATCCAGCTGATGGCCTTCGCCTATGACGGCGCATGGGCGGAATACACGGTGGCCCAGGCCGCGGGCCTGACCCGCGTTCCGGACAACGTCTCGATGGAGCAGGCCGCGATCCTGGCCGACGCGGTGTCCACCCCGTTCGGCGCGGTGGTGCGTACCGGCAAGGTGGCCGTCGGCGAATCGGTTGGCGTCTGGGGCGTCGGCGGGGTGGGGACCCACATCGTGCAGTTGGCCCGATTGGTGGGCGCGGCGCCGGTGATCGCGATCGACGTCAACCCCGCAGTGCTGGATCGCTCGCTGGAAATCGGTGCGGATTATGCGTTCAACTCGCGCGACGACGCGTTGCACGACAAGATCGCAGAAGTCACCGGCGGCCGGATGCTGGACGTGACCTTCGATACCGTCGGCGTGAAAGCGACGTTCGAGCAGGCTTTCGCCAGCCTCACCGGCGGCGGGCGGCTGGTGGGCGTCGGAATGAGCCAGGACGCACCGGCTTTCGGGTCCACCGCGATGCTGGTGCTGACCCGCAAGCAGGTGCTGGGCCACCTCGGTTATCAGAACGTCGATATCGGAACCCTGGCGAAGCTGGTTTCCCTTGGGCGCCTGGATCTTTCGCGGTCGGTCAGCGAGGTCGTCGCGCTGGAAGAGGTCGCATCGGGCATCGAGAAGCTGGAACGCCAGGAGGGCAATCCGATCCGCATTCTGGTGCAGCCCTAAGTAGCTGCCATCGCCATGCGGCTCGGCCGTCGTTCCTGGTCGGCGCGGCATTCGCGCCATGCAGCAGCCGGCACGGCGGCGTTGAGCATGCAACAAATCAACGATTTGTCAATAGTCACTTTGACCATTTGCTCCGATGGAAACGCGTGATCATCCATCGATCGCATCTGCACTGCTTGTTAGCGTCCGCCGCGGTATGCAAAACCGTGTGCCACACACCACAGTTAATCGAGGAGACCGAAGATGAATCCACGTAGGTTGCGTTGGGGCATATCTTTCGCAACGGCTGGCCTCATTCAGCAGAATGTGACCCTGACCGAGGCAGAGCAAGCCCTGCTTGCCCAGGCTGGGCTGCAGCGATAGTCGCCCTGACAACGATGCAGAGTACGGCTGTACAGCGCGGTGAGCGGGAGTATTCCCTTGCGGACGCCGCTCACCGCGCGCTCTCGGCGATCAGCGAATTGGGCTTCACCGTGCAATTGGATTACTACGGTGGCGATCCCACAGTGTGGCGCTGCCAACTGTTCGACGGAGCGCAACCGGCGCCAGGAGGTTCCGGCTACGGCAAGGGCGCCGTCGACACTGCCCGTGTGGGAGCGCACTACGAGGCGCTGGAACACTTTCTGACTCAGCAACACCGGCCCGAGACCGTGCAGCTGCGTCGCTGCGCACAGGTCGTCGAGTCGCCGTTGGGCACCGAGTCATACGCCGCCCTTCTCGCGATGCAGCCCGATCAACTGATCGCCTGCCGGATCTACCACGAACTCGGCGGCACCAATACCCTGGCCGTGCCGCTGTTCTTGTCCAACGTGTTGTGGGCGGACGATGCGGCGGCGCCGTTGCGCGCCGAGGTCGGCGATACCACCGACTACACGTCGCTGATCAGATACTCATCCAACAATGGCAGCGCCATCGGCGGCAGCTTGGCCGAGGCAGCGGTGCATTCGCTTAACGAGGTCATTGAGCGCGACGCGGTATCACTGTTCCTGGCGCACACTTTTCTGGCCACGCCACCGGCCCGGCCCGCATTCTTGGCTCCCGAGACGCTGCCCGACGACTTGCGCGCGCTGCTCGAGGCAGTGCAGCAACGTGTTTCACGCAAGGTGTGGCTGGTCGACATCACGACCGATCTGGGCGTCCCGGCCACGCTGGCATACGCGGCTGGACTGCCCGGCTGCTCAAGGCGCGGTTACGGGGCTTCGCTGTCACGGCACTACAGCATCTATCGAGCGCTGACCGAACTCCTAGAGGGCGAGCTGACCGACGATCGCGCCGAAGAACGCCGTCGAGCCGTGGAGTGGCTTGCCGACTATCCTGCCCTGCAGGCGTGCGCGGCATTCGAATTGCCGTCCCCGACAACCTCTTCGGACTTCGTTCCCTATGTGGACACCGAGGTCCCGCCGTCGCCCGCCCAGCACCTGAGCTGCCTGGTGGATAAGCTCGCCGAGCAGGGCTACAGCGCCTACCTCAATGAATTCCACACCTCGGCCAACGGCGTCACCACCGTGCACATCCACGTACCAGAGCTGGAGCGGTTCAACATGATCGCCGACGGGCCCTCGGCCGTGGTACCGGGTCGCCGTGCGCTGCGGGCCCTCCAGGGGTAGTTCACCCCTGCGTCAAGAACCGCTGCACATAGGGCTCGAACCGGGAGCGTAGGTCGTCCTCGTCGAGCCCGAACATCTCGCAATTTGTTTCGACGCTGCCCAGCCGGCCGCGCCGGTGGCCCGCGAGATAGCCGTCGATCGCCGTGCGGGCCTCCTCGGTGAACGGTTCGCCGGCCAGGCCGTAGACATGTTCGGCAGTGTCGACTTCATCGACCATGAACTCGTCGAATCGGATGTCGACGGAACGGTCCGGGCCGATGGTGTCCCGATCGCGGATGAGCACGGTGAGCATGTGCTGCAGGCGTTCGATCCAGTAGTGCGCGATCTCCTGCACCGGGACTGGTGAGCGATGCATCCGCGCGGCGTAGGTGACCATCGCGATCATGGACAGGGCCACCGGCACCGGGTCGCGGTGCGTGAAAACCACTATGCTGTCCGGGAATACGCGATCCAACACCGGCACCTGCTCGAGATGCTGGGGGGATTTGAGCAGCCAGCGGCGCCCGCCGCGCAGGAATTGCATCGCCTGGAGCTGGGTGGCGAGGTGTTGGTAGTGCGGCGTCTGGTCGTGGGCCTGGTAGTAGTCGCGCCAGCCGGGCACGTGGCCCAGTGTCTCGAAGAGCATTGTCGAAACGTCGTTGGCGAGCAACTGGATCTCTTCGTGGACGTGATCGGTGGTCATCTCATGCATGAGCGGGAAATGTGGCATCACGCTGTTGAGCACCATGACTGCGACATCCGTGCGGGCACGCCGCGGATCGGGCTCGACCCCAACCTCTTTCGGCAAGGGAAAAGGTTCGACGCTCTCCCAGTACGGCATGGTGCGGAAGGTGGTCGGCGCCGCCAGCATATTGTGCAGGTGAGTGGTGCCGGTGCGCGGCAGACCGGCGATCACCACCGGGGGCCGCAGTTCGATCTCCTCGATCTCGGGATGCCGGCGCAGTAGGTCGGTCAACAGCAGCCGGTTCTTGAGCACCTGCAGAAGTTGCCCGTAGAAACTGACCACTCCCGCCGGGTGCACCCCGTCGATATCTCGTAGCGCGGCAAGGTAGACATCGAGCCGTTCCCGGTAGTCGTCGGAACCGAAATCGCTGAGCCCGGTGTCGGCGCGGGCTTGCGCGTGCAGCGCGTCGGCGTCCAGGGGGCAACTGGCAGCCATCGTCGCCACCATGTCCAGGATCTGCTGGGCCTCGACGCTGAATACCGGATTGGCCAGGTCTTCGAGTCGAACTTGGGTCACGCCGACTTATGTTACCCTCAGTTACGTAATGGTAGAAGACTCCGGCCGGCCTCGTGACCCACGAATCGACGCTGCGGTGCTGCGCGCGACCGTGGAGTTACTGGCCGAGTCCGGTTACTACGGGTTGTCAGTGGCCGCCATCGCCCAGCGCGCCGGCACCAGCAAGCCCGCGATCTACCGGCGCTGGCCCAGCAAGGCGCACCTCGTGCACGAGGCGGTGTTTCCTATCGGCACCGCAACCGAAATCCCGGATACCGCAGCCGTCGCCGCGGATCTACGCGAAATGGTCTGCCGCACAATGGCCTTCCTGACCACCCCGGCCGCCCGGGCGGCGCTGCCCGGGCTGGTCGGCGAGATGGCGACGGATCCGACATTGCATTCGGCGCTGCTGGAGCGATTCTCCGGCATCTTCACCGAAGGTCTGGCGCAGTGGCTGCGGGCCGCCGCGGACCGCGGCGAGGTACGGGCCGACGTGACCGCCACCGAGATAGCGGAGGCCATCGCCGGCATCACCCTGCTCGGCTTACTCACGCGCGGCGCCGAACTCGACGACGCCTGGGTCGATCGCACCACCACGTTGCTGCTGAAAGGAATCCGCGCATGAGCCACGAGTCGAGCACCGCCTGGCAGGATCTGCTTAAAACCCTTGGCACCCTGGATCATTCGTTCCTTGACGGCGGCCGCGCGGTAACCGACGACCGCCACATAGCCGACGGCTACCGGATGCTGGCCGCAACCCTGGGGGTGGCATTGGACACCTACTTGTTCAATGAGCCCGGCCGGCCGCAGTTCGTCGCGGTGAACACCCCGTTCCGGCGGGATCGCCGCTGGGGCGGCGACAATACCGACGCCTATTACTACATCTGCCCGGTCGATCCGGCTCGGCGCTACCGCATCAGCGGCAATAAGGGTGACAGCGTGTACTTTTCGTTGACCGCTTACAACGAACCGGCACCGGGCGCATGGTCGGACCGGATCGTCGGGATAGTGCGCGACACCGATCTCGACATCGACGCCGACGGCAACTTCGCTTTCGAGTTTCCCGCGACACCCGACGCGGCGGTGCTGATGACCCGCGACTACCAGGCCGACCCGTTGACCGGCCGTCCGGTGGTCTGGAATATCGAGGCGCTCGACGGGCCCGAACCGATCCGCCACGGCGACAGGGAAACCGCCGCCCGGCTGCGGGCGACCACCGCTTGGCTGCGCACCATATTCGCCACCGTGCCACTGCCCGTCGGCGGCCGCACCGACAGCGAGCATTCCTTCGGACACGAGGCCGACTACTCCGCAAACCGATTCGCCGATCCCTATCAGGTGCCCGACGCCAACTTCGGCTGGTCGGCGCGCGACGCGTGCTATTCCTACGGCAGCTTCGTGCTCGCCGACGACGAAGCGCTCGTCATCACGCACCGCCCACCGGCATGCCGGTTCTGGAACCTGGTGGTGTGGAACCAGTTCATGGCAACCTTCGGCGCCGCGGAGGGCCCCGACGTCCGGTGTTCGGTCAACGGCCACAGCGCCGTACCCAACAGCGACGGCTCCGTGACTGTCGTCCTGTCCCGCGATATGACGGCTCATCCCAATTCGCTTACCACGCTTGGCTATCCGCGCGGAATCCTCGCCTTCCGCTGGTTCCTGGCCGACACGGTACCGGCGCGCCCCGAGGTCAGACTTGTGCAGGTGTCAGATATCCCGGACCAGCTCGATGGCCCGGCCCAGGGTGGCCAGCCTGGCGTCTAGCGTGTCGCCGCCGGGATAGAGCCGCACCGTGTTCACCCCGGCATCGCGCCAGACCCCGAGGCGTGCCCGGACCATCTCCTCGGTTCCGATCAGCGTGGTGGCCAGCACCATGTCGTCGGTGACCAGGCCGGCAGCGCCGTCGCGGTCACCGGCCTGCCAGCGACCGCGCACCGCCGCGGCCACATCGGCCCAGCCCTGCCGACTGTAGGCCTGGTTGTAGTAGTTCGTGCTCGCCGACCCCATCCCGCCAAGGCTGAACGCGAGCTCTTTCTTACGTGCGGCCACCATGGTGCGCAGTTCGTCCTCGTCGGCGGCGAACGCGACTTCGGCGCCCTGGCAGATGTCGATATCAGCGCGCGTACGGCCGGCCGCGGCCAGCCCGTCGTCAAGGTGGGCGAAGTAGGCGTCGGCGGCGCCTTCGGGTACGAAGCTGGTGCCCAGCCAGCCGTCGGCGATCCTTCCGGTCAACCGCAGCATCGCCGGCGAGAGCGCGGCCAGGTAGACGGGAATCGCGAACTCGGGGCGTGCCGACAGTCGCATGGGCACCGCCTCCCCGCCGGGACGCGGAATCTGAAACTCTTTGCCGGAGTAGCTGATCTTGGCACCGGTGAACGCCTGCCGCACGATGTCGACGATCTCGGCAACCCTGGCCAGCGGCCGGCTGAATGACACTCCGTGCAGACCCTCGATCACCTGCGGGCCGGATGCGCCCAGTCCGAGCAGGAACCGCCCCGACGACAGATTGGCCAGCGTGATCGCGGTCTGCGCGATGAGGACGGGAGACCGGGTGCCGGCCTGGATGACGCCCGACCCCAGCAGCATCCGCTGCGTTCGCGCGGCGATGTAGCCCAGCGCCGACGGGGCGTCGGTGCCCCAGGCCTCGGCGACCCAGCAGACGTCCAGGCCAAGCTTTTCGGCCTCAACGGCAAAGACCACCGTATCGGTTGCGCCACTTGACAATTCGACCGTAGTGGCGGTCCGCATTCAACGCACTCCGTGTTCGGCCAGCCGCTTGATGGCCGCCAGGGTCTTGTCGATCGCCGCCTCGAATTCGCGCAGCCGCACGAACACGATCTTCTGTTCCTTATCCGGCATCGCGTCGATGGCCGCCGACAAGCCCGAGCGGCCCGGCCCCATTTGTGTGCAGTAACTCAAGGTGGTGCCGCCATCGCGCGGGGTCAGCTGGAAGCGCCACATCGCCGCGGGTTGTGCCGGATCCCCCACCGCCCAGGCGAACTCACGCTCCTCGTCACAGACGACGATCTGAGATGTGGTGCTCCAGTCCCCGAACGCCTCGTGGGAGTTGTGCCCGACGAACCGGGCACCGACCCGGGCGACATTGGCTCCGTCGGCCCACTGGACGGCCTGCAGCTCATTGCTCAGGCTCGGCATCAGCTCGATGTCGGACACCAGGCTCCACACCCTGGCCGGATCGGCGTCGATCCAGATCGAGGCTGCCACGGTTGGATTGTCCGCATAGCGGGCGCCGGTCCATTCCACCAGCCCATTGTCCCCCCGCTGGGCTGGTGGTGGGCCCGCCGGTTTATGCCGCTGCCGCCTCGGTGAGTGCCGCGCGACGGGCTTGCTTGCTGCTCTTGGCGTTGCGCAGCGTCGACCAGGAGTCCGGGAAGGTCAGCTTGACGATCTTGCGGACGACCGTGGCGAACTGATGGGTCAGCGGCCCCTTGTTGTACGGAATGCCGTAGCGTTCGCAGATCTCCTGCACCTCGGGCGCGATCTCGGAGTACCGGCGGGCCGGCATGTCCGGGAACAAGTGGTGCTCGATCTGGTGGGACAGGTTGCCCGACAACAGGTGGAACATCTTGCCGCCGGTCAGATTCGCCGAGCCGAGCACCTGGCGGAAATACCACTGGCCGCGGGATTCGCCCTGAGTCTCTTCGACGGTGAACTCCTGGGTGCCGTCGGGGAAGTGGCCGCAGAAGATGATCATGTACGACCAGACGTTGCGCATCAGGTTTGCGGTGAGGTTGCCGGTCAGCACGAACGGCGCGAACGGGCCGGCTAATAGTGGGAAGGCGACGTAATCCTTCAGCGTCTGCCGGCGGGTCTTCTTCCAGATGGCCTTGAGCGTCGCACGCTTGTCGCGCAGCTTGATCTCACCGGAGCGCAGTCGCTCGCTTTCCAGCTCGTGCAGCGCCACGCCGTACTGGAAGAGGACCATCAGCAGGAAGGCGTACACCGGGTTGCCCAGGAAGTACCGTTCCCACGGCTGGTCTTCGCTCATCCGGATGATGCCGTAGCCGATGTCGCGGTCCATCCCCACGATGTTGGTGTGGGTGTGGTGCATGTAGTTGTGCGAGTGCCGCCACTGATCGGCCGGGCAGGCGGTGTCCCACTCGAAGGTGCGACCGGAGATCGTCGGGTCACGCATCCAGTCGTACTGGCCGTGCATGATGTTGTGCCCGATCTCCATGTTGTCCAGGATCTTGGCGATGCCCAGCATCCCGGTGCCCAGCAGCCACGCGGGCGGCAGGAACAACAGCACTCGTCCACCCACTTCGAGTGCGCGCTGGGTCTTGATGACCTTGCGAATGTAGTCGGCGTCCGCTTCGCCGAGGTCTGCCATCACACGTTCCTTGATGGCGTCGAGTTCTGCGCCGAATGCATCGGCCTGTTCTTTGGTCAGGGTGATCTTGTTCTGTGTCATGGCTTTTCCTCCCGGTTCTACCGCGACTGTGAATCTGGCGACGCGAAACGCCGTGCGGCCGTCGCCAGACTCACACTCGCGCTTTGGTTAAAGGGCTAAGTCGACGTCGCCGACGGGGACGGACACGCAGATCTGCACGTCCTCGTCGGGTGCGGTCGATACGGCACCGGTGATCAGATTGCGCACCGTGCCGGAGGTCTTGCGCCGGGTGCAGGTGTGGCAGATGCCCATCCGGCAGCCGTTCTGCGGTGCGAGACCGGCCGATTCGGCTTGTTCGAGCAGTGAGCGCCCGTCGTCGACGACGTCAACGGCGCTCTCGGCGAATGTGATTCGGCCGCCCGACGGGTCTTCCGGCACGTCGAGCACCGGCGGCACAAAGCTCTCGTGGTAGACATTCTCGCAATGCTCACGTACCGCTTCGACCAAAGACGCTGGGCCACAGACGAACACCGCATCCGGCCCGGACGGCATGGCCGCGGCCAGGTGGTCGGCGCCGAAGCGGCCGACGAGATCACCCGAGCCCGATCGCGTGAATCCGTACAGCACCCGCACGCCGCGCATGGCCGCCAGCTCGTCCCGATAGCAGGCTTCCGCGGCGCTTCGCGCGTAATGCACGAACGCGATCTCGCCGCCCCGGTATCGGACATGACGCTCGGCCACCAGGGTGCGCAGCATTGCCATTACCGGCGTGATGCCGCTGCCGCCGGAGACGAACAGAATCCGTCGCGGCCGCTGCACCGGCAGCACGAAGTCTCCGCCGACACCGTCCAGGCCGACGACCATGCCGCGGCGCGCCCGCTCATACAAGTGGGTCGAGACCAGGCCGCCGTCGTGCACACCAATGGTCAACTCGAGTTCGGTGCCGCCTTCGACGTTTGCCGGCGAATAGCACCGCGAGTGCATGCGACCGTCGATTTCGAGCGTCACATTGACGAACTGCCCGGCCCTGACCGTGTAGCGATCGGTGAAGGCGGCATTGGGTGCAAGTGTCAGGGTGACGCTGCGCGGCGTCGTCCGACGCACGTCGACGATCTTGGCGCGGGCTTCGCCCAGCGTCCAGGTGGGCGCGACCAGTTCGGTGTAGCGGTCGACGCCATGTGGGCCAGTGAGCAGGTCGACCAGGTCGGAACCCAGGACTCGCTTCTTCAAAGTTTGAGTGAACATATGTACACAGTGCGACGCGAGGCTGCAGGTCGTCAAGGTTTTTTTGCAGCTCTGTGGTAGGGTTCACACAGTGAACGATCGTACTCCTAGCTCACGTTCGCAGCGCTCCGGGCGGGACCGTTCCCGCAACACGCCATCGCGCGAGGAGCGCAAGGAAGCCACCCGGCGCGCGATCATCGCTGCCGCGCTCAAGCTGCTCAACGACCGCAGCTTCAGCGGTTTGAGCCTGCGGGAGGTGACCCGTGAGGCTGGGATCGTGCCGGCGGCGTTCTACCGGCACTTCGAGTCGATGGAAGCTCTGGGGCTGGTTCTGATCGACGAGTCATTTCGCACGCTGCGCGACACATTGCGAGGTGCGCGGGCCGGCAAGCTGGACCCCAACCGGGTGATCGAGTCGTCGGTGGAGATCCTGGTCGGCAGCGTCGCCGAACGACGCGAGCACTGGCGGCTGATCGGCCGGGAACGCTCCAGCGGCGTGACGGTACTGCGCTATGCCATCCGCACCGAGATTCGGTTGATCACCTCCGAGTTGGCCACCGACCTGGCTCGCTTCCCCGGACTGAACGCCTGGAGCACCGAAGACCTGAATGTCCTGGCGACGCTTTTCGTCAACGCGATGATCGTGATCGCCGAGGCCATCGAAGACGCCCAGAGCGCCGAGGCGCTAGAGGAGATCAGGCGGATCGCCGTCAAGCAGTTGCGGATGATCGCAATCGGCGTCGCCGGCTGGAAAAGCAAACCCTGATCGCTACGCCGGTACGGCGTCGGTCTCCCGTTCCCAGGCGCGGTGCTTGGCCAAGGCGGCGGCGAAGCTTTCCATGAACTCCTCGGAAAGGTCGTCGACAGCCGCAGCGGTCGAGACAACGCCTTTGGCCACAACGACATTCGTGTCGTCGGCAAGCTGCTCATCCACGCCCGCCTTGCGCAGCAGGTCGACACCCGCGCCGAAGGCCCCCACCGCCTTGAGGTGCTTGTAGGCCTCGGTGATGAAGTGCATGGCATAGCCATCGGCGCCAAGTGTTGCCACCGAATCCGGTCCGCATGGCACCACCACGGCGTCGTAGAGCACCGACGACATCGTGGTGATCGCGCGGTCCACAGGCAGTTCGCCGCCGGATCCGCCGGCCAGAGTGCCGCCCGCCTTCGGGGCCAGCACTTCGGCTATGGCGCCGCGTTGGCGCATCGCGTCGATGAACCGCTGGGTGCCGACCACATCGACACCGTCGGCGGCCAGCACGGCGATCTTGCGCGACTCGATGCTGTCGGTCGCGGTGTTCAGTTGCGAAAGTGCCGGGGATTCGGGCAATTTGTCGTCGACGGGCTGCTCGTCGGGTGCGGGCAACCCCAGTTCGCCGGCCACCTGAACCGCTAGATCGTGGTCGACGAGGTTCAGTTGATCGACTACGCGGGAACGGATTTCGGGCACTTCCACCTTGCCCAGCTCGAAAGCGTATGCGGCGACGATGTGTTTGGCCTCCACCGGCGACATGCTCTTCCAGAACATCCGGGCCTGGCTGTAGTGATCCTGGAAGCTCTCGGCGCGCTGGCGGATCTTGTGGCCGTCGACCTTCTCGGTGTAATGCCGGAAGACGTCCTCGTCGGCCAGGGCGGGGCAGCCGCCGCCGATCGTATTCTTGAAATAGCTGGATCTGCCTTGCGGAATGGCGAATTGGCCGTAGCCGTCGTGCTGGTTGGTGTGCACGTCGGCCACCGGCCGATTGACTGGGAGTTGGGCGAAGTTCGGTCCGCCCAGCCGGATCAGCTGAGTGTCGAGGTAGGAGAAATTGCGGAATTGCAGTAGCGGGTCGTTGGTGAAGTCGATGCCGGGCACCACGTTGGCGGTGTGGAAGGCCACCTGCTCGGTTTCGGCGAAGAAGTTGTCCGGGTTGCGGTTGAGCACCATCTTGCCGACCGGGCGCACCGGAACCTGTTCCTCGGGAATGATTTTCGTGGCGTCGAGCAGATCGAACTCGAAGTTGAACTCATCGCTTTCCGGAACCAGTTGCACTCCCAGCTCCCATTCGGGGTACTGGCCGGCTTCAATGGCTTCCCAGAGGTCGCGCCGGTTGAAGTCGGGGTCTTTGCCGGCGACCTTCTGACATTCGTCCCAGACAAGTGAGTGCACACCCAGGCGGGGCTTCCAGTGAAACTTCACGAAGGTGCCGGTGCCTTCGGCATTGACTAGACGGAACGTGTGCACGCCGAAGCCCTGCATCATCCGGTAGCTGCGCGGCAAGGCGCGATCTGACATCAACCACATGATCGTGTGCAGCGTCTCCGGCTGCAGCGAAACGAAATCCCACAGCGTGTCGTGCGCCGACTGCGCCTGCGGAATTTCGTTGTGCGGCTCGGGTTTAACCGCGTGGACGAGGTCGGGAAACTTGATGCCGTCCTGGATGAAGAAGACGGGGAAGTTGTTGCCGACCAAATCGTAGTTGCCGTGGGCCGTATAGAACTTGGTGGCGAAACCGCGTACGTCGCGCACGGTGTCGGCCGATCCTCGCGAACCGGCGACAGTGGAGAACCGAACGAAGACCGGGGTCTGTTGACCCGGCGTGGTCAGGAACTTCGCGGCGGTGTATTCGGCAAGGGAATCGTCATAGGGCTCGAAGTATCCGTAGGCGCCCGCGCCGCGGGCATGTACCACTCGTTCGGGGATGCGTTCGTGGTCGAAGTGGGTGATCTTCTCGCGGGCGTGGAAGTCTTCGAGCAATGTCGGGCCGCGTTGGCCGGCCGACAGGGCGTCGTCGGTGTGGTCGACGCGGACACCCTGTTGAGTGGTCAGGTAGCCGGATTCTCGGTTCACCCGGTACTCGTCGAGTTGTTGCTGCTTCGGATTTCGATCTTCGGCTGCCATTTCGTCCTCCTCCTTCGGCCCTCATTCATCAACGACGTCGAACAGCGATTCCCCGTCCTCGGGGGCGTCTTCGATCTGGCCGCGATGCGCGCGCCCAGACGTGGACTCAATCGGGTCGCCAGCCGGAACCCCGTGTTGGGTTTCCTCGGGTTCCTCGGCGGCGAGCCGGCGATCGAGGGATTCTCCTTCACGCGCTTCCCGCGCGGTCATGCCAAACTTGTCGGCTTCGCTCCAGCCCTCTGGGGGATCGACGACGATGTCACCGTCGTCATTGCGCACCTCGTCGGAGTCGCTGGACTCGCTGGGGTTCAACGTATCGCCTGGGCCGCCTTCTTCGGGCAAGTCAGCGGGATCGACCAGATCACCAGTAGCCATCAGCCACGGTTGCCCGCGGGATTGGACAGCTAAACCCTGGCCGTGTCGGTTACCGCGGTTGGCGCCACATCGGCCACATCGACGGCCCGCCGTCGGGCAGTACGATCTCGCCGGTCACGTCGAAGCCGAACCGTTGGTAATACGGCACATTTTCGGGCTTCGTCGACTCCAGGTAGGCAGGGGCGTGTTCGGCGTCCACGCGGTCCAGGCGCGAGCGAAGCAAGGCCTGACCGAAGCCTTTGCCCCGCACGTTCGGGTCGCTGCCGATGGCAGCGAGGTACCAGTGCGGTTCTTCGGGATGCGCCCGCTTCATCAGCTCCTGCACGCTGCGCGCCGCCGCCGTCTGCAGGCCGAACACCCGCAGAAACGCCGGCGTCTGCGCAAGCTGCGACCAGCGCGATTCCTGCCATTTCCCGGGCGGATCCCACAGTGCCGCCGCGCCGATGGCAGGCCCGTCGCACGCCACTTCTACGCCGCCGCCGCCCAGATGGTGGTGGCGAGTGATGGTCGCGAACAAACGGCGCAGATGCGCGAGCCGGGTGCTGTCGTCGGGAAGTATCCACATCATCACGAGGTCGTCGTAGAACGCGCGGCCCATGGTTCGTGACAGTTCGCGGACATCTGCTTTGTGTGCGGGGCGCGCCTGCGGTCTCACACAGGAGAGGCTAGTGGCGATCGCGAGGCCGGCGCAGCCGGGCGAAGCGGGTCGCCACCATCATGCGAGTGGCGATCGCGAGGCCGGCGCAGCCGGGCGGAACGTATGGGATCGTGCGCGCCGGGTACTAACGCCCGGTGACCGGCATCTCGCGGCGAGCACTCGGCCGTATTGCGGCAGGAATCGGCGCGGTCACCGCTGCCGGATCATCCGGCGCATGCACGAACGAGCCGGGAATGGGTGCTCGCCAATTGGACCGTCGGCACCGACCCGGCAACCCATATCAGCGCGATACAAGCGGTGCTGGACACCGGCGCCGTCCCCTTCGTGCACTTCACGCAGGACGACCCGCTTATCGCCATCGAGTATTACCGCACAAATGTTTTACCCAAGTTAGCCTGATCAATCCGAATCTGCTTTCAACACAACGTCTTTGGACTAAGACGTTTCTGGACACACGACGCGGCCGGGCTTGCTGACCGGGGCGCGCAGGGGCAAGACTGGAAAACCATGGACCCATCAGCTCCGGACGGCAGGCACCAGCTGGCGTTGCGCATGGCCCAGCTGGCCCGCGCAATAGCCGCACCCCGAAAACTTGAGCAGGTCCTTTCCGACGTGACGGCCGCGGCGGTGGAGCTCATACCGGGCGCCGACGTCGCGGGAGTGCTGCTGGTACGCAAGGGCGGACAGTTCGAATCGCTGGCAGACACCGACAGCTTGGCCGAGCAGCTGGACGCCCTGCAGCACGAATTCAACGAAGGACCCTGCGCCGAGGCGGCTCTACAGACAACGGTTGTCCGGTCCGACGATCTGCGTAGCGAGCGGCGCTGGCCGCAATATGCACCGGCCGCCGTCGAATTGGGCGTCCTGAGCAGCCTCTCGTTCAAGCTGTACACCGCTGACCGTACGGCAGGTGCGCTCAACCTGTTCGGTTTGCAGCCCAACGTGTGGGACACCGACGCCGAAACCGTTGGCGCTGTGCTGGCAGCGCATGCCGCCGCGGCGATCATGGCCGGACGCCACGGCGAACAAATGGAGTCGGCGCTGGCCAGTAGGGACCGCATCGGTCAGGCCAAGGGCATCATCATGGAGCGCTACGGCGTCGACGAGGTCCGCGCCTTCGACATGATGCGGGCGCTGTCGCAGGAGAGCCAGAACAAGCTCGTCGACGTCGCGCAACGGGTGATAGACACCCGCGGCAACGAGAACTGAATCGCAACTACGATGGTGTGACTCCATCCACAGGGATTCACGATGCCGGTGCAACGGTGCGCCGGGGAACGGTTGCCGAGAAGTGTGGGACTTCGAAACTGATCCGGAATATCAGGCGAAGCTGGACTGGGTCGAGAAATTCATGGTCGACGAACTCGAACCGCTCGATTTGGTCGCCCTTGATCCGTACGACAAGAAGAACGCCGAGATGATGGCGATCCTGCGGCCGTTGCAGCAACAGGTGAAGGACCAGGGACTGTGGGCCGCACACCTGCGTCCCGATCTCGGTGGGCAGGGCTTCGGGCAGGTCAAGCTGGCCCTGCTCAACGAGATCCTGGGACGGTCGCGGTGGGCGCCCTCTGTTTTCGGCTGTCAGGCGCCCGACTCGGGCAACGCCGAGATCTTGGCGCTGTTCGGCACCGCCGAGCAGAAGGCCCGCTATCTGCAGCCGCTGCTCGACGGCGAAATCACCTCGTGCTATTCGATGACCGAACCGCAGGGCGGTTCGGACCCCGGTTTGTTCGTGACGGCCGCGACGCGCGACGGGGATGACTGGATCATCAACGGGGAGAAGTGGTTTTCCACCAACGCCAAGAACGCGTCGTTCTTCATCGTCATGGCGGTCACCAACCCCGACGTGCACACCTACGAGAAAATGTCACTGTTCATCGTCCCGGGAGAGACACCGGGGATCGAGATCGTGCGCAATGTCGGGGTGGGCGCCGAGTCATCCAAGCACGCCAGCCACGGCTATGTGCGCTACAACGACGTCCGGGTGCCGGCCGATCATGTGCTCGGCGGCGAGGGCCAGGCGTTCATGATCGCGCAAACGCGCCTCGGCGGCGGCCGGATACACCATGCGATGCGCACGATCGCCCTGGCGCGCAGAGCATTTGACATGATGTGTGAGCGCGCGGTGTCGCGGCAGACCAGGCACGGGCGGTTGTCCGACTTTCAAATGACGCAGGAGAAGGTCGCCGACAGCTGGATCCAGATCGAGCAGTTCCGGTTGCTGGTGCTGCGCACCGCGTGGCTGATCGACAAGCATCACGACTACCAGAAGGTGCGCCGCGACATTGCCGCGGTGAAAGTCGCTATGCCGCAAGTGCTTCACGATGTGGTGCAGCGGGCCATGCACCTGCATGGCGCCCTCGGCGTCTCCGACGAGATGCCGTTCGTCAAGATGATGGTCGCCGCCGAATCACTGGGCATCGCCGACGGTGCCACCGAACTGCACAAGATGACGGTCGCTCGTCGGACATTGCGTGAATACCAGCCGGTGACTACGCCTTTCCCGTCTCAGCACATACCGACCCGACGGGCCGACGCCGAGGCGCGGCTAGCCGAACGCCTCGAGCACGCGATTGCCGAATTCTGATCGCTGTAGCTCCGCGACACGTAAACCAGGCACACGACACGCCGAAAAGTACAGCCCTGGTTTATATCTCGCGGCCGCGAACCCGACCCCTCACGTGATGTAGCGAACGACGCTTTCCGCCACACAAGCCGGCTTGGCCGACCCTTCCACCTCGACGGTGGTCGCCACGATCGCCTGCACCGCACCGTTGCCGACGTCTTCGACGCTCACCAACGAACTCTGCGCGCGCACCCGGGATCCCACCGGAACCGGAGCGGGAAAGCGAACCTTGTTGAGCCCGTAGTTGATTGCCAGCTTGATGCCCTTGACGGTGTACATGTCATGCTGCAGCCGCGGCAACAGCGACAATGTCATGAAGCCGTGGGCGATGGTGGTGCCGAACGGACCCTTGGCCGCTCGTTCCGGGTCGACGTGAATCCATTGGTGATCGCCCGTCGCATCGGCGAACAGATTGACGTCCTCCTGCGTGATGGTCACCCAGTCGCTCTGCCCGATGGTCTCGCCCGCGGCGGCCGCGAGGTCGGCAACTGACTCGAAGGTGCGCATAAGTCTCTCCTCTGCTAGTCGGAGGTGAGCTGCTGCGACCCGCTACGCGGCTCTTGCACTCACCTCTGTGCCCGATCGAGGGTATGCATAGAACTTATGCGGCTGCTGCTGATCGCCGACACCCACGTCCCCAAACGCGCCCGCGACCTGCCCGCCCAAGTATGGGACGAGGTCAGCGAGGCCGACGTTGTCATCCACGCCGGCGACTGGGTGTCAGCGCACCTGCTCGACGAACTCGAAGCCAAAGCGCACAGGCTGGTGGCGTGCTGGGGAAACAACGACGGCCCGCAGCTGCGTGACCGACTGCCCGAACGCGCCGATGTGACACTTGAGCACCTGCGCTTCACCGTGGTCCATGAGACGGGTCCAACCACGGGCCGGGACAAACGCATGTCGCGCCTTTACCCGGACACTGACGTGCTGGTATTCGGCCACAGCCACATCCCCTGGGACACGACCACCGAAACTGGCCTGCGGCTACTCAACCCGGGTTCACCCACCGATCGCCGCAAACAGCCTTTCTGCAGCTATATGACCGCGATCGTCGACGACAGCGCGCTCACCAAGGTGACCCTCCATCGCCTCACAAAGTAGCTCGCGTATAGCCCGCACATAGCGGGT
This sequence comes from Mycobacterium angelicum, assembly GCF_002086155.1. Lineage (GTDB taxonomy): Bacteria > Actinomycetota > Actinomycetes > Mycobacteriales > Mycobacteriaceae > Mycobacterium > Mycobacterium angelicum. The sequence goes on along the minus strand of NZ_MVHE01000018.1, from coordinate 54,794 downwards.
ACACACATTTAGCTCGTATACAGAGGTATCTATGGAGACAATCAAGTCCCGCACTGACGTGGTCACCGAGGTGTTCCGCGTCGTCGGCAGATTCCGTCGGCAACTCCGCCGGTCGGCGGGCCGGGGATTCGAGTCCGTGCAGCTCAGCGAGTCGCAGGCCGAGCTGCTGTGGCTGGTCGGCCGAGAGCCGGGAATCTCCGTCAGCGCCGCCGCCGCGGAACTCGGACTGGTGGCCAACACCGCCTCCACCCTGGTTTCCCGGCTGGTATCCAACGGGTTGCTGGTCCGGACCGCCGGTGAGACGGACCGCCGGGTCGGCCGGCTGCGGCTGGCCGAACCCGCCCAACAGATCGCCGACGCGTCTCGGGCCGCGCGGCGAGCGCTGATGTCAGAGCTGCTAACCCAGCTTGACAGCGATCAAATCGAGGCTCTCACAAGGGGATTGGAGGTCCTTGACACGATGACTCGACTATTGCAGGAGCGCCGATCGTGAACGTGCCGACGGCCATCGACTGCCGGAACCTGACCTACCGCTACGGCGAGTTCACGGCTGTCGACGACGTGACGCTACAGGTGCAGCCCGGCGAGACGATGGGGCTGCTCGGCCCCAACGGCGCCGGCAAGACGACGGTGGTCCGGGTGTTGACCACGTTGACGCCGATCCAGCAGGGGGAATTGCGCATCTTCGGGCTGGACGCACGTCGCCAGAGCGTGGACATCAGAAGCAATATCGGCTATGTGCCGCAGCAACTTTCGATCGAGACGGCGTTGACCGGCCGGCAGAACGTGGAGTGGTTCGCGCGGTTGTACGGCGTGGCGCGCGCCGAACGTAAAGAGCGCGTCGATCAGGCACTGGCCGCCATGGAGTTGCTCGAGGTGGCCGACAAGCTGGCGACGACCTATTCCGGTGGCATGGTTCGCCGGCTGGAGGTGGCCCAGGCCCTGGTGAATCGTCCGTCGCTGCTGGTGCTCGACGAACCGACCGTGGGGCTCGATCCCATCGCCCGCGACGGCGTTTGGACCCAAGTGCAGAAGATGCAGGCGGAGTTCGGCATGACCGTGCTGCTGACCACCCACTACATGGAAGAAGCCGACGCGCTGTGTGATCGGGTTGCCCTGATGCATAAAGGCGCCTTGCAGGCGGTAGGCAGCCCGGACGAGCTGAAGGCCCGAATCTCCAAGGTATCGCCGGCCGCCACCCTCGAGGATGTGTTCCGCCACTACGCGGCGTCGGGCCTGACCACCGAAGAGCCGACCGACATCCGCGAAATCCGTTCCACCAGAAGGGTTGCCCGCAATGTCGGTTGACCGGACCATCAGGCCAGTGGAAGTCAACCTGGTCCGCGCCCCACGCGGATCGCAGCGCATCACCGCGGCAGCAACCCGCATCGGGGCGTTCGCGATCGTCGAGCTGCAGAAGCTGCGGCACGACCGGACCGAACTCGTCATGCGGATGGTGCAGCCAGCGCTGTGGCTGTTGATCTTCGGCACCACGTTCAGCCACTTGCACGTCATCGACACCGGATCGGTGTCGTATCTGGCGTTCCTGGCGCCCGGGATCATCGCGCAATCGGCGCTGTTCATCTCGATCTTCTACGGCATCCAGATCATCTGGGACCGCGACGCCGGCATTCTCGCCAAACTCATGGTCACCCCGGCACCAGCGGCGGCACTGGTCGCGGGTAAGTCGTTTGCGGCCGGGGTGCGCTCGGTGGCCCAGGTCGTCGGCGTGCTGGCGCTGGCCTACTTGATGGGCGTCGGTCTGACCGTCAATCCGTTGCGGATTTTGGCGGCGATGATCGTCGTCATGCTCGGCGCGGCCTTCTTTGCCTGCCTGTCGATGACGCTGGCCGGGCTGGTGCGCAACCGCGACCGGCTGATGGGGATCGGACAAGCCATCATGATGCCGTTGTTCTTCGCCTCCAATGCGCTTTATCCGGTCGAGGTGATGCCCACCTGGTTGCGCCTGCTCAGCAGGATCAACCCGCTCAGTTATGAAGTCGACATATTGCGGGCGCTTTTCATCGGTGCTCCATTTCATCCGATTGCGCTGGTGGTGTTAGCGGCAGCACCGGTGCTCGGAATCGCCACGGCATCAACGGTTTTGCGCCGTCTCGTGTTCTAGTCGTTATCGGCGTGTGACGAATCCGGCTCGACTCCCAATCGTTAGCTAACCGCGACGTCGGCTTGCGGCCGTGACAAAAGAATTGCGCCCTCGCGCTGTGTTTCACTCCCCCCAGAACGGATTCGACCGTAGTGCGGCAGATCAAAGTTGGGATGGGTTTGGGATGGGCAAAGCTATGTCGTTCTGGAAAGAGATGCGGAGGTTGCGTTGCGCGGCAGCCACGGCGCCGCGCCGGCTGGCTATCGCGGCGGTAGGCGCTGCCCTGTTGACTGGGCTGGTCTGCGCCGTTGGCGGCTCAGCTACCGCGGGGGCGTTCTCCCGCCCGGGTCTGCCCGTGGAATACCTTCAGGTGCCGTCTCCTTCGATGGGCCGCAACATCAAGGTGCAATTCCAGGGCGGCGGACCGCACGCGGTCTACCTGCTCGACGGGTTGCGGGCCCAGGACGACTTCAGCGGTTGGGACATCAACACCCCGGCCTTCGAGGAGTACTACCAGTCCGGTCTGTCGGTGATCATGCCCGTGGGCGGTCAGTCCAGTTTCTACAGCGACTGGTACCAGCCGTCGCAGGGCAATGGCCAGGGCTACACCTACAAGTGGGAAAGCTTCCTGACCCGGGAGATGCCCGCCTGGCTGCAGGCCAACAAGGGCGTCTCGCCGACGGGCAATGCGGCCGTTGGACTTTCGATGTCGGGTGGCTCCGCGTTGGTCATGGCCGCCTACTACCCGCAGCAGTTCCCGTACGCGGCGTCGCTGTCCGGCTTCCTCAACCCGTCCGAGGGCTGGTGGCCGACGCTGATCGGCCTCGCGATGAACGACTCGGGCGGCTACAACGCCAACAGCATGTGGGGCCCGTCCACCGACCCGGCCTGGAAGCGCAACGACCCGATGGTGCAGATTCCCCGCCTGGTGGCCAACAACACCCGAATCTGGGTCTACTGCGGTAACGGCACACCTAGCGACCTCGGCGGCGACAACATGCCGGCGAAGTTCCTGGAAGGCCTGACACTGCGCACCAACCAAAGCTTCCAGAACAACTACGCGGCAGCGGGTGGACGCAACGGGGTGTTCAACTTCCCGAACAACGGCACCCACTCATGGGCCTACTGGAACCAGCAGTTGACCGCCATGAAGCCCGACATGCTGCGGGTGCTCAGCGCGGTCAACCCGCCGGCTCCGGCAGCACCGGCCGCACCGGGAGCTTCGCTGGTGCCGGTGGTTCCCGGGACTCCCGCAACCTGAGTCACAACCCGAAGCCGCATCGGCAGCAGCGCAACGGCCAGCGCTGCTGCCGATGTTTTTCCTAGATGTTTTTGAATAAGCGCTACCTCAGCAAACCGCGGCGATCGGCGTGCAGATACGTGTAGCCCGTCGTCACCGCGCAGACGATCGCCGCCACCGCCAGCATCTGGGAACCGCTGACCACCAGGCTGATCGCGCCGCCGGCGACGGCACCCAGCGTGAAACTGGCATACAGCAGAAAGTAACCCAGCCAGTCCTCAATCCGGCCCCCGGCGATGTGGCGCTCGATGCCCTGGCCCATCTTGACCAGCGTGCCGGTGACATAACTCAACGGGACCGAAACCTCGCCGTCCTTGACGAACGATGTGTTCAGCGAGCCGATACCGAAGACCACGAACAGAATCGGCACGAAGTCGAGCAGACTCTCCTCCCAGCCGCCGACGACGATGTCCAGCGCAGTGGCGAAGACCAAGCAGAACGTGGTCAACACGGTCGGGCCGTGCGGATGCGCCACCCAGAAGTGCCGCCGGCATACCGAGGCCACGACCACACCGGCCAGAAAGCACAGAATGAGCAGCGATGCGGTGATGGACAACCACACGTCGTCGCGGAAGACGCCCAGCACCGCGCGCTGCGCGTTGCCGGTCATGAAGGTTACGAAGTATCCAGCGGAGTGGGTGAATGCGGTAGCCCCCAGCACGCCGGCCAGCCCGGCCAGTACCCAGGACAACCGCGCCTCACTGTCGTAGATCTCTTTTTGCACACGAGCATGCTTCCAGAGTCCCGCCGCAGTTGCCGAATCAAACGGCGGTCAGGCGGGCGATCGAGCGCAGCGGAATCGGCAACCAGGTGGGCCGGTGCCGGGACTCATAACCCGTCTCGTACACCGCCTTGTCCAGTTCGTATGCGGCCAGCAGCGACATCGAATCGCGCGGGTCGGTTCCGGAGGCGGCCGCATAGCCGTCACAGAACGCGGTGCGATTGCGCTCCACCCATTCGCGGGCGCGCGCGGCGCGTTGCTTGTCGGCCGCGTGGTCGACCAGCGGCCCGTAGGCGGCGTACTCGAAGGAGCGCAACACTCCCGCAACGTCGCGCAACGGCGAATCGAGCGCCCGCCGCTCGTCCAGGGGCTGGCCCGGCTCACCTTCGAAATCGATCAGCAGCCAGCTTTCCGGTGTGCGCAACACCTGTCCCAGATGCAGATCTCCGTGTACCCGCTGCACGGTGATCGTTTCGTGGGCCAGCTTGGCGAACCGTTCCTCGATCGTGGCTGCGTACTGTTCCAGATCGGGCACCGCGGCAATCGCCGACGACAGCCGCGCGAGCACATGGTCGACCGGAAACTCGGCCTGTTCGGTGCCCAGCGCCTCGGCCAGCGCGGCGTGCACCGACGCGACGGCTTCGCCCAGTCGGTAGGACTCTCCGGCGAAGTCACCACCCACCTCGTGGGCGTACAGATCACCTTCGGCGAACAGGTCGCGAACGCTGGTCGTGGCCATCGCCCAGCCTTCGGCCGCATTGGCGGCATACGCGGTGGCCATCCCCAGCGGCCACGCCGCGTCCGAGCCCAAATCGATCTCGTAGGTGCCCAGCAGTCGGGCCACGTGCGGGTTACCCGCGCGACCGAGCACCCGGTTCAGCTCGATATCGGGATTGATACCGGGACTGACCCGGCGGAACACCTTGAAGATGGCCGCCGGCGGTCGGTCGAAGATGACGCTGGTGTTGCTCTGCTCGGCGTCCATCACCCGCGGATATGCGTCCAGCGGTAGCTCGACGCCGGGCTCCTTGATGAAGGTGACCTCCGTGCCGGAGGAACCGCGAGTCGCCGACGAATCGATCAGCGACAGCAAAAACTGCGGGGCCGACGGCCCGTAGAGCGCGTCGAAGGCGGTGTGGTCGTCGGCGGCACCGATGGTGGCCAGCGTGCTGTACTCGGAGACGGGCTCGGAATCCCACCCGACGATCACCTGGTAGCGCTCCGAGAAGCCATCGGTGTAGCCGACGTCGACCAGCACCAGCTCCAGGTCGTCGCGCAACGCCACGACCACGGCCGGCTCGGCGGTGGACAGTTCACGATTGCGTCCGGCATACCAACGTTGCTGCGGAAGCCAATCCGACCACGGCAGCTTGGCTGAGAGGCTCATGCGATTTCCTCCGATGCGGACAACTGGAACCAATAGAACCCGTGTCCTGGAAGTGTCAGGAGATAGGGCAGGTGCCCAATCCGCGGAAACTCGACCTGCCCGGTCAGCTCGACGGGCGTGTAGCTGTTCCACTGCTGCAGGTTCAGCTCGATGGGTTGCGGGAAGCGCGACAGGTTGTTCACGCACAACACCACGTCACCGTCGCCCCCGTCTTCCCCCCGTGCTTCGCGCACGTAGGCCAAGACCGACGGGTTCGACCCGCCCAGCTCCTGGAATGTCCCGACGGCGAAGGCGTCGTGGCGGCGGCGCACCGCGAGCATGGTGCGGGTCCAGTTGAGCAGCGAGTTCGAGGTGTCGCGTTGTGCCTCGACATTGACCGCCTGGTAGCCGTAGACGGGATCCTGGCTGGCCGGCAGGTACAGCCGGCCTGGATTGGCCGCAGAGAATCCGGCGTTGCGGTCCGGCGTCCACTGCATCGGTGTCCGCACACCGTCGCGGTCACCGAGCCAGATGACATCGCCCATGCCGATCTCGTCGCCGTAATAGAGCACCGGCGAGCCGGGCAGCGACAGTAACAGCGCGTTGAACAACCGGATCTGGTTGAAGTCGTTTTCCAGCAGCGGCGCCAATCTGCGGCGGATGCCGACATTGGCCTTCATCCGCGGGTCCTTGGCGTACTCGGAATACATATAGTCACGTTCTTCGTCGGTGACCATTTCCAGCGTCAACTCGTCGTGGTTGCGCAGGAAGATGCCCCACTGAGCCATGTCGGGGATCGGCGGCGTCTGCGCCAGGATCTCCGAGATCGGGAACCGCGACTCGCGCCGCACCGCCATGAAGATGCGCGGCATCAGGGGGAAGTGGAAGGCCATGTGGCATTCGTCGCCGCCGGTACTGGCGTCGCCGAAGTACTCGACCACGTCGGCGGGCCACTGATTGGCCTCGGCCAGCAGCACCCGGCCCGGATACTCGTCGTCGACCACCTTGCGGACCCGCTTGAGGAAGGCGTGCGTCTCGGGCAGGTTCTCGCAGTTGGTGCCCTCCCGCTCGAACAGGTAGGGCACCGCGTCCAGGCGAAACCCGTCGATGCCGAGGTCCAGCCAGAAGCGCAGGACATCGATCATCGCCTCTTGCACCAGCGGGTTGTCGTAGTTCAGGTCGGGCTGATGGGAGAAGAACCGGTGCCAGTAGAACTGTCGCCGGACCGGATCGAACGTCCAGTTGGACTCTTCGGTGTCCACGAAGATGATCCGGGCATCGGTGTACTTCTGGCTGGTGTCGCTCCACACGTAGTAGTCCCCGTAGGGGCCGTCGGGGTCGTGGCGCGACTCCTGGAACCACGGGTGGGACTCGGAGGTGTGATTCATCACCAGGTCGGTGATGACCCGGATGCCGCGCCGGTGCGCCGCGTCGACAAGTGCGACGAAGTCGTCGACAGTGCCGAATTCGGGCAGCACCTTGTAGAAGTCACGAATGTCGTAGCCGCCGTCGCGCAGCGGCGAGTCGTAGAACGGCGGCAGCCAGATGCAGTCGATACCGAGCCATTGCAGGTAATCCAGGCGCTCGATGAGTCCGCGCAGATCCCCCGAACCGTCGGCGCTGGCGTCGAAGAACGCGCGGACCAGCACCTCGTAGAACACCGCGTGTTTGAACCAGGTCGGATCCGCGGGCAGGATGGCCGCGTTGCCGAAGTCTTTGGCTGTCGGATGCTCGACAACACCGCCTTCGACGTGGCTGCCCGCTGCGGGATGGTGGGCTGGATCTTGCCTTGCGGCGTCTCCCGTATCGCTCATCAATTCCACGCTGCCATGGGTACCCGACGCATGTCTCTAGGAATCACTTCCGCAAACAAACTGCGAATCATGGCTGACACCAAGATATTTGGCTGGCCAATCGCATCGCCCGCACTGCGGTTAGGCCGGTGGCCCCTCCGCCAGGGTGACGTTTTCGGTACGCGCGGCACCCGACTTGGATTGCCAGGTCACCGAGATGGTGTCCCCCGGGTGATGCGGGTTGAGGGCATCCGACATCGCCGTGGCCGAGTTGATCGCGGCGCCGTCGATTGCCGTGATGATGTCGCCGTTGGAGATCCCGACCGAGGCGGCCGGAGCGTTGCCGACCACACGTGCGACCTTCGCGCCGTTGCCGCCGTTGTCAACGACGCCCAGGCCGAGGAAGGCCGTCGGCCCGATGTGCACGGTGGGCGACCCGCCGCCGGACCGGATCTGGTTGGCGATGTTGATTGCCTGACCGATCGGGATGGCGAAGCCCGTCCCGCCTTGTGACATCTGGAAGTTGTCGGAAGCGGCCGTGTTGATGCCGACCACCTGTCCGGCGTTGTTGACCACCGGCCCGCCCGAGTCGCCCGGCGCGATTGCGGCGTCCACCTGGATCAGGCCGCTCAGCGACTCCTCGGCGCCGGTCAGGGCGTCGGATGCCTGCACGGTTTGGCCCAGCGCGACCACCTTGCCGGCCACCGCGCGCGGGGTTCCGCCCTGCCCGCCGGTGTTGCCCAGCGCCACGATCGGCTCGCCGACATTGACCCCGCCGCCGATTGCGGCCGTCGGGAGACCACCCGCACCGCGTAGCTGCAGCACCGCGATGTCTTGCGTGCGGTCGTAGCCCACCACGTCCACGCCGTAGGTTCGGCCGTCGCCGACGCTGAACGCGGTGATGTCGGTGGCGCCGGAGATGACGTGGTTATTGGTCAGCACGACGCCATTGGGATCGATGACGATGCCGGTGCCGGCACCTACCGCATTGTTGTAGCCGAGTTTGGTGTTGATGTTGACCACCTGCGGGCCGACCTGCGCCACCGCGGCTACCGGGTCGAGCGGGACCATGGGGAAGTCTTTGAACGGTGCGGCCTGAGCCGGCACCGGCGGGGCGGCGAGGTCAAATCCGCAGCCCAACCCGAGCACCGCTATGACGGCGATTAACCATGACCACCTGGGTGAGCGGGGGCGCGATTTGCTCATCCGTAACCTCCTGCATTCGGGGTAAGCGTCGGAATTGTCCCAGCCCTGGGGCCCGGGCGGCATAACTTGTATCTACCTCACCGTAGTCCAGATAGCTATGGGCGTGCCCAGGACGGCGTGATGGGATGAGTGAGATGGTGACTCACGTCACCGACCATGTCGATCAGGGTGAGGTCGCGATACGCATAGCGCCACCGCCCGCCGACCAGCTCGAATCGGTCGTGGTAGCGGCCGGTGACGATCGTTTGTAGCGGAAACCCGTCGGTTTGCTGCAGCACGGTGTAGTAGCTGCGGCACTCCGCGGAACCGGTGTCGGCGTCGACTTCGATGATCGGATTCGTGACCACGTGCTTGGTGCGGGGCGTTCCGTCCGGATAGCGCACGATCAGCGACTGCCAGATGCCCAGCAGCGCGGATGCGTCGACGGTGTCGCCGGCACCGATCTTGATACGGGCATGCTCGAACAGCCCGGCGGCACCCTGCAGGTCGCCATTGTCGATACATTCGGCATAGCGATAGAGAAGATTGGCGATCTGAGTCTGCGCCGACATGAGGTAAAGGTAGCGCCGTGACCGAATTCGACCCAACGGTCAGGTTCGCGCAGGCACCGGTGGCACGGCTGGCCACCAGCACACCCGACGGCATCCCACACCTGGTGCCGGTCGTGTTCGCCGTCGACCAAGACGATCAGGACATCATCTACACGGCGGTCGACGCCAAACCCAAGACCACGCAGCGACTGCGCCGGCTGGCCAACATCGAAAGCAATCCCAACATCAGCATGCTCGTCGATCACTACGCCGATGACTGGACGCAGTTGTGGTGGGTTCGGGTCGACGGCCTGGCGACGATTCATCGCGAGGGCGCGCCGATGCACACCGGGTATCGGCTGTTGCGCGCCAAATATGCCCAGTACCAATCGGTTTCGTTGGACGGTCCGGTAATCGTCATCGCGGCGCGGCGCTGGTCGGGCTGGCACGGCTGATCAGCCGGCCCTTGTGCTGGACGGCGGTTGGGGGAAAAGTTGCACCAGGGGAGCCCGCCGCATGATTGCCGGAGAACTGGAGGAACGTCATGGCCGACAGAGCAGGTACTTCCCAGGGGGTCGGAGCCGCTCCCACCGCCGACGGGCCGGAGGCCATCCGCAACGTTGTTCTGGTGGGACCGTCCGGGGGCGGCAAGACCACCCTCGTCGAGGCCCTGCTCGTCGCCGCCGGGGTGTTGACCAGACCGGGTTCGGTGGTGGACGGCACCACTGTATGCGATTTCGACGAAGCCGAGATTCGCCAACAGCGCTCGGTCGGGGTTGCGGTGGCCTCCCTGGCGCACGACGGCATCAAGGTCAACCTCGTCGACACCCCGGGCTACGCCGACTTCGTGGGCGAGCTGCGGGCCGGACTGCGCGCCGCCGATTGCGCGCTGTTCGTGATCGCGGCGAACGAGGGTGTCGACCAGCCGACCAAGTCGCTGTGGCAGGAATGCAGCCAGGTCGGCATGCCCCGAGCCGTAGTGATCACCAAGCTCGACCACGCCCGCGCGAACTACGCGGAGGCATTGGCCGCCGCACAGGAAGCCTTCGGCGACAAGGTTTTACCGCTCTACCTGCCCACCGGTGATGGGCTGATCGGACTGCTGTCACAAACCCGCTACGCCTACGCCAGCGGCGAGCGGACCGAAAGCTCCCCTGACTCCTCGGACGCCGACCGGATCGAGGAAGCCCGCGGCAGCCTGATCGAAGGGATCATCGAAGAGTCCGAAGACGAGTCGTTGATGGAGCGCTACCTCGGCGGCGAGGCAATCGACGAATCGGTACTGATCGACGACCTGGAGAAGGCCGTCGCCCGCGCCTCGTTCTTCCCGGTGATTCCGGTATGCAGCAGCACCGGCGTCGGAACGCTGGAACTGCTGGAGGTCGCGACCCGCGGATTTCCCTCACCGATGGAACACCCTCTGCCCGAGGTCTTTACGCCGCAAGGCGCGACGCATGAGGAGCTGGCCTGCGACGTCGGCGCCCCCTTGCTTGCCGAGGTGGTCAAGACGACGTCGGACCCCTACGTCGGCCGGGTCAGCCTGGTCCGCGTTTTCTCCGGAACCATCAAGCCTGACGCGACCGTCCATGTGTCGGGTCACTTCTCGTCGTTTTTCGGCGACGGCAGCACCGATGGCGCCACCCACTCCCACCCCGACCACGACGAGGACGAACGCATCGGAGTCCTGTCGTTCCCGCTCGGCAAGCAGCAACGCCCGGCCGGGGCCGTGGTAGCCGGCGATATCTGCGCGATCGGCAAGCTCAGCCGCGCGGAAACCGGCGACACGTTGTCCGACAAGTCCGAGCCGCTGGTGCTCAGACCCTGGACCATGCCCGAGCCGCTGCTGCCGGTCGCCATTCAGGCGCACGCCAAGACCGACGAGGACAAGCTGTCGGTTGGCTTGGGCCGGTTGGCCGCCGAAGACCCGACGCTGCGGATCGAGCAGAACCAGGAGACCCACCAGATCGTGCTGTGGTGCATGGGCGAGGCCCATGCCGGCGTGGTGCTCGACGCGCTTGCCAACCGGTACGGCGTCACGGTGGACACTGTCGAGTTGCGCGTGCCGTTGCGAGAGACGTTGCGCGGCAAGGCAAAAGGGCATGGCCGGCACGTCAAGCAGTCCGGCGGACACGGCCAGTACGCGGTGTGCGACATCGAGGTGGAGCCGCTGCCGGAGGGCAGCGGGTTCGAGTTCCTCGACAAGGTCGTCGGCGGAGCCGTTCCGCGGCAGTTCATTCCGAGCGTGGAGAAGGGCGTACGCGCGCAGATGGAGAAGGGCGTGCACGCCGGGTACCCGGTGGTGGACATCAGGGTCACGCTGCTCGACGGAAAGGCGCACAGCGTCGACTCCTCGGACTTCGCGTTTCAGATGGCGGGTTCGCTGGCATTGCGGGAGGCCGCGGCGGCGACGAAAGTCGTGCTGCTCGAACCGATCGACGAGATTTCGGTAATGGTGCCCGACGACTTCGTCGGCGCGGTCATGGGCGACCTATCCGGTCGCCGCGGCAGGGTGCTGGGCACCGATACCGCAGGCAACGAACGCACGGTGGTCAAGGCCGAGGTGCCGCAGGTCGAGTTGACCAGGTACGCAATCGATTTGCGCTCGCTGGCGCACGGGGCCGCATCCTTCACGCGTTCGTTCGCGCGCTATGAACCGATGCCGGAGTCGGCGGCGGCCAAGGTCCAGACCACCGCGTAAGAATCCATGTCGACGATCGACGGCCTTCCGGCCCACATCCTGTTCAATCATTTCGTCGTAGTGCTGGGACCATTGACCGCGATCCTGGCGATCCTGTGCGCGGTGTGGCCCGCGGCGCGCAGCCGGCTCATCTGGCTGGTTCTGGTGCTGAGCGCGGTGACGCTGATCGTGACCCCGCTGACAACGAGCTCGGGTGAATGGCTGGCCGGGAAGGTCGGCAATTCGCCCGCCATCCACACGCATGCCGAACTCGGCGACACCGTAATCTACTGCGTGGCAGCGCTGGTGGTCACCGTGACCGCGCTGGCCGCCGTCCAGCTGCGGCAGGTGCGCGGGCGTGCCGTGAAATCCGCTGTGCACCTGGTGGTCGTCGTCCTCGTCATCGCGGCTTCGGCGGTCACGCTGGTGCAGACCTACCGCGTCGGGGAGACGGGTGCCCGGGCCGCCTGGGGCTCGGGGGCCTCGCAGTAAGCGCTACTTGCCACCGAACTGTTGAGCCACCGCGCGGCGGTCGAGTGAGCCCTTCGGGGTGTGCGGCAACTCGGCCGTGATCTCAAAGCTGTCCGGAATCTCGTAGGGCGCCAACCGTTCCCGGCAGAACTCGGTGAGCTCCTCGGGGGTCGGCGCGGTGCCGCGGGACACCAGAGCGGCGGCGACTGCCTCACCGTAGATCCGGTGCGCAATCCCGAAAACGGCCGCCTCCATGACGTTTGGATGGGTAGCCAGGATCCCCTCGACGCGTTCTGGGGAGATCTTCTCGCCGCCACGGTTGATCAGTTCCTTGATCCGGCCGCGGATGCTGAGGCCGGCCGACGACACCGACCCGAGATCACCGGTGCGCAACCAACCGTCGGTGAAGTTCGCGGCGGTGATCTTCGGGTCACCCAGGTAACCGCGCACCACGGTGTCGCCCCGCAGCCACACTTCGCCGACCTCACCGTCCGGCAACGGCGCGCCGTCGGGACCGGCGATCCGGATTTCGGGTCCCGTCGAAGGGCCAACCAAACCCGTTGATTCGGCCGGGTTTTCGTCTTGGTCGAGGCCGGTGCTGCACACCTGGTGAGTGGACTCGGTCATGCCGAAGGCGCACAACACCGGCGCGGAAAACTCGGCTTGCAGCGCCTGCGCGGTTTCGGGGGTAAGCGGTGCGCTGCAGCTGCGGATGAAACGCAGTGCGGCCTTCTTGCCCGCAGACGATTCGGCAGCGGCCCGCTCCAGCAGGATCTGGTGGATCGTCGGGACCGCGGTGTACCAGGTGGCACCGACCGCCTCGATGTCGTCCCAGAAGGTATGCGCCGAGAACCGGCCGCGAGCGGGCAGCAACACCTCGCCGCCCGAAGCCAGGCTGGACAGCAACGCAGCGACCAGCCCGTGCCCGTGATAGAGCGGCATCACGGCGACCGTGGCGTCCCGCGGGCCCAACCGGTACCCGGCGACGATGGCCCGCACGGACGCGGCGAGGTTGCCGTGGGTCCACGGCACCATCTTGGGCAGCCCGGTGGTGCCGCCGGTGAACATGATCATGGCGTCGTCTGGGTGCAGGCCCTCGGGCGCGGTCACTTCCGCCTTCAGTCCAGCGCCGGCGTCCAGGCTGACCGACGGGGCACCGCCGTCGCTGTCGAAGCTCACTGCGATTGGCCACCAGTGGACCGACGGCTCTGCCTTGTCTCCGGGACCGGTGCCGTCGGTGAGCACCGCCCGGGCTCCCACCGCCTCGCTGCGGGCACGTTGGTCGCTGATCGGCAATGCCGGATCGAGCGGGACCGCGATCAGGTCCGCCCGCGACGCCGCCAACAGCCCGACGACAAATTCGGCGGTGCTGGCCGTGCGCAGCCCCACCCGATCACCGGGCATCAAGCCGGCCCGCGTCAGCTGTCCGGCCAGCTCATCGACCAAGCCCAGCAACCGCTGGTAGGTGATGGCGATCCGGTCGGCGGTGACGATGAGCGCGGGGGCCTGCGGCAGGCGCGTCGCGGCCACGGTCACCAGATCGGCGATGCGCGGACTCGACGATGTCGGGGTCCGTTCGGCGACGGCAGCACCGGTGGTGATCGAGTCAGATGTCATAGGTAGCACCATGCCGTCAACCGGCCCGGCTCGTCCAATACTGATCCGCTACCGCTCGATAGCTAATGGCTATCGACGCGAGAACAGGGCCGTTGAGCACGGTCGATAGACACCGTGAATCGTCGTATAGCGACCCGGTCTTGGACACCGAATGGCCACCGGATAACAGTGGTGAGCAACAAGCACAGACCAGCACGTGAGGAGTCGCCACATGACCACGTCGTCGGGACTGACGGACGGCTTCCACCTGGTGGTGGACGCGCTCAAGGCCAACGATGTCGAAACCATCTACGGGCTCGTCGGTATCCCGATCACCGATCTGGCGCGCACCGCACAGGCCGAGGGGATTCGCTACATCGGTTTCCGGCATGAGACCTCGGCCGGCAATGCGGCCGCGGCGGCGGGCTTTCTCACCGGGCGGCCCGGCGTGTGCCTGACCACGTCGGGCCCGGGTTTTCTCAACGGCCTGCCCGCACTGGCCAATGCCACCGCCAACTGCTTTCCGATGATCCAGATATCCGGCTCGAGCCAGCGCCCGATCGTCGACCTGCAGCGCGGCGATTACCAGGACCTGGACCAGCTCAACGCGTCGCGGCCGTTCGTGAAGGCGGCCTACCGGATTAGCCGCGTGGAAGACATCGGGCGCGGCATCGCCCGGGCGTTTCGCACCGCGGTCTCGGGCCGCCCGGGCGGTGTCTATCTCGACATCCCCGGCGAGGTGTTGGGCCAGGCGATGGAAGCCAAGGCGGCCGCGGACAGCGTCTGGCGCCTCGTCGACCCGGCTCCCCGCCAGCTGCCGGCACCGGATGCGGTGGACCGCGCACTGGATGTCCTCGCCCACGCCCAGCGTCCGCTGATCGTGCTCGGCAAGGGCGCCGCATATGCGCAGGCGGACAACGTGATTCAGGAGTTTATCGAGACCACCGGCATTCCGTTCCTGCCGATGTCGATGGCCAAGGGGCTGCTCCCGGACTCGCATCCGCAGTCGGTGGCCGCGGCCCGGTCGCTGGCGATCGCCCGGGCCGATGCGGTCCTGTTGGTCGGTGCCCGGCTGAATTGGCTACTGGGCCACGGTGATTCGCCGCAATGGTCATCCGAGGCCAAGTTCATCCAGGTCGACATCGCGGCGTCGGAATTCGACAGCAACCAACCGATCGCGGCCCCATTGACCGGGGACATCGGTTCGGTGCTCGCAGCACTGCTGGACGGCCTGGGCACCCATCACATCGCCACTCCCACCGCGTGGACACGCGAACTCGCCGATCGCAGGGTCCGCAACGACGCCAAGATGCGCGAGCGGCTGGCCGAGGACCCGCACCCGATGCGGTTCTACAACGCCCTTCGGGCGATTAACACCGTGCTGCAGCGTAATCCGGACACCTATGTCGTCAACGAAGGCGCTAACGCGCTGGATCTGGCCCGCAACGTCATCGACATGCAGCTGCCGCGCCACCGCCTTGACACCGGAACGTGGGGCGTGATGGGCATCGGGATGGGCTACTCCATCGCAGCTGCCGTCGAAACCGGACGACCGGTCGTCGCGATCGAGGGCGACAGCGCATTCGGCTTCAGCGGCATGGAAATCGAAACCATCTGCCGCTACGGGCTGCCGGTCACGGTCCTCGTCCTCAACAACGGTGGCGTGTACCGGGGAGACGAGATCCCGGCTGGTGCCGGCACCTCCGGGAAAGACCCGGCGCCCACCGTGCTCAATGCTCAGGCGCGCCATGAGCTGCTCGCAGAGGCCTTCGGCGGCAAGGGATATCACGTGAGCACCCCGGCCGAGCTGGAATCGGCGCTCACCGAGGCGCTGGCGTCCAATGGTCCGGCGATCATCGACTGTGAACTCGACCCGGCCGCCGGGGTGGAAAGCGGACACCTGGCGAGCCTCAACCCCACCAGCGCAGCCAAGGGTTAACGCCGCTGGGTGATGCTTTGCAGCTGCGCGTCGAAGAATTCGTTCAACTTCAGCGATTGCGCGGATGCGCTCAGCGCGCGAGCCACCGGAGATCCGGGCCCGGCAGCGTTTGTGGCAAGGGCGATTTGGGCTTTGAGGGCCGGCTCGACCAGTTCGACGGCACGCACCTCGCGGCCGACCGGCCCCGTCATCGGCATCGTCCACAGCCAGGTGTGCGGAACGATGCACGCCGAGTTTCCGGTGGCGACCTGAGCGAATAGCGAAGCGACGGAATCGGTTTCGACCCGCGGGCGCACCGTGATGTCGTGGTCGGCGAAGGCCGCATCGATGACCTGGCGATCCTGCATGTCCGGCGTGAGCAATGCCAGCGGCAGCTGCGCGGCATCCGTCCATCCCAGCGACGATGCACCGGGCGGCAACATGTCCGCCGGCGCCAGCAGCACGTAGTGCTCTTCGTAGAGCGGCACCAGGTCCACTTCGCTGTATACGGGCGTGGCATGCACGATCACGGCATCGAGCTCGAACTCGCGCAGCCGCCGGTAGAGCTCGGTGCTGGCCAGCCGGGAAGTGATCTGCACCTTCGCCAGCGGGTGCGCCGAGCAGAACCCGGACAGCACCAGTGACGCCGTCGTGGACGCCGTCGGCACGGCGCCCAGCCGAAGTGTTCCGGTGATGCCGGATTGCACCGCGTGCACCTCTGCCTTGAACGCGTCGTGCTCGGCAAGAATCCGCTTGGCCCACACCACCAACCGCTCCCCCTCGGGAGTCAGACCCTCGAAGCTGTGCCCACGGTTGATCAGCGTGACGTTGAGTTCGCGCTCGAGTTTGGCGATCGCCGACGACAAGGCGGGTTGCGACACGTAGCACTTCTCGGCGGCCCGGGCGAAGTGGCGCTCCTGCGCAACGGCCACGAAGTACTCCAGCTGGCGGAAGAGCATCCGCGCGCCTCCTGGTCGTTCTCGTCGGGCAGCGATCTCGCTGAGGCTAACGCGTCGGCACCGGACCGGCAACGACTTGGATTGCCCGCACTTCGGGCCTCCGAGCTAAGCGGAACCGTCGGCCAGAATTGTTTGCTACAACCCGCAATGGGTAGACAGCCACTAGAATGCGGTTGTGTCGATCACGCCATCTCGAAGGGTCAACGCCATGCGTCGAGCGGTTCGTTATCTATTCGTTATGGTTGCGATCACGGCAATGGCCGTGGCGGTCTCGGGTAATCCCGCTACCGGCGCGGTTCCGGTCCCAACCCCCACTCCCGGCGTTGCCTCGATTTTGCCGGCCGACGGTGCGGTGGTGGGCGTGGCACACCCGGTGGTCGTGACGTTCACCGCGCCGGTGACCAATCGCCATGCCGCAGAACGGACCATCCGGGTCATCTCACCGGCCGACATGACCGGACACTTCGAGTGGGTCAACAGCAACGTCGTGCAATGGGTTCCAGACCACTACTGGCCCGCGCACAGCCACGTTTCAGTAGGCGTCCAGGAACTGACGGAGGGCTTCGACACCGGCGACGAACTGCTCGGTGTCGCCAGCATCTCCGCGCACACCTTCACCGTCAGCCGCAACGGAGAGGTGCTGCGTACCATGCCCGCTTCGATGGGCAAGCCCAGTCGTCCCACGCCGATCGGGAATTTCACCGCGCTGTCGAAAGAACGCACGGTCGTGATGGACTCGCGGACCATCGGCATCCCGCTGAACTCCTCCGACGGCTACCTGATCACCGCCTCCTATGCGGTTCGGGTCACCTGGAGCGGTGTCTACGTGCACTCGGCACCGTGGTCGGTGAACTCGCAGGGGTACGCCAATGTCAGTCACGGGTGCATCAACCTGAGCCCGGACAACGCGGCGTGGTATTTCAATACCGTCAACGTCGGCGATCCGATCGAGGTCGTCGGCTAGCGTTCGCCGGCGCTATCGGCAATTGTGGCGACGGTCACACACTTGATGTGGAAGAGGTGCGGCATCAGGCTGGTTTGCGCTGGAGACTGACGCGAACGAAAGGCGCACCATGACCGCGCATCAGGACGAGCGACTCGCCAACCCAGATGCCGCGATCCGCGCGGCTATTCGCCAGCCGGGCCTTCGGCTCAACCAGATCATCGAGACGTTGGTGAAGGGCTACGCCGACCGCCCCGCACTCGGCTGGCGCGCGCGATCACTGACGACGGATCGCGCCACCGGCCGCACCATCGCGCAGCTGGCGCCCAGCTTTGACACCATCAGCTACGGCGACCTGTGGGTCAACGTGCAGGCGATCGCGAGCGCCTGGCGAAGCGACCCGGTCAATCCGGCCAACCCCGGCGATTTCGTTGCCACTGTCGGGTTTGCCAGCGCCGACTACCTCACCCTCGATCTGGTTTGCGGATATCTCGGATTGGTGACGGTGCCGTTGCAGCACAACACCACCGCGTCGCGGTTGCAACCCATCGTTGCCGAGGTCGAACCGCAGATCCTTGCCACTGGCGCCGGATATCTCGATGTCGCCGTGGCAGCCGCGCTGGGCAGTACAGGGTTGCGCCGCCTCGTCGTCTTCGACTACCGGCCCGAAGTCGATGACCATCGAGAGGGCCTACAGCGCGCCAGGGCAACGCTGGCCGCCGCGGGCATGACGGTGACCATCGAGACGCTCGGCGAAGTCATCGAACGTGGTCGCGCGCTGGCGCCGGAGCCGATGTACACCGGCGAAACCGATGAGCGACTGGCGATGATCCTCTACACGTCCGGCAGCACCGGATTGCCCAAGGGCGCAATGTATTCCGAGCAGATGGTGGCCAAGATCTGGACCACCCAGTTCATGGCGGACGAAGACGTGCCCGTCGTCAACGTCAACTTCATGCCGCTCAATCATCTCGGCGGGCGCATCCCGCTGTCATCGGCGTTCCAGGCCGGCGGCACCAGCTATTTTGTGCCGGAAAGCGATCTGTCCACATTGTTCGAGGACTGGAACCTGGTGCGGCCCACCGAGATGGGACTGGTTCCTCGGGTGGCCGAGATGCTGTACCAGCGCTACCAAAGCGCTGTCGACCGGCTGGTCACCCAAGGCGCCGAAGTTGCCGAAGCCGAATCGGAGGCACGAGCGGAGTTGCGCGACCGGGTGCTCGGGGGGCGAGTGCTGACCAGCTTCTGCGGCACCGCGCCGTTGGCCGCCGAAATGAAAAGCTTCATCGAGTCGTGCCTGGACGTGCATGTGATGGACGGCTACGGCCTGACCGAGGTCGGCGCGGTGACCAAAGACGGCGTGGTGAGCCGGCCCCCGGTAGTCGACTACAAGCTTGTCGATGTTCCCGAGCTGGGTTATTTCCATACCGACAAGCCTCATCCGCGCGGTGAGCTGCTGGTGAAGTCGCTGACGTCGATGGCCGGTTACTACAAGCGTCCCGACGTCACCGCCCAGGCTTTCGACGCCGACGGCTACTACCGCACCGGCGACGTGATGGCCGAGATCGGGCCGGATCGGCTCGTCTACGTCGACCGGCGAAACAACGTGTTGAAGTTAGCCCAGGGCGAGTTCGTCGCCGTCGCGCAATTGGAAGCGGTTTTCTCCAGCGCGGCTTTGGTACGGCAGATCTTCGTATACGGCAACAGCGAACGCCCCTATCTGCTGGCGGTCGTGGTGCCGACGGTCGATGCGCTGGACAGGTTCGCCGAGAATCCCACCGGCCTCAAGGCTGCCTTGAGTGAATCCCTGCGTCAGACAGCACAACTCGCGCAGTTGCAGTCTTATGAGCTGCCGATCGATTTCCTGATCGAAACCGAACCCTTCAGTTCCGAGAATGGGCTGCTGTCCGGGGTTGGCAAGCTGCTGCGGCCAAAGTTGAAGGGACACTACGGCGAACGACTCGAGCAACTTTATGCCGACCTTGCCGACACTCGGGTGGCCGAACTGCGCTCGCTGCGCGACGGCGCCGCGGATCGCCCGGTCATCGAGACGTTGGCGAAGGCCGCAGCGGCGCTGTTGGGTTTGGCCGGTGGCCCGCCGGAACCCGACACGCAATTCATCGAACTCGGCGGCGACTCCCTTTCGGCGTTGACCTTCTCCAACCTGTTGCAGGACCTCTTCGATGTGGAAGTCCCGGTGGGACTGATCATCGGCCCGACGACCGACCTGGAGCAGCTGGCCGAATACGTTGAGTCCGAACGTCATTCCGGTAGCCAGCGGCCGACCTTCGCGGCCGTGCACGGCCGGGGCGCTACCGAGGTGCACGCCGAAGACCTGAGCCTGGACAAGTTCATCGACAACAAGACACTCACCGAAGCCCCGGCGCTGCCGCGGGCAACCGGTAGCCCGCAGACGGTGCTGCTGACCGGAGCCAACGGCTATCTCGGGCGCTTTCTGTGTCTGGAATGGCTGGCGCGGCTGGCCGAAACTGGTGGACGGCTCATCTGCCTGGTTCGCGGCACCGACGCCGAGGCGGCCTGGCGGCGATTGGAAGATGTCTTCCGCAGCGGCGATGCCCAGCTATTGAAGCGTTTCCAGGAGTTGGCCGCCGATCACCTGGAGGTCATCGCCGGTGATATCGGCGAGCCGAATCTCGGTCTGGACCAACAGGATTGGGACAGACTGACCGACGTCGTCGACGTGATCGTGCACCCGGCCGCGCTGGTCAATCACGTCTTGCCCTACGACCAGTTGTTCGGTCCGAACGTGGTGGGCACCGCCGAACTGATCCGCCTTGCGATTACCAACCGCATCAAGCCGGTCACCTATTTGTCGACCGTGGCGGTGGCGATGTCCATCAATCCGGACAGGTTCGAAGAGGACGGCGACATCCGGGCGATCAGCGCGATCCGCCACGTGGACGACGGCTACGCAAACGGTTACGCGAACAGCAAGTGGGCCGGTGAGGTGCTGCTGCGCGAGGCACATGACCTCTGCGGACTACCCGTCGCGGTGTTTCGTTCGGACATGATCCTGGCGCACAGCCGCTACGCGGGACAGCTGAACGTGCCAGACATGTTCAGCCGCTTGATGATCAGCCTATTGGTGACGGGGATCGCGCCCTGGTCGTTCTATACGCCCGACCCGCAGGGCAACCGGGCGCGGGCCCACTACGACGGCCTGCCCGCCGATTTCGTGGCCGAGGCGGTCACCACGCTGGGTGCGCAAACGGCCGTCGGGCCAGGTCCGAGTTTCCGGTCCTTCGACGTAATGAACCCCCACGACGACGGCGTGTCCCTGGATGTGTTCGTGGACTGGCTGATCGAGTCCGGCCACGACATCCGCCGCATCGACGATCACGACGATTGGCTCGGCCGGTTCGAAACCGCGCTGCGCGCGTTGCCGGACCAGCAGCGTCAGCATTCGGTGCTGCCGCTACTCGAGGCCTACCGCAAGCCAGAGCAGCCGTTGCTCGGTGCGCCCGCCCCCACCGAGGTGTTCCGGGCCGCCGTGCGGAACGCCAAAATCGGCGCCGACAAAGACATTCCGCACCTTACCGCGGCGCTGATCGACAAGTACGTCGCTGACCTGCGGTTGCTCGGGCTGATTTGAGCGCCTACTGGCCGGTGACGAGGCCGGCCAAATCGGCGCCGGCAGCCAGGCTTTGATCGACGGCGCCCACCAAGCCGCCGATCTCACCGCCGTTGAAGGATTGGGCTGAACTTCCCGTCAGCAGGCTCGCGGTGAAGTTGGCGGGGGCCGGGGCTCCCACGATCGTATTGACTGCTTGCTCCCCGGTGCCGATCAACAGGTTGCCGACGTTGTAGCTGCGGTTGATTACGCCGTTGAGCGCACTGTCGGTGCCGAAGACGCTGTGTTCCAAAGCGACTTCGTTGGTGAGCAGGTTGTGGTTGAAGTTCAGCTCGTTGTTGACGAGTTGAGTATTGAACCCGATCTGTGCCGATTCGAGTTGCTGGAAGAAACCGTTCGGCGAGGTTGCCGCCGCGGCATTGGTCATAGCGGCCGCCGCCGGCGACGTGTTGCCCAGGAAGAGGCCGGCCAGGTCGGTGGGAACCATCAGGCTCTGGTCGAAGGCCCCGACCAGACCGCCGATCTGGCCTCCGTTGAAGACCTGGGCCGAACTGCCCAGCAGCAGGCCGGCGGTGAAGTTGGCGGGGACTTGCACTCCCACGATCGTGTTGAGGGCCTGCTCGCCGGTGCCGATCAGCAGGTTACCGGCGTTGAAGCTGCGGTTGAGGGCCCCGTTGAGGGCACTGTCCGTGCCGAAGATGCTGCGCTCGAACGCCACCTCATTGGTCACCAGCGCCGAATTCAAGGCGAGTTCGTTCTTCACCAGGGCGGTGTTGAACCCGATGTGCATCTGCTCGAGCTGGTTCAGGGGTCCGGCCGGCGCCGCGGCCGCAGCATTCAGCGCGGCTTGCATCGGCGCGGCATTGGCCGCTTCGGCGCCGGCGTAGGCGTTCGCGCCGGCCGTCAGCGTCTGCACGATTTCGTCGTGAAACGCCGCAGCCTGCGCGCTCAGCGCCTGATACACCCGCCCGTGCGCGCCGAACATTGCCGCAATGGCCGAGGACACTTCGTCGGCGCCGGCCGGCAGCACCTCCGTTGTCATCGCAACTATCGACTGGTTGGCAGCGCTGATATTCGACCCGACCCCCGCCAGATCCGTCGCGGCTGCCGCCACCATTTCTGGGGCCGCTATTAAGTACGACATCTGTCACCTCCAGCAGCCACCCGACCGGCTCCGCCGCAGTGCTGTTTGCCTGGCCGGATCGGGCAGCTGTCCCGGTTTCAGAGCCTATCGTTGCGCAACCGCAAATATGACTGTTTGGCAAAGAAAATCCGGCGGATGCGCAGCGGCATGGGCACGGGGTTCAGGCCATGCCCGCCTCGACGAGTTTGACGACGACCAGGACGACGGCCAGCGCGAGATAGCCGCGCAGGGTGAACAGCCCCGCCCGCCGCACCGGCGACATCACCGGACGCTCCAGGGCAGTCAGATTCGGGGTGTGCCAGTGCGCCCGGTGCTGTTCGCGAGCAACGCGCGTCAAAGGCGGGGCGCTGTTGCCATACCGCCGACCGGCGACCACCACTGCCGCACCGCCGACCGCGCCGAGCACCGCGCCGGCGGCGAGCCCGATTTCAATGGTGACCGTCGACAGGTTCGGGAAGAAGGTCGTGGCCGTCAGCGCCAGCGAGAGCAGCACCAGCGACCACACGATGGTCCACGCAACGACGTTCTGCCGCAACGTGTTAGACCACGGCCCCATCACCGCGCGGTCGTTGCAGAGCAGGACCAGGAAGACGGTCGCCGACGGCAGCAGCACGCCGGCGAGCGCCTGGACGCCTTGGGTCACCAAGCCCAGGATGTGGTCGGGGCTAAACGCGACGGCGGCCGAAATGGCCAGCAGCGCAGCGTAACCGCCGTAGAACAACGGCGCCTCGCTGATCTTCCAGTGCAGCGAATGCCGCCTGCCCAGGGCGTCGCCGACGGCATAGGTGGTGGCCAGCCCGATGGCGTTCGCGCCGATCAACGATGCGTCCAGCAGCAGGATCGCGAACAGATCTCCCACCGCACCGCCGAGATGATTGGTCAGCCCCGTCGCCACGGCGCCCGCGTCGGTGAAGTTGCCCGCGTCGGTAGTGCCGGCCAGTCCGAATGCGGTGACGGCCATCAGGGCCGTCGCCCCGACCATGACGACGACTATCCCGATCACCAGATCGACTCGCGCATAAGGGATCCAGCGGGTGGTGATGCGCTTGTCCACCACATTGGACTGCTGGAAGAACAGCTGCCACGGCGCAACGGTGGTGCCCACGATCGCCACGATCAGCAGCAGCACGGTGGAGTTCAGGCCGCCCGGGAATTGCGGCATCAGCCCGCCGATGGTCGCCTTCCACGTCGGATGCACCAATAGGGTCATCGGGACGATCACCACGTTCACCGCGATGAGCAGGAACATCAGTCCCTCCCACCGGCGAAACGACCCGCCGGCCACCACGGCGAACAACAGCACCGCCGCGGCCGGGATCGCGATGACCTTGGGGCAGCCCAGAAACCCGAGTGCCATTGAGACGCCGATGAATTCGGTAACTATCGTCAATGCGTTGAGCAGCAGCAGATCACCGACGCTGAACGCGCCCCAGAACTTGCCGAACCGCTCGAAGATCAGCCGCGCGTGGCCAACCCGGGTGACCGCACCCAGCCGCAATACCATTTCCTGGTTCACGTATAACACCGGGATGAGCAACGTCAGCGTCCACAACAGGGTCATCCCGTAGTTCTGCCCAGCCTGCGCGTAGGTCGCGACGCCGCCGGCGTCGTTGTCGCCGACCATCACGATCAGGCCCGGACCGATGATCACCATCAAGGTGCGCAGGCGACGCCAGCGACCGCCGGTCGCACCCGTGTCGTCGCGGCGAATGCGTCCGAAAGCACCGACGATGTCGCCGGCGTGCGCCGAATCCAGCACCGGCTGCGGGCCTGCTGCGTGGGGGGCGTCGCGAAGTTCGGTGGAGATCAATGTCATCGGATTCTCGCTCTCTCGAACAAGTTTGGGCACAGCGGCGGGCGCGGGGCCGCGCCCGCCGCTGAGGTTGTCGGCGAGTACATCGCCGGTCGTTGCCGCCGGTGTCAGGCGGCGAGTACCGCGATCGGCATCAGCGTTACGTACTTGTCGGCCCGGTCCTGCGGGTCCACGTTGAGCGACGCACGCAACGCGTCACTCAGGCGCCGGCCGATGCGCAGCAGCGTGCGGCCGCCGCCGTTCGGCGCACCGGTCGCACCCGTCGCAGCGGTCGCACCGGTCACACCTTGTGGCGCAACGAAATTCATGGTCATTGTGGTCATGGTCTGCTCCTGTCAGAAGCCCGACCGGTTAACGCAATTCAGAACGCGACTACAGTGCCCTCGGGCAATTGCCGCGAGGCAGGCAGGACATATGCATGCGCGCAACGACAAACGCTCGAGGAGACTCAGGCAGCAGAAGGAATGCCGGAACCGGATCGGGGCAGGTTGGATTTTGGATACGGACTATCGCCTGGGATGTCGTTCAACTCGCCCTCACCTCCTTCCGGCCGGGACACACGCGGGTGTCGTCACAGTCACCTGCACGAAAGGGGGGACGAACGGACGGCGGTCAACCGCCGAACACCCCTCTCGTCGGAGCTTTGGCACTGCACGGCGTATCCGGTGTTTCATCCGGAAGCCACTTGGGCTCAACCCTTAGGCCGGGAAGAGCTGTCCTGACCCGGGGCGTCTCTCGACGTTCGGGGTCAGTGGCCTGTGTCCATGCAGACGCCTCACCTACCGAGGTGTTTGCGGGTTCCATGTTTACACCGGCATATGGCGCTCGTCAAACGCGTTACGTCACACTCTTGGTATGGCCACTACCTTGCAGGATCCCAAAGTCGCGACCGCACTCGACCGGATGTATGCGGAGACCAAGAGCCAGATGTCGCAGCTGCGCGAGCGACACGACGAGCTGCAACAGGTGCTGACGTCGGCAAACTCGCAGGAACGCGCCGACGCGATGAGCGAGTTCTACATCCCGGTGACTCCCGAAGCCGGTCAACTGCTGTATGCGCTGGTGCGGTCCACCCGCCCGACTACGGTCGTGGAGTTCGGGATGTCGTTCGGCATTTCGGCGTTACATCTGGCCGCGGCCGTGCGCGACAACGGCGTGGGCCGAGTGGTGACCACCGAACTGAGCACCGCCAAGATTGCCGCCGCCCGGCAGACGTTCGGTGAAACCGGTCTGGACGACGTGGTCACCATCTTGGAAGGAGATGCGCTGAACACGTTGGCGAACCTGGACGGACCCATCGGTTTCGCCCTGCTCGACGGCTGGAAGGAACTGTATCTACCGGTGATCAAGCTGCTGCAGCCGCGATTGTCCCCTGGCGCGTTGGTGATTGCCGACAACACCGAATCCGCCGACGCTCAGCCTTACCTCGACTACGTGCGCGATCCCGACAACGGCTATGTGAGCTATAACTTTCCCGCCCGGCGCAGCGACAGCATGGAATTGAGCTGCTGGACCGGTAATTGACTACCTGACCGACTCTTCCAGCCACGGCAGTAGCCACTTCACGCCTTCGGGCGTGAGGTGGACGCCGTCGCTGCGCACCTTGATGCCGTCGACCTTGGCGGTGTAAACGCCGTCCGGGCATAGCTTTTTGTTCAGGTCGACGATTCCGACGTTGGGGTGCTCGCCAATGGCGTTGCGCAGCATGGTATTCCACTGGTTGACCCGATCGGGCTGATCCTCGGGATACAGGCGACCGTCCGGCTTCTCGCCGCCGCGACTGTAGGGCACGGTGGCCACCAGCACCCGAACCCCGGTGGAGCCGACGATGTTCAGCGCCCGGTGCAGCTCGAAGTTGAGGTATGAATCGAAGGTCGGGTCGCCGATGTGGGTCCACTTGCCCTCGTTGACCCGGTCCACCGTCTCCCAGCGGCCGATGACCAGCAGCGCGACGTCGGGCCGGTCCTGTCCGATCTGGGTCGACCAGCGGCCCGGCCAGGTGTCGCACTCCGCCCGCTGCTCCAGGGTTTGGCCGATGTAGCGATACGGGGTGCCGCGTACCAGACTGCAGCCGATGACGGTGTGGTCGATGAACCTGAATCCGGGAGTCGGTGGAAGGTAGTGCATCATCGTCCACCCGATCGAATCACCGAACACCGAAACGGTGAACGGCTGATTAGGATCGCGCGGCCCCGGCGCGGGCCCTTGCGGCCCCGGCGGTGACGGGGACACCGCGGCCACCGCCGAAACGCCGGGCGGCAGGCCCATCTCGCGCAACTCTGGTCCAGTTGCGACGGGGACGACCAGCATCGTCGCCGCCGCGGCTGTCGCCACCGTCGCCGCCGACAGCGGCAACAGCGGCACCCGTTCCGGCTTCCAGCGGCGGATGGGTTGTTCGATCAGCCACCACGACACGAACGCGACCACCACCGTGGCCGCACACCGGGCACCGAACAATGCCAGCCCCGACCATCCGGTGCGTTCGCCGTTGAGCGCCAGAAATATCGGCCAGTGCCAGAGGTAGACGCCGTAGGAGATGGTGCCCAGCCACACCAGCGGGCGCCAGGACAAGACTCGGGCCACCACCCCGCGCTGTTCCAGCGCGACCGGGGCGACGACGAGGACCGCGGCAATGGCCACCGCGATCAGCAGTCCATGGCGGAATTCGGTGGAGTTGCCCGTTGCGAAGTGGGTGATCGCCGCCAGCGCGGCCAGACCCACGACCGGCAGCAGGCGCGCGATCCGCCTTCCCCAACGGGTACGGATCAGACACCACCCGCGATTCAGCGATGGCCAATCCCGTACCAGCAGAGCCGATGCCGCGGCGCCCACCAGCAACGCCTGGGCCCGGGTGTCGGTGCCGAAATAGATTCGGTCCCGGGTTGTGTCGGAGGTGAACACGATGGCGGCGGCCGCCGACGCCAGCGCGCCCAGAGTGGCGATGATGAAGGCGGCGAACCGGACATGTCCGACGGTGATCTTGCCGAAGTAGCGCTTGGCCCGGGCCGCCAGCAACAGCGTCACCGCGATCAGCAGCAGCGGCCAGACGAAGTAGTACTGCTCCTCGACCCCCAGCGACCAGGTGTGCTGCAGCGGCGAGGGTGGGGCGCCCTGGGTGAAGTAGTCGGTTTTCTGAGCCACGAACCGCCAGTTGGCCAGCCATACGAAGGCGGCAATCGCGTCGCTTCGCAGACCGGTAAGCGATTGGTAGGGCAGCAGTTCGCGCGCCGCGGCCACGGTGAGGACCATCAGCATCAGGGCCGGCAGCAGCCGCCGGGCGCGGCGAATCCAGAATCCGGTCAGGTCGATTCGGCCGCTGCGTCCCAGCTCGTCGAGCAACAGCGAGGTGATGAGGAATCCACTGAGCACGAAGAAGACGTCGACGCCGATGAAGCCGCCGCTCACGCCGGGGATGCCGCCGTGGCCGACGAGAACGAGCGCGACGGCGATCGCACGAAGGCCGTCCAGCGCCGGAATGCCGTTGCGCCGCTCGGGCTTGTCCCAGATCGCGAGCCGGCCGACGCGGCGCACCGGGGCCACCCATCGGCGGCGAGCAGAACGCGCCGGTGCGGAGTCCTTCCCGCCCGGCTCAGCGCTCGCTGTTAGCGCGCCCCGACCATCTTGTCGCCCGGCGCCGTAGTTGCTGCCGATACGTCGCTGCCCCTCCTCGTGATCCCAGCAAGCTTAGGGGCGAGGGTGGGCGATCCCGCGCAGACACGCTAAGGCTCGCAACAAGTTTGCAGATTTCGGCGTGTCATTCCCGGTGCTCGAGCAGGGCTCCGGTGAGCGGGTGGGTGAGCGCGTGGGTGATGAAGTCGCCGTACCGGGCCGCAGACCAATCCCGTCCGAGCACCAGGAGCTGGTATAGCTCTGGCGCGTGGTAGGTCCAAAGCACGTCGCGCGCCACGGTGGCGCTGACCCGAAGCTGTCCGGTTTCGGCCAGATCGGCGGCGAACAGCTGCATCGCGGTACGGGCTTCCTCCCGGGTCGTGAAGGTCTTGTACACCGTTTCCACACGAAGCGCTACGCCAACAGCCGTTTCGGCATCGCGCAGCCGAGCTATTTGATCTGACGATGAGCGGCGGCCGTGTTCAGTCCGAGTTCTTCCAGGACTTCCGCGGTGTGCGCGCCCAGCTCCGGGGCGGGACCCCGGACTCGGCCCGGTGTCCGGGAAAACCAGGTCGGCACGCCGGGGAAGCGCACCGGTCCATTGCGGGTGTCCACGGTCTCGAAGAAGCCGACCTCGTTGAGGTGCTGATCGTCGAATAACGCCGCGGGACTGGACAATGCGGAGGCGGGGATCTGCAGCTCGCGAAACAGGGCGAGCCATTCCGCGGTGCTGCGTTGCGCCAGCGTCTCGGAGAGCAACGCGTATACCTCGTCGATCTGGCGCGCCCGGTCCTCGAGCTTGACGTACAGATCGCTGGCCCACGGCGGTTTCACCGCGCCGATGAACGCCGCCCAATGTCTGTCGTTGTAGATCAGCGCGGCGATGTAGCCGTCGCTGGTGCGGTACGGGCGCCGGTTGGGGGCCACCGTGCGCGGATAGACCGCGGGACCAAGGGGTGGATCGAACATGGCGCCGTTGGCGTGTTCGACCAGCATGAACGACGCCACCGCTTCGAACATGCCGATTTCCACCTCCTGACCTTCACCGGTGCGTTCGCGGTGGTACAGCGCCATCATCGTGGCGTATAGCGCGGTCAGGCCGGCCACCTTGTCGGCCACTATCGTCCCGACGTAACTGGCCTCGCCGGTCAGTTGCTCTTGCACCGCCGGCAAGCCGCAGGCCGCCTGAATCGTGTCGTCATAGGCGGGCAGGTCGCGGTTGGGTCCCCGCCGTCCGTACCCATAGCAGTTGGTGTAGACGATGGCCGGGTTGATGGCGGCGACCGCGTCGTAGCCCAGTTGCAACCGGGCAATCGCCTTGGCCCGCATCGAGTGGATGAACACATCAGCCTGTTCGATCAGTGCGCGCAGGGCGTCGCGACCGGCATCGGACTTCAAATCCAGGGTGACGCCGCGCTTTCCGCGGTTGACGTTGACGAACACACCACTCATTCCGGGGGCCGGCCCGACCGAGACGTAGCGAGTGTCATCGCCTTGCGGGGGCTCTACCTTGATCACATCGGCACCCATGTCGGCCATGATCTGGGTGCAGTAAGGCCCCATCACCATCGCCGTCAGATCGACGACACGTACCCCGGCCAGCGGCCCGGCGCCAGACCCGCCACTAGACATGATGCGCGCTCTCCCGGCTTGCCCAGGCCGCCGACTCAAAGCTGTAGCGGATGTGGTCGGCATGTCCGTTCGGGACGACGGGAAACACGAGTGGCGCAGCGAGATCGCGAATGGCGTAGAGCTGCTCGGCGACATCCTCGATCGACCACGATAGCCGTTGCACCCCAGGGGCTTCCGCGATCACCGCACGGGCGACCCGGCCCGCGATGGCGATCAGCATCTCGCCGTTGACCGGGCAGGATTCGTGCGCCAGCAGCCCCACCACCGGCGCCACCAAGTCGGTACCCATCGGCGGATACGCCGAAATATCCAGGCCGTCAGCCATTCTCGTGACGGCCGAGGGAACGATGACGTTACAGAGCACGCCTTCGGCGGCCCCTTCCAGGGCGGCAACGTTGGCCAGGCCGACCAGACCGGCCTTGGCCGCAGCATAATTCGCCACACCGTGGTTGCCGTACAGACCGCCGATGGACGAGGTCAACACGATGCGGCCGTATCCCGCGTCGCACATGAGCGGAAAGGCGGGGCGCACCACGTGAAAGGCGCCGCGCAGATGCACATCGATGACGGCGTCGAAGTCTTCATAGCTCATCTGCTTCAGCGAGGCGCGGCGCACATTGCCCGCGTTGTGGATGAGGATGTCTATGCGCCCGAAGCGATCCAGCGCCGCCTGGATGATCGCCTGTCCGCCGGCAGCGGTGGCCACCGATTCGACCGAGGCGATCGCCTGCCCGCCGGCCGCCGCGATTTCGGACGCCACCTGGTGCGCCGGTGTCGCGTCCGCACCGGCGCCGGTCAGGCTGCCCCCGGTGTCGTTGACCACCACCCTGGCGCCCCGTGCGGCCAGCATCAGGGCATACACGCGACCCAGGCCGCGTCCGGCACCGGTCACCACGGCGACCCGGTTGTCGAATCTCAGTTCAGCCATCACGAGTCCAGCACGAGCCCGTCGAGGTCGCCCTTGTCGCGCCACTCGGCCAGCAGGTCGCCGAAAGCATAGAAGCCCGGTCCGTACGGTTCGCCGAGATGGGACCGGATGCCTTCGCCTTCGGCCGCCCCCTGGCCGCCGCCCTCGTTGTTGTAATAGCCCGGGGTGCACTCCAGATCGAACTGGCTGTTGTCAATCGCTGTCTCCCGGATGGTTGTGCACCACTGGTCCTGTGCCTCCTGGCTCGGTTCCACGGTTGTGGCACCGCGCCCCAGTGCTGTTGCGATTATGTACGCGATGTGTTCGCCCTGCAGCTCGTAGTTGGCGGCGATGTTCGCCGAGATGCCCACCTGGGTGAACCCGGTGAAGAACTGGTTGGGAAATCCGCGGCTGGTCATCCCGTGCAGTGTCCGGTATCCGTTGTGCCAGTGGTCGAAGAGCGACAGCCCGCCGCGGCCTGCTATCGCCTCGATGGAATACCGGCGGCTGAGTTCCGTGGTGATCTCAAAGCCGCTGGCATAGATGATGCAGTCGACCTCGTACTCAATTCCGTTGGCCGCCAAGCCCTTTTCGGTCGCGCACTGCACGCCCTTCGTCGCGGAAACATCCACCAGCGTCACGTTGGGCCGGTTGAAGGTCTGCAGGTACTCGTCGTTGGTGCAGGGTCTCTTGCACAGGAATCGATAGTAGGGCTTCAGCGCTTCGGCGGTATCGGGGTCGTCGACGAGGTCGGCGACGCGGCGCCGCAATCGCTCCATGACCTTGTAGTCTTCCTCCTCACGGATGTCCATGAACTGCTGCGGCGTCATCGCCGCCGGGTCTTGGACGCTGAGCACCCGGGCGGCGGTGTTGCGGCCGAGCTCGGTCCAGAAGTCGCATACATAGTCGGGCTGCCCCAGCGCCATTCCCTCGAACGTCCAGGCGTGGAAGTTGCGTTGGCGCTCCTTCTGCCAGCCGGGCCGCAGCGACTTCACCCAGTCCGGGTCGGTAGGGGTGTTGTTGCGCGGGCCTACCGAAGACGGCGTGCGTTGAAAGACGTACAGCTGCTTGGCATACCGCCCTAGAAACGGGACGATCTGAACGGCGGTCGCCCCAGTGCCCACCACGGCGACGCGTTTGTCGGCGAGCTTGTCCAGCCCGCCGCTGCTATCTCCTCCGGTGTAGTCGTAATCCCAGCGCGACGAGTGGAAGCTGTGCCCTTTGTAGTTCTGGATCCCGGGAATGCCGGGCAGCTTCGGCCGGTGGAAGGGGCCCGACGCCATGACCACGAACCGGGCCCGGATGTCGTCGTCGCGATTGGTGCTGATCCGCCACCGGTTGATCTCCTCGTCCCAGTGCAACGCCCGCACCTGGGTGGAGAAGATCGCGGAATCGTAGAGACCGAAATGCTTTCCGATGCGCCGGCAGTGCTCGTAGATCTCGGTGCCGTCGGCGAACTTCTTGCTGGGCATGAAGTTGAGTTCTTCGAGAAGCGGTATGTAGCAGTATGATTCGTTGTCACACTGCAGGCCGGGATAGCGGTTCCAGTACCAGACGCCACCGAAGTCCCCGCCCAGCTCGATGATGCGGACGTCGTCGACGCCGGCCTTCTTGAGATGCGCGCCGCACAACAGTCCGCCGAAGCCCCCGCCCAGCACGACGACGTCGACGTCGTCGGAGATCGGGTCGCGGACCAGCGGCGGTGAGTGCGGGTCGGTCTCGTAATAGCCCGCGAAGTCGTCGACGAGTTCGATGTACTGCTTGGAACCCTCTGACCGAAGCCGCTTTTCGCGCTCCTGCCGGTACTTTTCGCGCAGCGCTTCGAGGTCTATGTCGTCCGGAGTCTGCGTCGGCGGACAATCAGGACTGCCCGTCATGCCAGCGCGTTTTCCGGCAACGCCGCGGGGTGCAGTGGTGCCGACATTTTCTGGACGGCGGGCAGCACCTCCTTGGCGAACAGCTGGGTGCTCGCCATCGCGTCCTCGTACGGCATGGTGCCGAACTGCGGGACGATCGTCAGCTCGCAGAACGAGCACGCTTCCTGGGCCGCCGTGATCCGGTTGAAGATCTCCTCCGGCGTTCCGATCAGCAGGTTGGACGCGTGATAGCCCGGCGTCTTTGACGGTCCTTTGGTGTCGCCCGTCACCGATGAGGCCAGCACCGCCGTCGCGGTGGCCTCGCGGGCGGCATAGGCTTCATAACCCTTGACGCCCTTGAAGTTCGACGCGTCGGCAAATCCGTAGTGCACCGTCACGTCCCGGTTGGCGGTCCAGATCCACTCCTCGGACCTACCGGGGTCACCGGTGGTGCAGTACATGAACATGACGTTCTTCGGCTGACAGGGCGGCAGGCGTTCCTCCTTGCGGAAGGTGTTCACCTTCTGCACTTCTCGTCCGGCGTCCTCGATCGGCTTGTTGCCCACGAAGAGTGGCACCAAGCCGCGGCGCGCCAGGATCTCCAGTGACTCGGCGGTCGACGAGGAGCTGTAGATGCGCGAAAACAGGTCCTTGCTCTGGGGTTCCGGGCGAAGCGACATCTCGGGAACCGTGAAGATCTCGCCCTCGTAGGCGAACCGTTCTCCGGACAACGCCAGCTGCAGGATGTCCAGGGTTTCGTTGAACCGCTGCCGGCTTTCCTCGCGCGGTACGCCGACGGCGTCGAATTCGCCCTTCGATACGCCACGCCCGATGCCGATCGTCGTGTAGCGGCCATTCGACAGGATGTCGAGGTAGGCGATCTGGTGCGCTAGCCGGACGGGATGCCACCACGGCGCGACGACCACGAAGGTACCCAGGCTGACGCGCTCGGTCCGGCCGGCGAAATAGCTCAGCGCCTGAATCGGATTGGGCGTCATGCCATACGGGGTACCGCAGTGCTCGGGCATCCAGATGCCGTCGAATCCGAGCGGTTCGGCCAGATCGGCGATCGCGAGCGTGGCCTGCACGCACTCCCAGTCGGGGGTGGCGGGCGGCTGGCTGAAATCCCCGGCCAGCACGCGGTCCCAGTCGTGGGAATTGTGTGCTCCGAACCCAAGGTTGACCTTCATCGTTCTAACTCCGTTGCTAGTTGGCGGGGCGCCCCGGTCCCCATGTACTTGGCGAGGTTGCGGTGCAGGTTGGCGGTGCTGCGTTCCATGTAGGGGTTGGGTTTGGGACCCGGAAAGCCGAGTGACTTCATGCCCTGCTGAACGGCGGCCATGTTGGAGAAGTCCTGCGGCAGCACGCTGCGCCAGTTTGGGTCGTCGGGCGGCGCGTACTCCCATTCGGTTTGCGGCTCTTCACCTTTCGGGTACAGCTCGTAGCAGGCGGCTTCGAAGATGCACCGGTCGGGGTCGTAGCCGTGCGGGCGGGCGCTGTAGCACAGCGCGGTGGTCAGGCCCTGACCGATCTGGAAGTTGGGGAAGATCTGCCACGCGGTACCGCTGTTGGCCAGATGTTCGGGATCGATCGTGGGCCACACGACGCCGCGGGCGGCGTCGTCGCGGCGCGCCGACGTCAGCCAGTGTTCGAGCACCTTGTCGGCGGGCGCGTCTTCGGGAAGTTCGTCGACCAGTCGGCGCGCCGCTTCCACCAGGGTCCCGGTGGTGGTTGCGTTGGTTTCCTCCAGCGTGTAGAGCTGCATTTCGGCGGTCGAGACCCGAGGGTCGGCGCCGGTGCCCAACCGGATCTTGGACTTGGTCTCTGCGAGGTCCTTGGGCGCGTCGTAGCCGATGTTGCTGTGTTTCCCGTGCGCGTGCGCCCAGCCCCGAAAGTTGCCGAACTGGTTGAACTGCGGATGCGTGGTCGCGACGTGGTAGGTCTCGTTGAAGGCCTCCATCGCGACCTTCCAATTGCACTGGAAATGCAGCCACTTTCGCCATTTGCACCGCATGTCCTGTAGCCGGAAGGGGTCCAGCATGGTGGCGGCGGGCTCGAGGTAGTCGCGCAACGGTTCGGCGGCGGGATCCATGTTGATCCATATCCAGCCGCCCCAGGTATCCACCTGCACCGGTGCCAGATGGGTGTTCTCCGGCGTCAGCGCGCCTTGCCAGTCGGGCTGTTCGGGAATGTGAATGCAGGCGCCGTACTGGTCGTAGGTCCAGCCGTGAAACCCGCACACGAACGACTTCTTGTGTCCGCAAGCGCTTTTGGCCCCGTCCGGAACATCCACCAGCCGTCGGCCTCGATGCATGCAGACATTGTGGTGGGCCGTGAACGCGTCGTCGGCGGTGCGCACCACCACGATCGAGTCGTCGAGAATGTCGTAGGTGAGGTAGCTGCCTACCTTGGGCAGATCTTCGACGCGCCCCACCTGCTGCCACACCTTGCGCCACAGCTTGTCTCGTTCGGCGCGGGCGTAATCCTCGGAGAGGTAGGCCTCGACTCCGATGGTGACCGGAGCGGTCAGCTCGTCAGCTGCTTCCATATTTCATCCTCCTTCCCACTGCTTGATGGCCGCCCGGAAGTCCTCGTCCTTGAGGAACAACGAGGTGTTGTCCGCACCCAGATGCCCCCACTTGAGGTTCAGGCCGCCGTCGACCAACAGCGTCTGTCCGGTGACATAGCTCGACAGGTCCGAGAGCAGGAACAGGATGGCGCCGGCCACTTCTTCGGGACGGCCGCGCCGTGCCATTGCGATGGCACGCCGGTCGCGTTCGGGGTCTTCGTCGGTGTAGGTGCGCGACGCCGGTGTCTCGATCACCCCGGGCGCAACCGCGTTGACCCGAATGTCGGCTTGCGCCAGTTCAACTGCCATCGTGCGGGTCATGGCGACGATCGCGGCCTTGGCCGTGCCGTAGGCGATGTGGAACGGCGCGGTGTTCATCCCGCTGATCGAGGAGACGGAGACGATCGAGCCGGGACTGTTGCGGCATCTCAGTTCGGCGGCCACGGCCTGGCTCATGAAGAAGACGCTCTCCAGATTTCGGGTGAACAGGTCACGCCAGTCGTCTCGCGCCACCCGGGTCGACGGCATCCACGTGGACGGGTCGGCCCCGCCGGCGACGTTGACCAGACCATGCAGTTCGCCGTCGGCACAGCGGACGGCGTCCAAGGTGGTGCGTACGCCGTCGTCGGTCGACACATCGGCCGCAACGGGCAGTACCGACAGGCCGTCGGCTATCAGCGGGCCGAGATGCTCGTCCAGATTGCCCTTACCGCGGCTCACCCCCACCACGGTGGCTCCGGCCTGGGCAAGCATCCGCGTCACAGTGGTGCCAATGCCGCCGCCGGCCGCGCCGGCGACCACCACGATGCGCCCGTCCAGGGCCAACAGATCGCGAGTCATTCTAATTTGTCCGGACAAGGCAATGACGTGCACTCATTAGAGAGCATGATTCTCCTACGGTGGCCGGCCCGTCAAGGCCGGGGCGGTTTCATCAGCTGAGTATTGTCTGGACCAGCAGGTGATTGCTATCGTCCGAGCCGTGATGGCCCGTTACTCGCCGGTGCGGCCGCCGAACGTCGCCGAAGGCTGGAGCCTGACGCGCCCGGTTGGACCCAGCCGGTTGTTCGGCGCGAACGGCTTACGCACCGGACCGGACGGCCGGATCTACATCGCACAGGTCACGGGCAGCCAGATCAGCGCACTCGACGTCGAGTCGGGCCGGCTGGAGACGATCAGTGCCAAGGGTGGCGAGATCGTCGCACCCGACGACGTCGCCTTCGATCCGGACGGAAATCTGTACGCGACCGAGGTCATGGACGGACGGGTGAGCGTGCGCGACCGCGCGGGTGTCACCCGGGTGATTCGTGACGACGTCCCGTCGGCCAATGGCATCACGGTGCACCAGGGCAGGTTGTTCATCGGTGAATGCCGGGAGGGCGGGCGCCTGCTGGAGCTCGACCGCGGTGGTGGTGCGCCACGGGTGTTGCTGGAAAACGTTCCGTCGCCCAACGCCATGGAGGTCGGCCCGGACGGCTTGTTGTACTTCCCGGTTATGGGCGCCAACGAGATCTGGCGCATCGACCCCGAGGGGGGCCTTCCGGAACGCGTCGCGGGTGACCTGGGTGTCCCGGATGCGGTGAAGTTCGACTCCGCGGGTTTCATCGTCTCCACACAGGTGCACAGCGGCCAGGTGCTGCGCATCGATCCCCGCACTGGCGAGCGCACCATCCTGGCAAGCCTGAATCCCGGTCTGGACAACCTGACGTTTGTCGGCGACCGGCTGTTCGTCTCCAATTTCACCGGCGAGATCACCGAAATCCTCAGCGATGGACAATCGCGCACTGTTCTTGCGGGCGGGTTGAACTGGCCGCTGGACCTGGCGGTGGGCGGCGACGGAAACCTGTATATCGCCGACGGAACGTACTTCTATGCCCTGGGAGGCGGCCTGCTACAGACCGCCGGAATGTTGTTCTCGCCAGGGTATCCGGGGTTTCTGCGCGGGCTCGCGGCAACCGGTGCCGGCGAGTTCGTGGTGACCACCTCCAATGGGCAGGTGGCGCGCTACCGGCCGGGACTTCACGAAAGCGAAGTGGTTGCAGAAGGTTTCGACCAGCTTTACGGAGTTGCGGTGGCACCGGACGGCACCATAGTGACGGCCGAACTCGGTACCGGACGGGTGCTGTCCATCCGGCACGGCGTTGTCGAGGTCCTGGCTTCGGGCCTCGACGATCCCGTCGGCGTGGCACTGACCGATGACGGAACCTGCCTGGTTTCCGAAGCCGGGCGGGTGCGCAAGCTGGACACCGGCCCGTTGATCGACGACTTGCAGCGCCCGCAAGGCATTCTCGTGCTCGACGACACCATCTACGTCGTCGACGCCGGCGCCAAGGAACTCGTCGCGGTCGATTTGCAGACCGGTGTCCGGCGCACCATCGCCGCCGACCTGCCGGTGGGCGCACCGCCCGGCGTCATCCCCAAGCCGCTGCGCGGTATGCCGCCGTTCTCGGGGCCGCAGGGGCCGTTTGCCGGCATCGCCGCCGGGGCCGACGGCACGTTGTACGTCTCGGCCGACGGCGACGGCAGCGTGCTGGCATTGCGCCGGGATACCTGAAGGGCCCCAACATGTCCGAACAGAAAGTGATCGATCACCGCTATCTGCAGGTCGCGCGCACGCTGCGCAAGGAGATCGTGGACGGGGTATATCCGGTGGGATCGCAACTGCCGACCGAACACGAGCTATGTGAACGGTTTGCCGTCAGCCGCTACACAATTCGGGAAGCGCTGCGGCGCCTGCGCGACGACAACCTGGTGTCGTCCAAACCCCGAACCGGAACCCTGGTGGTTCCCCGGACGTCGTCGGACTCCTACGTTCAGCACGTGATGTCGATCAACGATCTGCTGGCGTTCGCGACCGGCACCCGATTCGCGATCGAATCCGTCGCCATGGTCGCCATCGACGATGAGGCGGCGGCCCGAACCGGCCTGGCCATCGGTGAACAGTGGCTGACCGTGCGCGGATTTCGGCAAGCCGACGACACCGAGCCCGGCGGGCCCGCGCTGTGCCGCACGGAGTACTACATCAACCGCGCCTTCGCGGCCGTCGGCCGGCTGCTGCAGCGCCACGAGGGGCCCATCTTTCCGCTGATCGAAGACCTTTTCGGGCTGAGTATCGTTGAGGTGCAACAAGAAATCACCGCGGTACTCATTTCACCGGTATTGGCTAAGGGCCTCGATGTCGAAACGGGAACTCCCGCACTGCAGGTGCAACGCACCTACACCACGTCGGACGGGCAGGTCGCCCAGGTCACGGTCAATACCCACCCGGCTTCCCGGTTCCGGCATTCGATGACGATGCGACGGATACGTGGCTGAGGTGTTGCCCGCGCTGACGAACACCGAGCCTGCAGTTTTGCAGGCCCCTTCTCGAACTTTCGCTGCAAAAACGCAGGCTCGGCGATCGGTCGAAGGCCAGTAGCGGGATGGGCTTAGGTACCAAGTCGATCAACGGACGTCGGGTTCGCTGGGACGCCGAGCGCGCCGCCGACGCCTATGCGCACGGCTGGTGGGTCGGTGACACGCTGGCCGATGCGCTGCGCGAGGCCGCGCTGGAAACACCGCAGCGGGTCGCGCTGATCGACGCGCGGCACCGGCTGGACTGCCGGACCCTGCACCAACAGGCGACGACGCTGGCGCAGGCCCTGCACGCCCGCATCCCGCCGACCAGCGTGGTGTCGTTCATGCTGCCCAATTGGCACGAAGCCGCGGTGATCTACCTGGCCACGACGCTGGCCGGCATGGTGGCCAACCCGATCCTGCCCTCCCTGCGCGACCGCGAGCTGCGTTTCATTCTCGAAGACTCCGACTCCCGGACGATCTTCGTGCCGGGACTCTTCGGGCAGCACGACTACCCCGCGATGCTGGATCGGGTTACCGCCCAGCTGGAGTCGCCACCGAAAGTCGTTGTGGTGCGCGGGGATCCCGCTGGCGACCAGATGCCATTCCAGTCATTGCTGGCGCACCCCGGCAACGCCGAACTTCCCACCCTCAACCCCGACGCGGTGCGCATGATCCTCTACACCTCGGGCACCACCGGTCGCCCCAAAGGCGTACTGCACACCCACAATTCGATGCATGCGCTGATCCGCCAAATCGGCGAGCACTGGCGCGTCGAACAGGGCGACACATTTCTGGTCGCCTCACCGATCGCGCACATCGGCGGTTCCATCTACGCGTTCGAGTGCCCGTTGCTGCTCGGCACCACGGCGGTATTGATGGATCGCTGGAACGCCCAGGACGCGGTGCGGCTGATGAGTGCCGAACGGTGCACACACATCGCGGGCGCGACGCCGTTTCTCGAGCAGCTGCTTGCCGCCGCGCAGCACAACGGGACCAGGCTGCCCGAGCTGAAGCTGTTCGTGTGTGGCGGGGCGTCCGTGTCGCCAGACTTGATCCGCAGGGCCGCAACATATTTCGAGCCCGCCACGGTCACCCGGGTATACGGATCGACCGAAGTACCGGTGACCACCGTCGGCTCGCCGGAATCGCGCCGCCACGCGGCCGAAACAGACGGCCGCCCCGGCATAGCCGAGGTCAGACTCGTCGCCGGCGAAATCCGGGTGCGCGGACCGCAGATGCTGGTCGGCTATCAACACCCCGAAGACGAGGCCGACTGCTTCGATGCCGACGGCTACTTCCGCACCGGGGATCTCGGCCACTGGATCGACGACGAGTACCTCGTGGTCACCGGCCGCGCCAAGGACATCATCATCCGCAACGGCGAGAACATCTCGCCCAAGGAGATCGAAGACCTGCTGGCCGGTCATCCCGCGATCGCCGAGATCGCCGTCGTCGGACTGCCCGACGATCGCACCGGGGAACGGGCATGCGCCGTCGTCGTCCCCGCCGGCGACACCGGACCGGACCTCACCAGCCTGCGCGGCTTCCTCGAAGCCGCGGGCGTTGCGCGCTTCAAAGTGCCCGAACAGGTGGTTATCTGGGATGAACTCCCGAAGAACGACGCGGGCAAGGTCCTCAAGCACCAGATCAAGGCGGAGCTGATGAAGGCGGAACGATGACATGCAGGTAGCGATCGTCACCGGAGCCACCGGCGGCATCGGCTTCGGTTGCGCCACAAAACTTGCCGAGACGGGCATTGCGGTGCTGGCGACTGGACGCGACGAGGGCAAGCTGGCCGCACTCGCGCGCACGATCAACGACTCCGATCGGGTGGCCACCCACGCGGTCGATCTCACCGACGACGACGCCCCCGAACAGATCGTGGCCGCCGCGGTGGATCGCTGGGGTCATATCGACTTTCTGGTCAACGTCGCCGGTGTGGGCAGTCCCAAACCGTTACACGAAACCGACGACCAATCCCTGGACTACTTTCTGAATCTGATGCTGCGCGCGCCGTTTCGGCTGGCGCGCGAAGTGCTGCCGCACATGCCGCCGGGCTCGGCCATTATCAACATCACCTCGACCTTCGCCGTCGTGGGCGGCCTGCGCGGCGGCGCCTACTCAGCGGCCAAAGGCGGGCTCACGGCGCTTACCACCCACATCGCCTGCCAATACGGGTCGCGCGGGATACGCTGCAACGCAGTGGCTCCCGGCGTCGTTCAGACACCGATGACCGAGGATCGCCTGCGAGACGAGCGGTTTCGCCGCATGAACATAGAGATGACACCGCATCAACGGCTGGGCACGGTCGACGATGTCGCCAATACCGTGGCGTTCTTGTGTTCTCCCGCAGGCGAGTTCATCAATGGTCAGACCATCGTCGTGGACGGCGGCTGGAGTTCGACCAAATACCTCTCCGAGGCCGCGCTGGCCGCAACATGGACGGCTCAGCCCGATTCGAAGTGACGCCGGATACCGGCCAGCATGGCGATGTGCGCTTTGACCGCCGCGCGGACGGTGAACCCCGCCAGCGGCCGGGGCGCGGCGATGCGAATTTGTTCGGTGACGCGGGTGCCGCCGTCGATCGGCGCGAAGGTCACGGTTCCGCGAAGACGCACCCCCGGCGATTGCTCTGCCTCGGTCTGCACCTCACCGGCCGGCTCAACCTGGATTCGCGCCCGATAGGCCGTCTGGATAGTGAACGGTCCCAATGGGATTCGATCGACCACCCGGTAGCTCTGCAGACAGCCGGTCTCGGTCTCGGTGCGCGACAGCACTTCCACGGAGACGATCAGCGGGTGCACCAGTTTGATGTTGTCCAGGTCGACATAGAAGTCGCGGACGGCATCCGGCGGCGCGGGCACATCTTCGCTGAGGGTCCGCTCGGCGTGTGCGATCCACCAGCTCACCTGACGCCACCGAACATCTCGAGCAGATCGGTGGTGCGCCAGGAGATCAGTACGACGAAGGCCGTCAACACCACGACCGTTACCGCCGCCTGGATCGTGTTGCGGCGCTCTCGAGGCGCGTAGACATAGCCCGCGGTAACCAGCGCGCCCGTGATCAGCCCACCGACGTGTGCCTGCCAGCTGATCGATTGGGAGCTGAGCAGCGGTGCGACGAAGGTGAACGCCAAGTTGACCACGATGACCGCGACCACCCAGCGGACGTCAAGATTGAGCCGCTTGGCCACCACGAAGGTGGCGGCGAAAAGTCCGAACACCGCCCCGGACGCCCCCGCTGTCGCCGTGTTGAGGGGCGAGACCAGGTACACCAGCACCGAGCCGCCCAACGCGCTGAGCGCATACAGCGCGCCGAACCGCAAGTGCCCCAACAACATTTCCAGCGGCGGGCCCACCACATACAACGCCCACATGTTGAACAGCAGATGCATGGCGCCGTAGTGCAGGAACGCCGCGGTCACCAGCCGGTACAGCTCACCCTCGGCGACGGCCGGTGGCCACAACGCGAGTTGGCGTTCCAGATCGCCCGCGGTCACCTGCAGCGCGAACATCGCCACGTTCGCCGCGATCAGCACATAGGTGACCAGCGGATTGCCGGAGCGCTGCGGTGCACCGAACTGCGAGCGGGGCTGCCGAACCGTTTGGGCGCCGGCGCGCACACACTCGGGGCACTGGTGGCCGACGGGACTGACCCGCATGCACTCCCCGCAGATATACCGATCGCATCGGGTGCAGCGGACATAGGTCCGCCGCCCGGAATGGCGGTAACAGGCTGGCGACTCCGGCGTGCTCGACCCAGTCATCGCACCATTGTTGCCTGTGACCGCCGGCGCTGACCTACTGTGCTTCTGTGAGCCAGGGCACGACCGGGGTAGTTGAGCGTTATCTGACCTGCCTGGCCGCTCATGACTGGGACGGCCTGGCCGACACCATCGCCGACGACGGCCTGACCCGGGAGGGCCCGTTCTGCGACCTGATCGAGGGCAAGGACCACTACCTCGCTTACCTGCGCAAAGTTCTGACCAACCTGACGGGCCACCGGTTGGAGGTCACCCGCATCTCGCACGTCGATGACCGTGTCTCATACGTGGAGTTGACCGAGGCGTTCGAGATCGACGGCGTCCGCAAAACCTGGCCCGAATGCCTGATCTTCGAACAGAGCGACGACGCGCTGATCTCACGCGTCAGCGTGTTCTTCAAGCAGCGCGGCTAGCGCGCGGCAGCGGGCCGCGCCGGTGCCGCGGGCCGCACAGGTGCCGGTGCCGCGGGCCGCGCAGGTGCCGGTGACAGGGTCGGCCGAGGGGCCGCCGGTGACAGGGCCGGCCGAGGGGCCGTCGACACCCGCCCCGGCGAGACCGCGGCGCCGGCCAGCAGGTCAGGCCGCGCGGCCTGGACAACCTGTAGCGGGGACGCATTCGTGGCCTCGGCGGCGGCATAGGAATTGGCCCCGGCGTGCAGCGTTTGAACGATCTCGTCGTGAAAGGCCACCGCCTGCGCGCTCAGCGTCTGATAGGCCTGGGCATGCATGCCGAGTAGCGCCGCGATACCTGCCGAGACCGCATCCGCCCCCGGCGCCAGCACTCCGGTAGTCGGGATGGCCGCGGCCGAATTGGCCGAGGCGATCGTGGAACGGATGACCGCGAGATCGGCTGCCGCGGCCGCGACCAGCTCCGGGTATGCGTTCACGAACGACATTTGGACACCTTTCGCCAGGCCCGATGACCAATCGGATTCTCACGGTCGCCATTGGAAAAGATCGGCAGAAATAAATCGTAACTAGGCCGCAGAGGTGGTCCGTGCACGAATTTTGACCAGCCCGCAAATACCTCATTCCCACGCCCGAGATATTGAAATCGACAGCGCCGCACGCGGTTACAGAGGCCCGCCGGCCACCACCGCCAATACGACACGTTTTGTAGCAGCCCGGGGTGTTCCCAGGTCCGTGGAATTGCCTTACTGTGAATCGCGTGGAGTCACACGGAACGCCCGAATTGGTGCCCGTCGAAACATTGCACTCAGGCGACCCGATCACAGATGGCGGTCAGCGTTACATAGTTCTCGAATCGAAGGCCGTCGGCGACAGCTGCGTGGTCCTCGAACTCGAGTCCAGAG
Source organism: Mycobacterium angelicum (assembly GCF_002086155.1). Classification (GTDB taxonomy): domain Bacteria; phylum Actinomycetota; class Actinomycetes; order Mycobacteriales; family Mycobacteriaceae; genus Mycobacterium; species Mycobacterium angelicum. The sequence goes on along the minus strand of NZ_MVHE01000018.1, from coordinate 11,677 downwards.
TCGACCACCAACTGCAGGTCATCGAGAAGTCGTTCCCGACCGGGTACCACGTCGGTAAGGCAAACCACCGAATTCTGTAAGGCGATTCACAGCCCGAATATCGCGGCAGGTAGCCCGTCACCCGGGCTGCCGCTGATTCACGCCCGCGGCGGACGCGGATCGTTGGGATCGTCCGGGTCGGGCTCGCCAAACCAGCGCGCCGCTTCGTGCCGGCCATATTCGTCGTGCCAGTCCCACCACTCGTACGGGGCGGTCTGCGGGTAGCCCGGCGGGGAGTCTTCCCACAGCTCCTGGCGCCCGAGCGCCGTCATGTCCAAGAAGCTCCAGGTGGTGCCCAGCGCCTCGTCGCCACGGTTGTTGATGAAGTAGCTGCGGAATACCCGGTCGCCGTCACGGATGAATGCGTTGGTCCCGTGCCATTCGTCCACTCCGAAGTCGGCGTCCCAAGAATCGGTAATCGTGTACCACGGCATCTGCCAGCCCATCCGGGCCTTCAGGCGTTCGATGTCCGGCTGAGGCGCGCGGGAGGCGAATACCAGCGTGGTGTCGCGGGCATGCAGATGTGCCAGGTGACCGACGTTGTCGGCGACCATGGAGCAACCGCGGCAGGCGTGATCGGGCCAGCCGTGCACCTCGGGTGCGTAGAAGGCGCGGTAGACGATCAGCTGGCGCCGCCCGTCGAACAGACCCGCCAGATCCACCGGGCCGTTCGGCCCAATGAACTCGTACGCCTTGTCCACGGCCAGCCACGGCATGCGCCGGCGCGCGGCCGCCAGCGCGTCGCGGGCCCGGGTCAGCTCTTTCTCCTTCACCAGCAGCTCCTGGTGTGCGGCCGCCCATTCGGGCGCCGACACGATCGGGGGTATATCCATGGGCATGTCACCTTCTGAGGTCGAGTAGCTTGACGTCCGCACCAATACAGACACGGCGCGCCATCGAAATTCGTCGCTGCCAAGCGATTTTGTTCACCCCGCAATGGCAAGCTGTTAGCCCGGTTCTGTGAGGTCCATGTGGACAGGCCCCTCAGACGCCGGGAGTATTGGGCGCTGGGGACCCAATTGAGAGGTGACGCGAGGTGACGGATTGAAGATTCCGGGTGTCGGCGATCTCGTCGGTGGTATCACCGGCGGCGCCGCGCTCGCGTTGCGAGCCAGTGTGCAGACCGCGGCTGGTGCTGCGGGCGCGGTCCAGACGCTGGCCAGCCCGGTGGTGGAACTGGTAGGCCCGGTGGTCCAGTCAGCGGCCCAGTCGACCGGCCGGATGCTGGGAACGGGCAACGCGTCGAACGGCTCCGCCGAGCGCGTCGAGCCGCCAGTGCGTTGGCAGAGCGGACGCCGGGTGCATTTCGACCTCGACCCGTTGCTGCCCTTTCCCCGCTGGCACGAGCATGCCGCGGTGATCGAGGAACCCGTGCGCAGGATTTCCGGGGTGGCCAAGGCCCACGTCGAGGGCTCGTTGGGCCGGCTGGTCGTCGAACTCGACGCCGACGCCGACGACGACGCTGTGCTGGACGAGGTGCGGGACACGGTCGCCTGCGTGGCCGCCGACATATCCGTGACCGATTCGACGTCGGCGCCCAGTGCCGCACCGTTCGCCGACCCGGGCAACCCGCTGGCCATTCTGGTGCCGTTGACCGCCGCGGCCATGGACGTGGTGGCGGTCGGTGCCGCCGTCACCGGCTGGTTCACCCGGCTGCCGGTGGCCCCGCGCAGCGCGCGAGCCGCGGCGGCGCTGCTGAACTACCAGCCGCGGGTGGTGTCGGTGCTGGAATCCAGGCTGGGCCGAGTGGGCACGGACATCGCGCTCAGTGGGTCGACTGCCCTGGCGTATGGACTGAGCCAGTCGGTGGGCACCCCGCTGCTGGATCTCACGCAACGCAGTCTGCAGCTGTCTGAGGCGGCGGCCCATCGACAGCGGTGGCGGTCTCGAGAGCCCGACCTCGCTTCACCCGACCGACCGCAGGCGCCGGTGGTGCCGGTCCTCTCGTCGGCGGGGGCCGAAACGCAGGCGCCGCGGCACAACTGGGCCGCCGCGGCGGCTGGCGAGGCTTCCCACGTCGTCGTCGACGGCGCCATCGACTCCGCGATCGACACCGCCAAGGGCTCCATGGCCGGCCCGGTGGAGGATTACGTGAACCAAGCCGCCAACGGCTCGGTGATCGCCGCGGCCGGGGCACTGTTCGCCGGCGGCGGTGCCGCGGACGCCGCCGAGGCGATCCTGGCCGGCGTCCCGAAAGCCGCACACCTGGGCCGGCAGGCATTCGCCGCCACGCTGGGCCGCGGACTCGCGAACGCCGGGCTGCTGGTCCTCGACCCGGGTGCGCTGCGCCGGCTGGATCGGGTCAAGGTGGTTGTCATCGACGGCGCTGCGCTGCGCGGTGATCACCGCGCCGTCCTGCATGCGCTGGGCGACGAACCCGGCTGGGACGACGACCGGGTCTATGAGGTGGCCGACGCATTGCTGCACGGCGAAGAGGCGCCCGAGCCGGATCCCGACGAACTGCCGGCCACCGGTGCGCGGCTGCGCTGGGTTCGGTCGCAAGGCCCGTCTGCGGCGCCCGCACAGGGACTCGAACATGCCAACCTGGTTTGCGACGGCCAAGCCGTGGGCAGCGTCGACGTCGGCTGGGAAGTCGACCCGTACGCGATCCCGCTGCTGCAGACCGCTAACCGAACCGGCGCCCGGGTGGTGTTGCGCCATGTGGCCGGCACCGAGGACCTGTCGGCCAGCGTGGGCTCGACCCATCCGCCCGGCACCCCGCTGCTCAAACTGGTCCGCGAGCTGCGCGTGGACCGCGGACCGGTGTTGCTGATCACCGCACTGCACCGGGATTTCGCATCGACCGACACCCTGGCCGCGCTGGCCATCGCCGACGTCGGTGTGGCCCTCGACGATCCTCGCGCGGCCACCCCGTGGACCGCCGACATCATTACCGGCACCGACCTCGCGGCGGCGGTGCGGATCCTGTCGGCGATTCCCGCGGCCCGCTCGACCAGCGAGTCGGCCGTGCACCTGGCCCAGGGCGGCACCACGCTGGCCGGGCTGCTGCTGGTCACCGGCGAACAGGACCGATCGACGAATCCGGCCAGCTTCCGCCGCTGGCTCAATCCCGTCAACGCGGCCGCGGCAACGGCGTTGGTGTCGGGAACGTGGTCGGCCAGCAAGGTGCTGCGGCTGCCCGATCCCACGCCGCAGCCGCTCACCGCCTGGCATGCGCTGGACCCCGAGATCGTGTACTCGCGGCTGGCCGGCGGGGCGCGGCCGCTCGCTGTGGAGTCCGGAACCCCGACGTGGCGGCGCCGGCTCAGCGACCTGTCCTACGAGCCGGTGGCCGCGCCGCTGCGCGGCCCGGCGCAAGCGCTGGGGCGACTGGCGGTGGCGACCCGCCACGAGCTCTCCGACCCGCTGACCCCCATCCTGGCGGTGGGGGCGGCTGCGTCGGCGATCGTCGGCAGCAATGTGGACGCGCTGCTGGTCGCGGGCGTCATGGCCGTCAATGCGGTTACCGGCGGGGTGCAGCGGCTGCGCGCCGAGGCGGCGGCCGCCGAACTGTTCGCCGAGCAGGACCAGCTGGTGCGCCGCGTGGTGGTCCCGGCCGTCGCCACCACGCGACGCCGGCTCGAGGCCGCCCAGCACGCCACCCGCACCGCCACGGTGTCGGCCAAGAAGCTGCGGCCCGGCGACGTCATCGACCTGGCGGCCCCGGAGGTGGTTCCGGCGGACGCCAGGCTGCTGGTGGCCGAGGACCTCGAGGTCGACGAGTCCTTCCTCACCGGTGAGTCGCTGCCGGTGGACAAGCAGGTGGACCCTGTTGCCGTCGCCGACCCGGACCGGGCCAGCATGCTGTTCGAGGGCAGCACGATCGTCGCGGGCCGGGCCCGGGCGATCGTGGTGGCAACCGGCGCCGGAACCGCGGCGCACCGCGCCATCTCGGCGGTCGCCGACGTGGAAACCTCGGCCGGCGTGCAGGCCCGGTTGCGCGAACTCACCAGTAAGGTCCTGCCGCTGACGCTGGCCGGCGGCGCGGCGGTGACCGGTTTGGCGCTGTTGCGGCGGGCGCCGCTACGCCAGGCCGTTGCCGACGGCGTCGCGATCGCGGTGGCCGCGGTGCCCGAGGGTCTGCCACTGGTGGCCACCCTGTCCCAGCTTGCCGCCGCGCAGCGGTTGACCGCACACGGCGTGCTGGTGCGCTCGCCACGCACCATCGAGGCGCTGGGCCGCGTCGACACCATCTGCTTCGACAAGACCGGCACGCTGACCGAGAACAAGCTGCGCGTCGTGTGCGCCCTGCCCAGCACGGCCGTGCCGCAGGATTCGCTGCCGAAGATCACCGACCCGGGCTCCATCGATGTGCTACGGGCCGCATCCCGCGCCTCCACCCAACCCCACAACGGCGAAGGGCACGCGCACGCCACCGACGAGGCAATCCTCACCGCGGCGAGTTCCCTTGACAGCCAAGGCAATTCGGAGTGGACGATTCTGGCCGAGGTGCCGTTCGAGTCGAGTCGCGGCTACGCCGCCTCGATCGGCATTGCGGCCCAGGACGCCAGCCCGATGTTGATGCTCAAAGGTGCCCCCGAGACGGTATTGCCGCGCTGCCGCTTCGCCGACCCCGAAGCCGATCAGGAGCATGCCGAGTCCTTGGTGCACGACCTGGCCGCGCAGGGCCTGCGGGTGCTCGCGGTGGCGCAGTGCCCCTGGCAGAACGGGACCGCCGACGACGAGGAGACCGACGCCGACGCCGTCGACGCCGCCGCCTATGACCTGGAATTGCTCGGCTATGTCGGCTTGGCGGACACCGCGCGAGCGTCGTCGCGCCCGCTGATCGAAGAGCTGGTGGACGCCGAGCGCCACGTGGTGCTGATCACCGGCGACCACCCCGTCACCGCGCGGGCCATCGCCCGCCAACTGGGCCTGCAATCGGACGTGCGGGTGGTGACCGGTGCCGAACTCGCCGGCCTCGACGAAGACGCCTGCGCCAAGGTCGCCGCCGACGTACAGGTCTTCGCCCGGGTCAGCCCGGAACAGAAGGTCCAGATCGTGGCGGCGCTGCAGCGCTGCGGGCGGGTGACCGCGATGGTCGGTGACGGTGCCAACGACGCCGCGGCCATCCGGATGGCCGACGTAGGCATCGGCGTCAGCGGCCGCGGTTCCTCGGCCGCACGCGGGGCCGCCGACATCGTGTTGACCGACGACGACCTCAGCGTGTTGCTCGACGCGCTGGTCGAGGGCCGCAGCATGTGGGCCGGTGTTCGGGATGCGGTGACGATCCTGGTCGGCGGCAACGTCGGCGAAGTGCTGTTCACCATCATCGGGACCGCATTCGGCGCCGGGCGGGCGCCGGTCGGAACCCGCCAGCTGCTACTGGTGAACCTGCTCACCGACATGTTCCCCGCCCTTGCCGTCGCCGTCACGTCGCAATATGACGATCCGGAGGAGGACGCGGACCTGAGCGACGAGGAGGTGGCCGCGGCACGACGGATGCGCTTGCGCGAGGTGCTGACCGCGCCCAAGCCTTCCCTCGACGAGCCGCTGATGCGCCAGATCGTCAACCGCGGCGTGGTCACCGCCGCGGGCGCAACGGCCGCCTGGGCCATCGGGCGCTGGACGCCCGGCACCGAAAGGCGCACGTCCACAATGGGATTGACGGCGCTGGTGACCACCCAGCTGGCCCAGACGCTGTTGACACGCAGCCACAGCCCACTCGTGGTGGCGACGGCGCTGGGCAGTGCGGGTGTGCTGGTGGGGATCATCCAAACCCCGGTGCTGAGTCAGTTTTTCGGCTGCACACCGCTGGGGCCGGTGGCCTGGACAGGCGTGGTCAGCGCCACCGCGGGCGCCACCGCCGTGTCCGTGCTTGCCCCCAAGTGGCTGGCCAAGACGGTCGAGTCCGTGATACCGGATGACCAGACACCCGAGCAGGAGCCCAGCTAGCCCGACAACTCCCTGCGGACCACCTTGCCGGCCGGATTGCGGGGAATGCTCTCGACGATGTTGATGTCGCGGGGTTGCTCGAAGCGAGAAACCTTGCCCTTCAAGTACTCTCGCAGCGTCGGCTCATCGACATCGCCGCCGGCCCGCGGGACGACGTAGGCGGCCAGTCTGCGCCCGAACTGCTCGTCGGGAACGCCGACGACCGCATTCTCGGCGATGCCCGGATGACGGGAGAGAGCGTTTTCCAGCGCGCGCGGATAGACGTTCTCGCCGCCGGAAACGATCATGTCGTCTTCTCGCCCAACGATGTACAGCCGCCCGGCTTCGTCGAGATAACCCATGTCCCCGGTGCTGGTCATGCGATCGATGACGGTTTTGCCGCCGCCCCCGGTGTAGCCGTCCGAGGTCAGTTCGCCGCCGACGAAGATGCGTCCGGTGACCCGCGGCCCGACGGGCCGGCCGTTCTTGTTGTAGATCCGCACCGGGCAGCCCGCGACGGGTTTACCCACCGTTTCCGGGAACCGCCGCAGTTCGAGCGGCGTCGCCAGCGCGCCGATGCCGACTTCGGTGGAGCCGTAAAGGTTGTAGAGCACATCCCCATAGGCATCCATGAACCGGCGCGCCAAGCTGGGATCGAGCCGGTCGCCGCTGGAGATCACTACCCGCAACGACGGCAACGGGTTTCGCGCCCGCACCCGCTGCGGCAGGTCCAGAATGCGGGCCAGCATGATGGGCACCGCGCTCAGCGCGTCGGCGCGATGCAATGATGCCTGAGCGAGAGTGGCCTCGGCGTCGAACCGCCGGCGGGTCAACACCGTCCCGCCCAGACCGATGGCCAGCATCAGTATGCCGAAGCCCAGCCCGTGAAACATGGGTACCGCCAAGGCGACTCGCGATCCGACCTGAAGCCGGGTGCGGTCCAGAATCGTCACACTGACGCCGAGGCCCGAACTCACCCGAGGCGTGCGCGGCACCCCCTTGGGTATCCCGGTGGTGCCGGAGGTGAGCAGCACGATGCGACCCGCCGGTGCCACCCTGGGCCGCGATTCGACTTGCTGGGACTGCACTGTCTGCGGGTCGATAACCGTTATGTTCTCCCCGGTTTCGCGTATCTGTTCGGCGAATTCGTTGTCGCAGAACATGATCCGGATTTGATGCGCGCCCAGCGCACCGGCCAGCGCGTCGGTGCGAAATTCGGTGTTGACCATGACGACGTCGGCGCCGACCAGGCTGGTCGCGAATACCGCGGCGACGAAGTTGCGCCCGTTTCGGCACATGACGCCCACCGCGTGGCCGGTCCCCATACCCGAGCCGACGAGTTCGTCGGCCAGCGATTCGGTCATCGACCGCAATTCGGCGTAGCTGAGCGCACCGTCGTCGTCGATGATCGCGGTGCGGTCCGGCCAACGCGCCGCCGCGATGGCGAGCAGGGTGTAGAGGTTCGTCCCACCCCTCGAGATCTCGCGGACGAGCCGCAGTGCAGCGACCGGGCCGGGCGGACCCAGCAGCCCCGAGGACAGCACCGCGCGCGCCGCGGTGGCGATCAAACTGTTCGTCATCGAGGATCCCTTTGCGCGTTCTCGGACTCGGCGAAGAACCGGCGGTGCCACAGTCTTGCTGCGCGATCGGCCGGCCCGGCGAGCAGCACTGAGGCTAGCTCAGCCGGCCACATCCAGGGCGGCTCGATGGTGCGGGGCCGCTCGAGGATCGCCTTGACGATGGTGCCGGCGGCCTCGTCGGGGTGCAGGCCCGGCAGCCTGCCCAGCATCGGCGTGGGGGCGATCATCCGGGTGCGCACCAGGGCGAAGTAAACCGTCGTCACCGCCACGCCGTCGCCGTGCAACTCCGGCGCCACGCTGCGCAGCCAGCGATCAAAGGCGCCCTTGGATGCCTGGTAGGCGCCCCACTGTGGGCCGGGAACGACTCGCACGCCCACACTCGACACGTTCACGATGTGCCCGCCTCCGCTTTCGCGCATCGCCGGAAGCAAGCCCAGCAGCAGCCAGATCGGCCCCAGGTAGTTGATGTCGATGGTGCGCTGAAAGTCATGCGGCCGGTCGTACTGATGGTGCAGCGAGCGCCGCAGCGACTTGCCCGCATTGCTCACCACGATGTCCAGCGCGCCGTGATTCTCGGTGATCTGTTTGGTCAGCACACTGACGCCGGCTTCGTCGGTCAGATCGGCCGGGTAGGCGACCGCGTGGCCACCCCCGGCGTTGATGGAGGCGGCCAGGTCGTCGAGCCGTTCCGCCGATCGGGCCACCACCAGTACCGTTGCCCCGGCCGCGGCCAGTGTGCGCGCGGTCGCCTCGCCGATTCCGTACGAAGCGCCGGTCACCAGCACGGTCTTGCCGGAAACGGCACGGCGCAACCTGTCGGGATCGGATATCCGCGCCGGATTGGCCAATCTGTCAGTGAGCTGATTGAACGCCTCTGCTGCCAGATTCATTGAATTACGTCCCTCGATTGCCTATCGACTTGAGTGTGGTCTGTGCTTCCCACTCTTGCAGTCGAGGGCTGACCCGTCAGCAGTTGGCACTAGTTTGGCGCGGAACGGACGCGTACGGCGGGTTTAAGAGTGGCTCGGGGCGATTATTACTATCGCTTCGTCCGCCAGCCTTTGGTCGTGGCTGACTTCCGGTGCAAACTGGCGCGACGGACGAGGTTCCACCACGCAACCTGCAAGTCTGCAAAGAAGGACCCACGCTGTGCCTGTCGTGTATCGGCCGCCGTGCGTGACGCAGCTGCCACCGGGGTCGCCGTTTGAACCTGTGCAGCCGTTCGGATCAGCCGAGGGCACCTACCTGGGCGCATCTGGCTGGAATGGAGATGGGTCATGAGCGCGATAACCGAAGGACTGGTGTACTGCCTGCTGGCGACCACGATGTTCGGGGTGATCGCGATCCGGCGACTTCACCGCCGGGTCAACGCGCTTGAGGCCGACCGCAAGAACGAGGAGCAGCGGTGATACATATGCGTCGGGTGGGTATGGCGGCCCGCAGCGATCCCAGACCGGCCGGCAGGGGCCTTGGCGTCACCGGGGCGCGGGGATAAGGATATCGGGCGATACCGGAGGCGGGGCGAGACGCGTCGACCACTGACCGTACACCAAAATTAAGAAAAACCAGCGGCAGGGAAAGCCGTCACTTCCACAAGCGCGAGTGCGGAAGTCGATAATGAGACTCAGCCAGCCTACTGCCGCTCGCGGACGCGCGGGCCAGAGTGCGCCGCCGGAACGCCCCCCGCCCAACGCCGGTCAATACAGCTCACACCACACGTATCCGAAGGGACTCGCGGACTTTCGAGACTGGGCTGGCTAGCGGAATCACATTGTCTGATAAGTGATTACATGTTGGCGAAGCATCACTTGTTGTGTGGTGTACCGCGCCGAGTATCGCGGCTCTGACTATCCGTGCCGCGTGCCGGGTGGGGAACACTGTGTGTTTGGTTCCCACGTCGAGGATCGGTTTGCCTCTCTTCGGCAGGTTCCACGAGGCGTTCCGGCGCGACAGCGGTTATTGGTGGGCCAGCCGTGGCAGCGCCCATGTCGTCAGACGGTTCTGCCTGCTGGGTAGACACCGGGTAACCCATTGCCCTGCGCACCTGAAGAACATCGGAAAGCGACGGGTTGGCCGGGTCGGTGCGGAGTGTGACCAGCGTTCCATGACCGAGACGTTCCACTGTTGCGGCGCTTGGCAAGAGGGTCGGGTCGAATTTCGTCGAATCGGAATCGCCGAGGAAATTTGCCCACCCCGCCGGATGCCCGACCAATTTGCCGAGTATGAATCCGCCGTCCTCTAGATGACGGTCCGGCTCGCTTTGCTTATCGAGAAGGCTATCACTCGAAAAGACTGCTCTATCAGGACAAAGAATCTGTACAATTCTTTCCAGAAGGGTCTGCGCAGTCATCCGTTTGTACAAACCAGGCGCTGCATCCTGCCCAGGCAATTTGATCACAAGACTGTTAGACAGCGTCGTCGACGCGATATGAAGCGACAGGGTTGCGCCGTCTCGGCTATTGTCCACGCCATTCCACCAATGCACCGAGTAACCCACGTCGTCTATGATTTCTTGGCCCAGGTTGGTGCGGTGCTGCCCTGCTAGGAGACGCTGTACTAAGTCGGCGTGGTGGGCGGTGACTAAAGGTTGGGCCAGAGCCTGTCGTTTCGAGCCACCCTTATTGCGCCAATCTCTCAATGTTGGTTCGAGCATGGCCAGCGCCGATACCAGTCGCGACAGCCGATCAGCAGACTCATCCACAGACTCTGCGCGGGGACCCCAATACGCGCCGACAAAAGATTTCGACATCAACCCGTCCTTCATTTCGGGGGCACCACTACTATCTCGATAGTCGACAATTCATCAATTCCCGCAAAAGTCCGTTTCACCAGCGCGGCAGTCTCCGGCTCCGCGAAGACCCATCGTATCGGAGTGCCGTGCGCAACGCGTACTTGATTCACAGCCTGATCGATTATACTAGATTCCCCGTTGAACCATGATCGCCATTGACCGTTTTCGATAAATTGTGAATAGTAACCTTTTGCGTCAATGAGCACGCCGTTCGCATAAGTATCGAATTTCACACCGCTGACGATGTAGCCCTCGGTGACGGGATGTCCGGTGATCTGCATTTGGTACTGGGCTGCGCGGTCAGACATCGATTCGGTAACGGGTTGCCAGGCACCGGGAGCATGCGGGAGCGGTGTGGGTGGGTGTGCTGGCGGTTGCCATGGCTGTGCCCAGTCGGGCACCAGCCGCGATAGCCGCGCAGGCGCGGTCTCCGCGATGCCCAATTTCGCCTCGAGGGCGGCCTTTCTGGCGTTAAGCGCCCTGCCACTGACCGGCCGTGGCTTTCAGCCGATGGACGTCGATGCGCAGTTGACCTGGCTCCATTCTCGGGAAGTCTAGTGGCGGCTCGGTGGAGCAGCGCACCGCCGAGCCGGCCCGACTCAGAGGGCGCCTCTTGTCTCATCCAGGTGGCTCGAATCCCAACTGGCGGTTGGCATTGAATCACTGGCTATGCAGGCGATTCACCGCAGCCCCTAGCCGACACCGAGCACACCGACGGGCTGGTGGCGGCGAGGATCAAGCGGACGGTCTCGGCCGGCTGGTCCCAGTGCGAGAAGTGGCCGCATTCGCTGAACCAATACAACGCCGCGTCCGAGAACGGTATCGACTGCCGAAGAAATGCTCATGCCAGGCCACATACTTAATGCCCCGGCCCGCCATACGGCCTTCGGCAAACCAGTTCCTCCGACCGCCCGGCGCGGAACGGATGCGTTGCGACACGGTCACGGACGCATACCTATCGAAGAATCACTGATCACAAATGTCTCAGTGATCACTATCGTCACATCAGCCAGCACCGGACGTCAAATATGGCGCCCTGGCCCCCGGAGAGGTGTGACATGTCGGCGATTCCTCGGATCGTGTCGGTATCGCTGGCGTCGGCGGCCGCACTGGGACTTCTCATCCCGATAAGCCTTGCGCCACCGGCAAATGCGGTGCCGTGCAGTGGAGATGCGGCCAACGCGCCGCCGCCGGCCGGGGCGATCGTGACCAACCCCGGTGGCACCACGCTGCGCCCGCTTAACCGCGGACCCCGCCCGCGGGGCGCGAATGACGGCGCCCCGCTGCCCCGATTGGGCCCGCTGCAGCGACTCGCTCCGGGCCAGCGCTATTCCGCGCCGCTGCAACAACAAGCCGCAATACCGGGGGCCAATCCCGGGCCGCCCACCCCGCC
>NZ_MVHE01000187.1 GCF_002086155.1 Mycobacterium angelicum | reverse complement strand
CGGCGGCAACGGGGGTAACGGGGGTAACGCCAGGGTCAGCGGGGCCGGCGGCATCGGGGGAAGCGGATCCACCCCCGGAGCAAACGGTGAGGCTGGCAATACCGGCTACCTCGGCGGCAACGGCGGCAACGGTGGTTCGGCCGGGATCGGCGGCGCTGGTGGCGCCGGCGGCGTCGGCGGTAGTGGGATCACCGGCATGGACGGCGGGGCCGGCGGCAACGGCGGCGCCGGAGTCACCGGTCAGGCCGGCATCAACAACGGCGCCGGTGGTATCGGTGGGCCCGGCGGCAGCGGCGGGGCCGGAGGTGCCGGCCTGCTTGCCGGAGGGGCCGGCGGCAAAGGCGGCGACGGCGGCCAGGGCGGCGTCGGGGCTCTAGGAGAGGCGGGCTTGGCCGGTGGCGCCGGCGGCGCCGGTGCAGACGGCGGTACCGGTGGCGCCGGTGGCGCGGCTCTGAGTGTGACCGATGGAGTGGGCGGCGCCGGTGGGGCCGGCGGTGCTGGAGGTATCGCCGGTGACGGCGGCACCGGTGGCACCGGAACCTGGACCCTCAACGACGGTGTCGGCGGCGCCGGCGGTGATGGCGGGGCCCCGGGCGCCGGGGCCGCCGGTGGGCACGGCGGAACCGGCGCCACCCCGGGCATCACCGGTGCCACCGGCGCCTCGCCCACCAGCGGCGGCAACGGCGGAACCGGGGGAACCGGGGCCGCAGGCTCGACCCCGGGCCAGTCCGGCGCCGACGGGGGCACTGGCGGCAACGGCGGAGCGGTCGGCAACGGCGGCGCCGGTGGTACCGGCGGCGACGGCGCTGCCGGTGGCAGCGGCACCAACGGCCCCAACGGCACCAACGGCACCATTACCAGCGCCGGCGGCGATGGTGGCCCTGGTCAGGCCGGCGGAAACGGAGGCAACGGCGGCCGTGGTGGGTTGGGTGGGGTCCAATCCGGCAATGGCGGCGCCGGTGGTGACGGCGGCAATGGCGGCACCGGGGGCGCCGGAGGAACCGGTGGCGCCGGCGCAGACGGGTTCTACGGGCAACAGTTGCCTCCCCGCGACACCATCAACGGGACCGCCGGTGGTGACGGAGGGGCCGGCGCTGCCGGTGGACACGGCGGTGTCGGCGGCATCGGTGGAACAGCGGCCGCCGGCCAAGCCGGTAGTCAAGGCAACGGCGGACACGGCGGCGACGGCGGCGACGGCGGTACGCCTGGAAACGGTGGTAACGGCGGCGACGGCGATAATCCACTAACTCCCTCCGCCGATGTGGCCGGCGGCAGTGGCGGCGACGGCGGTAACGGCGGCGCTGCCGGACCCGGCGGTGCCGGCGGCGCCGGCTATACGACGGGTGCAACCGGTGCTGCCGGCATCCCGCATTCCGGTGGGGCGGGCGGCAACGGCGGAAACGGCGCTGCAGGCAGCCTGGCCGGAAACAATGGACTCGGGGGTGGCGCCGGCGGTAACGGTGGCTCCGGCGGTGGGGGCAGTAC
>NZ_MVHE01000186.1 GCF_002086155.1 Mycobacterium angelicum | reverse complement strand
CGGCGGCGCCGGCGGGGCCGGAGGCACCGGCGGTGCCGGGGGGACCGGCCCGCTGATGATCGGTCACGGCGGAGCCGGTGGCGCGGCAGGGGCTGGTGGGGCCGGCGGCGACGGCGGTGCCGGGGGCTCGAGCCTTACCGGTATCGGCGGCAATGGCGGTGCCGGCGGCAAGGGCGGCGCAGCGGGTATCGGCGGTGCCGCCGGCGCCGGTGGTCTGTTCAGCAGCGGCGGCCCGGCCGGTGCCGTCGCGGCCGGCGGTGACGGCGGCATGGGCGGTGGCGGCGGCCGAGGTGCCGGCGGCGGCTTCGTCGGCGCCGGTGTGACCGGCAACCCGGGTTTCGCCGGCGGCAACGGCGGTCAGGGCGGTCAGGGGGGCGGCGCGGCCGGCGGCGGCCCGGCCGGCAACGGGGGCGACGGTGGGCAGGGTGGCGCCGGCGGCACCGGTGGTACCGGCGGTGTCGGCCTCGGTTCCAGCGGCGACGGCGCGACCGGCGGCACCGGCGGCACCGGCGGCACCGGCGGCGCTGCGGGTGCCGCGGGCAGCGGTGGCGGTGGTACCGCGGGCACCATGGGCGCAGGTGGCAACGGGGGCAGCGGCGGTACCGGCGGCGACGGTACCAGGGGTAACAACGGACTCAACGGCACTACGGGCCCCAACAACGACGGCGTGAAGGGCGATCCGGGCGGCGGCGGCGGGCAGGGCGGTACCGGTGGCGACGCGGGGACCGGCAGTGTCAACGGCAAGGCCGGCAATGGCGGCACCGGCGGCCGCGGCGGCGACGGCGGCGATGGCGGCCGTGGCGCCGTGGGCACACCCGGAACGACCACCGCGGACGGTGGCGACGGCGGCGACGGTGGCGACGGCGCCGACGGTGGGCCGGGTGGCCTCGGCGGCGCTCCAGGCAGCGGTGGCGGCGGTGCCACGGGTGCCCAAGGTGTCGGCGGCAACGGCGGTAAGGGCGGCGACGCCGGAGACGGCGGCGCCGGAGGCAACGGCGACGCCGGCACCAGCCCTGGGGGTGATGGCGGCGGTGGCACCAAAGGTGGCGCCGGCGGCACCGGCGGCGACGGCGGTGCGGCCGGCGCGGGCTCGGCCGGGGCGGTCGCCGGCAATGGCGGCAACGGCGGCACCGGCGGTGACGGCGGCACCGGGGGCGGGGGTGCCGCCGGTTCGGATGGAACGGCGTCACCCGGGTCCGCCAACGGCGGCAACGGCGGCAACGCCGGAGACGGCGGCGGCGGCGGCGATGGCGGCTCAGGCGGGGCCGCGGGTGGTCCGGGCGCCACCGCGGGCGCCTCCGGTGACGGCGGCAAGGGCGGTGACGCAGGCGACGGCGGCAAGGGCGGAACGGGCGTCGACGGCACCGCCGCCATCGCTGCCGGCAACGGCGGCAAGGGCGGCACTGGCGGCATCGGCGGAGCGCCCGGCCAGGGCGGACTTGCCGTCACCGGTGGCTCCGCGGGCAGCCAGGGCGTGGGCGGCGACGGCGGC
>NZ_MVHE01000185.1 GCF_002086155.1 Mycobacterium angelicum | reverse complement strand
GGCGGGGGCGGTGGCGCAGGCGGCAACGGTGGGGCCGGCGGCACGGCATTGGCGACCTCTGGCCACAACGGTGTCCGCGGCGCCGGCGGCGACGGTGGCGACGGCGGGGCCGGCGGCACACCCGGCGACGGCGGTAACGGCGCCAATGGCGCCACCGGGGTCAATGGCGGCAACGCCGGCAATGGCGGAAACGGCGGCAACGCGGGCGCGGGCGGCACTGGAGGCAATGGCGGCACCGGTGCCACGACCGGCGCGGCCGGTCTATCAGGTCTGAGCACCGCCGACGGCGGGAACGGTGGCGGGGGCGGCAACGGAGCGGACGGGGCAGCGGGCACCACACCGCTGGCTTCCGGGACGGCGGGCGGCGACGGCGAAAACGGCGGCAACGGCGGAGCGGGTGGCAATGGCGGCCATGGCGGGACCGACGCCGGAAATGGCGGGGCCGGCGGCGCCGGTGGCAAGGCCGGAAACGGCGGCATCGGCGGGAACGGCACAGCTGGCGCCAACGCGGTAACCGCCGGCAATGCCGGCCAGGACGGCGGCGATGGCGGGGCCGGTGGCAACGGCGGGACCGGCGGCAATGGCGGTGCTGGCGGTACCGCGCTGTCGGCGTCGGGCCACAACGGCGCCCGGGGCGCCGGCGGGTCCGGCGGCAACGGAGCCTCCGGTGGCGCCCCGGGAGACGGCGGCAACGGCGCCAACGGCAGCACGGGCAATGTCGGCGGAGGCGGTGGCGACGGCGGAAACGCCGGAGCTAGCGGGACGGGTGGGGCCGGCGGTACCGGCTCGACCAACGGTGCCGCCGGGACGAACGGAAGCACCCCCTATAACGGCGGTAACGGTGGCGCGGCCGGCAACGGCGGTGACAACAGCGGTTTCGGCAGCATGGCCGGCAACGGCGGCAATGGCGGCAATGGCGGTGTCGGCGGCAGCGGCGTCGCCGGCGCCAGTGGCGGCGTCGGCGGAGCCGGCGGTAAGGGCGGCACCGATAACGACGGCGCCGGCGGCAACGGCGGCAACGGCGGCTTCGGGGGCAACGGCGGCACCGGCACCGTCGCCAACGGCTCCGGCGGTGCCGGCGGCAAAGGCGGCGACGGCGGCTTCGGCGGCGACGGCCGTGGCGGCTCGGGCGGCTACGGCGGTGACGGTGGCTACGGCGGCGGCGGGACCGACGGCTTCGGCGGTGCCGGCGGCGACGGCGGCAACGGCGCTAATGGCGGCAACGGAGGCCAAGGCGGTGCCGGCGGGAACGGTGCGGTCGGCGGTGCCGGCGGCCACGGTGGCGACGGCGGCTCCAACAGCGCTCTCGGCCACAACGGCGGCAACGGCGGCACCGGTGGCGCAGGCGGAAGCGGGTCGAGCATGGGCGGCTTCGGTGGTTCCGGTGGCAGTGGTGGTGACGGCGGCGGCGGCGGCGCGCTGGGCGGAGCCGGTGGTGGCGGCGGCGTCGGCGGCAACGGCGGTTTCGGCACCGGCGGTGACGGCGGTTTGGGTGGCGATGGCGGCAACGGCGGCAGCGCGGGCGGGCCAGGGG
>NZ_MVHE01000184.1 GCF_002086155.1 Mycobacterium angelicum | reverse complement strand
GGAGTTCGGTGCGGGTGTCCTCGGCGTCGGTGGGGGTGGTGAGGGCGGCTCGGTAGGGGTGGTGGGTGCGGGTGGTGGCCAGGCTGTAGGCCACCTGGGCCGGGTCGAGGTCGGGGTGCTGGCAAAGGTGCTGGTAAAGGCGGTCGGCCTGGGCGGCCAACGCCGCGGGGGTGCGCGCCGACACCGGCCACACCGGCAACGGGACCGTATTGGTGGCTAGCGGAGCTGTTGTAGCTACCGGGGCCGGAGCCTGTCGGACGATCACGTGGGCATTGGTGCCGCTGAGACCGAACGAGGACACCGCGGCGGTGCGGGGGTGGTCGGTGGCCGGCCAGGGGGTGGGTTCGGTGAGTAGCCGTACGGTGCCGGCTGACCAGTCCACATGCGGGCTGGGCTCATCCACGTGCAGGGTCGGGGGCAACACGTCGTGGTGCAGGGCGGTGATCATCTTGATTAGCCCGGCGACCCCGGCCGCGGCCTGGGTGTGGCCGAGGTTGGATTTGATCGAGCCCAGCCACAGCGGGTGCTCGGGGTCGCGGTGGGCGCCGTAGGTGGCGATCAGGGCGCCGGCTTCGATGGGATCGCCGAGTTTGGTGCCGGTGCCGTGGGCTTCGACGACGTCGACGTGATCCAGGGCGATGCCGGCGTTGGCGGCGGCTTGGGTGATGACGCGTTGTTGGGCGGGGCCGTTGGGGGCGGTCAGGCCGTTGGAGGCGCCGTCTTGGTTGACCGCCGAGCCGGCGATGAGGGCGAGGACGGGGTGGTGGTGGCGGCGGGCGTCGCTGAGGCGTTCGAGGACCAGGACGCCGGCGCCTTCGCCCCAGGCGGTGCCGTCGGCGGCGGCGGCGAATGCTTTGCAGCGTCCGTCAGCGGCCAGGCCGCGTTGGCGGGCGAATTCGGTGAAGGGGCCCGGGGTGGTCATGATGGTGACGCCGCCGGCCAGGGCCAGTGTCGATTCGCCGTTGCGCAGTGACTGACACGCCAAGTGCGCGGCCACCAGCGAGGATGAGCAGGCGGTGTCCACGGTGATCGCCGGACCCTGCAACCCCAACAGATACGCCACCCGCCCCGACGCGACACTGGTGAGCGCGCCGGTCATGGCGTAGCCCTCCACCCCGTCGGAGGTCGCGTCGCCGTAGGGCTGTGCCCAGGTTCCGGCGAATACTCCGGTGTCGGAGCCGGCCAGTCCGGCCGGGTCGATGCCGGCGGTTTCCAGGGCTTCCCAGCACACCTCCAGCAGCAGCCGCTGCTGGGGTTCGATGGCCTGGGCTTCGCGGGCGGAGATGCCGAAGAATTCCGCGTCGAAGTCCGCCGCGGTGGGCAGGAAGCCGCCGTAGCGGGTGTAGGTCTTGCCGACCGCGTCGGGGTCGGGGTCGAACAACTCGGCCAGGTTCCAGCCCCGATCCGTCGGGAAAGCCCCCATGACATCGATGCCGCCGCTGACGACCTGCCACAGTCCGGCGGCCGAATCGATGCCGCCGGGGAAGCGACAGGCCATGCCCACCACCGCGATGGGCTCGTCGGCGCCCGCGGCGGCAATGATCC
>NZ_MVHE01000183.1 GCF_002086155.1 Mycobacterium angelicum | reverse complement strand
TCTTCGACCACCCCACCCCCACCGCCATCGCCGACTACCTACTGACCCTGCTCTCCGGGGCCACCACCCCCACCCGGATCATCACCGCCGTCACCGGCCAGATCGACGAACCCATCGCCGTCATCGGCATGGCCTGCCGACTCCCCGGCGGAGTCGACTCAGCCCACGCGCTATGGGAACTGGTACACACCGGCACCGACGCGGTCGGCGGATTCCCCACCGACCGCGGCTGGGACCTGACCGGATTATTCGACCCCGACCCCGACGCCGTCGGCAAAACCTACACCCGCTCAGGCGGCTTCCTCGCGGATGCGACCGGGTTCGATGCCGAGTTCTTCGGCATCTCCGCGCGCGAAGCCACCGCCATGGACCCCCAACAACGCTTGCTGCTCGAAGTGTGCTGGGAAGCCCTGGAAACCGCCGGCATCGACCCCACCTCCTTGGAGGGTTCGGACACCGGGGTGTTCGCCGGAGCCTGGGCCCAACCCGCAGGCCCCGGCGCCGACGGCGCCGAAGGTTACGGCCTGACTGGTGTCGCCACCAGCGTGACCTCTGGCCGAATCGCCTACGTCCTAGGCCTGCAGGGCCCCGCCATCACCATCGACACTGCCTGCTCGTCGTCGTTGGTGGCCACGCACCTGGCCTGTCAATCCCTGCGTAGCGGCGAGTCCAGCCTGGCCCTAGCCGGCGGGGTCACCGTCATGACCAGCCCGACACCGTTTATCGAGTTCGCCCGTCAACGCGGACTGGCCCCCGACGGACGCTGCAAAGCGTTTGCCGCCGCCGCCGACGGCACCGGCTGGGGCGAAGGCGCCGCGGTCGTGGTACTGGAACGCCTCAGCGACGCCCACCGCCATCAGCATCCAGTCCTGGCCGTCATCGCCGGCTCGGCGGTCAACCAAGACGGCGCCTCCAACGGCCTGACCGCCCCCAACGGACCCGCCCAACAACGCGTCATCACCCAAGCCGCCGCCAACGCCGGCATCACCCTGGATCACGTCGATGTCGTCGAAGCCCACGGCACCGGCACCACCCTCGGCGATCCCATCGAAGCCGGCGCCTTGTTGGCCACCTATGGCGCGGGCCGCACCGCTGATCGGCCGTTGTGGTTGGGCTCGGTCAAATCCAACATCGGCCACACCCAGGCCGCCGCGGGCGCAGCGGGGTTGATCAAGATGATCACCGCCCTGCAGCACGCGGTATTGCCGCCAACACTGCACGTGGATGAACCCAGCCCGCACATCGACTGGTCAGCCGGAGCAGTCCAGTTGTTGACCGAGGCGATGCCCTGGCCGCAAACCGAACACCCCCGCACCGCAGCCGTATCCTCCTTCGGCGTCAGCGGCACCAACGCACACCTGATCGTCCAACAACCCCCCACCCCACCACCGGCCACCACAACAACGCCAGCTGACCAAGCGCTACTGCGGATCTGGCCGCTCTCAGCCCGCACCCCCGCGGCGCTAAACGCCCAAAGCGCCCGTCTGCACCAACACCTGCTCGATCACCCCGATGTCGACCTGACCGACCTGGCCTACAGCCTGGCCACCACCCGCACCCACCACCCCCAC
>NZ_MVHE01000182.1 GCF_002086155.1 Mycobacterium angelicum | reverse complement strand
CGGTGCCGCCGGTGCCCCCGGTGCCGGCCAGGCCGGCCCCGCCGGCGGCGCCGCCGGTGCCTCCGTCGCCGCCCTTGGTGTCGGCCTGGGTGCTGGTGGCGTTGAAGCCGTTGCCGCCGTTGCCGCCGTGGCCGCCGTTGCCGCCGTGACCGCCGGAGCCGTTGGTGCCGCCGTTGCCGGCACCGCCCTGGCCACCGTGACCACCGGCGGCGCCGTCGCTGCCCTGGCCGCCGGCTTTACCAGCGGACCCGTCGCTGCCTTCGAAGCCATTGCCGCCAAGGGCGCCGTCACCGCCGCGGCCGCCGGCACCGGCGGCACCCGCACTACCGCCGGTGCCCCCCGTGCCGGCCGATCCGGCAGCGCCAGCAGCACCGCCTTTGCCTCCGTCGCCGCCCTTGGTGGCGGCGTCGGCGCTGGTGGCGTTGAAGCCCTGGCCGCCGTTGCCGCCAACCCCGCCGGTACCGCCTGCGCCGCCCGAGCCGTTGGTGCCGCCATTGCCGGCCCCACCCTGGCCGCCCTGGCCGCCCTCGCCACCGTTAGTGCCTTGACCGCCGTCATTGCCTGCGCTGCCGCCAGTGCCCTCGGCGCCGGCCCCGCCCGTACCGCCGGCCCCGCCGGTACCACCGGTGCCTGCGCTGCCCGCACTGCCGCCGCCGAGAATGCCGCTGCCCGCGGCGCCCGCTGTGCCGGCCGCGCCGCCCAGCCCGCCGCTGCCACCGTTGCTACCGGTGTTAGCGCCGGTGGCAGCCGCCCCGGTGCCGCCGGCCCCACCGGTCCCGCCGCCGCCGGCGGAGCCGCCGTTACCGCCCCTGCCGAACAGCATCCCGGCGTTGGTGCCATTGGCACCGTTGCCGCCGTTGCCGGCGGCTCCACCGCTGCCGCCGGTGCCGCCGCCGAAGCCGCCGTCACTGCCCCCGCTGCCGCCGGCGCCACCGGCGCCTCCGGTGCCGCCACTGCCGGCACTACCACCGGAGCCGGTCAACCAGCCGCTGTGACCGCCGGATCCACCGGCTCCGCCACTGCCGCCCGCCCCTCCGGTCCCACCCACACCGCCTTTGGCGGTGCTGGTGCCGTCGGAACCGATCTGGCCGCCGCCACCGCTACCACCGGCGCCCCCGCTGCCGGCATTGCCGCCGTTGCCGAACACTCCGGCGTTGCCACCGCTTCCGCCATCGCCGCCCTTGCCGCCGGCCCCGCCGCTGACGCCGTCGTGCAGGCCGGCCTCCGGTGCTGCGGTGTTGTTGCCGCCGTTGCCGCCGTCACCGCCCGCCCCGGCGTCACCCCACAGCGACCCGCCGTTGCCGCCGGCCCCGCCGTGACCGCCGGCGCCGCCGGTCGCCGTGGCCTGGCGACCCACGGTGTTGCCGCCGTCTCCGCCGCGGCCGCCGTGGCCACCAGCTCCCAGCAGTCCAGCATTGCCACCAGCACCTCCAGCGCCCGCCGCTCCGCCCGCGGAGTCATTGCCGCCGGCGCTGTTGAACCCACCGGCCGCGCCATCGCCGCCATCGCCACCATTGCCGTACAGCCACCCGCCGCTGCCACCGGCTCCACCGCGACCGGCGGCCCCGCCATTGCCTTGGCCGCCGGTCTGGTTGCCACCCGCCCCCCC
>NZ_MVHE01000181.1 GCF_002086155.1 Mycobacterium angelicum | reverse complement strand
CCTCCGGGCCATCCACCCCACCCGGGAACCGACACCCCATCCCCACCACCGCAATAGGCTCATCGGCGCGCACCGGCGCACTCACCACCGCCCCGGCGCCCCCGGTGGCGCTGCCCTGCAACCGCGCACGTAGATAACCGGCCACCGCAGCCAGATTGGGGTAATCGAAAATCACCGTGGCCGGCAACGTCAAACCCGTGACCTGAGCCAACCGGTTACGCAACTCCACCGCGCCCAGTGAGTCCAACCCCACCTCGCTAAACGCCCGCTCGGCCTGCACCGCCTCCGGCGAGGAATGCCCCAACACCGCCGCGAGCTGACCCCGCAACTCGGCCACCAACAACGAATCCCACTCCGCCTCAGGAGCTGTCGCCAGCCGCTGGGCCAACGTCCCCGCAGCCGAAGCCGCCGCCGCAGGAAGGCTCACCAACCGACTCAACAAAGCCGGCAACAACCCCAAACGGGCTTGCCGACGCAACGCGGCCACATCCAGCCGCGCCGGCACCAACACCGCCTCACCCCGCCCACACGCCAGATCGAACAACTCCAAACCCTGCTCGGTCGACATCGCCGCCAACCCCAACCCCTGCATCTCGCCGGCCATGCCGCTGGCCTGCTCCCACAAACCCCACGCCAAGGAGACCCCCGCTAACCCCTCCGCGCGCCGATAGCACGCCAACGCATCCAAAAACGCGTTCGCCGCCACATAATTGGCCTGCCCCGCGCTGCCCAACACCGCAGCCGCCGAGGAGAACAGCACAAACGCCGACAACCCCATATCCCGCGTCAACTCATGCAAATGCCACGCGCCATCGACCTTGGGCGCCAACACCTGCTCAACGCGCTGGCGGTCCAGCGACTCGATCACCCCATCCGCCAGCGCCCCGGCAACATGAATGACCGCCCCCAGCCGATGCTCACCACCAATGCTGTCCACCACCGCCGCTAACTGCTCACGGTCCCCCACATCACAAGCCACCACCTGCACCCCACACCCCAACTCGGCCAACTCCAGCACCAACTCCCCCACCCCCGCCGCCGCCGGACCACGCCGACTGGCCAACACCACATGCCGCACCCCATAACGGGCCACCACATGCCGAGCCAACACCATCCCCAACACCCCAGTACCCCCGGTGATCAACACCGTGCCCGCTGGATCAAACACCGACCCCGCCACCGGTACGTCGATGCGCTCGGTTACCTGCACCAGTCGCGGCGCCAACACCACCCCCTCGCGCACCGCCAACCGCGGCTCACCACCCTGGGCCACCACCGCCGGCACCACCGCCCACGACGCCTCACTGCCATCAACGTCGAGCAACATAAACCGGCCCGGATGCTCCGACGCCGCGCTACGCAACAACCCCTCGACCACCGCGCCCACCAAATCAGGCACCTCACCCTCGGCGACCGCCACCGCCGCCCGAGTCACCACCACCAACCGCGAACCGGCCAACACCGGCTCACCCAGCCACGCCTGGATCAACCCCAACGTGTCATACAACCCCCCACGAACCTCACCAACACCAGCAGCGGTGACCGGCCCATCAGTAACCACCACCTCCGGTGGGCTGCCACCCGCACCGACCGCCGCCGCTAACGCCCCCACATCCCGGTAACGCTGCACCCCCTCCCAAAC
>NZ_MVHE01000180.1 GCF_002086155.1 Mycobacterium angelicum | reverse complement strand
CCGGCGGCGCCGGCGGGGCGGGTGGTTTCGGCGGCACCGGCGGCGGTGGTGGCGCCGGCGGCAGCGGTACGACATCCGGCAACGCCGGCGCCGGAGCCACCGGCGGCGACAGTGGCCTGGGTGGCACCGGCGGCGACGGCGGGGCGGCCGGCAACGGCGTCAACGGCGGTACCGGCACCGGCGGCACAAGCAATTCCGGCCAAGCGGGTAGTGGCGCCAGCGGTGGCGCCGGCGGCAGCGGTACCGGTACCGGCGGCAATCCCGGAGCCG
Organism: Mycobacterium angelicum; assembly: GCF_002086155.1. Lineage (GTDB taxonomy): Bacteria > Actinomycetota > Actinomycetes > Mycobacteriales > Mycobacteriaceae > Mycobacterium > Mycobacterium angelicum. The sequence goes on along the minus strand of NZ_MVHE01000180.1, from coordinate 1,389 downwards.
GCGGGGTGGCCTGATCCTGTCGATGCGACGCCGTGCCTAACTCGAGCTTCGAGGCGCTGGCTGCCGGTGTGCCGGCTCGCATCGGTATCGCGATCGCTCACCCGGGCGCGACTGGGGCGCATTCACTGGGCGAGTGGTCGACCGGCGTCGCGTGGTCGACCATTAAGGTGCCGCTGGCGATCGCTGCCCTGCGCCAGGATGAAGACCTTCCAAAGTCGTTGGTAGTCAAGGCAATTGCCGAATCCGACAATCCCGCCTCCGAAGACCTGTGGGCGCAGCTGGGCGAACCCGAGGTGGCGGCGCGCCACGTGCAAGCCGTCATCGCGGCGGCCGGCGATCCGGCCACCGTGGTCGAGGCACGGCGAATCCGCCCCGGTTTCACCGCATTCGGCCAAACGCAATGGACCCTGGCGCGCCAGGCGGTGTTCGCGGCCAACCTGGCCGATGTCGCGGGTTCGGCGCCGGTGATCGACCTGATGCGCCGGCTGGCCGCCGAGCAGCGCTGGGGCTTGGCCGCCAAAGGTGTTGCTGCCAAAGGGGGTTGGGGCCCCGGCGCGGACGGGGGCTACCTGGTGCGGCAGTTCGGGATGGTGCCGATGGAGCGCGGGCGGCTGGGCGTGGCGCTGGCCGCCGACGCAGCCTCATTTCAGACCGGGGTTCGCGTCCTGAGCACGATGGCCGACTGGTTGCTGGACCAGCTGCCGGAATTGGCCCGCGGCTGACCCAACCCACGCGAGCAGGGCATTCAAGAACTATCCAATAGTTGCGGGTCACCCTGGTCGGCGTTGCGGTGGTTGCGTTGAAAGGTGGCCCATGTCGTTCGTTCTGGTGGCTCCGGCGTCGATGGCCGCGGCGGCGACAGATCTGGCAAACATCGGTTCGGCGATCAGCGCGGCCAACAGTGCGGCGGCGGCATCCACGGCCGCGGTGGCGACTGCGGCCGGCGACGAAGTGTCCGCGGCCATCGCCGCGCTGTTCAGCGGCCACGGCCGGGCCTATCAGGCGGTGGCCGCGCAGGCGGCGACGCTGCATGACCAGATCATCGGCCGCTTGTCCGCGAGCGGAAACTCCTATGCCGCGGCGGAATTGACCAACGTCAATGCGCTGGCCGAGGCGGTGCTGGGCCGCCCGCTGATCGGCAACGGCGCCGACGCCACCACGCCCGGCGGTGCCGGCGGCAACGGCGGTCTGCTGTTCGGCAACGGGGGCAATGGTGCGGCCGGGGCGGCCGGCCAGGCCGGTGGGGCCGGCGGAGCGGCCGGGATGTTCGGCAAGGGCGGCGCCGGCGGGGCCGGCGGTATCGGGGCCAACGGCGGCGACGGCGGGGCCGGCGGATGGCTGGCCGGCATCGGCGGCGCCGGCGGGGCCGGCGGCGCCGGGGCACCCGGG
>NZ_MVHE01000179.1 GCF_002086155.1 Mycobacterium angelicum | reverse complement strand
TTGCCGAATATGAGGCTGGCGCCACCGGTCCCTCCGGCCCCGCCCGTACCCCCGGCGGACAATCCGCCGACGCCTCCGTTGCCGCCGTGGGCGAACAGCCCGACGCCGCCGGCCCCGCCCACCCCGCCTCCAGCGGGACCGATCCCGCCCATGCCGCCGGCACCACCGGCGCTGAACAGACCCCCGGTGCCGCCGGCCCCGCCGGCACCGCCGACGGCCGCCCCGGAGATCCCGCCTTGGCCGCCCACACCGGCGGTACCGGACAGCAGCCCGGCGGCCCCGCCGTGGCCGCCCGCCCCGCCGTTAACTCCGTTCGTGCCGGAGCCGCCCATTCCACCGTTGCCGAAGAGGAGCCCGCCGTCGGTTCCGTTAGCACCGGTCCCGGGTGCCCCGTTGACGCCGTTGCCGATCAGCGGGCGTCCCAGCAACGCTTGGGTGGGCGCGTTGATCGCATCGAGGACGGCCGGGTTGGAGCTCAGCATGCCTGCGGCCCCAGCTGTGCCCTGTGTGCCCGCTGGGGCGCCCTGCCCGAAGTTGCCGCCGTTGCCGCCGGTGCCGAACAGCTGGGCGTCACCTCCTCTGCCGCCGTTACCGCCGGGCATCCCGGGGCCGAAGTGGCCAGAGCCGCCGTTGCCGCCGTCGCCGATCAATGCGGCCCGGCCGCCGGCCCCGCCGTTGCCGCCGGCGCCGCCGGCCCCGCCGAGGCCGCCGTTACCGCCGGTACCGCCGTCGCCGAAGAGGCCCAGGGCGTTGCCGCCCTTGCCGCCGGCGCCGCCGACGGTGCCGATCCCGCCGTTGCCGCCACTGCCGCCGGAGCCGGCGATTGCACCACTATTACCGCCGTTACCGCCGGCGCTGCCGACGGCGGAACCGCCGCCGCCGGCGTGGCCGCCGTCGCCGCCGGTGCCGAAGGCCATCGCGGCATTGCCGCCGTCGCCGCCGACTCCGCCGGCGGCGCCTGGCGCGGCGGTGGCGCCGCCGGCGCCGCCTGCGCCACCGTCGCCGTAGAACACGCCGCCGTTGCCGCCGGTGCCTCCGGCGCCACCGGCGCCGGCGCCTCCGGCGCCACCCGCTCCGCCGGCTCCGCCGGTGCCCAACAAAGCGCCGGCGGTGCCGCCGGCGCCACCGGCCCCACCGACGCCGAAGCTGACAGCGCCGGCCCCGCCGACGCCACCGGTCCCAAACAACGTCGCGGCGTTGCCGCCGAGCCCGCCGGCCCCGCCGGCGCCGGCGGCCACGCCGCCGGCGCCGCCCGCGCCGCCATTGCCGTAGAAGACACCGCCGTTGCCGCCGGTGCCTCCGGCCCCGCCGGCAGCAGCGGGGGTGACGCCGCCGGCGCCGCCGGCGCCGCCGGCGCCGCCGTCGCCGTAGAAGGCGCCGGCGTTGCCGCCGTGTCCGCCGGCACCGCCGAGTATCTGTCCGCCACCGCCGATCCCGCCGGCGCCGCCATTGCCGAACAAGAGGCTGGACCCGCCAGCCCCCCCGGCCCCACCGGCAGTGGCGCCGCTGAGCCCGCCGGTACCGCCGGCGCCGCCGGCGCCGAACAAGCCAACGCCGCCGGCGCCACCGTTTCCACCGGCGCCGGTGAAACTCAATCCACCGGTGCCGCCGGCCCCGCCGACGCTGAACAGCCCGCCGGTCCCGCCTTGACCGCCCACCCCGCCAC
>NZ_MVHE01000017.1 GCF_002086155.1 Mycobacterium angelicum | reverse complement strand
GCGCCGCCCCGGCCAACGGGTCCTCGCTCCCGCGCGACGAAGGATTCGGCCTCGAAGTTCACCCGCGCCGGTGCGCTGTGGTCGGCCCTGATCGCCGGCTTCCTGATCCTTATCCTCTTGCTGATTTTCATCGCCCAAAACACCGCGTCGACGCCGTTCGCCTTCCTCGGCTGGCGCTGGAGCCTGCCCCTTGGCGTCGCCATATTGCTGGCGGCGGTGTGTGGCGGGCTGCTGACGGTGGCCGTTGGCACCGCGCGCATTGTTCAGTTGCGCCGCGCGGCCAAGAAGAACCTGACCGCGACGGCGCCGCACTAGCTACTTCGACCTGAAAAAGTCGGCGCGTTGAGGTGTGGTCGGAAGGCGCTGAACTGACATCGATGGCCTTCATGGTCAGCACAGGCGCGGTTTGTTCGGGTCGAAGCAGTTAGCCCGATATCGCCTGCGATATCGCAATTCAAAAGGCACTCATGGTTGAGAGCGGCACTCCCGGGCAATAGTGCCCTTCGAAATGAGATATCGCAGGCGATATCGCGATTCGAGATGCATCCAGCGAGCCTTAGCCGGCTAAGAGGCCGGCTTGGCGATCTCGGCCAGCCCACGCGAGATCAACGGCGCCACCACTTCGGGCTCGGTGTCGTAGTCGTCTTTCCCGTCGGCCTGTAACTCCATGCGGCGGCGGAAGTCGATGCCGGCGGCGATGATGGCGAGCTTGAAATACGCCAGCGCCATGTAGAACTCCCAATGCCCCAGCGACTGCCCGGAGACCAGGGAATAGCGGTCCGCCAGCTCGTCGGCGTTGGGCAACACCGGCGATGTCCAGGCCGCCTGCGCGTTGACGATCAGATCCAGCGCGGGGTCGCGGTACACACACATCAGGGCGGCGTCGGACAACGGATCTCCCAGCGTGGAGAGCTCCCAATCCACCACCGCGCGCACTTTCGTCGGGTCATCGGCGTCCAGGATCGTGTTATCGATGCGGTAGTCGCCATGCACGATCGAGGTGCGGCTCTGTGCCGGAATGGCTTGCTGCAGAGCCGAATGCAGCCGGGCGACGTCGGCGTCGCGATGATCGTCGGGCAGTCGCACCAATTCCCATTGCGAGCCCCACCGCCGCACCTGGCGTTCCAGATAGCCGCTGGGTTTGCCGAAATCGCCCAGGCCGACGGCGTTCGGGTCGATGGCGTGCAAGTCGACGAGCACCCGGATCAACGAGTTGACGCAGCCGTCGATGGCCGAGCGGCTGAAGGCTTCGAGTTGGGCACGCCGGCGCACCACTTGCCCGGCGACGAATTCGACGATTTGAAACGGCGCGCCCAGCACGGAGACGTCGTCACACAGGGCGATCGTGCGCGCGACCGGCACCGGGGTGTCCTGCAGCGCGGCGACCACCTTGTATTCGCGGGCCATATCGTGGGCCGACGGCGTCAGCCCGTGCAGCGGCGGACGCCGCACCAGCCAGCTGGTGGTGTCGTCGTAGACCCGGAAGGTCAGGTTCGAGCGGCCGCCGGAGATGAGCTCGCCGCATAGCTCGCCGTCGCGCTCGAGGCCCAGCGAACGCAGGTACCGGTCCAGTGCGGGCAGGTCGAGCCCGTTGAGTCGGTCAGTCGAGGTCACCGAACTTGTTTACCACCGACGACTTTCCACCTGCGCTTCAGGCATGCAGAGGGCGGGCGCGGTTCACCCCGCGTCACCGCTGATTTCTCGGCAGCAGGTCCCACACATGCTCGGTGCTGTTCACCGTCGCCACCGTCGCCTGCCCGCTTCGGGAGAACAACAACCGCGTCACCGACGCGTAGTCGATGGGAAACGACAACAGCCGCGCCGTCCCCAGAATCTCGTGCAGCACCACGTTGATCACCCCGCCGTGGCTGAACGCCGCAACCGTGTCGTCGGGATCGGCGGCGGCAACCACGTCGTCGACCGCCGCACGGACTCGGGCCCGAAACGCGTCCTCGTCGACCGCGCTGGGCAGGTGCCCCTGGGCCATGCGCGCCCACTCTTCGGGGAACTCGTTCCTAATCTGCTCGACGGGGATGTAGGCGGGCAGGTTGCGGTCGTACTCGGCGAACCGCTCATCTACGTCGACGGGCAGCCCGCGGACCGCCGCGACGGGTTCGGCGGTCTGAATGGCGCGCCGTTGCGGGCTGCTCACCACCCGCGAGATCGGAAATCGGGCCAGCGCCTCGGGCAGGCGTGCCACCTGCGCGAGCCCGTCCTCGGAAAGGTCCGGATCAGAACCCTCACCATGGTCACTGCGCAGCGGTAATGCATGCCGGACCAGAAGCAGCTGCATGCGCCAAGCCTTCCATGTCGGTTTCGCGGGCTTCCCAGGCTAGCGGAGAATGCTATTCTCTCCACAGAGAGTGGGGTGTCTTACGCAATGGACTCGGGCGTTCTCGGCCGCTGGCTCGACATCGAAGGTGCACCCGGCGAAGGTGCAGAGCCGGTTCTTGCGGAACTGGGCGGCGGGTCGCAAAACACGCTGTACCTGATCCAGCGAAACGACCACCGGATGGTGCTGCGGATGCCGGGCCCCCGCGCCGACGCGGCCCGGATCGACGGATTGCTGCGCGAGATCCGGCTGGTCGGGGCCCTGTCGGGTACCGATGTCCCGCACGCGGAACTGATCGCGGCCGACGAGACCGGGTCGGTGCTGGGCATGCCGTTCTACGTGATGCAGGCGATCGACGGCTGGAGCCCGATGGACGGCGGGTGGCGGCCACCGTTCGACACCGACCTGGCAGCCCGGCGCGAGCTGGCTTTCCAGCTCGTCGAGGGTGCCGCCCTGCTGGGCCGGGTGGACTGGCGTGCGCAGGGTCTTGACGGCTTCGGCCGTCCCGACGGGTTCCACGAGCGGCAGGTCGATCGCTGGCTGAAGTTTCTCCAGGCCTATCAGGTGCGCGAGTTGCCCGGGCTCGACGAGGCCGCGGACTGGCTGCGCCGCAATCGGCCCGCCCACTACCGGCCGGGCATCATGCACGGCGACTATCAGTTCGCCAACGTGATGTTCGCCCACGGGGCACCGGCCCGGCTGGCCGCGATCGTGGACTGGGAGATGACCACGGTCGGTGATCCGCTGCTGGATCTCGCGTGGGCACTATTGGGCTACGACGGAGAGGAGCCGCGCGCCGACGGGTTCTACCTGGACATGGGGGGCATGCCCGCCCGCGGTGAACTGCTCGAGCATTATGAGACGGTCAGTGGGCTGTCCACCGAGAACATCGACTACTACCTGGTGCTGGCGAATTGGAAACTGGGCATTGTGCTGGAAAAGACTTATGCGGCAGGGGTTCGCACCGGAAAGGTGGACCCGAAGATCACCGGCGCGTTCGGGCCGATGATTCTGCAGTTGATCGCGACTGCGGCCGAACTGGCGCGTTCCCTTTCGAGTAAGGCTCGCTGAAATGGGTTACGCCGACGACGTTTTCGACCTGACCGACCGGGTCGTGCTGATCACCGGCGGCAGCCGCGGGCTGGGCCGCGAGATGGCGTTCGCGGCGGCCCGCTGTGGCGCCGACGTGGTGATCGCCAGCCGCAACATGGACAACTGCGTGGCCGTGGCCAAGGAGATCCAGGCGCAGACCGGCCGCGCCGCCATGGCTTATCAAGTGCACGTGGGCCGTTGGGATCAGCTCGACGGGTTGGTGGACGCTACCTACGACCGGTTCGGCAAAGTCGATACGCTGATCAACAACGCCGGCATGTCACCGTTGTACGACAAGCTGAGCAATGTCACCGAGAAGCTCTTCGACGCCGTGGTGAACCTCAATCTCAAAGGGCCGTTTCGGCTTTCGGCGTTGGTCGGTGAGCGGATGGTAGCCGCCGGTCGCGGCTCCATCGTCAATGTGAGCTCCACCGGGTCGCTGCGTCCGGGTGCGGACATCATTCCCTATGCGGCGGCCAAGGCCGGGCTCAACGCGATGACCGAAGGCCTGGCCCGGGCATTCGGGCCGATGGTACGAGTCAACACATTGATGGCCGGGCCGTACCTGACCGACGTCAGCAAGGCGTGGGGGCTCGACCAGGACAAGACCAACAGGTTCGGTCAGCTCTCCCTGCAGCGCGCCGGTGACCCGCGCGAAATCGTCGGCGCCGCATTGTTTCTGGCGTCCGATGCCTCCAGCTTCACCACCGGCTCGATCTTGCGGGCCGACGGCGGTATTCCCTGACCAGAACAGGAGTAGTCGAATGTCTTGGGACTTTTCCACCGAACCGGAGTTCGAGAAGAAACTCGCCTGGGTCCGCGAGTTCGTGCATGAGGAGGTAGAACCGCTCGAGATCTTGTTCCCCGGTTGCGAATTCCTGCCGCTGAACGACGAGCGCCGCCGCATCGTCGATCCGCTCAAACAGCAGGTTCGAGACCAGGGTTTGTGGGCGCCGCATCTGAGTCCCGAGCTCGGCGGGCAGGGCTTCGGGGCGGTCAAGCTGACCTTGATCAACGAAATCCTGGGCCGCAGCCCCTGGGCGCCGATCGTTTTTGGAACACAGGCCCCCGACACCGGGAACGCGGAGATCCTGGCCCGCTTCGGAACCCAGGAACAAAAGGACCGCTACCTCGACGGGCTACTGTCCGGGGAGATCTTCTCCTGCTTTTCGATGACTGAGCCGCAGGGCGGCGCCGACCCCAGGGTTTTCAAGACCAGTGCGGTTCGCGACGGTGATGATTGGGTGATCACCGGACGTAAGTTCTTCTCCTCCAACGCCTCCGTCGCATCCTTCTTCATCGTCGTCGCCGTCACCGATCCCAACGTACCGGTCCATCGCGGCGCCTCGACGTTCCTGATTCCGGCCGGAACCGAGGGCCTGACCGTCGAGGAGAACTACCACCTGGTCGGAGCCGACCCGCGCGAACCGGGCCATTCCCTGGTGCGCTATGACGGGGTGCGGGTGGGCCCGGACGCATTGCTTGGTGAGGCGGGTCAGGGCTTCCTTATCCTGCAGACCAGGCTGGCCGGCGGCCGGCTGCATCACGCAATGCGTTCCATCGGCATGGCGCAGCGCGCCGTCGAGATGATGTCCCGGCGCGCGAAAAGCCGGTTCACCCAAGGCAGTTCACTGGCCGACAAGCAGTTGGTACAAGAGTTCGTCGCCGACTCCTACACCGAGTTGATACCGTTCCGGCTGACCGTGCTGCACGCCGCCTGGCTGATCGAAAACGGCGACGAGCGCGCCGCCCGGGCCGAGATCGGCGCCTGCAAGATCCTCGCGTCTCAGGTGCTCAAATCCATTGCGCTGCGCGCAATTCAAGTGCACGGCGCACTCGGCCTCACCGATCAGCTGCCGCTGGTCAATGTGCTGCTCGGCGGGATTGCGCTCGGGCTGGCCGACGGGCCGACCGAGGCACACAAGGTCAACCTGGCCCGGATGCTGCTCAAGGATTACGAACCCGAGCACGCCGAATGGCCGAGTGAGATGCTCAGCGTCCGGCGGCAGGCCGCCCGCGCCAAATACGGTGAGCTCGTTGACCAGTAGGGTGACCGCGGCCGTCGAGCGCGCACTCGACGATCGCCAACGCGAGGCCACCGAGGAAGTCGAACGCATCCTGGCCGCCGCAGTGCGGGTCATGGAGCGAGTGGCACCCGAGCCACCCCGGGTCAGCGACATCGTCGCCGAGGCCGGCTCGTCGAACAAGGCGTTCTACCGGTACTTCGCCGGAAAGGACGAGCTCATCCTGGCCGTCATGGAACGGGGCGTGGCGATCGTCGTCTCGTACCTGCAGCATCAGATGGCCAAGGAAACCGCGCCGCGGGATCAGGTCGCCCGCTGGATCGAAGGCACTTTGGCCCAGGTCGCCGACCCGCACCTGATCAGCATGAGCCGCGCGGCGGCCGGACAGCTGACGGCCGGAACGCATTGGCGCGCAGCCGATCAGGAGATGATGGGGCCGCTGCGCGATCTGCTGATCGAGCCGATCACCGAGTTGGGCAGCGACGACGTCGACCGCGACGTCCAAGCCGTGTTCGGCTGTACCGCCGCGACCATGCGGCGGTATGTGGGTGCCACCGACCAGCCCAGCCAGTCAGACATCGACCATCTCGTGCAATTCTGTCTGCGCGGGCTGGGGGTCGGTTGATGCGAGCGATCGTCTGCCAGGCCTACGGTCCGCCGGAAGACCTGGTGCTGATGGACGTTCCCGAACCGGTGCCGGGGGCCGGCCAGTTGCTGGTACGGGTGCACGCCGCCGCGGTCAACTTTCCCGACGTGCTGTTCATCGCCGGCAAATATCAGGTCAAGATCCCGCCGCCGTTCACACCGGGTAACGAGATCGCCGGCGAAGTGATCGCGGCCGGGGACGGGGCGGCCTTCAGCCCGGGTCAACGGGTGGCCGGAACCACGTTCGGCGCGTTCGCCGAGCAGGCGCTGCTGGAAGCCGGTCAGGCGATGCTGATCCCCGAAGACTCCGATTTCGCCTCGGCCGCGGCATTCGGCGTCACCTATCGCACGGCGTATCACGCACTTCGCTCGACCGCACAGGTCGCGGCCGGAGACTGGGTGGTGGTGCTCGGCGCCGCCGGCGGTGTTGGGCTGGCCGCCGTCGATCTGGGCGTGGCCATGCAGGCCCGCGTCCTGGCCGCGGCCTCCAGCCCGGAAAAGCTCGACCTGTGCCGCCGGCGGGGCGCGGCTGCCGTCGTCGACTACGACTCCGAAGACCTGAAATCGCGCATCCGTGAGCTCACCGGCGACAGTGCCCGGGTGGTCCTCGACCCCGTCGGGGGCGCGTATTCCGAGCCGGCGCTGCGCGGTCTGGCGCGCGGCGGAACGTTCGTCACACTGGGATACGCCGCCGGCACCATACCGGCCATCCCGCTCAACCTCGTTCTGCTCAAGGACCTCACCATCCGCGGCATGGAGATCCGCACCTTCATGAGTGACTACCCTGATCAGGCCAAACGCGACCAGGCGGAGCTGGCGCAGATGTTCGCCACCGGCCTGGTCCGGCCCTACATCGGTGCGCGTTTCCCGTTGGCCGAAACCCCGGCGGCGCTGCGGCACGTAGCCGACCGCAAAGTGCTGGGCAAGGTCGTCATCGACGTGCCCTGACGCCGCGGCAGGTACTCTCCCTCAGAGTCCAAGGAGAGGGTCGATGCTGCACGAACTCTGGCAGAACTTCGCCCACAACCTCTTCAAGCCGCTGTTGCTGTTCTTCTACCTCGGATTCCTGATGGCGGTCCTGAGGGTCCGGTTCGAATTCCCCGCCGTGATCTACCAAGGTCTGACCATGTACCTACTGCTGGCCATCGGCTGGCGCGGGGGCGAGGCACTGGCTCAAGTCGATCCATGGCAAATCGACAACATCGCCGAATTCGTGGCCGCGGGTTTCGTCTGGAACTTTGTCAACGGCGCGGTCGCCTATTTCCTGCTCAACCGAATGACCACCATGCGCCGCGTCGACAAAGCCACGGTGGCAAGTTATTACGCCTCGGACGGCGCGGGCAGTTTTGCGACCGCCATGGGCGTCCTGGGCACCATCGGTATGGCATACGACGCCTACATGCCGGTCATGCTGGCCGTGATGGAGGTTCCGGGCTGCCTGGTGGCTCTGTACTTGGTGGGCCGATTGCGACGCAACGGGATGGACGCGACGGGCCTGATGCCCGACGAGCCCGGTTACACCGCACCGGTGGAGGCCGGCCCCGGCGCGGCCACGCAACCGCCGTTTGATCCGAACCCGACGCGGCGCCGGCGCGGCAAGCCGCGCGTTCTCACCCGTGAGCTCTTCGGCGAGGTATTCCTAAACCCTGGGCTTGGACTGCTTTTCGGCGGAATCATCATTGGCGTCATCAGTGGACTGCAAGGCGCCCAGGCAGTACACGACGACGACTCCTTCTTCGTGTCGGCATTCCATGGTGCGCTGTGTTTGTACCTGCTGGACATGGGAATGACTGCGGCCAGCAAGTTGAAGGACCTCCGCACGGCGGGCCGCGGCTTCGTCCTCTTCGGCCTGCTGGCGCCGAACCTCTTTGCCACGCTTGGGATCGCCGCCGCCCACATCTTCGCTATCGTCACCGCTACCCACCTCAAGCCGGGCACTTACGTCCTTTTCGCGATCTTGTGCGCAGCGGCTTCCTACATCGCCGTACCGGCCGTGCAGCGGTTGGCAATTCCCGAAGCGAGCCCAACGTTGCCGTTGGCGGCGTCGCTGGGTTTGACCTTTCCTTATAACGTCACACTCGGGATTCCGGTCTACATCGAGATCGCCCGGCTTTTAAGTTGAACGCCCCTACGGCGTGACGATGTTGAAGCTGGGGTCCGGCTCATCCAGAGCGCCCAGCAGTGACGCCAACGCTGCGGAGTCCCCTGACAGTTCGAGCCCCGGCGATGTGAAATCGCCGCCGGCCGCCATCAGCAGCCGAAAACTGTTGGCCAACTTTACCGTAACGGCCGCGGTGGCCGGATCGGCGGCCACCTTGCGATGCACCAGCACACCATTGTGCAGCGTGAGCCGATAGTTCGTCGCCACATCGGCAAACGTGATGTCGACGGCGATGTCGAGGTCCCAGCTGCGCGGTCCGTTGACCCGAATCGCGATACTGTCGAATATCTGCTCCGGAGTCAGCTGGGAAAGCATTGTCGGCGAAGTGATTTGACCCGCAGTACCGAAGTTGCCCACGCGCAATTCCCGAGCACCGCTCATGAAGAAGTTGCGCCAGGTGGCATTTTCGGCACCGTAGCCCAGCTGCTCCAGCGTGTCGGCGTAGAGATCGCGTGCTGCAGCGTGGCTACTGTCGGTGAAAATCGCATGATCGAGCAATGTTGCCGCCCAACGGAAGTCCCCGTTATCGAAGGCCGCTTTGGCCAGTTCGACCACTCGGTCGATTCCGCCGATGGCCTTGACGTAGCGCGGAGCCAGGGCTTCGGGAGGATGCGGCCACAGCCGAGCCGGGTTGCCGTCGAACCATCCCATATAACGCTGGTAGACCGCCTTGACGTTGTGGCTTACCGACCCGTAGTAACCGCGGGCATGCCAGGCTCGTTCCAATGCCGGTGGCAGTTGGAACATTTCGGCGATCTCGACGCCGGTATAACCCTGGTTCAGCAATCGCAGCGTCTGGTCGTGCAGATAGGCGTACAGGTCTCGCTGCAGCGCAAGGAATTCGACGATTCGCTCTTTCCCCCACGTCGGCCAGTGGTGGGAGGCGAAGACCACCTCGGCCCGATCGGCGAACGCATCGATCGCTTCGGTGAGATAGCCCGACCAAGCCCGTGGGTCGCGCACCAGAGCGCCGCGCAGCGTCAGCAGGTTGTGCAGGTTGTGCGTGGCGTTCTCGGCCATGCACAACGCGCGGAATTGCGGGAAATAGAAGTGCATTTCGGCCGGAGCCTCGGTCCCCGGCGCCATCTGGAACTCAATTTCCACGCCGTCGATGGTGTGCGTCTCACCGGTCGTCCGGATGTCGATGGTCGGCACGATGATCGATACCTCGCCGGTGGACGGGGTCTGGCCAAGCCCGCAGCCCACCTGTTCCTGTGGTCCGCGGGCGAGCAGCGAACCGTACATATAGGTCGCCCGACGCAGCATCGCCGGACCCGCATACACGTTCTCCTGCACGGCATGGGCTGTGAAACCCTCCGGCGCCAGCACCGCCACCGTTCCGGCATCCACGTCCGCCTGCGTGGTGACACCCAGTACGCCGCCGAAATGATCGACATGGCTATGGGTGTAGATCACCGCGACGACAGGACGATCACCGCCGCGGTGGGTGCGGTACAGCGCCAGCGCCGCGGCGGCCACCTCGGTGGACACCAGCGGATCGATGACGATAATCCCGGTGTCGCCCTCGATGAAGCTGATGTTGGAGATGTCGAATCCGCGGACCTGGTAGATGCCAGGTACGACTTCGTAAAGTCCTTGTTTGGCCGCCAGTGTCGACTGGCGCCACAGACTGGGATGCACCGATGTCGGCGCCGGCCCGTCCAGGAATGCGTATGCGTCGTTGTCCCACACCACCCGGCCGTCAGCGGCCGTAATGACACACGGGGACAGGGCCGCTATGAATCCGCGATCGGCATCGTCGAAATCCCTTGTGTCATCCAGCGGTAGCGGGTGTTTGCCGTGGGCCGACTCGATGACAGCGGTAGGAGGCTTGGATTCCACCGGCAATACATTGCCATTAGTAGCCTGGCGCCGCGTCGACCAACCCGAAAAAAAATATCTTTGGTACCTAGACCTTCCGTCCAGTTAACCCGCATACTGCGCAGGCGGTCCTCAATGTCGACGGACCACTACAAGGGCAAAGGAGCTAAGGGTGAAGCGTGGACTGACGGTCGTGGTAGCCGGCGCGGCCATTTTGGTCGTAGGTCTTTCCGGATGTTCGAGTAAGTCGAATACCAGCGGCAGCGGGACCTCGAGCGCAGGCACATCGGTGAGCAGCGGCGGAGGCGGCGGGGCCAAGTCGACCAAGGTAGTCATTGACGGCAAGGACCAGAACGTGACCGGCTCGGTCGTGTGCACCTCGGCGGCCGGCAACGTCAACATCGCGATCGGTGGAGCAGCGACCGGCATCGCCGCCGTGCTCACCGACGGCAACCCGCCCGAGGTGAAGTCCGTCGGGCTGGGCAACGTCAACGGCGTAACGCTCGGTTACACCTCCGGGACCGGTCAGGGCAACGCCTCTGCTACCAAGAACGGCAACACCTACAAGATCACCGGCACCGCCACCGGCGTTGACATGGCCAACCCGATGCAACCGGTGAACAAGCCGTTCGAAATCGACGTCACCTGCTCCTAGATCTCAGGTCCTAGTCCGGGTTTGCGGGCGGTTGCCACTCTGCTAAGCGGCACTGAGTGGCAACCGCACCGCGAACTCGGTGTAGCCGGGCGAGCTGTTCACCGTGATCGTTCCGTTGTGTGCCTTGACCACGGCCGAGACGATGGCCAGGCCCAGGCCGGTGCTGCCACCTTTGCGGGAACGCGAGGTGTCACCACGGGCGAACCGCTCGAACACCTCCGACTGCAGTGCTTTCGGAATACCCGGACCGTTGTCGATCACCTGCAGCAAGGTATGTGTCGGCTCGGTACTCAACCGCGTCGTCACGACGGTGCCGGCGCCGGTGTGGACGCGGGCATTGGCCAACAGATTGGTCAACACCTGATGCAGCCGCGCGGCATCGCCGGGAACCATTACCGGTTCGGGGGGTAGGTCCAGTTCCCATTGGTGATCGGGTCCGGCGACATGCGCGTCGCTGACGGCGTCGACCGCCAGGCGAGTCAGGTCCACCGGTTCGCGTTCCAGCGGACGGCCCGAGTCCAGGCGGGCCAGCAACAGCAAGTCCTCGACGAGGCGCGTTATCCGCTCCGTCTCGGACGCCACCCGGCTCATGGCGTGCGCCACCGCTTCGGGATCGTCCCCCATGCGCTGCGTGAGTTCGGTGTAGCCGCGGATGGCGGCCAGCGGAGTGCGCAGTTCGTGACTGGCGTCGGCAACGAATTGGCGTACCCGGGTCTCGCTGGCCTGCCGCGTCGACAACGCGGCCGCGATGTGGTCGAGCATCCGGTTCAGCGCCGATCCGAGCTGACCGACCTCGGTGCTGGGATTGGCATCGGCTTCGGCCACCCGGACCGGCAGCTGAACCTCGCCGCGGTCCAACGGCAAATCGACAACCTCGCCGGCGGTTTGCGCGACGCGGCGCAGTGGCGCCAGCGCGTGGCGGATGATCACGATGCCGGCGGTGGTCGCAGCCACCAGTGCGATCAAGGTGACGATCGCGAAGATGATCAGCACCCGGAACATGGTGGCGTCGACGTTTGCCATGGACAGACCGGTGACGATGACGTCGCCGCCGTTTCGGCTCGGCGCCGCCACCACGCGATAGCGGCCCAGGCCATCCAGGTCGAGTGTCACTGGCGAGCGGCTGCCAGCAATCTGCTGCAGCTGGGTCTGCGCGGTCGGGGTCAGCGCGGCCCGGGCGCCACTGCTGGTCAGGTAACCGGCGTCGACTGTCTTGCCGTTGTTCACCACCGCGGCGACCATGCCGGCCGGCTGCCCCGGGGCGTCGAGAAATTTCGGGCCCGGACCAAGTCTTACGAAACCGTGCGTGTCGCGGTGGCGCTCGGGATACATCAACGAAGAGCGGTAGGAGGTGCCGCCCAGTTGGCTGTCGAGCTGAGCCATCAGGTGGTGATGCAGGGAGAGTTCGGTTGCCGAGATGATGCCCACACACACCATGGCGAGGACGACGACCTGCCCGACCAGAAGCCTGAGCCGAAGCGACCAGACTCGCGGCGCCTTAACCGACGGTCGCGACCCGCTGCGCCCGGCTTCGCCGCGCTTGCGATCGCTCCTAGCGGGCCGGCTTGAGGACATAACCTGCGCCGCGCAGCGTGTGAATCATGGGTTCGCGACCGTTGTCGATCTTCTTGCGCAGGTAAGAGATATAGAGCTCGACGATGTTGGACCGGCCGCCGAAGTCGTAACTCCACACGCGGTCCAGGATTTGCGCCTTGCTCAGCACTCGTTTGGCGTTGCGCATCATGAACCTGAGCAGCTCAAACTCGGTGGAGGTCAACGAGATCGGCTCGCCGGCACGGGTGACTTCATGACTGTCTTCGTCCAGCACCAAATCGCCGACGACCAGCTGTGCTCCGCTGTCCACCGTCGTGACGCCGGTGCGCCGCAGCAGTGCGCGCAGCCGCAGGACTACTTCTTCGATGCTGAACGGCTTGGTGACATAGTCGTCGCCGCCCGCGGTCAGGCCGGCGATGCGATCTTCGACGGCATCTTTTGCCGTCAGCAGCAGCACCGGCAGGCCGGGGTTTTCCTTGCGCAACTTGTGCAGTACGTCGAGGCCGCTCATGTCGGGCAGCATCACGTCGAGAACCACGACATCGGGACGCTGGGCGCGGGCCGCTGCAATGGCTGAGGACCCATCGCTGGCCGTGGCGATGTTCCAGCCCTCGTAGCGCAACGCCATCGACACCATCTCGGCCAGAACGGGTTCGTCGTCGACAACCAGAACGGTGACCGGTTGGCCGTCCGCACGACACATGACGACCCGCTCAACCGAGGTTCGAGGGGCCGTCACGTGTTCCAGTATCCGCGACCGTCTAGGCCGACGCTATGCCTTAGCTATGTGCGGGCTGTGAGGGTGTGGATCCGTTAATACCAGTACCGACGGCCGGCAACCGGGCGACCCATGGAGCCCATGGCCCACATCACGGCACCGATGACGAGCAATATCACACCGAGAACGCTCAATAAATGTATGCCGAACACAAATCCGAGGATCAGCAAGATAGCACCGACGACAATCATGGCGACTTCCTTCACATAGACGGGATAACGTCAATTTGCATTGCGCTTGGTTGCGGCAAACGGCAATCCTTTACTTTCGGATTGACACCCATGTAGTTAAGGGGGCCGGCAATCACCGTCACTGCAACGGTTCCTGCTGAGGCGCAACTTGTTTGCTCACCTTTGAAGTAACCACGCTGCCATGCCGCGAACACTCCGATGAGCAGCCAGATCAGCACAATGGCTCCGAGAATTCCGCTACCGCGCATCGTGACCTCCGTTGTGTCCGACTAATTCCCGTAGCTGCGTAGATACCCGTTGTACCTATGTCTAAACATTTCTCAGTGGTACCTCGAGCCGGTACGGAAGCGCCGTTTTGAATGCGTTTTGTGTCCGGTCTAGGACGGTTGGTCGGCCAGCCACGCGTCGGCCCGCCGCTTCGATGCGCGCGACAGCCACGCGTCTTGCACGAGCTCGGTCAATTCCGTCACGGTGATCTCGGCCAGCCGGCGCGCCTGCACCAGTATCGAGGGGTGGCCGTCGAAGTGGGCGGTGGTGAAGAACGGCGATGCGGGGTCTTGGGTCAAGGCCAGCTTGTCGCTTTCGGACTCAACCCACAGCATGATCACGTCGGTGTAGCGTTCGCCGCTCACCGGATCGGCGGCGTCGGGTTGGGGGGTGCGAAAGAACACGAACGACTTGCCGCCCACCTGGTAGATCGAGTTACCCTTGGGGCCCTCAAGGCGTTTGACGTGCGGCATCGACTCGGCGATCCGGTGCACGTCGGCCACCCGGGCGGGTCGGTCAGCCCTTCGATTCGGCACAGCGGCAACATTACCGACTGACCACGCTCTGTAGCATGGGCGATAAGTATTGCGGTGAAGGGGGATTGAGCACCGTGGTTGACACTTTGTTCGCAGACGTGTCCGAATATCAAGTGCCCGTGGATAACTCATATCCCTATCGAGTGCTTTCAATTCGTGTTTGCGACGGCACGTATCGGGACCACAACTTTGCGCGCAACTACGCCTGGATGCGCTCGGCATTGGATAGCGGACGTTTGACGTTCGGAATCGTTTACACCTACGTCCGCCCGAATTGGTTGGCCAACGCCGATACCGTGCGTTCGATGATCGACGCCGAAGGCGGCTTACATCCGCGAGTCGCATTGATGCTCGACGTCGAATCCGGCGGCAATCCCCCCGGCGACGGGTCCAGCTGGATCAATCAGTTGTATTGGAATTTGGCCGATTACGCCGGCTCTGCCGCACGAATTATCGGTTATGCCAACGCTTATGACTTCTTCAATATGTGGCGGGTGCGTCCGCCGGGCCTGCGCGTCATCGCGGCCGGGTACGGATCCAACCCCAACCTCCCCGGCCAAGTCGCACACCAGTACACCGACGGCCAGGGTTACAGCCCCAATCTTCCACAGGGCGCCCCACCATTCGGCCGGTGCGACATGAATTCCGCCGATGGACTGACCCCGCAACAATTTGCCGCCGCATGCGGCATCACAACGAACGGAGGACCGCTGATGGCGCTCACTGACGACGAACAAACCGAACTGCTGACCAAGGTTCGCGAAATCTGGGACCAGCTGCGTGGGCCCGACGGCGCCGGCTGGCCGCAATTGGGCAAGGACAGCCAAGGACGCAACCTCACGCCCGTCGATGCCATAGCCGCGATCAAGGACGACGTGGAGAACCTCGAGTCGTCGAGCTGAAATCCGTCAGCACGGGATTGACTTATCCCGTCGCTCCGGAATTACCGAACAGCAGCCCGCAGGCTCCGCCAGTGCCGTTTTGACCGTCTGGCCCGATGCTGCCCAGCCCGGGCGCGGCCGCTCCGCCGAGCGCCCCGGCGCCGCCGGCGCCGCCGTTGCCGATCAACCGAGATGCCCCGCCGGCCCCGCCATTGCCGCCGGCGCCGCCGGCTGCACCGGTCTCGCCGCCGCCGCCTTCGGTGAACGAGGAGCCACCGGCACCTCCGGCGCCACCGGCGCCGCCGTTGCCGATCAACCCCGCGCTACCGCCGGCCCCGCCGGCCTGGCCGGCCGCGCCGGCCGCGCCCGCACCGCCGTTGCCGATCAACAACCCGCCCGCCCCACCGGCTGCTCCCGGTGTGCTGCCGTTGGCGCCGTTGCCGATCAGCGGCCGCCCGAACAGCGCATAGCTGGGCGCGTTGACGGCATCGAAGACCGTCCGTTCGAAGCTCTGCAGCGGGGTGAGGTTGGCGGCCTCGGCCAGCGCGTAGGAGCCGGCGTTACCGGACAGGGCCTGCATGAAGCGGTCATGGAAGGCCGCCGCCTGGGCGCTGATGGCCTGGTATTCGCGGGCGTGCGTGCCGAACAGCCCCGCAATGGCCGTCGACACCTCGTCTTCGGCCGCGGCCAGCAGGCTGATGGTCGGAGCGGCCGCGGCCGCATTGGCCGACTCGACCGCAGAGCCGATACCGGCGAGATCAGAAGCGGCTGCCAGCAGCGCTTCCGGGGACGCGATGACATACGACATGCGAGACCACCTACCTACCTAGGTCACGATCAACTGAGTCGTGCACGTGGCCATCGGTCACCGCGCCGACATATCGGCGGACCGAACGATAGCCAAAAAAGCCGAAACACATACCACTTTTCCTACGAAATCCAAAGAATCATCCGTAAAGTTTCGAAACTGTGTCCGAAGCCACATTGCGGCCGATCCCAGACACCATGACTCGGGAAGTGCACCGCTAAACGGGGGTTTTGCATACCTGTCGCCGCCGGAAGTGGGCGGCCGAAGAGAGCCACAGCGGTACCCGATACCTAGCCGGCGGGCCCGTTCGTTCCGCCCTGACCGAAGAATCCGCCCCCGCCGCCGAGACCCCCGGTGCCGCCGCTGCCGGTCTTGCCCGCGGTACCGCCCGCTCCGCCGGTCCCGGCATCGCCGCCGGAGCCGCCGGTGCCGCCGTTCCCAGCCGTGCCGGTGGTGCCTGCGCCGCCTTGGCCGCCTTGGCCGCCTTGGCCGCCGTTGCCGCCGTCGCCGCCGGCCGCGACGATTCCGGTGGTCCCCGTGCCGCCAGAGCCACCGGAGCCGCCCATACCGCCGCCGCCGCCTTGGCCGCCGGTGAGGTTCGCACCGCCGCTGCCGCCGGCGCCGCCGGCCCCGCCGTCGCCGCCGGCACCTGCGGCGCCGCCGCTGCCGGCCGCGCCGGCACCCGTGCCCGCGTTGCCTCCGACACCACCGCCGCCGCCGGCCCCGCCGCTGCCGCCGGTGGTGCCCAAACCGGCCTTGCCGGCAATGCCGGCGCCGCCATCGCCGCCGGCCCCGCCGATCCCGCCGTTGCCGTTGACTCCGCCCACGCCGGCGCTGCCGCCGCCGCCATCACCACCGGTGGTGGTGGCGGCATTGCCGTCCACCCCGACGGCGCCGCGACCACCGGCCCCGCCGCTTCCACCGTTGCCGACCAGGCCGCCGTCGCCTCCGTTACCCCCGGCCGCACCGGACTGACCCGGAACGCTGCCAGCAGCACCGGATCCACCGGCCCCGCCGTCGCCGCCGCTGCCCGGGACGGCCCCAGTTGCCCCGGTTGCTCCGGCAGTAACCCCTGCGCCGCCGGCACCGCCGATCCCGCCGGCCCCGGGATCACCACCATTCCCGCCGGTGCCGCCGACACCACCGTTGACCGTCCAGGTTCCCGTGGCGCCATCACCGCCGTTTCCGGGAGTTCCGCCGGCACCGCCATTACCGCCCGCCCCACCGATGCCCTGGCTACCGGCCAGGCCGGCGCTCGCGGTGCCTCCGGCGCCGCCATCACCACCGACGCCGCCACCACCACCGGCACCGCCGTGGCCGCCTAGCCAGCCGCCGTGCCCCCCGGCCGCACCGTTGCCACCGTCGCCGCCGTTACCTATTCCACCCGCACCGCCGGTACCGCCGGCGCCGAAGAACAATCCGCTATTGCCACCCGCGCCACCGCTGCCCGCGTTGCCGCCATTGAGGCCGCCGCCGCCCGAGCCGCCACTGCCGCCGTTGCCGGACAGCCACCCGGCGTGACCGCCAGCGCCGCCGGTGCCGCTGTTAGTGCCGCCAGTTCCGCCGGTACCGCCGTCGCCGACCAGCAACGCCGCGGTGCCACCGACGCCGCCGTGGCCGGCGCCCGAGCCGCCCACGCCGCCGGCCCCACCCGCACCGAACACCAGCCCGCCATTGCCACCGGCGCCGCCGTTGGATGCGCTGCCTCCCGCTCCGCCGGCGCCCCCGTTGCCGTAGAGCCAGCCGCCGTTACCGCCGAAGCCGCCGACGGTGCCGGCGCCGCCAGCACCTCCGCGGCCGCCGTTGCCAATGAGCCCGGCACTTCCGCCGTTGCCGCCGGGCTGTCCCGCAGCACCGGCCGCGCCGTTGCCGCCATTGCCGTACAACAGACCGCCGTCAGCGCCGTTGTCACCGGCAGCGGCGCCATTAGCGCCGTTGCCGATCAGCGGCCGGCCAAACAGCCAGTCGGTGGGCGCGTTGATCAGGTTCAGCAGGTTCTGCTCGGCACTGGTCGACTCCGCGGCAAGATAGGAGCCCGCGCCAGCGTTCAGGGTCTGCACGAACTGCCGATGAAACGCCGCCACCTGGGCACTCATCGACTGATACTGCTGGCCGTGCACCCCGAACAAGTCCGCGATGGCCGCCGACACCTCATCGGCGCCCGCAGCCACAAGCTGCGTGGTCGAGGTGGCCGCCGCCGCATTGGCCGCACACAGACTCGAACCGATGCCGGCCAAATTACCTGCCGCGGCCGACACCCACTCCGGTGCGATCAACACGAACGACATCAGTCAGCTCCCATCGAACGACTGCGCATATCACCGGCACCAAGAAGTCGGTAGGCCGGAATCCTATTGCCGAAATACCCGCCGTGTCCGGCGAATCGCCAGTCCCGCAGTCCTATTGGCAATACCCGAGCCGCGGCCAGACACGCTCGCACAAATCCCGGACAAGCTGCGATCTATCCCTCTACGCTGACCACCACCGTTGTCGGGCCGTCGGCGCACTGGCCGCCGGAAAGGATGGGGTCAATGGCGTATGTAATCGCCGAGCCGCAGCTTTTATCGTCGGCGGCGGCCGAAATCGAGGGAATAGGTTCGGCAATCAGCGCCGCCAACGCCGCCGCGACCGGTCCGACTTCCGGTCTTTTGGCGGCCGCCGGTGACGAGGTTTCGGCGGCTGTCGCAAAGCTATTCGGGGCTTACGGCCAGCAGTACCAAGCCGTCGTCGCGCAATTCGAGGCGTTTCACGCCGAATTCCAGCAGACGCTGGCCGCTGCGGGAAACGCCTACGCACAAACCGAGGCCGCAATCGCCACCGGCCTGCAAAACCTGCTGGTAGCGCCCGCTGCATCCAGCGCTGCACCGAATGCGGCGTCCATTCCGCCATTCTCGGCAAACCTGACCAGCTTATTCGTCGGGCCCACCGGCGTGCCGATTCCGTCATTAGGATACGTGCTGTCGGCTAACAAGCTATTCGTCCGCTCGCTCGATTTGCTGTCCCTGCACAGTCTTTACACGCCGGAAGAGTTATATCCGCTCACCGGCGTAAAAAGTTTGGTTCTCAACAGGTCACTGGACGAAGGCCTGACCATTCTCGACAATGCGATCAGAGACCAATTGCGGATACCGGGCAATACCGTCACGGTTTTCGGCTACTCGCAGAGCGCCATGATCGCGTCGCTGGAAATGCGCAATCTTGCGAGCCTGGGTCCGAGCGCGCCGACCGCGGCCCAACTCAACTTCGTCCTGGTAGGCAACGAGATGAACCCCAACGGCGGCATGCTCGCACGCTTCCCGGGACTGAACATCTCCGCCCTGGGGCTGACCTTCTTGGGCGCCACCCCGTCGGACACGATCTACCCGACCGCCATTTACACACAGGAATACGACGGGTTTGCGGATTTCCCGCGCTACCCGCTCAACGTAATTTCCGACCTTAACGCACTCATGGGCATCCCCTTCGTCCACACCAAATATTTGGACCTCACCGTCGAACAAGTTAACAACGCCATTCCGCTGCACACTTCTCAGGGTTATTCCGGCGTCACGAATTATTACGTGATTCACACGGACAATCTGCCGTTACTGGCTCCGCTGCGCGCACTACCCGTGATCGGCGAACCGCTGGCCGATCTAATCCAGCCCAACCTGAAGGTAATCGTCAATCTGGGCTACGGCGACCCCAACTTCGGCTATTCGACGAGCCCCGCAGATGTGCCCACGCCATTCGGTTTGTTCCCGGACGTCCGGGCGGACACCGTGTTCAACGCTTTGGGCGCCGGCACCCAACAGGGAATTCACGACTTCACCGCCGACCTGCCGACAATGTTCTCCAAGCCGATTGTCTTCCCGCCATTCGAGATACCGTCGATTGTTCCCGGTCCGGTACCCCCGCCGCCACCCCCGCTCAGCCTGACACCGACGCATGTCGCGAACACCATCGCCTCAATTGTCTCCACCAATTACGCGGTGCTTCTTCCAACCGCGGACATAGGTCTTTCCCTGCTCACCACCGCGCCGGCCTATAACGCGGACCTGTTTGTGGACCAACTCATGCAGGGCAATCTCATCAATGCGATCGGCTATCCCATTGCCGCCGACGTCGGTTTGCTCACGATCGGCGCCACGGTCGAATTCCTCACCCTGGCATCAGCGGCCAGCGACACCATCCAGGACATTCAGCGACTCATTCCCTGACGTGCGCTCGCCGACCAGGAACCAGGTGTGCAGCACACCTTTGCCCTTTACCTCGATGTCGCCGCGTTCCTCGAAAACGAAGTCGCCGCGCAGCCGCTCGTACACATCGGGGGGAACCTGGATGCGGCCCGGCACGCTCATCGACTCCATGCGGGAGGCGACGTTGACGGCGTCGCCCCACACGTCGTAGAAGAACCGCGATGTGCCGACCACACCGGCCACCACCGGGCCGACGCCAAGTCCGATGCGGATGGGCACCCCTTTGCCGCTCTGATCGGTGAGGCGGGCGGCCGCCTCACCGAGGTCCAGCGCGAAGCGCGCGAGAGCCTTGAGATGGCCGGCCCGGGGCTGGGGCACGCCGCTGACCACCATGTAGGAGTCGCCGGTGGTCTTCACCTTTTCCATCCCGTGGTGTTCGACCAGCAGATCGAATTCGCTGTAAACGCGGTTGAGGAACACCACCAGATCGGCGGGCGTGGTTTGGCTGGCCCGTTCGGTGTATCCGGCGATGTCGGCGAACAGGACCGAAGCGTCGTCATACTTGTCGGCGATGATCGTCGACGTCGGGTTCTTGAGCCGGGCCGCGACGGACGTCGGCAAAATGTTGCCGAGCAACGACTCCGAGCGCTCGTACTCCAGCTCGATGGCCTCCTTGGCCCCTTGAATCTCGCGCAGCGCATACCAGACGGTCGTCACGATCATCACGCTTGCGCACGTCGCCGAGATCGCGAAGCCGATGTTGGTGGCCCATTCCGGTTGTTCGGCGGTGCTCACCGGTTCGATGACATTGATAGTGATGACCAGCCCGGCGGCGACGACCACCACCGCACAGGCGAGCACGATGTGTTCGGTGCCCAGCACCAGCACGGCCACCAGGGCCGACATCAGGAAGAAGAACGCGATCCCGGTGTGCGTCCCGATCCACGCGCCCACCACCGCCATCAGCGCCAGGGCGGTACCCACCAGCGTCACCGGAGCCACGAGCTCGCCGAACCGGTGCAGCAGCGGAATCAGCGCGAATATCACCGCCGCCAGCCCATTGAGCAGCGCAACCGGCAATAGGTGGGTCGTCATCAGCTCGATCGTGCCGAAGCTGGCGCTGACGAAGGCCGCGGTCCAGGTGGCGATGTTGAGGACGCGCCGGCGTCGGCTGAGGCTGCACGCATGCTGGCGGTCCCGGTCGAATATCGCCGATTTCAGGCGCAGCAGTGGACCACTGAACGTCCGGCTGATCCACTCTTCTGCCAGTTCCGAGGATGCGGCATCGGCGTCGGCTGCCACACGGGAAGCCTAACGGACAAAAAGGCGCGAGTAGCAAACATTCATCGGGCTATTCGCGGCGAGCCAGCGCCAGCAGCAGCTGGTGCAGCCCGGCCAGCGAGTGGGCCGGCAGGAACAGATCGCAATAGGGCAACGCGGCTGCCATGGAACCGGCCAGCGGCTGGAAGTCGCGGTGCGCCGCACGGGGGTTGAGCCAGATCAGCATTTCGGCGCGGCGACGCAGCCTGGCCATCGCCCGGTCGAGCACTTCGGGCGGGTCGCTGTCCCAGCCGTCGGAGGCGACGATCACCACCGCGCCACGCACTGCGCTGCCGTATCCCGACGCGGTAGGCGCCAGCAGCGCCTCGATGCTGCGGCCGATGAACGTGCCGCCGTACCGGTCGGTCACCTTGGCGTTGGCCCGCTCCAGGGCCACCTCGGCGGATCGGTGCGGCAGTACCGGCGTGAGCCGGGTCAGCGACGTCGAGAATGCGAAGACCTCGGGACGCATGCCCGCCTGGCGCAGCGCCGCCGCGCGCATCAGATGCAGGTAGATCGCGGCATATGGCTGCATCGAGCGGCTGACGTCGCAGACCAAGACCACGCGCCGGGGCCGGCGGCGCGGCCGGGTGCGCGCCAACACCACCGCTTCCCAGCCGGTGCAACGCGACGCGTTCATGGTCTTGCGCAGGTCGATCCGCTTGCCGTGCGGGCTGGACTCCCAGCGCAGGCTGCGCCGCTTCGGCCAGTGCTGTATCGAGGCCTCGAGCCAGGTGCCGAGCAGCCGCAAATCGTCGGGATCGAATTGGTCGAACGGTTCGTCGGCCAGGGCCGCGATGCGGCTGGGCAGGAAATCGGGCAGCTGGATGGCCGCGTGGGAGACGCCCGCGGATTCGGTCACGGTTCGGGTGGCCCAGGGCAGGGTTTGATCCCCGGCCCCGGACGACGGACCGGATGCGCGGTGCACGGTGCCGACCGCGGGTGTCTTCGGGCCCGGCAGTGGTAGTGCCGTCATCGTCGGGTCGTGTTCCAGGCTGCCGAACACCGCGCCGAACGCCGCGTCGAAGGCGCCAAGATCCTCCATCCGGTTGACCAACGTCAACCGGGCCGCCCAGTACAGCGCCGAGCGGGTGTGCGGTACCAGATGCCCCAGCGCCTGCACGAAAAGCCCTGCGCCACTTGCTGATACGAGTACCCCAGCGCCGCGCAGCCGCACCACCAGCGCGGCGGCGAACGCCGCCAGATCGACGCCCCGCAGCAGCGCCGGCGTGCTCATGAGCGCCGGCGCGCGATCCAGATCAGTACCAACAGGACAAGCGCCGCCGCCGCCACGGCGCCGTACTTCTTGAGCTGATCGCCACCGGCGAGTTCCAGCAAATCGATGGGCTCCGGCTGCGACGAGGCGGCCACTGCCGCGGCGTCCGGGCTCGGCTGCCCCTGCGCAGGCGCCGCGCTCTGGGCTTTGAGTTTGGCTTCCAGCGACTCCACGAACTGGCCCAGCAACTTCTCCGACACCTGCTGCAACATGCCGCTGCCGAACTGGGCCAGCTTGCCGACGATTTTGAGATCGGTGTCGACGGTGACGCGGGTGCTGTCGCCCGCCTCATGCAACTGCGCGGTGACCGTCGCCGCCGCATTGCCGGTACCCCGCGCCTCCTTGCCCTTGCCGTCGATTACCGCGCGATGCTGCTCGCGGTCCTGCTCGACGAACCGCACCTTGCCGCTGAACTCGCTGGTGACCGGGCCGACCTTGACCTTGACCTTGCCGAGGTATTCGTCGCCCTCGTGGCCGGTCAGCTGCGCGCCGGGCATCAAGGGAATCACCTGCTCCAGGTCGCACAGCACGTCCCAGGCCTGCTCGATGGGCGCGCTGACCGTGAACTGGTTGGCGATCTTCATCCTTGAAGTCCTCTCATGTGCTGTATGCGACGTACGCGTCGCGAATCAGACTACGGTCGTCGGGTGTCTTGGCCAGCGCCCCCAGGCTGACCAGCGCAGCCGGATCGACCAAATCGGCAACGCCGAGCGACACCAGCGCGGCAACCCAGTCGATGGTCTCGGCCACGCCGGGCGGTTTGTCCAGATCCAATTGGCGTGCGCTGCCGACGAATTGAGTGGCGTGCTCGATCAACGGCGCGGACGCACCGGGCACCGTGCGCCGGACGATGGCGGCCGCCCGCGCCGGCTCCGGGTAGTCGATCCAGTGGTAGAGGCAGCGTCGGCGCAGCGCGTCGTGCAGGTCGCGGCTGCGGTTGGAGGTCAGCACCGCAATCGGGGGGCGTTCGGCGACGAAGGTGCCCAGTTCGGGGACGGTGACCGCGGATTCGCCGAGGAACTCCAGCAGCAGTGCCTCGAATTCGTCGTCGGCCCGGTCTATTTCGTCGATCAACAACACCGGCGGCACCGGGCCGCGGTAGCGCACACACTGCAGGATGGGCCGGTCGACCAGGTACTGCTCGGTGTAGAGATCGGCTTCGGAGATGTCTGTGAGGCTGGCGCCCCGGGCCTCCGCCAACCGGATCGACAACAGCTGACGCTGGTAGTTCCAGTCGTACAGCGCCTCGTTCGCGGTCAGCCCTTCATAACACTGCAAGCGAACCAGCTTGGTATTCAGCACTGCGGCAAGGGTTTTCGCCGCCGTTGTCTTGCCGACGCCGGGTTCGCCCTCCAGCAGCAGCGGCCGGCCGAGCGTCGTCGCCAGATAGATGGCCGACGCGGTCCCGGTGTCGAGCAGATAATCCCGGGCATCGAATCGGGCGGCGACGTCGTCGGGATCGGTGAACGTCATCTGCCGCCATTGCTGCGCAGGGCGGCGATCAGCTCGGCGGCGATCGACACCGCGATCTCGGCCGGCGTCTTGGCGCCGATGTCCAAGCCGACCGGTGTGTGGATGCGGGCCCGTTCGGCGTCGGTGAGCTCGAGCCCGTTCAGAATCGAGGCGCCGCGAACCTTGCTGGCCACCAGGCCGATGTAGGCCACGCCGTTGTCCAGGGCGGCGCGGATGAGTTCGGCCTCCGGGCCGCCGTGGCTGGCGATCACCACCGCGCTGGTATCGGCCCGGTCGGTCTCGCGTCGCACGTCGTAGCCGAGCAGCTCGCACACTTGGTTCAGCGCGTCCGCAATCGGCGTCGCGCCGTAGATCCGGACCAAGGGCGCCGGCAGCTGCGGCGTCAAGAAAATCTCCAGCGATCCTCCGGACAGGCAGGGATTGACCACCACACACGCGCCGGGCGCTTCCGGGAAGTGCACGTCGCCGTCGGGAAGCACTCGCAGCAGCACACTCTCGCCGGCCTGCAGTGCGCCCATTGCCGCCTTGCGGACCGAGTTCTGTGCGCAGTGGCCACCCACGAAGCCCTCAATGGTGCCGTCCGCCAACAGGATTGCCTCATCGCCGGCACGGGACGAGGTGGGCTGCTGGGCGCGTACCACCGTCGCGTGCACAAACGGTGTGCGCGCGGCCAAGAGCTGTTGTGCCCGTTCACTTATGGGTATCAAATCGGCGGCCTCGCTCGACCTTGCATGGCTTCCCATACCCGCGACGGCGTCAGCGGCATGTCGGCGTGCCGAACGCCGTACGGCGCCAACGCATCCACCACCGCGTTCACTACCGCGGGCGGCGACCCGACGGTGGCCGATTCGCCAATCCCCTTGGCCCCGATGGGATGATGCGGCGACGGCGTCACGGTGTGCCCGGTCTCCAGATGCGGCACCTCGAGTGCGGTGGGGATCAGGTAATCCATCAGTGAGCCGCCCAGGCAGTTGCCCTCTTCGTCGAAGGCGATCATCTCCATCAGCGCCATGCCGATGCCGTCGACGATGCCGCCGTGCACCTGGCCCTCGATGATCATCGGATTGATCCGGGTGCCGCAGTCGTCGACGGCCAGGAAGCGGCGCACCTTGACCACCCCGGTGCCCGGATCCACGTCCACCACACAGAAGTACGCGCCGTACGGGTAGGTCAGATTCGAGGGGTTGTAACAGATCTGGGCGTCGAGCCCGCCCTCGATGCCTTCGGGCAGATCACCGGCGCCGTGTGCGCGCATCGCGATGTCCTGAATCGTCACCGACGCCGACGGGTCGCCCTTGACGTGGAAAGCACCCTTCTCCCACTCCAAGTCGGCGACCGATACTTCCAGCATGCCCGACGCGATGATCCTGGCCTTGTCGCGGATCTTGCGCGCCACCAGCGCAGCGGCCGCACCCGACACCGGCGTGGACCGGCTGCCATAGGTACCCAACCCGAACGGCGTCTGGTCGGTATCGCCGTGCACCACGTCGATGTCGTCGGGCGGGATGCCCAGCTCTTCGGCCACGATCTGGGCGAACGTCGTCTCGTGGCCCTGGCCCTGCGTCTGAACGGAAAGCCGCACAACGGCCTTGCCCGTCGGGTGCACGCGCAGCTCGCAGCCGTCGGCCATGCCCAGACCCAGGATGTCCATGTCCTTGCGCGGGCCGGCACCTACGGCCTCGGTGAAGAACGCCATCCCGATGCCCATCAGCTCGCCGCGTTCCCGCTTGGCGGCCTGCTCGGCCCGCAACGCGTCGTAGCCGATCATGCCCATGGCCTTGCGCATGGTGGTCTCGTAGTCACCCGAGTCGTACACCCAGCCGGTCTTGCTCTGATACGGGAATTGCTCGGGCTTCAACAAGTTTCGCAACCGCAGCTCGGCCGGGTCCATCTTCAGGTCGAAGGCCAGGCAATCCACCAGGCGCTCAACGAGATACACGGCCTCGGTGATCCGGAACGAGCACGCATACGCCACACCGCCGGGCGCCTTGTTGGTGTAAACGGCGGTCATGTGGCAGTAGGCGGCCTCGATGTCGTAGCTGCCGGTGAACACCCCGAAGAAGCCGGCCGGATACTTCACCGGCGCCGCGGTGCCGTTGAACGCGCCGTGGTCGGCCAGCACGTTGGTCCGGATCGCCAGAATCTTGCCGTCGTTCGTGGCGGCGATCTCGCCGACCATGATGTAGTCGCGGGCAAACCCCGTGGAGGTCAGGTTTTCGCTACGGTCCTCCATCCATTTCACCGGCTTGCCCAGCAGCAGCGAGCCCACGATCGCGCACACGTAGCCGGGGTAGATCGGCACCTTGTTGCCGAAACCGCCGCCGATGTCGGGCGAGATCACCTGGATCTTGTGCTCGGGCAGGCCCGCCACCAACGCGTAGAGCGTGCGGTGTGCGTGCGGCGCCTGCGAGGTGGACCACAGCGTCAGCTTTCCGGTGACCGGGTCCAAATCTGCAACCGCACCGCAGGTTTCCATCGGCGCCGGGTGCACGCGGGGGTAGACGATCTCCTGTTTGACAACGACGTCGGCCTTCGCGAACGCCGCCTCGGTGGCGGCCGCGTCGCCGGTCTGCCAGTCGAAGCAGTGGTTGTCGGTCTTACCGTCCAGGTCGGTGCGGATAACCGGCGCCGACGGGTCCAGCGCCATGCGTACATCGATGACGGGATCCAGCGGGTCGTACTCGACGTCGATCAGCTCCAGCGCGTCGCGCGCCGAATAGCGGTCCTCGGCGACGACGAACGCCACTTCCTGGCCCTGGAAGCGCACCTTGTCGGTGGCCAGCACGGCCTGTACGTCGTTGGACAGCGTCGGCATCCAGGCCAGGCCCTTCTCGGCCAGCGCGGCACCGGTCACCACCAGCTTGACCTTCGGATGTGCTTGCGCGGCAGTCACATCCACGCTGACGATGCGGGCATGCGCGTACGGCGATCGCAGGATGGCCATATGCAGCATGCCGGGCAGCGTCACATCGTCGACGTAGCGGCCGCGGCCCCGGATGAATCGGGGGTCCTCCTTGCGCAGCATCCGGCCATAGCCGCACGGCTTCTGGTCGTTGTCGGCGGTGTCTTCGGGCGACGGGGGCTTTGACTCGATGGTCGTCATGACGTGGCAGCTTCCGTGCTGTGCTGGGCGGCCCATTGGATGGACCGAACGATGGTGGTGTATCCGGTACACCGGCAGATCTGGCCGGAGATGGCCTCCCGGATGGTCTCCTCGTCGGGATCAGGGTCGCGGTCCAGCAGGGCACGCGCGGTGATCATCATTCCCGGAGTGCAGAAACCGCATTGCAGCCCGTGGCAGCGCATGAACCCCTCCTGCACCGGGTCCAGGGTGCCGTCCGGCGCCGCGAGGCCCTCGACGGTCCGCACGCTGTGGCCGGATGCCATCACGGCCAACATCGTGCACGACTTCACCGGAACCCCGTCCACGTCGACCACACATGTTCCGCAGTTGCTGGTGTCGCATCCCCAGTGAGTTCCGGTGAGCCGCAACTGATCCCGCAGGAAGTGCACCAGCAGCATCCGGGGTTCGACGTCGGCGCTCACCTGTTCGCCGTTGACGGTCATATTGATTTCCACAGCTCTTCCTTTCTTGCGGCGACCCGCTTCGCCCGGCTTCGCCGCGCTTGCGATCGCCTTAGTCCCTTTCTGTGCGCGACCCGCTTCGCCCGGCTTCGCCGCGCTTGCGATCGCCTTAGTTCCCCTCCGGCTCAGGGATATTGCGCACTCGCTGCACCGCGGACCGCAGCGTGCGGATGGTCAACTCAGACGCCAGGTGCCGCTTGTATTCCGCGGTGCCGCGAATGTCGGCGGCCGGATCGCAAGCGGCGGCGGCCAGGCGGCCCGCCTCGGCGAAGGTCTCCTCGGTAGCGGGCCGGCCGACCAGCCAGGCGGACAGTTCGGCCAGCGCGCCCGGATCCGGGTTCACCGCCGTCAGCCCGACACGGCCGGCGGCTATCGAACCGTTGTCCAGCGTCACGCATGATCCCGCCGCCGTCACCGCCCAGTCCCCCACCCGACGTTCCACCTTGGCGTACGCACTGGAAGTCTTGTGCCGCACCGGAATCCGGACCTCGATCAGTATCTCGTTGGGCGACACCGCGGTCTCGTACGGGCCGACCAGGAAGTCGTCGATCGAGACTTCGCGTTCGCCGGACGGACCCCGCACCAGGCAGGTGGCACCCAACACCAGACACACCGTCGACAGGTCCTCGGCCGGGTCGGCCTGGCACAGCGAGCCACCCAGGGTGCCGCGGTTGCGCACCACCGGATCGGCGATCACCCGTTCGGCATCGCGGAAGATCGGGCACACCGCGGCCAGCGTGTCCGACTCGAGAATCTCGCGGTGCCGCGTCATGGCGCCGATCCGGACCAGCGTCGGATCGGTGATCACGTATCCCAGTTCGGGGGCCAGGTCGTTGATGTCGACGAGGTACTCGGGGTTGGCGATCCGCAGCTTCATCATCGGCAGCAGGCTGTGTCCGCCGGCGACTATGCGTGCCGTCTCCCCCAACCGATCCAGCAGTCCGATGGCGTGGTCGACGCTGGTTGCGCGTTCGTACTCGAAGGGGCCAGGTACTTGCATGCGGCTCAGTGTCTGCCGCTATCCGACACGGGTCAATATCGAGTTAAGTGATCCTTTAACTCAGCCTCATGGTGGATCCGGCCGCCGATCTCGGCCAGCGGCCGTCCGCCGCCTCCCCACCGCCGGGCGATGATGTCGGCGGCGATCGACACCGCGGTCTCCTCGGGGGTGCGGGCGCCGAGATCCAGTCCGATCGGACTGGACAGCCGGCTCAGCTCGGCCTCGGTCAGGCCCGCCGCCCGCAGCCGGTCCAACCGGTCGTCGTGGGTCTGACGCGATCCCATCGCGCCCACGTAGCCGACCCGCGGCAGCCGCAACGCCACCTCGAGCACCGGGACGTCGAACTTCGGATCGTGAGTCAGCACGCAGATCACCGTGCGCTCGTCGATGGCACCCGCCGCCGCCTGCGCCGCCAGGTAGCGATGCGGCCACTCGACGACAACCTCGTCGGCGGTCGGGAAGCGCATCGAAGTCGCGAACACCGCGCGCGCATCGCACACCGTCACCCGGTAACCCAGGAACGAACCCTGCCGGGTAATCGCGGCAGCGAAGTCGATGGCCCCGAACACCAGCATCCGCGGGCGCGGCGCGTGGCTGGACACGAAGACCTCCATGCCGTCGCCGCGGCGCTGGCCGTCGGGGCCGTACTCGAGGATCTCGTTGCGCCCCAACGCCAGCAGACCCCGGGCGTCGTCGGTGACCGCCGCGTCGGCGCGCGCCGAGCCGAGCGAGCCCATAGAAGTGTCCGGCCGCACCACCAGCCGGCGGCCGATCCACGACGCATCCGGGTGAGCGATCACGGTTGCGACGGCCACCGGCCGGTGCGCCTCGACGTCAGCGGCCACCTCGCCCAGTTCTGGAAACGTTGCCTGGGACACCGGCTCGACGAAGATGTCGATGATGCCACCGCAGGTCAGGCCGACGGCGAACGCGTCGTCGTCGCTGACGCCGTACCGTTCCAGCCGCGGTGCCCCGGCCTGCGCCACCTCCATGGCGAGCTCGTAGACGGCACCTTCCACGCAACCGCCGGACACCGATCCGCTCACCGAGCCATCCGGTGCCACCACCATTGAGGCGCCCGCCGGCCGCGGCGCCGACCGCAACGTCCGCACCACCGTGCCCACACCCGCGGTGGCACCGGCGCGCCAGATCGACATCAGCTCGGCAAGCACGTCGCGCACCCTCCCAAATTAGGCCCCGAAGTAGGCTCAGACCATGACTCCGGCTCAACTTCGGGCCTATTCAGCGGTGGTGCGGTTGGGCTCGGTCCGGGCCGCCGCCGCGGAACTGGGCGTTTCCGACGCCGGAGTCTCGATGCATGTCGCGGCGTTGCGCAAGGAGCTCGACGACCAGTTGTTCACCCGGACCGGTGCCGGCCTGGCGTTCACGCCCGGCGGGCTGCGGCTGGCCAGCCGCGCGGTGGAAATCCTGGGGCTGCAACAGCAAACGGCGATCGAGGTGACCGAGGCCGCGCACGGGCGCCGGTTATTGCGCATCGCGGCCTCCAGCACCTTCGCCGAGCACGCCGCGCCGGGCTTGATCGAGCTGTTCTCGTCGCGCGCCGACGACCTGTCCGTCGAGTTGAGCGTGCATCCGACCAGCCAATTCCGTGAGCTGATCTGCTCACGCGCCGTAGACATCGCCATCGGCCCGGCCAGCGAGAGTGCCTCGGGGTCCGACGGCTCGATCTTCGTGCGGCCCTTCCTGAAGTATCAGATCATCACCGTGGTCGCGCCGAATAGCCCACTGGGCGTGGGTGTTCCGACGCCTGGGCTGTTGCGGCAGCAGCAGTGGATGCTGGGGCCGTCGGCCGGCAGTGTGGACGGCGAGATCGCAACCATGTTGCGCGACTTGGCAATTCCGGAGGCACAGCAGCGGATCTTTCAAAGCGATGCCGCCGCCCTGGAGGAGGTCATGCGGGTCGGCGGCGCCACGCTGACGGTCGGTTTCGCCGTCGCCAAAGACCTGGCCGCCCGGCGGTTGATCCACGTGACCGGCCCCGGGCTGGACAAGGCGGGCGAGTGGTGTGCGGCGACGTTGGCCCCATCGGCGCGCCAGCCCGCTGTATCCGAGTTGGTCCGCTTCATCACCACACCCAGATGTATCCAGGCGATGATCCGCGGCAGCGGGGTCGGCGTGACCAGGTTCCGCCCCAAGGTTCACGTCACGCTGTGGAGTTAGCTATACGCTTTACCCCCATGAGCGTCTACAAGGTGATCGACATCATCGGGACCAGCCCAACCTCGTGGGAAGCGGCCGCAGCCGAAGCCGTAATGCGGGCGCGCGACAGCGTCGACGACATCCGGGTGGCCCGGGTCATCGAGCAGGACATGGCCGTGGACAACGCGGGCAAGATCACCTACCGCATCAAGCTCGAGGTCTCCTTCAAGATGCGGCCGGCGCAGCCGCGCGGTTAGCGCCGAACGGCGCGCGTCTGTGGGCCCGGGCTTTTCAGCGTGAAACCTGGGTGGCGTTTTCCGCTTCACGCCGCCCTGCGTACACACACGAAGCCACAAACGCACACTCGGCCACAGATTCACCACGCCCGGGACAGGTCCGCGTGCTGGCGGATCCACGCATGCATCGCGATCCCGGCCGCAACGCCGGCGTTGATGCTGCGCGTCGAGCCGAACTGGGCGATCGACACCGTCAGCGCCGCGCCCATCCGGGTGTCGTCGGTGATGCCGGGCCCCTCCTGACCGAACACCAACAGGCAATCGCGCGGTAACGCCGCCTCCTCCAGCCGTGCGGCGCCGGGCACGTTGTCCACCGCAACCACCGTCAACCCCGCCCGCGCCGCGAAGTCCAGTAACTCGGCGGTGTTGTCGTGGTGGCACAGCCGCTGATAGCGATCGGTCACCATGGCGCCGCGCCGGTTCCAGCGCCGGCGCCCCACGATGTGCACGGTGTCCACGGCGAAGGCGTTGGCGGTGCGCACCACCGAGCCGATGTTGGCGTCGTGACCGAAGTTCTCGATCGCCACATGCAGGGCATGCCGGCGCCCGTCGATATCGGCGACGATCGCCTCCCGCGTCCAGTACCGATAGGCGTCCACGACATTGCGAGTATCCCCGTCGCGCAACAGGATTGGGTCATACCGCGGGTCTGACGGCGGCTCTCCCGGCCACGGTCCGACGCCGCTGGCCGGTGCACCCCACTCGGTGGGGCCGGGCTCACCGATCGGGCTCATTGGGTGGTCCACACCGCGGCGTGGGTGCCCACGATCGCCACCGTCGCATACAGCAGCGCCTGGTTGATCTCACCCTGCGTGCACAACGACGCGTTGAAGTACACCGCATCTCGCGACGCCTCGGGCAGCACCAGCACCGAGGATCCGTAGGCCGAGCAGGCCGGGTTCAGCCCGCGGCCGGGCAGCGTCGGCGCGGCCAGCAGCATCATCGGCCCACCGCGTTTGGCGGAATCGTCGCGATACCGCTCGCCCAGCGCGTCGGCCGAAAGGCCCAGCAGCATGTAGCCGTTGCCGGTGAACGCCACCGGGTCGCCCAATTGCGCCTTGGTCAGCGGTGTTCCGTCGGCGCGCCACGCTGAAATGCTGGTGGTCTTGACCACCAGGCCGGTGTCGTTCTGGTTGGTGGGCAGCAGGCCCACCGGGAAAGCGGCCGGGTAGGCGGCGGCGGTGTCGGCGATCCGGTCCCGCGGCGAATAGGTGTACACGCCGCGGACCGCGCTGCGGTCTTTGAGCGGGCCCAGGCAGACGCTGCCGGTGAGCCGGTCGGGCGGCGCCGACAGCGGCTTGTCGACCTTGACCACGTGCGTCATCGCATCGCCGCAGCTGCCGAGCCCGTCGGACTCCAGCGGGTGGGCCAGCGCGCCATACAGGCCGTAGCGAATGTCCTCGGCCTTGGCGTGCGGGGCGTGCGGATCGGTGGGTGACGCGTCGACGTCGATCAGCACATAGTCGCCATCCCAGCGCAGGTTCGACACCGACATGTTCCAGCCCAGCACCGCCACCGATTCGCCGACCCGGACATTCGCGGCGCCGTAAACAGAGCCGGGACGATTCGAACCAGAGCAGCCCGCCAGGCAGGCCGCCACCAGCGCCAGCGCCAGCAGCACACGCACGCGGCCTAGCCCAACCCCAGCTCGGCCAGGCCCAGCACGCTGCGGTAGGGCAGGCCTTCGGCCTCGATGGCCTCGGCGGCGCCGGTCGCACGGTCCACCACGGTGGCCACCCCGACGACCTCACCACCGGCCTCGCGCACGGCGTGTACCGCCGTCAGCGCCGAACCGCCCGTCGTGCTGGTGTCCTCGACCACCAGCACGCGCCGGCCGGAAACGTCGCTGCCCTCGATAAGTCGTTGCATACCATGGGTTTTCACCGACTTGCGCACCACGAACGCGTCGATCGGCCGTCCCGGAGCGTGCATGATCGCGGTGGCCACCGGATCGGCGCCCAGCGTCAGCCCGCCGACGAGCGCGTAGTCCCAGTCTTCGGTGAGTTCGCGCATCAGCCGCCCGATCAGCGCGGCCGCCCGGTGGTGCAGGGTGGCCCGGCGCAGGTCGACGTAATAGTCGGCCTCCTTGCCCGACGACAGCGTGACGCGGCCGTGCACCACCGAGAGCCGGCGCACCAGCTCAGCGAGCTCGTCGAGTTCAGGTCCGGCCACGGCCACCGCCGACTCGCTTTATCACCGTCCGGGCCAGGCCACGCGGAATCATCCGGCCGGCGGTCACCAGCGCCTTGTACTGAATACTCGGGACGCTGATCACCTTGCCCGCGGCGACGTCGGCCAGGCTTTCGCTGACCACGTCGTCGACCTCGAGCCACAGAAACGACGGCAGCTTGCCCATGTTGATACCCGCCCTGGCGTGGAATTCGGTGTGCACGAATCCAGGGCAGATGGCATGGATGCTGACGCCGGTCCCCTGCAATCCGCCGGCCAGGCCCTCGGTGAACGAAACCACCCACGCCTTTGACGCCGAATAGGTCGATCCGCGCCCGGACAGCAGCCCGGCCACGCTGGCGACGTTGATGACGGTGCCCGCGCCGGCCTCAAGCATGGGCGGCAGCGCGGCCCGGGTGAAATGCATGACCGCGGTCACGTTGACGTCGAGCTGGGCCTGCAGCAGTGCCGGATCGGCCGTCCAGAACTCCCCGGAGGTGCCGAAACCGGCGTTGTTCACCAGCACCCGAACCCCGTCGGCCAGCCGCTGCACCACCTTGTCGCGACCGGCCGCACCGGCCAGGTCAGCGGGCAGAATCTCGATGTTGCCGGCCTCACCGGCGAGCTCGTCGGCGAGTTGTTCCAAGCGGCCGACGTCACGCGCGACCAGCACCAGGTCGTAGCCATCGCGCGCATATCGTCGCGCATAGCCGGCGCCGATTCCTGCGGTGGGCCCGGTGATCAGGGCGACGGGGCGAGGCATGAGCGACAGCGTAGCGAAGCGACGTTGGGCGGGCTTTACCCCGGCACAGCCCAGCTTTGGGCTTTCAGCGCTGGTAGTGGGTGGCCTGAGTGCCGTTGCGTCCCGGTGGTGGACGCCGGCCCGGCTCGGAGCGACCCTCCTCGCGGCGCACCGGCTCGGGTTCGCGGGCCGCGCTGCGGCGACCGGCCTCGCCCAGTAGCCCGGCTATGTCCTGGTCAGCGCGGCGGGGCGGCAATTCGGCGCGGCCCGCAGGCGCCAGCGGACGGCTGGGTGCGGTGCTGCGCGGCGCGGGCTCACCCGTTTCCTGTGCGGCCTCGGCGGGCAGCGGCGGCAAGACCCGCAGCAGGTCGTTGAACTGGCGCACGGTACGCAGACCCTCGTCCCATTGGGCGCGGGTGCTGGCGATCGGCATGCTGACCAGCGTCCAGTTCTGCTCGTTCCACATGATCTCGGCGCAGTCCGGCGCGGTGTGCGCGAAGGTGACCATCCGCCGGTCGCAGGCCCGGCGGGCGGCGTCCAGGTTGGTCGAGTACACCATCCGCGGCCCGATCGCGCCCAACAGCCAAATGTCGCTCTCGCGTGGCTCTTTGAGACCTTTGAGCCGCAGATCGACCACGACGTTGGTGCCTACCTTGCGGTGCAGCGCGATTACCGTGGCCACTTCGTCGATGTCGAAGATGTAGACCGCCTCGCCACGGATCTGTCCCAGCACGACGTTTTGGGCGGCGACATCGCCGACCGTCGACATGACACCGCGCTTCCACCGCTTGAGAATGTCGGTCGATTCGCGCTCATAGTCGAATCCGTGCGAACGGGCCCAGGACCTGCGGCGCCTGCTGCGGCCGCGGCGCCGATCGATGTCGACGTACAGCAATACCGCCGCACCGACAAAGCACAGTGCGGACAGCGTGAACCAAAGCGGGACCATCCCGAACAGCCTATCTGCTGTTGCCGCCGAACAAACAATCCGAGCAGGTCACAACCCAATCACGAGACGTATTACCCGGCCGTGTCGAGGGCGGCGCCCTCGTATTAATTGCAGGTTCTATGTGTTTACCGAAAAAGCCGACGCCCGCAGCGGTGTTGTGAGTAGCCTCACTGGTTCAGATTTCCCGATCCTTTTGTCCGCGATACGAATTCGAGGGGATTTCCCATGTCGTTGGCGGCGGTACCGGATGCATTGATTGGAGCGGCCGGCGATCTGGCCCGGCTTCAGACGGCATGGGTCCAGGCCAGTGCGGCCGCGCCGCTTACCGGACTGGCCGCAGCCGCCGGTGACGAGGTGTCGGCCGCGATCGCCGGGCTGTTCGGTGCCTACGGCCGCCAGTACCAGGCCCTGAGCGTGCAGGCGGCGCGGTACCACGACCAGTTCGTCCGCACCCTGAACGGCTCAGCCATGGCCTATGCCGGCGCCGAGGCGGCTAACGCCTCGCCATTGCAACTCCTCGAACAGCAGATGCTGGGCGTCATCAACGCCCCCACCCAGGCGGTGCTGGGCCGTCCGCTGATTGGCAACGGCGCCAACGGAACCGCGGCAAACCCCAACGGGGGCTGGTGGTCGGGCAATGGCGGCGGCGGTGGAGCCGGCGGGACGGCCACCCTGGCCGGCGCGGCCGG
Source organism: Mycobacterium angelicum (assembly GCF_002086155.1). GTDB lineage: Bacteria > Actinomycetota > Actinomycetes > Mycobacteriales > Mycobacteriaceae > Mycobacterium > Mycobacterium angelicum. Next base: position 48,728 of record NZ_MVHE01000017.1, on the reverse strand, counting down.
CGGCGACGGCGGTGCCGGCGGCCGGGCCGGACTGTTCGGTGCCGGCGGGGTCGGCGGGGCCGGTGGCATGGGCGCGGCCGGAGCCGCGGGGGCACCGAGCACGGCAGCCGCTCCCGTCGGCGGTGCCGGCGGCGCGGGCGGCGCCGGGGGTAACGGCGGTGTCGGCGGGGCCGGCGGATACCTGCTCGGCGATGGCGGCGTCGGCGGAGCCGGCGGCGCTGGCGGGGCCGGCGGAGCCGGCGGCATCGGCCATGACGGGGCCCCCGGGCCGGTGCGCGGTGCCGATGGCGGCGACGGCGGCACCGGTGGGGCCGGCGGCGGCGGCGGGGCCGGCGGCCACGGCGGCGCGGGCGGCACCAACTCCTTCGGCCAGGCCGCCGGCCAAGGCGTCGGCGGAGCCGGCGGCAACGGCGGTGACGGCGGCGCCCCAGGCAACGGCGGTGCCGGAGCTACCGGCACCTCGACGGTGAACTCCGGCATCGGCGGCAAGGGCGGACACGGCGGCAACCCCGGACTCGGCGGACAGGGCGGCTCGGGCGGAGCCGGTTCCCTGCACGGCGGCGACGGCACGGCCGGCCTCACCCCCAACACGGGTGGTAACGGCGGCGCCGGCGGAACCGGCGCCGACGGCACCACGCCGGGCGCCGACGGTGCCCGGGGCGGCGCCGGCGGCGATGGCGGCAAGTACGGCAACGGCGGCGTCGGCGGCATCGGCGGCAACGGCGCAGCCGGGTTGGCCGGCACCACCGGGCCGGACGGCAACGGGACCAACGGCGGCGGCGGGGGCAATGGCGGCGCCGGCGGCAGCGGCGGCAACGGCGGCGCGAACGGCGGCACCGGCGGGATCGGCGGTAATGGTGGCGCAGCCGGCAACGGCGGCGCCGGCGGTAGCGGCATCACCGGCGCCAACGGCACCAATGGCACCGGCGCCAACGGCGGTGACGGCGGAAACGCCGGCAACGGCGGCAACGGCGGCAAAGGCGGTGACGGCGGCGCCGGCGGAACGGGCGTCGGCGGTCAAGCCGCCAATGGCGTCGGCGGCGCCGGCGGCAACGGCGCCAATGCTGGCACCCCGGGCAACGGCGGCAACGGCGGCAGCGGCGCTCCCGCCACACCGACCACACCCATCGGCGGCAACGGCGGTGACGGTGGCCGAGGGGGCAACTCCGGGATCGCGGGGGCCCGTGGGACCGGTGGCACCGGCTCGACGGACGGCGCCAACGGCAGCAACGGCACCACGCAGACCGCAGGCCGCGGCGGCAACGGCGGAGCCGGCGGCAACGTGCAGGCCAGCACCGGGTCCGGCGGTGACGGCGGCAACGGCGGCGCCGGCGGCAATGGCGGCGCCAACGCGGCCGGCGGTGCCGGTGGCAACGGCGGCCGGGGCGGCAACCCGCCGCCATCCGGCCTGTCGAACGGGGCCGGTGGGGACGGCGGCAACGGCGGAGCCGGCGGGACGGGCACCACCGGCGGTAACGGCGGCAACGGCGGCGACGGCAGCGGTGCCACCGGTAGCGGTAACAACATCACCGGCGGTTCCGGCGGCGACGGCGGCGCCGGCGGGCTCGGCATTGGCGGGGCCGGCGGCAACGGCGGTGACGGCGGCCTGGGCGCCGCCGGCCGCGGCACCGCCGCCGGCGACGGAGGCAGCGGCGGTGACGGCGGTGACAGCGTGGGCGGTAACGGCGGAAAGGGCGGCACCGGCGGCAACGCCGGCACCGCGTTGACGTCGACCACCGTGCGCGGCGTCGGCGGAACCGGCGGCGACGGCGGCAACAGCCTCGGCGGGGCAGGCGGCACCGGCGGCGCGGGCGGCACCGGCGGCAACACGATCACCGGCCCCGGCGGTACGGGCGGCGCGGGCGGCACCGGCGGCGCGGGCGACACCGGCGGCGGCACCGGCGGCAACGGCGGGATGGGCGGCACCGTCAATGCCGGTGGCGCGCAGGGTGGCACCGGGGGCGTCGGCGGCGTCGGCGGCCACGGAAACGGCACCAGCACCGGCGGCACCGGCGGGCGGGGCGGCATGGGCGGCACCGGCGGCACGGGGACCAGCGTCGATGTGGGCGGTAACGGCGGTTCGGGCGGCATCGGAGGTGCCGGCGGTACCTCCGACTTCGGCAGCGGCGGCAAGGGCGGCGACGGCGGCACCGGCGGCACCGGCGGTTTCGGAGCGAATCAGCCGGGCGGCACCGGCGGCCCGGGCGGTCCCGGCAAGAACCCGGTCGGTACCGTCGGCGGTCTCGGTGGTACCGCCGGCACCCCCGGCAAAGGCGGCGGTCTCTAGCACCTCACGGCCGGCCAAGCAAAGGAGCAATCCAAGTGCCACAAGACCACGCCCTGCAGATCGACGTTCCGGTCCAACTCGACGACGTGAAGGTCGTTTTCAGCGTGGCGTCGCTGACCTTCGAGGGCGACATGCCGGCCGCGCTCTTCCACACCGGAATCGTGCTCAAGGACGCCGAGGAGTGGCGGGTGAAGCCGGACGTGGTGATCGTGTTCCACACCAACGCCGGACACGTGGCGCTCGACGATGCGACCTACAACGCGAACCGGCACGTCGCGATCGGCAATCCGTACAAGGCCGTCGTCGCCGACCTGATGAAAAAGGGTGTGCAGGTTGAACTTTGCGGCGCCACCGCCGTGGCCAATGGCTGGGGCAACGCCGATGTGATCCCCGGCGTCAAGGTCAACCGAAACGCCATGGCCCGGCTGACGCAGCTGGTCCAGCAGGGGTACGTGAAGATTTCGGAAACCTAGCCTTGTACCAGGGCTACCGGCTCATCCACATCGCCGTGGCCGACGGTATTTGCCGGGCCACGATCGACCATCCGCCCGTCAACCTGTTGGACCTGCCGCTGCTGGACGAGATCAACCGGCTGACAACGGAAGTCAGCGACGACGAGCAGGTCCGGGTGCTCATCGTCGACTCGGCCGATCCGGAGATCTTCATCGCCCATGCCGACGTCGGGCTGATTCTGGACCTGCCTGCTTACCAGACCGGCGACGACACCGGACTGCACGAGGAGCTCTCGCCCTTCCACGCCACGATGGAGCGGTTCCGGACCATTCCGAAGGCCACCATCGCCGTCATCGAGGGCGCCTGCCGCGGGGGCGGCTGCGAGTTCGCCATGGCGTTCGACATGCGCTATGGCGCGCTCGGCGTCACGGTCCTGGGGCATCCGGAGGTGTCGGTGGGGATCATCCCCGGCGGCGGCGGCACCCAGCGACTGCCCCGGCTGGTCGGTCGCGGCCGCGCCCTCGAGGTCATCCTCGGCGGCATGGACGTCGACGCCGCGACCGCCGAAGCCTGGGGATACCTGGACCGCGCGTTGCCACCTGAGCTGCTGCGACGTTTCGTCGACAAGCTGGCCAGGCGCATCGCGTCGAGTCCGGCGCAGGCCGTCGCGGCCGTCAAACGGGCGGTCGATGCGGCGGCCGGAGACCTCAGCACCGGCCTGCGCATCGAGGATCAGCTGCTACGCGAAACTCTTGCGCAGCCGGCCGCCCGGCAACGGCTGCAGGCCGCTCTCGGCGCCGGGTCGCGGTCTAACCCAAGACCAGGTGCTCGCCGTCCGCGCTGACGTTGACGGGAACCACGTCGCCGTCGTGCACCTCGCCGGCCAGCAGCATCTTGGCCAACTGATCGCCGATCGCCTGCTGCACCAGGCGCCGTAGCGGCCGGGCCCCGTATACCGGGTCGAAGCCGCGGTGCGCCAGCCACTTCTTGGCCGGCAACGACACCTCGAGTTGCAGCCGCCGCTGCGCCAGACGCTTGTCCAGCTGGATGAGCTGGATGTCGACGATCTGCACCAACTCCTCGGGGTCGAGCGCGTCGAAGATCAGCACGTCGTCGAGCCGGTTGATGAACTCCGGCTTGAACGCCGCACGCACCGCCGCCATCACCTGCTCCGCGGTACCGCCCGACCCCAGGTTGGAGGTCAAGATGAGGATGGTGTTGCGGAAGTCGACCGTACGGCCCTGCCCGTCGGTCAACCGGCCCTCGTCGAGTACCTGCAACAGCACGTCGAACACGTCCGGGTGAGCCTTTTCCACCTCGTCGAACAGCACGACGGTGTAGGGACGGCGGCGTACCGCCTCGGTCAGCTGACCGCCCTGGTCGTAGCCGATGTAGCCGGGGGGCGCACCGACCAGCCGGGCCACCGAGTGCTTCTCGCCGTACTCGCTCATGTCGATGCGGACCATGGCCCGGTCGTCGTCGAACAGGAAGTCCGCCAACGCTTTTGCCAGCTCGGTCTTGCCGACGCCGGTGGGTCCCAGGAACATGAACGAGCCGGTGGGCCGGTTGGGGTCGGCGACCCCGGCCCGGCTGCGGCGCACCGCGTCGGACACGGCCTGCACGGCCTTCTTCTGCCCGACGACGCGTTTGCCCAGCTCGTCTTCCATCCGCAGCAGCTTGGCGGTTTCGCCTTCCAGCAGCCGGCCGGCCGGGATGCCGGTCCACGCCGACACAACGTCGGCGATGTCGTCGGGACCGACCTCCTCCTTGAGCATCACGTCCTCGCGGGCTGTGCCCCTGCCGGGGGCCAATAGCCCTGCCGCGTCCAGCTTCTTCTCCACTTCGGGGATGCGCCCGTACCGCAGCTCGGCGGCCTTGGCCAGGTCGCCGTCGCGCTCGGCGCGCTCGGACTCACCGCGCAGCGCCTCGAGCTGTTCCTTGAGATCGCGAACGACGTCGATCGCGTTCTTCTCGTTCTGCCACTTGGCGGTGAGTTCAGCAAGCCGTTCCTTTTGGTCTGCCAGCTCGGCGCGCAGCTTCTCCAGCCGCTCCTTGGAAGCCTCGTCCTCCTCCTTGGCCAGCGCCATCTCTTCGATCTCCAGCCGGCGCACCAGGCGCTCGACCTCGTCGATCTCGACGGGCCGCGAGTCGATCTCCATCCTGAGCCGCGACGCGGCCTCATCGACCAGGTCGATGGCCTTGTCCGGCAGGAACCGGGCGGTGATGTAGCGGTCGGACAGCGACGCCGCCGCGACCAGCGCTGAGTCGGTGATGCGCACGCCGTGGTGCACCTCGTAGCGGTCTTTGAGCCCGCGCAGGATGCCCACGGTGTCCTCCACCGACGGCTCACCGACGAACACCTGCTGGAAGCGCCGCTCCAGTGCGGCGTCCTTCTCTATGTACTTGCGGTACTCGTCGAGCGTGGTGGCGCCGACCAGCCGCAGTTCGCCGCGGGCCAGCATGGGTTTGATCATGTTGCCGGCGTCCATGGCGGATTCGCCGGTCGCACCGGCGCCGACGATGGTGTGCAACTCGTCGATGAACGTAATGATCTGTCCCGCAGAGTTTTTGATGTCGTCAAGGACGGCCTTGAGCCGTTCCTCGAACTCGCCGCGGTACTTCGCGCCGGCCACCATCGACCCCAGGTCCAGCGCGATGACGGTCTTGTCGCGCAGACTTTCGGGGACGTCGCCGGCGACGATGCGCTGGGCCAGGCCCTCCACGATCGCGGTCTTGCCGACGCCGGGCTCGCCGATCAGCACCGGGTTGTTCTTGGTACGGCGCGACAGCACCTGCACGACGCGACGAATCTCGTTGTCGCGGCCGATAACCGGGTCGAGTTTGCCTTCCCTGGCGCGGCCGGTCAGGTCGGTGGAGTACTTCTCCAGCGCCTGATACGTGGCCTCGGGATCCGCGCTGGTAACCCGCGCGCTGCCGCGCACCTTGACGAACGCCTCGCGCAAGGCCTGCGGCGAGGCGCCGTGGCCGGTGAGCAACTTGGCGACGTCGGAGTCACCGGTGGCCAGCCCGACCAGCAGGTGCTCGGTGGAGACGTATTCGTCGTCCATCTCGGTGGCCAGGTGCTGGGCGTTGGTGATAGCGGCCAAGGAGTCTCGGGACAGCTGCGGCTGTGAGCTGGAGCCGCTGGCCTGCGGCAGCCGATCGAGCAGACGCTGCGCTTCGGTGCGAATGGCAGCGGGCTCGACACCAACCGCCTCCAGCAGCGGTGCGGCGATTCCGTCGTTCTGGGTCAGCAAAGCCAGAAGTAGATGAGCTGGCCGGATCTCGGGATTGCCGGCAGCCGAGGCCGCCTGCAGAGCCGACGTCAGGGCCGCCTGCGTCTTGGTGGTCGGATTGAAAGAGTCCACGACGATCTCCGTTCGAGGCCAAAATGGCGGGTCAGAAAATGCTTGTCGGGTTGTTCAACGCGATCAAGGTTGAGTCTGTTCCGCTCAACTCTAAGTTCTTTCGCCGGGGCACCGCAAGGTCGATCCAACAGTTGCCCAGTATTCCCGTTAAACGCTGTCGCCGAGCGTGTACTCACTGTCAGTTCAAGCGCGATTTCTCGCGCTCAGTACACGCTCGGCGACCCGAGCCACGGCCCGGCAGCCTGCCCTATAACGTCGGCTACCGTTCTCGCGTGATAGAAGTACTGCCGCTGGCGCTGGTGATCACGGTTTCGCCGCTGTCGATCATCCCCGGGGTACTGGTCTTGCATGCGCCACATCCCCGCGAGAGCGGCTTGGCCTATCTGGCCGGTTGGGTGTTCGGCATAGCCGCACTGACCGCGATCGCCATCGGTATCTCCAACATGCTCGGCGGCCTGCGCGAGCAGCCACCGCAGTGGGCGTCCTGGCTGCGGATCGTCGTCGGCATCACGCTCATCGTGTTCGGCGTCCTCCGCTGGCTGACGCGGCGCGGACACGACCACATCCCGGCCTGGATGCGAACGCTCACCTCGGTCACCCCGCCCCGCGCCGCGATGACGGGAGCCGCGCTTGCGGTGCTGAATGTCAAGGTGCTATTCGTCTGTGCCGCAGCCGGTTTGGCGATCGGGACCGATGCGCTGGGTGTCGCCGGCACAGTGCTCACCGCCGCCGTATTCGTTGCGGTCGCCACGTCGTCGGTGGCGATCCCGATCCTGGCCTACACGGCCGCCGGCGGCCGTCTCGACGACCCGCTGGAGCGACTCAAGAACTGGATGGAGAAGCACAATGCCGCTGTGGTTGCGGTCATCCTGGTGTTGATCGGACTCGCGGTGCTGTACAAGGGAATTCACGCCCTATAATCGGAGCCCGTGGGCCTCGATGACCGAGCTGCGTTGCAGGTGCTGCGCGACGCCTTCGATCCCGCCAGCCCAGACCTCGTCCGCCGGTTCTACACCCACTGGTTTGCCCTCGACAGTTCGGTGCGTGAGCTGTTCCCGCCCGAAATGGACAGCCAGCGAGCAGCTTTCGCACACGCGCTGCACTGGGTGTACGGCGAGCTGGTCGCACAGCGCGCTGACGAACCCGTGGCCTTTCTGGCCCAGCTCGGCCGCGACCACCGCAAGTACGGTGTGCTGCCGGCCCAATACGAGACGTTGCGCCGAGCTCTGTACGCCACGATGCGCGGCCATGTCGGTGATGCCTGGACCGACGCCGTCAGCCGGGCGGCCGAGCAGTCACTGAACCTGATCACCGGGGTGATGAGCGGCGCCGCGGACTCCGAAGAGGGGCCGGCGTGGTGGGACGGCACCGTCGTCGAGCACGCGCGGGTGTCAAGGGATCTCGCGGTGGTGCGGCTGCGGCTGGACCGCCCGCTGCAGTACCACGCCGGCCAGTACGTCAACGTCCACGTCCCCCAATGCCCGCACCGCTGGCGATACCTGAGCCCGGCCATTCCGCCCGACCCCGACGGCCGGATCGAGTTTCACGTCCGCGTGGTGCCCGGCGGTCTGGTCAGCAACGCCATTGTCAGCGAAACCCGGCCCGGCGACCGCTGGCGATTGGCCGGTCCGCACGGCGCCTTGCGGGTCGACCGCGATGGTGGGGACGTGCTCATGGTCGCCGGCAGCACCGGCCTGGCGCCGCTGCGGGCGCTGATCCTGGACCTGAGCCGTTACGCCCAAAACCCGCGGGTGCATCTGTTCTTCGGCGCACGCTACTTCTGCGAGCTCTACGACCTGCGCACGTTATGGCAGGTGGCGGCGCAGAATCCGTGGCTGTCCGTCTCACCGGTGACAGAGTACAACCGGGATCCGCCCTGGGCGGCCGACTATCCCGACGTCTCGCCACCGCGTGGCTTGCATGTGCGCCAGAGCGGGCGCTTGCCGGAGGTGGTCACCAACTACGGCGGCTGGGGCGACCGACAAATCCTCATCTGCGGCGGCCCGGCGATGGTGCGCGCTACCAAAGCCGCACTGATCGCCAAGGGCGCGCCGCCGGAACGCATCCGGCACGACCCACTGTCGCGTTAGAGTGCGTCCGAGGAGCGAGTGGGCGTGGGCGATTTGCTACCGCAGGGCACGGTGACGTTGCTGCTGGCTGACGTCGAGGGTTCCACGCGCCTGTGGGACAGCCGGCCCGACGAGATGAGCGCCGCCGTCGCGCGACTGGATGACGCGCTGGCCGAAGTGGTGGCGGCCCACGACGGAGTACGGCCGGTCGAACAGGGCGAGGGCGACAGTTTCGTGATCGCCTTCCCGCTCGCGTCCCATGCGGTGGCCGCGGCGCTGGATCTGCAGCGGGCACCGCTGGCACCCATCCGGTTGCGCATCGGCCTGCACACCGGCGAGGTGCGGCTGCGCGACGAGGGCAACTATGCCGGACCGACCATCAACCGGACCGCGCGGCTGCGCGACCTGGCACACGGCGGCCAGACAGTACTGTCCAGCGCCACCGAAAGCATCGTCATCGACCGGCTGCCGGAAGCGGCGTGGCTGCTCGATCTGGGCACTCATCAGCTGCGTGATCTGCCGCGCCCCGAGCGGGTGCTGCAGCTGTGCCATCCCGATCTACCGGTCGAGTTCCCACCGCTTCGCGTTGCCAATGACGCCGTGTCCCATGGCTTCCCGGTGAATCTGACCCAGTTCGTCGGCCGCGGCACGCAACTCGGCGAGGTACACCGATTACTTGCCGAAAACCGGCTGGTTACCCTGATCGGCGCGGGCGGAGTGGGCAAGACCCGGCTGGCGGTGCAGCTGGTGGATCAGGTTGCCGGCGAGTTCGGCAGCGCTTGGTATGTGGATTTGGCACCGGTCGCAGATCCCGATCTGGTACCGCTGACGGTCGCGCGTGCGCTCGACCTGCACCACCTGCCGGGCCGGCAACCGGTGGACACCGTGCTGAAATCGCTCGGCACTCGTCAGATCCTGGTGGTGCTGGACAACTGTGAACATCTGCTCGACGCGGTGGCCGCCTTCGTCTTGGCAGTGGCCGAAGCCTGTCCGGACGTGAGGTTCTTGGCGACTAGTCGCGAACCGATCCGGGTCCCGGGTGAGGTGAGTTACCGGGTGTTGCCGCTGTCGCTCAACGACGAAGCCGTACAGATGTTTGCCCACCGCGCCCGCCTGGTGCGGCCTGACTTCGAACTGACCGACGACAATCGCGCCCTGGTAACCGAGATCTGTTGTCGCCTGGAAAGTTTGCCGCTGGCCATCGAACTGGCGGCGGCGCGGGTGCGGTCGTTGTCGCTGGACGAGATTCTCGATGGTTTGCAGCACCGGTTCCAGCTGCTCACGGGTGGCGCCCGTACCACAGTGCGACGTCAGCAAACACTGTGGGCGTCGGTGGATTGGTCACACGAGCTTCTCACCGAGCAGGAGCGGATCCTTTTCCGCCGGCTGGCGGTGCTGGCCGGTTACTTCTTGCTCGAGGACGCACAGGCCGTGGCCTGCGACGGTCCCCCCACTGCTTCGGTGCAGCGCTATCAAGTCCTCGACGAGCTCACGCTGCTGGTGGACAGATCGCTGTTGATGACCGACCAACGACGCGGCCGGACCTGCTACCGCGTCTGCGAGACGATCCGCGACTACGCGCTGGAAAAGCTTTGCGAGGCCGGCGAGGCCGACGTCATCCGCACTCGTCATCGTGACCACTACGCCGCGTTGGCCAGTCTGCTCGACAACCCGGGCAGCCCTGATTACCCGCACCACCTCGACCACGCCGAAACCCAGATCGACAACCTGCGGGCCGCGTTCGGGTGGAGCCTCGACAATGCCGAAACCGAAGTCGCCCTGAGTCTGGCTTCCTCACTGCTACCGGTGTGGATGACGCGGGGGTGCATCCACGAGGGCAGATCCTGGTTCGACACGATTCTTGGCGACACCGACTTCGACCACCTCGAGGTGTCGCCCGCGGTGCGTGCCCGGGCGCTTGCCGACAAGTCGGTACTGGACATCTTCGTCGACGCCGCCGCAGGCATGGACGAGGCCCAGCGCGCGCTGACGGTGGCGCGCGAGCTCGACGATCCGGGCGTGCTGGCCAGGGCGCTCACCGCCTGCGGCTTGACCGCCGTCGTGGCGGCCGGCCCGGCGGCGGCTGCCCCGTACTTCGCCGAAGCGGTCGGGCTGGCCCGCGATTTGAACGATCGGTGGCGACTGGCCCAGATCCTCACCTTTCAGGCGGCCGATGCGCTCGTGGCGGGTTACCCGCTGGCGGCGCGCACCGCCGCCGAAGAGGGGCGCGAGCTGGCGAATGCGATTGGCAGCCAAGCTGATTCGCGGTGGTGCCGTTGTTGCCTCGGGTTCGCTCATCTCATGCGCGGCGACCTGACCGACGCCGCGGCCCAGTTCCTTGAGGTCTGCCTGGAGGCCGAGGCCGCACAGGACATGGTGCACATGGCCAATTGCCTGCAGGGGCTGGCCTTCGCGCGGGCATTTCGGGGCGAGCTGGACGCGGCCCAGACGGCCGCCGACGCAGCGCTCGAGTCCGCCGGGCTGGGCGCCTATTTCGCGGGTATGGGCTACTCCGCCCTGACCACGACGGCGCTGGCCGCCGGCGACATCGCGACGGCGAAAGCCGCGGGCGAGGCGGCCTGGCAGAACTTGAGTCTGTCCATACCGCAATCGGCGGCGGCCCAGCGCACGGTCAATGCCCAGGTTGCTTTTGCGGCGGGAGACTTGGTGTTGGCTCGCCGCTGGTGCGACGAAGCCGTGCAGTCGATGACAGGCCGGCACCTGATGTCGGCGCTGGCCACCCGCGCCCGGATCGCGATCGCCGAGGGTAAACACGACGAAGCCGACCGCGATGCGCACCAGGCGATCTCGTGCGCGGCCGATAGTGGCGCACAGGTTGACCTTGCCGATCTGTTGGAGATTCTCGCCGCGGGGGCCGCCCACACCGGCGACCACCGGGAAGCGACGCGGCTTTTCGGGGCGGCCGAAGCTATTCGGCAGCGAATGGGATTGGTGCGCTTCGCGATTCATCAGCCAGAGTACGACACGACATTAGCGGCGCTGCAAGATGCCCTGGACCGCAAGGACTTCGACGCCGCATGGGCCGAGGGTATAGGTCTGTCGACCGACGACGCGATCGCCTACGCGCAACGCGGTCACGGCTGGCGGAAACGGCCGACCACCGGTTGGGAGTCGCTGACGCCTACCGAGATCGACGTGGTACGGCTGGTCAGTGAGGGGCTGGCGAACAAGGACATTGCGACGCGGCTGTTCGTCTCACCGCGGACGGTGCAAACCCACCTAACCCACGTCTACAACAAGCTCGGCTTCACCTCCCGCGTCCAACTCGCCCGGGCCGCGGCCGGCCGCACCTGACGGTCAAAGCCGCTCGGCAGCGCGGGCCATGCCGGCCTGCTCGAGGTAGTCGTAGCGCCGCGGGCAGTCCTTGACCCGTCCATCACGCGCCGAGACGTCGTCGGACGACAGTTTCAGCAGCGAGCGAATCCGGGACACGCGGCCGTTGCCCTTCGGTGCGACTCTTTTCACGGGGGACATTCCTTCCATCAACTTTCACGTGCTTTCCACTGTGCGATCCGGCGATCCGAAACCCATCGGCAAAGATGCGTAGATTTGCCCGGCGAGGGGGCGTATGACGCCCGTCACATCTCGCGGCGGTCTACGCGGTTGCCTGAGGCGCCACCCGCTCGGGCTAGCCCTAGGCTGGCCATGTGCATGTCGTCACGCTGCGCGATCGGTCGTCGTCGACGACGGCGCAATTTGTGCCCCAAGCAGGCATGATTGGCACCTCGCTGGACGATTCGGGGGCGGAATTACTCGGGCAGCGACGCGGCCTGGACGCCTACCTGAGCGACGGCAAGACGATGGGGATCCCGATCCTGTATCCCTGGGCCAATCGGCTGGGCGGGGATACGTATACCGCCGAGAACGTGACGACCACCCTGGTTCCGGGCCATAACGGGGTTCGTCCCGACCCGGCCGGGTTGCCCATCCACGGTGTGCTGGCCGCCTATCCGGGCTGGCGGGTGACGTCGGAATCGCCCGACGAGCTGGCCGCCGAGCTGGACTTTGGCGCCGACCCCGGGTTGCTGGCCAGTTTCCCCTTTCCCCACGTGCTCGCGGTGACGATCCGGCTGCACGAACGGACGCTGACAATACGCACCACGGTGACCGCGACCGGTGACGCGGCCGTGCCACTGTGCTTCGGATTCCACCCGTATCTGCACCTGCCGGAGGCGGCGCGCAGCCAGTGGGTCATCGAGACACCGCGGCTGCGCCACCTGTCACTGGATCAGCGGGGACTGCCCACCGGCGAGACGTCGGTCTGTGCACCGAGGTCAGAACAATTGGGGGCGAAGGCTTTCGACGACGCGTACGACGAAGTCGAGGACGGCGCGGTATTCGCGGTGGCCGGCGGGGGCCGCCGCCTCGAAGTTCATTTCGAACGCGGATACCCGGCCGCGCAGATCTTCGCACCGCCCGGTGAGGACCTGATCTGCTTCGAGCCGATGGCCGCACCGACCGACGCGCTGCGCCGCGGCGGCTATCGGACGGCACCTCCCGGCCAGCCGGCCACCGCGGTGTTCCGCATCCGCGCCTGCTGAAAGGCTATGGGCCGGAACGCTTGCTCCGGTACTATCCGGAGCAAGAGCTCCGCGCTTGCAGAGGCGCGTTATCGGACACCTGAAGGCAAGGCTGGGCGCAGCGCATGAGTTTCGTGACACTGCCACCCGAAATCAACTCCCGGCGGATGTATACCGGCTTGGGTTCGGGGCCGATGGTGGCTGCCGCGACGACGTGGGAAGAGTTGGCCGCCGAGTTGGAGACGGCAGCGGCGTCGTTCGGGTCGGCCGCCTCGGGCCTGGCCGGTGACCTATGGCGCGGAGCGGCGTCGATTGCCATGACGGCTGCGGCCACGCCTTATCTCGACTGGCTGGTCATCGCCGCGGCGCAAGCCGGGCACGCGGCCGCCCAGGCCAAAGCCGCTGTGGACGCCTACGAGGCGGCCGTCGCCGCCACGGTGCACCCGGCGGCCGTCGCCGCCAACCGCACGCTGCTGTCAGTGCTGGCCCGGTCGAATTGGCTGGGACTCAACGCCCCGGCGATCGCGGCCATCGAAGCCCAGTACGAGCAGATCTGGGCCCAGGACCTGGCGGCGCTGTTCGCCTACAACACCACCGCCGAGCAGATCGTTTCGGCGCTGACCATTCCGTGGAACGCCCTGGTCGACGTCGTCGAGCGGATTCCCGGCCTGGCATCCGTCGTACCGGCACTCATCGGCGGCAGCTTCGCGAACACCGGCGTGCAGAACTTCGGCGTCGGCAACTTCGGCAGCTTCAACCTGGGTTCGGCCAACCTGGGCAGTTTCAACCTCGGACCGGCCAACCTGGGCACCTTCAACCAGGGCATCGGGAACTCGGGCAATTTCAACGTCGGCATCGCCAACAACGGCAACCACAACATCGGCATCGCCAACCTCGGCACCCACAACATTGGCGTCGGGCTCACCGGCGACAACCAGATCGGCATCAATTTCGCCGGCGGGTTCAACTCGGGCCGTGGCAACATCGGCTTGTTCAACTCCGGCAACAACAACATCGGACTCTTCAACTCGGGCAGCGGAAACTGGGGCATCGGCAACCCCGGCAACTTCAACGGGGGCTGGCTCAACAGCGGCAGCTTCAACACCGGCTTCCTCAACGCCGGCAGTGCCAACACCGGCTTCTTCAACGCCGGCAGTTTCAACACCGGCTTCCAAAACAGCGGCGACGGCAACACCGGTTTCTACAACGCGGGCAGGTACAACACCGGCTTCTCCAACTTCGGCGATTTCAACACCGGCTTCTACAACATCGGCAATTACGACACCGGCGTCTATGTGGTGGGGAATTACAGCAACGGCTTCTTGACCTTCGGCGATTATAAAAACCTCATCGGGCTGGACCTCTCGATCACGATTCCCGCGATGCCGCTGACCAAGGCGATCAATGTCGTGCTCAATTCGCCATACACCTTCGGGGGATCAGAATTTCAAATTCCCGGCTTCTACTTCCCCAGGCAATCCGTCAGCGGTGGCGGAATAGAGTTCTTCTTCTTCGGGCCACTGGACATCCCGGCGTCGACGATCAGCATTCCGGTCTGGACGATCACCCTGGGAACAACCGCGATCAATGTCAACGCGACCGGCCAGGTCGATCCGCTGACGATCCATTTCATCGACATCCCAAAAGCGCCAGGCTTTTTCAATACCACCACCGGTCCGTCGTCGGGCTTCTTCAACAGCGGCACGGGCAGCGCATCGGGCTTCGGCAACTTCGGCGGCCTGGGCAGCAAGGCGTCGGGCTTCCTCAACATCGCCACCGGGCAATCAGGGATTTCCGGATTGCAAAACGTGGGCGCCGCGGCATCGGGCCTCGCGAACATCGGCAACAGCGTCTCCGGCATCTACCACATGAGCAGCCACGGCCTGCCGGTCTCATTGAACCTGGGCTTCGGCAACGCCGGCAGCTTCAACCTCGGCAACGCCAACCTGGGCAACTTCAACCTCGGCCCGGCCAACCTCGGGGATTTCAACCAAGGCTTGGCCAATGCGGGCAGCTTCAACCTCGGCTTCGCCAACGCCGGCGACCACAACATCGGCATCGCCAACACCGGCAGCAACAACATCGGCATCGGCCTGACCGGTGACGGCCGGTTCGGGGTGGGCGGGCTGAACTCCGGCGACGGCAACTTCGGCCTGTTCAACGCGGGCAGCAACAACATCGGCTTCTTCAACTCCGGCTCGGGAAACATCGGTATCGCAAACTCCGGCGTCGGTAATTTGGGCATCGGCAACCCCGGCAATTTCAACACCGGAATCAGCAACGCGGGCAATGCCAATACCGGCTTGTTCAATATCGGCAACGCGAACTCGGGCGTCGGCAACACCGGCAGCGGCAACACCGGCAGCTTCAACGCCGGCGACCACAACACCGGCTACTTCAACTCCGGAAACCTCAATACCGGCGTCGGCAACTCCGGCGATATCAACACCGGTGCCTTCAATACGGGCAACATGAACAACGGCTTCTTCTGGCGCGGCGACTGGCAGGGAGCAAACGGGGCCCAATTCTCCATCAACATCCCGGAATACACCGCGCACCTGAACGTCAGCATTCCCATCAACATTCCGATAGGCGTCGTGGATTCCGGCAATGTCGTGTTCCACGGAATCTCCATGAACAGCGTCCCGTACGGGATTCTCGGCCTGACCGCCGGCACTATCACGTCGCTCGACGTCCCGCCCATCAACATCCTGTTCTCCACTCCGCTGCCCACCGTCGTCGTCGGCGGACCCAACACCTCGATCGACATCAGCGTCACGGCCGGCATCGGACCCGCCCGGCTCAGCCTCTTCGGAATCCCGCCGGGGACGGGCTTCGGAAACTCGACCACCGCGCCCTCGTCGGGCTTCTTCAACACCGGAACCGGCAGCGCCTCAGGCTTCGGAAACATCGGCGCCAACGCGTCGGGACTGTTCAATACGGCCGCTGGGCTGGGCGTATCCGGCTTCAACAACGCCGGGAACACGCTTTCGGGTCTGGCCAACTTCGGCAGCCACGCCGCGGAGCTCTTCCACGGCGGCGCGCCCAGCACCAATATCGGCGGGCTGAACACCGGCGTTTTCAACTACGGTCTGGCCAATGCCGGCCGCTTCAACCTGGGTTTGGCAGACATCGGCGACTTCAACCAGGGTTTCTCCAACGCGGGCAGCTACAACTTCGGCTTCGCCAACACCGGAAGCCACAACATCGGCTTCGCCAACACCGGCGACTACAACATCGGCATCGGGCTCACCGGCAACAACCAGGTCGGCTGGGGCGGCCTCAACTCGGGCAGCAACAACATCGGCCTGTTCAATTCGGGCAGCAACAACATCGGGTTCTTCAACTCCGGCGCAGGCAATCTCGGCATCGGCAACCCGGGCAGCCACAACTTCGGAATCGGCAATATCGGCCAGGGGAACACCGGGATCTTCAACACCGGCAGCTTCAACTTCGGCAACTTCAATGCGGGCAGTTTCAACACCGGCGGCCTCAACCGCGGCGACTACAACACCGGATACTTCAACACCGGCAGCTACAACACCGGGGTGTCGAACTCCGGCAACGTCAACACCGGCGCGTTCATCGCCGGCAACTACGACAACGGCTTTTTCTGGCGGGGCGATTATCAGGGCCTGATCGCCCTGGACGTGGGGCTCAACCTGCCCGATGCGGGTATCCCCTGGCACTTCGACGTCCATGTGCCCATCGATATACCGGTCACCGCGGTACTGGGTTCGGTGACACTGCAGGGCTTCACGATTCCCTCCGTCTCCCTCGACATCATCAACCAGGATCTGGTCACCGTCGGTCCGGTGGGCCTGTCGGACATCACCATCACCCTGCCCTCGATAACGATCCAATTGGGCAGTCCGGACACCGCTTTCGACATCGCGGGCAGCGGCGTGGTGGGGCCTGTCCGGTTGTCGCTGCTGCATCTGCCACCGGTACCGGGCTTCGGCAACACGACCGCGGGGCCGTCGTCGGGCTTCTTCAACGCCGGCCCCGGCAGCAAGTCGGGCTTCGGCAACGTCGATGTCAACGTGTCGGGTGTGTTGACCCATGCGCTGACGGGTGCCGCATTCCCGGCCGGGCCGGCGGGCTTGGGCAGCTGGGCCCCGCTGGCCGTCAATCTGGCAGCGGCCAACCTCGGCAATTACAACATCGGCCTGGCCAACCTGGGCGACTTCAACCAGGGCTTGGCCAACGCGGGCAGCTACAACTTCGGTTTCGCCAACACCGGCAGCCACAACATCGGCTTCGGCAACACCGGCAACTACAACGTCGGGATCGGACTCACCGGAGAGCACCAGACCGGATTCGGTGGGTTCAACTCGGGCGCGGGGAACATCGGCGTGTTCAACTCCGGCACCGGAAACATCGGCTTGTTCAACTCCGGCACCGGAAACGTCGGTATCGGCAATTCCGGCAGCGGGAACTTCGGCATCGACAACCCGGGCAAGTTCAACACCGGCATCGGGAACACCGGCATCGCCAATACCGGCTTCTTCAACGCCGGCAACATCAACATGGGCGTCGGCAATACCGGCAACTACAACACCGGAAACTTCAACGCGGGCAGCACCAATACCGGCAGCTTCAATGCCGGCAACCTGAACACCGGCTACTTCAACTCCGGCGACCTGAACACCGGCGTGTGCAACAGCGGGAACCTAAACACCGGCGCCTTCAACGCCGGCAACATGGACAACGGCTTCTTCTGGAAGGAAGACAGCCATGGCCTCTTGGGTGCCGGCTACGCCCTGCACATCCCCGAAATCGGGTTCGGGTTCGACATCGGCATCCCATTGAACATCCCCGTCAGCGTCGAACTGGGATCGTTGATAATCGCCCCGTTCCACCTTGCGCCGCTGGGAGTGCACTTCGCGACCAACTTCCTGCCGGATATCAGCGTCAGCGGCATCAGCATCCCGCAAATCCAAACCGACCTGCCCACAGTGCAATTGCTGATCGGCGGCCCGGATACGTCGTTCGAGGTGATCACCCACGCGGGCATCGGACCCATCGACATCCCGCTGCTGGACATCCGGCCGACGGCGGACTTCGCGAACTCGACCACCGGCCCATCATCGGGCTTCTTCAACAGCGGCAGCGGCAGCTCGTCGGGCTTCGGGAACATCGGCATCAATTCGGGCTTCTTCAATCTGGCCACCCACGGCCTGGGCAATTCCGGTTTCCAGAACGCCGGCACGCTGCAGTCGGGTTTCGCCAACTGGGGCAACGCCATCTCGGGTGTGCTGGGCACCGGACCGGCGGACTTCACCCCGGCCTTCGCCTCCGGCTTCGCCACTGAAGAATTCGGGCTCACCGTGGGCAGCTTCAACCTCGGCCCGGTCAACCTCGGCAGCTTCAACTTCGGCTCCGCCAACTCGGGCAGCTACAACGTCGGCTTCGTCAATATCGGCAACCACAACTACGGCTTCACCAACACGGGCAGCTACAACATCGGCTTCGCCAACACCGGCAGCCACAACATCGGCATCGGGCTGACCGGCGACGGTCAAGTCGGTATCGGCGGCCTCAACACCGGCTGCAACAACATCGGCCTGTTCAATTCCGGCAGCAACAACATCGGCTTCTTCAACTCCGGCAGCGGCAACTTCGGCATCTTGAATTCCGGCAGCCAGAATGCGGGCCTGGCCAACACCGGGACCGCCAACACCGGATTCTTCAACGTCGGCAACGTCAACAGCGGCATCGGCAACACCGGCAACTACAACACCGGCAACTTCAATGCGGGCAGCGCCAACACCGGCTCGCTGAACACCGGCGACTACAACACCGGCTACCTCAACAGCGGCAACTACAACACCGGCCTGGCGAACTCCGGCGACATCAACACCGGCGCTTTCATATCCGGCAACATGAACGACGGCCTCTTCTGGCGCGGCGACCGAGAGGGCCTGTTCAGTTTCTCCTACGCGATCAACATTCCGGAAATACCGGCACACCTTGACGTCAAAATCCCGCTGAATATCCCGATTACGGGCGACATGACCCCGCTGACGGTGCATTCGATTTACATCGGTGCGCCCAGCGTGCACATGAACGTCCTTCATCTCGGCGTCGAAGTCGGTGCCTCGGGTTACTTCGGACCGATAGCGATCCCCGACATCGTGCTGAGCCTGGACGGGCCGCTGCAGCTGGTGGTGGGCGGGCCGGACTACGTCCTGGAGATAACCGGCACCGCCGGCGTCGGGCCCATTTCCCTTCCGCTGCTTAACATTCCGGCGGCGCCGGGCTTCGGCAATTCCACCACCGGACCGGCTTCCGGCTTCTTCAACAGCGGAACGGGCAGCGCGTCGGGCTTCGGCAACTTCGGCGCCAACATCTCCGGGCTCTTCAACTCGCTGGCAGCCAATTCGCAAGCGGCCGGCCATATCTCGGGCGTCCTCAACGCCGGGGCCCTGCAGTCCGGCGCGCTGAACCTGGGCAATAGCGTCTCCGGGTTGCTCAACACCAGCACGCTGGACCTCGCCACCCCGGCGCTGCTCTCGGGCGTGGGCTGCACCGACATCGGGCACCTCCTGGGCCACTTCAATCTGGGCTCTGACAACGCGGGCAGTTTCAATCTGGGGCCGGACAATTCGGGCAGCTTCAACCTGGGCTTCTGGAATTCGGGCAGCTACAACCTCGGCTTCGTCAACGCGGGCAGCCACAACTTCGGCCTCGGGAATACCGGCAGCGGCAACATCGGTATCGGCCTCACCGGCAACAACCAATTCGGCATCGGCGGGTTCAACTCGGGCGCCGGAAACTTCGGACTGTTCAATTCGGGCGTGGCGAACATCGGCTTCGGCAACTCCGGCACCGGAAATATCGGTTTCTTCAACTCCGGCACCGGAAACTTCGGCATCGGAAACTCCGGCAACTACAACTTGGGCATCAGCAATACCGGCAGTTCGAATACGGGCTTCTTCAACTCCGGCAACCACAACCTCGGTTTCAACAACGCCGGAAGCTTCAACAAGGGCGCATTCAACCCTGGCGACCATAACCTGGGCCTGGGCAACACCGGCGATGACAACATGGGCGCCTTCATATCGGGCGACGGAAACAACGGCCTGCTGTGGCGGGGCGCCGGCCGGGGCCAAATCTCCTTGTCCTACAACGTCGTTCTGCCCACCATCCCCTACACCTGGGAACTGGATACTCCGCCCTATATCCCGATCCTGGGCACCGTGGGCCCGCTGACTCTGCACGCTGTCGACATCTTCATTCCCATACACATCGTCATTTCGCAGAATCTGGGCCTGCCCGATATTCCGGTTTACGAAACGTACGCGTCCGTCACAATCCCGGACACCAGCCTGTTCCCGGCGACTCCACTGGACTTCAGCTACCTACTGCCGTATCACCTGCAGGGCGCCGGCGGCTTCGGCCCGTTCAAGTTCGGCTTCTAGGCCTGCACGCGCCGGGCACCGACGCGACACGCGCCCGTAATCTTTGCCTGCCCAAAGCCGATTCTGGATCCGACATCTGTTGAATAATCGTGACTGCTGAGCCACTCCGGCGCTCAACAGTAGGGACAGGTGATGTGAGCTTCGCGGTCCTTCCCCCCGAAATCAATTCGGCGCGACTACTTCTTGGCGCGGGGCTGGAGCCGATGTTGAGTGCGGCGGCGGCCTGGGACGGACTGTCCAGCGAGTTGGGTGCGGCGGCAAACCAGTTCTCGTCGGTGACCGCGAACCTGGTGGGTTTCTCGTGGCAGGGGCCGGCGTCAATGGCGATGACCGGCGCAGCGGCCCCGTATCTGGGCTGGCTGTCGGCGGCGGCGGCGCAAGCCGACGAGGCGGCCACCCAGGTCCGGCTGGCGGCGGCCGCGTTCGAGGCGGCGCTGACCGCGACGGTCCATCCGGCCGTCATCTCGGCCAACCGCACACAGTTTGTCTCGCTGGTGATCTCGAATCTGCTGGGGCAGAACGCCCCGGCGATCGCCGCGGCCGAATCCCAGTACGAGCAGATGTGGGCCCAGGATGTGGCCGCGATGTTCGGCTACTACTCCGGCGCCTCGGCCGCCGTCTCCGGGCTGACCCCCTTCGCGGCGGCTGCGCCCAGCGCGATCGGCGTTCTGGCGCAACGACTGGCCCGCAATCTGGGCCTGGCGAACGTCGGCCAGGGCAACGTCGGCAACGGCAACATCGGAAACTTCAACATCGGTTCGGGCAACATCGGCTCGAACAACATCGGCAGCGGCAACAACGGCAGCGGGAACTTCGGGTTCGGCAACGTGGGTCCGGGGCTGACGGCGGCGCTGAACAACATCGGCTTCGGCAACACCGGCAGCGGAAACATCGGCTTCGGCAACACCGGCGACAACAACATCGGCTTCGGCAACACCGGCAACGGCAATCGCGGCATCGGGCTCACCGGCAACGGTGCGCAAGGGTTCGGCGGCTGGAACTCGGGCACCGGCAACATCGGTCTGTTCAACTCCGGTACCAGCAACATCGGAATCGGCAACTCGGGCACCGGAAACTGGGGCATCGGGAACTCCGGCAACAGTTACAACACCGGCATCGGAAACTCCGGCGACGCCAACACCGGCTTCTTCAACGCGGGGCTGGCCAACACCGGCATCGGCAACGCGGGCAATTTCAACACCGGCAGCTACAACCCGGGCTCCAGCAACACCGGCGGCTTCAACATCGGCAGTTACAACAGTGGCTATTTCAACACCGGTAATTACAACACCGGCCTCGCGAACAGCGGAAACGTCGACACCGGCCTTTTGATTTCCGGCAACAACAGCAATGGTTTTCTGTGGCGGGCCGACAATCAGGGCTGGTTCTACGGACAAAACGGCCCGGGCCTGGGAAACACGACCACCCTGTTCTCATCCGGATTCTTCAACAGCGGGCAGGGCAGCGCATCCGGAATACTCAACTCCGGCGCCAACAACTCCGGCATCCTCAATTCCTCACTGGGTGCAATAGGCAATTCAGGTTTCGCCAATACCGGTATCCAGGAATCGGGTCTGTTCAACTCCGGCAACACCATTTCGGGTTTGCTCAACTCGAGCCTGACGGCGGTCACGATACCGGCGTACACCTCCGGTGTCCTCAATACCGGAAGCAACCTGTCCGGCTTTTTCCGTGGGCCCACCACCTTCAATATCGGCTTTGCCAACGTGGGAATCGGGAACATTCTCAGCAATGCCAACGTGGGCAACTACAACATCCTCGCGAATGCGAACGTCGGCAGTGTCAACATCCTGGGCAGCGGCAACCTCGGCGATTACAACATTGTGGGCAGCGGCAACTGGGGCAGCTACAACTTCTTCGGCAGCGGCAATATCGGTAACCAAAACCTGGGCAGCGCAAATATCGGCAATCAGAACTTCGGCGCCGCGAACATCGGCCTATCCAACATCGGTTTCGGCAATCTGGGAAACGGCAATGTCGGACGCGGCAACGTCGGAGACAACAACAACGGATTCGCCAACTCCGGCAACTTGAACCGCGGCTTCGCCAACACCGGCAACAGCAATACCGGCTTCGGCAATACCGGCAACAACAGCTTCGGTATCGGGCTCACCGGGGACAACCAGGTCGGCATCGGCGCCCTGAATTCGGGCATCGGCAACAACGGCTTCTTCAATTCGGGCACCAACAATGTCGGCCTGTTCAACGCGGGCACCGGAAACTGGGGCATCGGCAACTCCGGCACTGGCAACGTCGGCGTGCTCAACGCCGGCACCGGCAACTGGGGATACGAGAACCCCGGCACCGGCAACACCGGCTGGTCCAACGCGGGCAGTTACAACTCGGGCCTGATGAACGCCGGCCTGCTGAACTCGGGCTGGCTCAACGCCGGCAGCTACAACACCGGCGGGTTCAACGTCGGCCAAACCAACACCGGCAGCTACAACGTCGGCAACGTCAACACCGGCTTCTTCAACCCAGGCGACACCAACACCGGCTTCTTCAACCCCGGCGACGTCAACACCGGCGCCTTCGACACCGGCAGCTTCAACAACGGCATCTTCGTCGCCGGCAACAACCAGGGCCAGATATCCCTGCACCTGTCGTACACCACTCCGTACGTCCCGATTAACGAACAGATGATCATTCCGGTCGATAGCGTGATGAACCTTGGCGGCCAAGTCATTCCGGTCACGGTGGCCGGTACGGTCTTCCCTAAAACCTATTACCTGGGCGGCTTCTTCTACTTCGGTCCGGTCATCCTCGGCGGGTCCGCCATCACCATTCCCAACGTGACGGTGGGCATCGGCGGCCCGAACATCAACGTTCCCATCACTTTCGTGGGCGCCATCGAAAGCCGCACCATCACGTTCATCGACATCGAGCCCGCCCCCGGGTTCGGAAACAAGACCACCAACCCCTCGTCCGGCTTCTTCAACTCCGGCGCCGGCGGCACCTCTGGGTGGGGCAACTTCGGCGCCACCACCTCGGGCTGGCTGAACAGCGGTTTGAGTGGCGCACTGGGCAATTCGGGCTTTCAGAACTTCGGCTCGCTGCAGTCGGGCTGGGCGAACCTGGGTAACAGCGTCTCGGGTTTCTACAACACCAGCACGGCGAATTTCGCTACGCCGGGCAACGTTTCGGGCTTTTCGAACATCGGCACCGACCTGTCGGGTCTGGTGCGCGACAACAACGGCACCTTCTTCAATCTGGGCCTCGGCGACCTGGGCCGGCTGAATGTGGGCAGCGGCAACATCGGCGATTTCAATTTCGGCGGCGGCAACGTCGGCAGCCTGAACATCGGCAGCGGCAACATCGGCAGCCTGAACATCGGCAGCGGCAACATCGGCAGCGGCAACATCGGGTTCGGCAACGCCGGTCCCACGCTCACCGCGGCGCTCAACGACATCGGCTTCGGCAACACCGGCAGCAACAACTACGGCTGGGGCAACACCGGTGACAACAACATCGGCTTCGGCAACACCGGCGACAACAACATCGGCATCGGGCTCACCGGCAGCGGCCAGGTGGGCATCAACTTCGCCGGCGGCTTCAACTCCGGTACCGGCAACATCGGCTTGTTCAACTCCGGCAGCAACAACATCGGTATCGGCAACTCCGGCAACGGAAACTTCGGCTTCGGCAACTCCGGCAGCCTCAACACCGGCATCGGCAACAGCGGTAGCACCAACACCGGCCTCTTCAACGTCGGCATCGCCAACACCGGCTTCTCCAACGCCGGCAACTACAACAGCGGTTGGTATAACGCGGGTGATGCCAACACCGGCATCGCCAACCGCGGCAGCTACAACACCGGCCTGTACAACGCCGGCAACTACAGCACCGGTTTGGCCAACCAGGGCACCATCGACACCGGTGCGTTCATCACCGGCGACATGGGCAACGGCATCATGTGGCGCGGCGATTCCGAAGGCCTCTGGGGCTCGAGCTACGTCATTCATATCCCCGAAATCCCCGGCCACGTCGACATCACGGCGCCCATCAACATTCCCATCACGGCCGGTTTCACCAACACCCTGTACAGCGGAATCACGTTGGAGGACGTCCACTTCGGGTTCACCCCGGCCGTCGGTGGCGTCCCGATCCTGGCCGGCGTGATCAACTCGGTCACCGTTCCGCCGGTGACGGGCACCGGCCCCCAGGTGGTGTTCAACATCGGCGCGCTGGACGGTTCGACCAAGATCTTCGTCCCGGCCACGGCGACCCTCGGCCCCGCCGACTGGACGGTCTTCAACATCCCGGCGCAGACCGGCTACTTCAACTCGACGGCCAACCCGTCCTCGGGCCTGTTCAACCTCGGCAGCGGAACGGTATCGGGCTTCGGCAATCTCGGCTCCAACGTCTCGGGTTTCCAGAACTACGCCAACGGCGCAACATCGGGCTTCAAGAACTACGGCAGCCTGCAATCGGGCATCGCCAACTTCGGCACCGCCGTCTCGGGCCTGCTCAACACCGGAGTCGGAACACCGGCCAACGTCTCGGGTGTGCTCAACCACGGCGCCAACATCGCGGGCTTCTTCCGCGACCAGGTGGCCGGGGTGACGACGTTCAATTTGGGCTTGGCCAACGTCGGCGCCAACAACGTCGGCTTCGGAAACGTCGGCGACTTCAACATCGGCCTGGGGAATCTGGGAACGGCCAACCTCGGCAGCGGAAACCTGGGCAGCTACAACATCTTCGACGGCAACCGCGGCTCATACAATTTCGGCCCCGGCAACTTCGGCGACTACAACATCGGCCTGGCCAACCTGGGCAACTACAACTTCGGCTTCGGCAACGCCGGCAGCTCCAACCAGGGCTTCGCCAACACCGGCAGCAACAACATCGGGTTCGCCAACACCGGCAGCAACAACATCGGTATCGGACTCACCGGCAACAACCAGCAGGGCTTCGGCGCCTGGAACTCCGGCAGCGGCAACAGCGGCTTCTTCAACTCCGGCAGCAACAACATCGGCCTGTTCAACTCCGGCAGCGGCAACATCGGCATCGCCAACTCCGGCACCGGGAACTGGGGCATCGGCAACACCGGCGACACCAACACCGGCATCCTCAACGCCGGCAACGTCAACACCGGATTCCTGAACCCGGGCAACGTCAACACCGGCGTCGGCAACGTCGGCGGCTACAACTCCGGCAGCTTCAACGTGGGCAGCTTCAACACCTTCGGCCTGAACCCCGGCTCCTACAACACGGGCCATCTGAACCTCGGCGACTACAACACCGGCTTGGGCAACTCCGGCAACGTCGACACCGGATTCTTCAACTCGGGCAACTACAGCAACGGGTATCTGTGGCGCGGCGATTACCAGGGTCTGTGGGGCATCGACTGGACCGTCTCGATTCCCGACACCGCCATCCCGCTGCACATGCACGTCCCGATCTACCTCAACGTCCCCATCAACGGCACCCTGGGCGTCTTCACCATGTTCGGCTTCGTCATTCCGCCGGTGACCGTCGACGTGAGTTTCTTCGGCATCAGCACCAAGGTGGTCGAAGTCAATGCGATCTTCATTCCGAACATTGCGATCAGCCTGCCGCCGATAGGCATGAACATCGGGGCCGGCCCGGACCCGCTGATCGACCTCGGCGGCGACGGCGGCCTGCTGCCCATCAAGATCCCGACCCTCAATATCCCTGCGACACCGGGCTTTTCGAACTCCACCACCTCGCCGTCGTCAGGTTTCTTCAACTCCGGTTCCGGTACCGTGTCCGGCTTCGGCAACACCGGCCGCAACAGTTCCGGATTCCTCAACCTCACCTCGGGCACTTCGGGAATCTCCGGATTCAAGAATTTCGGCGACCTGCTCTCCGGGATGTCCAACTTCGGCAACAACGTCTCCGGCTTCCTCAACACCAGCACGCTGGGTCTGGCGATGCCCGGCAATATCTCCGGCGTCGAGAACGTC
The DNA here is from genome assembly GCF_002086155.1 of Mycobacterium angelicum. Classification (GTDB taxonomy): domain Bacteria; phylum Actinomycetota; class Actinomycetes; order Mycobacteriales; family Mycobacteriaceae; genus Mycobacterium; species Mycobacterium angelicum. Next base: position 22,638 of record NZ_MVHE01000017.1, on the reverse strand, counting down.
GGCAACAACATCGCCGGATTCTTCAACAACAACCCGATCGCCAACGTCGGCTTCGCCAACATCGGCAACGGCAATGTCGGCGGCGGAAACCTCGGCAGCAACAACTTCGGCTTCGGAAACGTCGGCAGCGGAAACTTCGGCAGCGGCAATATCGGCGACTTCAACTTCCTGGCCGGCAACCGGGGCAGCTACAACATCGGCCCCGCAAACCTGGGCGACTACAACGTCGGCCTGGGCAACTTCGGCAACTACAACTTCGGCCTGGGCAACCTGGGCAGCAACAACCAGGGCTTTGCCAACAACGGCAGCAACAACATCGGGTTCGCCAACACCGGCAGCAACAACATCGGGATCGGCCTGTCCGGCAACGGACAGTTCGGCTTCGGTGGCCTCAACTCGGGCAGCGGCAACACCGGCCTGTTCAACTCGGGCACCAACAACATCGGCTTCTTCAACTCGGGCACCGGCAACGTCGGCATCGGCAACTCGGGCACCGGCAACTTCGGTATCGGCAACGCCGGCGTGGCCAGCACCGGCATCGGCAACGTGGGCCCGGGGAACTGGGGTCTATGGAATGCCGGCACCGGCAATACCGGCATCGCCGACGCGGGTACCTACAACACCGGTCTCTACAACGTCGGCAGCACCAACACCGGATTCGCCAACCCGGGCGACTACAACACCGGCAGCTACAACACCGGCAGCTTCAACACCGGCGGCTTCAACTCCGGCGACTACAACACCGGCCATTTCAACAGCGGCGACTACAACACCGGTCTGGCGAACGCCGGAAACGTCAACACCGGCGCCTTCAACGCCGGCAGCTACAACAACGGCATGTTCTGGCGCGCCGACTACCAGGGCCTGATCGGTGTTCACTACGCCTTCTACGTCCCGCAATTCCCGGTGCTGACCTTCGACATCAACATCCCGATCAACATTCCAATCCACGCCGATTTCAACACCCTGGCCGTCAACGGCTTCACCATTCCGCCGATCACCATCAACGCCCTGCAGATCACCAACTTCAGCATCGGGCCCATCACCATCCCGACCGTCACCGGAACCCTGCCCGTCGTCGACGTCACCATCGGCGGACCCAACAACGGTATTCCGATCGCGATTCGCAGTGGCGCCGGGCCCGTCAACATCACGCTGCTCGACATCCAGCCCGCTCCCGGCATCGGCAACACCACCAGCAGCCCTTCGTCAGGCTTCTTCAACAACGGCACCGGAACCGTGTCCGGGTTCGGAAACCTCGGCGCCAACCTCTCCGGCTTCCGCAACACCAACATCGGCACCCTGGGCAGCTCGGGCTGGCAGAACTTCGGTTCGCTGCAGTCGGGCTGGGCCAACCTGGGCAACACCGTGTCGGGCTTCTACAACACCAGCACCGCCGACCTGGCCACCGCGGGCCACCTCTCGGGCCTGGCGAACTTCGGCACCGACCTGTCCGGTCTGTTCCGCGGCCCGGCCGGAACACCCGTCATCAACCTCGGTCTGGCCGACCTGGGCCACGGAAACCTCGGCAGCGGAAACGTCGGCGACTTCAACATCGGCAGCGGCAACCTGGGCAACGCCAACTTCGGCTTCGGAAACGTCGGCGACGCCAACTTCGGCAACGGCAATATCGGCAGCGGAAACTTCGGCTTCGGCAACGCCGGCCCGGGGCTGACGGCGGCACTGCACAACATCGGCTTCGGCAACACCGGCAGCGGAAACGTCGGCTGGGGCAACACCGGCGACGGCAACTTCGGCTTCGGCAACACCGGCAACGGCAACATCGGCATCGGCCTGACCGGTAATAACCAGGTCGGGTTCGGCCCGCTGAACTTCGGCACCAACAACATGGGCCTGTTCAACCTGGGCGACAACAATGTCGGAATTGCCAACGCCGGCAACGGGAACCAGGGTTGGGCCAACGCCGGCAACGGTAACATCGGCCTGTTCAACACCGGCAACAACAACGTCGGCATCGGGCTCACCGGCGACAACCAGTCCGGCTTCAGCTCGCTGAACTCCGGCTTCGCCAACACCGGATTCTTCAACGCGGGCACCAGCAACACCGGATTGTTCAACTCCGGCACCGCCAACTTCGGCCTGTTCAACTCCGGCACCGGCAACATCGGCATCGGCAACATGGGCACCGGCGGAATCGGCATCGGACTGTCGGGAAACAACCAGATCGGGATCGGCGGCACCAACTCCGGCAGCTTCAACATCGGCCTGTTCAACTCGGGCACCGGCAACGTCGGTTTCGGCAACTCGGGCACCGGAAACTGGGGCATCGGCAACACCGGCACCGGCAACACCGGTATCGGCAACACCGGCACCGGCAACTCCGGCCTGTTCAACACCGGCAACTTCAACACCGGCATCGCCAACCCCGGCGACTACAACACCGGCGCCTTCAACATCGGCAATCTCAACACCGGATTCGCCAACCGGGGCGACTTCAACACCGGGTCCTACAACACCGGCAACTACAACACCGGTTGGTCCAACTCCGGCAACTACGACACCGGGGCGTTCATCACCGGCAGCTCGGACAACGGCTTCTTCTGGCGGGCGGACCGCCAGGGACTGCTGTCCTACAACTACACGATCGTCATGGACCGGATCCCCGCCTACCTCACCGTCGACGCCCCGGTCAACATCCCGATCGTCGGCAGCATCACCAACATCTCCATCCCGGCGGTCACCATTCCGCAGATCCCGGCCAGCGGAACCGTGGATCTGGCCATCGTCTCGGGCACGGTCTTCGCCCCGATAGGGCCGATCAACATCCACGGCGGCGACCCCTCGGCCCCGTCGAACACACCGATCGTGATCGACTTCGGCACGCAGCCCGCGATCAAGATGAACATCGGCGCCCCGGACGGCTCGACCATCATCCACATCGGCGGAACCGGCGGCTTCGGTCCCGCCTACGTTCCGCTCATCGACCTCAAGCCCACCCCCGGCTTCTTCAACTCAACGACCGCGCTGTCGTCGGGCTTCGTCAACTGGGGTACCGGTAGCGCGTCGGGCTTCTTCAACTTCGGCAACAACTCGGGTCTGGCCAACGTGGCCATCGGAGCCATCGGCAACTCCGGCATCCAGAACTACGGTTCGCTGCAGTCGGGCTTCGCCAACCTCGGCAACACCATCTCGGGCTTTTTCAACACCGGGACCGCCAACCCGTCCAGCGTGTCGGGCTGGCAGAACATCGGCACCGACCTGGCCGGCTGGTTCCGCAACGGCCCGGATGCGACGACGTTCAGCTTCGGGCTGGCCGACCACGGATTCTTCAACCTCGGCAGCGCCAACATCGGCAACTACAACCTCGGCAGCGGCAACATCGGCAGCTTCAACCTGGGCAATGCCAACATCGGCGACCTCAACCTGGGCGGCGCCAACATCGGCAGCGGCAACTGGGGACTCAGCAACGTCGGCAGCGGCAACATCGGCTTCGGCAACGCCGGCCCCGGCGTGACGGCGGCCCTGCAAAACTTCGGCTTCGGCAACACCGGCAGCTTCAACATCGGCTTCGGCAACACCGGCAACGGCAACATCGGATTCGGCAACACCGGCGACGGCAACATCGGCATCGGCCTTACCGGCAACGCGCTCACCGGCTTCGGCAACTGGAATTCGGGCAGCGGCAACATCGGCCTGTTCAACTCCGGCACCAACAACATCGGCATCGGCAACTCGGGCACCGGGAACTGGGGTATCGGCAATACCGGCAACTACAACACCGGTATCGGCAACAACGGCAACACCAACACCGGGTTCTTCAACAGCGGCATGGTCAACACCGGCTTCGGCAACTCGGGCAACTACAACACCGGCTTCTTCAACGCGGGCAGCACCAACACCGGCAGCTTCAACCCGGGCAACTACAACACCGGCGGCTTCAACCCGGGCAACTACAACACCGGCTACTTCAACACCGGCAACTCCAACACCGGCTTTGCCAACTCCGGCAATGTCAACACCGGCGCCTTCATCGCCGGCAACTACAGCAACGGCTTCTTCTGGCGCGGCGACTACCAGGGCCTAGGGGCGTTGAGCTACCACGTCACCATTCCGTCGATCCCGTGGAACTACGACATCCAGGGCGACATTGAAATACCGATCACCGGCACCATCAACGCCATCACTCAAGAGGCGTTCACGCTTGCCGAGTTCTCGATACCCATCAGCCTGGAAACCACCATCTGCATCCTCTACATCCCCTTCGTGGGATGTGTGCTGCACGTCTCGTTCACCATCCCGATCACCACCGAACACCTCGGCCCGTACACCATCGATCCGAGCGTGCTCAACCCCGAAACACCGCTGAGCTTCAACATCTCCAACCCGCTCAGCTTCATCGGCAACGGTTCGGTGGGCCCGACCACCTTCGGTTTCGACTGGCAGCAGTCCCCCGGATTCTTCAATTCCAGCACCGCCCCGTCGTCGGGCTTCTTCAACGACGGAGCGGGCGGCGCGTCGGGCTTCTTCAACGCCGTCGACGGCGCGGTGTCCGGGCTGGGCAACATCTACACCGAGACGTCGGGCTTCTTCAACTCCGGCGGTGTCGGAAATTCAGGTCTGCAGAACCACGGCACGCTGGAATCGGGCTGGGCGAACCTGGGCAACACCCTCTCGGGTATCTACAACACCAGCATCCTGGACGCCATGACGCAGGCCTTCATCTCCGGCGTCGGGAACTTCGGCCAGAACCTGTCCGGCTTCCTCAACGACAACGTGCCCTAACTAGCGACCGCGCGGCTGCCAGACCACCAGCGCCGTGCTCTTCGGTACCACCGCGACCTCGCGGCGCTGGTTGGCACGCAGAACGGTCAATTCGTCGGCCATCTCCCGCAGCCGGGACTGCAACGCCTCAACCTGATTGGTCAGCTCGATGATGCGTTTGATCCCGGCCAGGTTGACGCCCTCGTCCTGCGAAAGCCGCTGCACCTCACGCAGCAAGTCGACGTCATGCTGCGAATACCGGCGTCCGCCGCCCGAGGTGCGCTCGGGCCGGACCAGGCCGAGCCGGTCGTAGGTGCGCAAGGTCTGCGCATGCATGCCGGCCAGCTCGGCGGCCACCGAGATCAGAAATGTCCGCGACTCTTCTCGCTTAGAGTTCTTGGCCATCAGCGGTTACCTGCCCATCCGGCCCGGGGGTTGAACCCGCTGGACCGCTCGGCCGCCGCATAGGCCTCCAGCGCCTCTTGGGCGGCACCTTCCACATTGGGCGGAACGGCCACCTTCACGGTGACGAGCAGGTCTCCGTTGCCGCCGCTGCGCTTGGGAACGCCGCGTCCGCGCACCCGCAGGATACGGCCGTCGGCGGTGCCCTTGGGCACCCGCACGCCAACGGTTCCGTCCAGTGTGGGCACCGAAAGCGTTGAGCCCAAAGCCAATTCGGTGAAGCTGACCGGAACGGTGACGGTCAGGTCGTCGCCGTCGCGGCCGAAGATTTTGTCCGGCCGCACGTGCACCGTCACATACAGGTCGCCCGACGGGGCACCGCGCAGGCCGGCTTCGCCCTGCCCGGCCAGCCGGATCCGTTGCCCGTCTTCCACGCCGGGCGGAATCCGCACATTGATGGTGCGGGTGCGGGTGGTGACGCCGGTGCCTTTGCACTCGTCGCAGGGGTGCTCGATGATCGACCCGCTGCCGCGGCAATCGGTGCACGGTTCGGAAAAGCCGAACGCGCCCTGGTTGCGGTTGACCACACCCGAGCCGTTGCAGTTGGGACAGACCTTGGGGCTGGTGCCCGGCCGGGCACCGCTGCCGTGGCAGTTGGTGCACGGCGCCGGGCTGGTCAGCCGCAGCGGCATCGCTACGCCCTTGGCGGCCTCGAGGAAGTCCAGCTCGGTCTCGGTCTCCAGGTCGTTGCCGCGCCGCGGCCGGCTCGGACGCGGACTGCCGCCGCGCCCGAAGAGGCCGCCGAACAGGTCGCCGATGTTGGCGCCGCCCGAGCGGCCCGCGGCCTCGAACAGGTCGTTGAGGTTGAATTCAGCGCCGTCGCCGCCGCCACCACCGAAGCCACCGAAGCCACCGCCGTCGAACCGGCGGCCGCCACCGAAGCCCCCGCCGGAGAACAGCCGGCGGGTTTCGTCGTACTCCTTGCGCTTGGCCTCGTCGGACAAGACGCTGTAGGCCTCGGAGACCGCCTTGAACCGCTCGGCTCCGCCGGGGTTCTTGTCCGGATGCAGATCGGAAGCCAGCTTGCGGTAGGCCGTCTTGATGTCTTTCTGACTGGCGTCAGAGGAGACGCCCAGCTCCTTGTAGAAGTCCTTTTCGACCCATTCACGCTGGGCCATATTGCGTCACCCCCTCGCACCCTTTCCGTAGATTCTGTGCCTTATTCACTCGCGGTGTCGGTGTTATCGCCCGTGTCGGCCAGCTCGGTTGCAGCCGGTTCCGATTCCGGTTCCACGGCCTGGCCTTGCGGGTCGTCGGCGACGGTGTCGACGACGGCGACCAGTGCGTTGCGCAGCACGTGCTCGCCCAACTGGTAGCCCTGCCGCATGACATTGCCGATCACCGGCTTGGAGTCCTGGCCACCACCGCCCTCGTGTTGCACGGCTTCGTGCAGGACGGGGTCGAAATCCTCACCCTCGGCGCCGAACGGCTTGAGTCCGAGATCCGACAACGCGCTCATCAGCTTGTCGGCCACCGCCTTCAACGGGCCGGAGTCCAAGTCGCCGTGTTTGCGGGCGCGTTCGATGTCGTCCACCGCGTGCAGCAATTGGCTGACGACGGCCGCCTTGGCTCGATCCGCGGCTGCCTGCTGGTCGCGCAAGGCCCGCTTGCGGTAGTTGGCGAAGTCGGCTTGCACCCGTTGCAGATCGGCAGTCAGCTCGGCAACTTTGGCGGCGGATTCTGCCGGGGCTTGGGTCCCTCCCGGCGTATCGCCGGGAGGGACCTGCCGTACTTCACCCGTCTCGGGATCGATGCGCCGCTTGTCGGTGACCGTTACGTGTTCCTGTGGAATATCTTCGGTCACTTGGACTCCCGGTCGTCGTCGACCACCTCCGCGTCCACGACGTCGTCAGCCGAGCCGGGCCCAGCGCCGGGGGCGGCGCCGCCGGACTGGCCCGCGGCCGCCTCGGCCTGGGTGGCCTCATAGATGGCCTGGCCCAGCGCTTGCGACTCCTGGCCCAGCTTCTCCATGGCTGTCTTGATCGCGGCGATGTCGCTGCCTTCCAGGGCCGACTTCGCCTCTGTCACAGCGGCATCGACCTTGTTCAGCGTGTCCTCGGGAACCTTTGACCCGCCTTCAGCTTCGCGCTGTTCCTTGACGAATTTCTCCGTCTGGTAGACCAGCGTCTCGGCCTGGTTGCGAACGTCGGCCTCTTCGCGACGCTTGCGGTCCTCCTCGGCGTGCGCCTCGGCGTCCTTGATCATCCGGTCGATCTCTTCCTTGGACAGGCCAGAGCCTTCCTGGATCCGGATGGTGTTCTCCTTGCCGGTGCCCTTGTCCTTGGCGGTGACGTGCACGATGCCGTTGGCGTCGATGTCGAAGGTGACCTCGATCTGCGGGACGCCGCGCGGCGCCGGCGGGATGCCGGTCAGCTCGAACGAGCCGAGCAGCTTGTTGTGCGAGGCGATCTCGCGCTCACCTTGATAGACCTGGATCTGCACCGACGGCTGGTTGTCGTCGGCGGTGGTGAAGGTCTCCGACCGCTTGGTCGGGATCGTGGTGTTGCGCTCGATGAGCTTGGTCATCACGCCGCCCTTGGTCTCGATACCCAGGCTCAGCGGCGTAACGTCAAGCAGCAGAACGTCTTTCACCTCACCCTTGAGGACGCCGGCCTGCAGGGCGGCACCAACGGCCACTACCTCGTCCGGGTTCACGCCCTTGTTGGGCTCCTTGCCGCCGGTTAGCTCCTTGACCAGATCGGTCACGGCAGGCATGCGGGTGGAACCACCCACCAGCACAACGTGGTCGATGTCGGACACCGAGATGCCGGCGTCGGCGATCACCGACTGGAACGGCTTGCGGGTGCGGTCCAGCAGGTCCTGCGTGATCTTCTGGAACTCCGCGCGGGTGAGCTGCTCGTCGAGGAACAGCGGGTTCTTGTCCGCGTCGACGGTGATGTAGGGCAGGTTGATCGAGGTGCTGCCCGAACTCGACAGCTCGATCTTGGCCTTCTCGGCCGCTTCACGCAGCCGCTGCATCGCCATCTTGTCCTTGGTCAGGTCGATGCCGCTGGTGCCCTTGAACTTGTCGACCAGCCACTGCACCACGCGCTCGTCCCAGTCGTCACCACCGAGGTGGTTGTCACCACTGGTGGCACGGACCTCGACCACGCCCTCGCCGATCTCCAGCAGCGAGACGTCGAAGGTGCCGCCACCGAGGTCGAAGACCAGGATGGTCTGTTCCTTCTCGCCCTTGTCCAGCCCGTAGGCCAGCGCCGCGGCGGTCGGTTCGTTGACGATGCGCAGCACGTTGAGGCCAGCGATCTGGCCGGCATCCTTGGTGGCCTGACGCTGGGCGTCATTGAAGTAAGCGGGAACGGTGATCACCGCGTCGGTGATGTCCTCACCGAGGTAGGCCTCAGCGTCGCGCTTCAGCTTCTGCAGCACCCGGGCGCTGATTTCGGGAGCGGTGTACTTCTTGTCGTCGATGTCGACGGCCCAGTCACTGCCCATGTGCCGCTTGACCGACCGAATGGTTCGGTCGACGTTGGTCACCGCCTGGTTCTTGGCGGGCTGGCCAACCAGCACTTCGCCGTTGCGGGCAAACGCAACGACGGACGGTGTGGTCCTGGAGCCCTCGGAGTTCGCGACGACGACAGGGTCGCCACCTTCCAGAACCGCGACGACGGAGTTGGTGGTCCCGAGGTCGATCCCGACCGCACGAGCCATAGTGAATCCTCCTGATTGATGTAGAGCTTCTTTACTGCACTATGCTGAGTGAACCCCGCTCAAGACTGCCTGTGACGGCGTCGCCGTGTCAACCCATCCTTGAGTGTGGTCCGCTCAACTTGCTGATCATCCTAACGGCAGCCAATCCCGTGTTGTTCCCGGGTGGGAAAATTAGGTCGAAATATGCGACTACAGGCCGACGAGACAGCGCGTATGCATGACGAACGCCGTCCGACACCAGGACGTAGAAATGCGCGAAGCCGATCTTTCACTGAGGCGCTATGCGTGTCGCCAATCGGGACCATCAAACACGAAGTAGCTGCACCGCCCGCTAAGCCGCAGCAGAAGCCGCAGATGCGGATGCGTCTCGGCAGGATTTGCACGCACTACAGTCAGCGCGTAGTGGCCGCCGGCGAGGATGGAATGTACGTAGTCCAATAGCGGATCAGGAACAAACCCGATGTGAAGACCATCATCAACGATCCGAACTGCGCGGATGTTGACCGGGTTGCCAGGATCTGGTTCCAATCCCAAACGGTGTCCGGAAGCCAACTGAGTGATGTGTGCACTTACTTCCGCACCCCGATGTCGCACGCCGTGGGCTAGGAAATGGGCTGAAGTCTTACCGGTGGCGCGGTGGTACCGCGGAAGGGATATGAGTTCTATCGGGTCGCCCTCGCGATGCCCGCCCGACGCAGTGAGCACCTCCCAAGCGCCAGCGTCCGCGTCGAGGTCAAGCGCCGTTAAGTACTGTGGGCGATCCGGCCGTTTCGCACTCATCACCCGATCGGCGAAAGAGGGAAATAGCCGGGGCGAACGGTAGTGCCGCGTTAAGTCACGAAACCCGACGATTGGGACGAAGCCGGGATCGCTGGCTACGCGTGCCAGGTAGGTGAATTCATACGTTGGTGATGCTCCGGCGGCATCGACCTGGTCGAGGTAGCCGATAGCCCGGTAAATGCCGTCATCAACACCGCGACGCGTCACGATCAACCGAGATCTGTGCACGTCGGCACCGAGGTCGATCAGCGATGGCAGCAGATCAGCCGAGTGCATGACAGAGTCGCTTTCGATTAGTGGCTAGTACTGTACGCAAGAAACTACGGGTCGGGTCCGACAAATCAGGTACGGCTGCAACCACATCGAAGCATAAATCCAGGTCAACATTGTTTATTTGACTGGTCCAGTGTCGCCTTGCGTTAGATCCTGCTAGCGCCAAAGCCCGTCCGGCGATGTCGACTAGGCCGCTAGGCACGCCCCCATCAAAGCGCTTCGTTCGTCCGTGCTGGCACCACTGCTCGACAGTGTTCTCCCGGACACGATCGGCGCGGGCCGGATCTCCGTCACCGCTAGCGAGCGCCGAGCCGTGGTCGAAACTCGGACCAAGGCAAATAGCGCCATCTTTTGGATTCTGCAAGACCCCCCAATTGTGTGCATGTCTGTCGGTATTGGCAATCCACGCGTCTAACAGAAGATATCCAGCAAAGACATCGAAAGCGGACCAATCGACATACTCCGTGTTTACCGGACCTCGCAGTCCCTCCAGTGCGGCATCGATAGCAGCGATCGTGTGGCCACGGCACAACTTGGCGTCGAACGCGTCATCGCGTTCGGCAAGCAGCGCTGCCCCAGGTGTCCACGCCCAGGTACGGGGTCGCATGTCTCGGCTCATAGAGCCGTAAACACGCTGGTGAGTGCGCAGCTGAACGACGGTGGCAAGTTCGGTCTCCGCCGCTGGAACGAGCAATAGCTTGGCAAGCTCGTAAGAGACCTTTTCTGCCCAGTTCTCTCCTCGTACCAAGACATCGGGCTCATCGCCCAACAGCCGCCGCCGTTTCGATAGCTTCAATGCCTTGATTCGGCGGGGCTTGAAGAGCCAATGCCCGGCATGGCGAGAGGCTTCAGGAGCGACGAACCAGCGCTTGGCCTCGTCCCCGCCTGGCTCACTCTCACCGCGCGTCCAGTCCGCGAGGTCGACCACCTCAAACGTGTCCACCACGGTCCGAACTCTAGGTCGTGGTATAGCCCAGAAGTCGATTCTGGCCATAGTCGGCTGTGCACAAGGCGCCCGGTCACACCAAGTATTTGATGATCATGAACGGCCACAAACGCCTGGCGGGGTGCGCGTCTGGCACGTCAACCAATTTGACGGCCTGTAGGTCCGTCTTGTTCCCGGGTGCCGAAATTAGTAACAGAGCAGACGCTCTGTTACTGTCCAGGCATGCCGCGCCCCCGCGTGTACGACATCGATCGCGTCCTGGATGCTGTCGAGTCCTTGGCCGTCAGCTCAGGACCGGCCGCGGTGACCATCCGGGCTATCAGTGCCGCGGCCGGTCTGTCCAACGGCGCGCTGTATCACACCTTCAGATCGCGGGCCGGGCTGATCGGCCGGGCGTGGCTGCGGGCGGGACGCCGGTTTCTCGACGTGCAAACCTCGCTGGTCGACCGCGCCACCGGAACCGATGCGGTGGTGGCCGCCGCCGACGCACCGGCGGTGTTCGCCGAGCGGTATCCGGATTCCTCGCTACTGCTGCTGACCGTGCAGCGCGAGCAACTCCTGCAGCCCGACCTGCCCGGTGAGGTCGCCGCCGAGCTCACCGATCTGGATGCGGCGCTGGTCAAACTGATGATTCGGCTAACCAAGCACGTCTGGAACCGCAAGGACGCCGCCGCCGTGGACACGATCACCACCTGCATCGTCGACCTGCCGACCGCAATACTGCTGCGCCGCAACCGCCTCGGCAGCACCACCGCGCGCGAGCAACTGCGCGCCGCGGTTACCGCCGTACTCGACATCGGGCCTCCCTCGGACTGGGAACCGGACCGGGCACCAGAAAGGACAACAGCATGACAATCAGCCTGCACTACGACGAGAAGATCGCCGTCCTGGATCTCGGCGACGACGAAAACCGTTTCTCGCCAAGCTTTCTCGACGACATCAACGCACACCTCGACGAGATCGTGGCCGGCAACGCACACGGGCTGGTGACCACCGCCGTCGGCAAGTTCTACTCCAATGGACTGGACCTGGACTGGCTCGGCGCCCACGGTGACCAGACCACGTGGTACGTGGGCCGCGTCCACGCATTGCTGGCCCGCATGCTCACCCTGCCCATTCCCACGGCGGCGGCCATCGTCGGCCATGCCTTCGGAGCCGGGGCGATGCTGGCCACGGCGCACGATTTCCGGGTGATGCGGGCCGACCGCGGCTACTTCTGTTTTCCCGAGGTGGACATTCGCATCCCCTTCACCGACGGCATGGCCGCACTCATCCAGGCCAAACTCTCACCGCAGACGGCGGTCGCGTCCATGACGACCGGTCGCCGGTTCGGCGGCCAGGACGCGGCGCGCGTGGGAATCGTCGACGCCACCGCGGCCGAGGGGGACGTGACCGCCACGGCGGTCGAGATGCTGCGTCCGCTCGGCGGCAAGGACCCCGGCACGCTGGGCGCGATCAAGCAAACCATGTTTGCTCCGGCTATCGCGGCGCTAAGCCCTGTGGTGAGTTAGCCTGACGCCATTGTCTCTCTCGGGCGAAGGGCTCCAGGATTCCGAAATGCCACCGCTAGACGTCGCCGCCGAGAGGCTCACCCGCGAAGACGCGGGCTACCACAAGGCCCTCAAAAACCGCCAGCTGCAGATGATCGCCCTCGGCGGCGCGATCGGGACCGGACTGTTCCTCGGCGCCGGCGGCCGGCTCGCGTCGGCGGGGCCCGGGTTGTTTCTGGTCTACGGGGTGTGCGGCATCTTCGTCTTCCTGATCCTGCGGGCCCTGGGCGAACTCGTGTTGCACCGGCCGTCGTCAGGGTCGTTCGTGTCCTACGCCCGCGAATTCTTCGGCGAGAAGGTGGCTTTCGCCGCCGGCTGGATGTATTTCGTGAACTGGGCCATGACCGGGATCGTGGACACCACCGCGATCGCGCACTACTGCCACTACTGGAAGGCGTTCCAGGTCGTGCCGCAGTGGACGCTGGCGTTGGTCGCGCTCATCGTGGTGCTGTCGATGAACCTGATCTCGGTCAAGCTGTTCGGCGAGCTCGAGTTCTGGGCCGCGCTGATCAAGGTGCTGGCGCTGGTGACGTTCCTGGTCGTCGGCACGGTATTTCTGGCCGGGCGCTTCAAGGTCGACGGTCAACAGACCGGATGGTCGCTGTGGAGTAGCCATGGCGGCTTGCTGCCGGCCGGTCTGCTGCCGCTGGTGCTGGTCACCTCCGGGGTGGTGTTCGCCTATGCCGCAATCGAATTGGTCGGTATCGCGGCCGGCGAAACGGCCGATCCGGAACGGATCATGCCGCGCGCGATCAACTCGGTGGTGTTCCGCATCGCGGTGTTCTACATCGGCTCGACGGTGCTGCTGGCGCTGCTGTTGCCCTACACCGCCTACCGCGACCACGAGAGCCCGTTCGTGACCTTCTTCGCCAAGGTCGGTTTCGCCGGGGGCGGCAGCCTGATGAACCTCGTGGTGCTCACCGCCGCGCTGTCCAGCCTGAACGCCGGACTGTATTCCACCGGCCGGATCCTGCGGTCGATGGCGATCAACGGCAGTGGCCCGAAGTTCACCGCGCCGATGTCCAAGAACGGGGTGCCGTTTGGCGGCATCCTGCTCACCGCCGGAATCGGGCTGTTCGGCATCGTGCTCAACGCCGTCAAGCCGAGTCAGGCCTTCGAGATCGTCCTGCACATCGCCGCGACCGGAGTGATCGTGGCCTGGGCCACGATCGTGGCTTGCCAGCTGCGGTTCTACCAACTGGCCAAGGCCGGGCAGCTGGAACGGCCGAAGTTCCGGATGCCGCTGTCCCCCTACAGCGGCTATGTCACGCTGGCCTTTTTGCTGGGCGTGCTGGTGCTGATGTTCTTCGACAAGGAGCACGGCCCCTGGATGCTTGGCGCGTTGCTGCTCGGGGTGCCCGCGATGATCGGTGGCTGGTATCTGGTCCGCAATCGCGTGCTGACGGCGGCTCAAGAGACCAGCCCCAGCGCAGTGACGCCTTGACATTTCACCGTTGACATGTCATAGCTGTCATATCGTGAATGACATGTCAAGCGTGACTTGTTAGAGTAGCCATATGAGCCTGCGACATGCCGCGCTAGGACTGCTCTCGCAGGAGCCCGCCAGCGGGTACGACCTGCTGAAGAAATTCAAGCTGTCGATGGACAACATGTGGCCGGCCACGCAGAGCCAGCTCTACGGCGAACTCAACAAGCTGGCCGATACCGGGCTGATCAAGGTGTCTGACGTGGGTCCGCGCGGGCGCAAGGAGTACGCGATCACCGATACCGGGCGTGCCGAGCTGTATCGATGGATGACCTCTCCGCAGGACGATCCGCCGATACGCAACGCCTCCATGCTGCGCGTTTTCCTCCTCGGGCAGCTGACGACCAGTCAGCAACAGGAGTACCTGCAACTGCTCCTGTCGATATGCGAGCAGGAGCACGTTCACTACAAAGAGATCCTCGACGCCTACGACTGGACCGACGACGATGACGACGACGCGTTCTTCGCCCGGGCCGTCCTCGAGGGAGGCCTACGGTGGACCCAGTACGAAATCGAGTGGGTCCATTGGGTTATCGACGGTCTGAAGAAACGTCAACGTCGCAACCGCTAGCCAAGTCGCCGCACTCCACCGCTTCGACGCCGGGCGCATCGCGCAGGTACACCCCCGCTCCCTGATCTCCGGATAGCCCGGCCAGCACGCCGGCCCAATGGTCGCGCGCGATGACGACGGGGTGCCCGGGCCGCTCCCCGAAGTACGCCCGGGCCAGCCCGCTTTGGGATCCCAACGCCCGCTCGAGAACCCGCGCCACCACCGCAGCGCCGACGTCGGGGGTGTCGATCACGTGCACGACGGCGTAGTCCGCCTGCTTGCGCTGCGCCTCGGCCAAGCCGGCGCGCACCGAGGCGCTCAGGCCCTGCGCCCAGTCCGGCGCCATGATCGCGGTGACACCCGGCGGAGCGGGAACCTCGGCCGCCCCCAGCACCAGGATCACGTCGCCGCAGCCGCCGTCGCGCAGTGCGCTGACGGCGATCTCCAGCCAGCCCTCGACCAGCACTTTCGGTTTGCCGTACCGGCGGCCGGCACCTGCGGCCAGCAATACGCCGACAACGGTCGACTCCGATAACGGCACTCTCCTATCATGACATTAAGCTTCTCATCAGGCGACAACCGGATGGAGCACAATGACCCAGGACGCGCAAAGCGCCGTCTCGCCGCGGTACGCCGGCACCCGCGTGCAGCGGGTGGAGGACGGCCGGTTGTTGACCGGCCGCGGCAGTTTCGTCGACGACATCTCGCGGCCGGGCATGCTGCATGCCTGCTTCGTGCGCAGTCCGTTTGCCCGCGCCCGGATCAACGGCATCGACGCCGCCGCGGCCCTGGCACTGCCGGGGGTGCACGCGGTGTTCACCGCCGCCGAGCTGAACCCGGATGTACAGGAGGCCTGGCACGCCGTCGCGGGTAAGGACATGCCCGACACACCGCGGCCGCCGCTGGCCGAGGGCGAGGCGAAATTCGTCGGCGACCCGGTGGCCCTGGTGGTGGCCGAAAGTCGTTATGTCGCAGAGGATGCCATCGAGTTGGTCGACGTCGACTACGAGCCGCTGCCCTCGATCACCGACTTCACCGTCGCGCAGATCTCAGAGGTGCTCGTTCACGACAGCTACCCGAACAACGTGGCCGGCGGGATGGCGGGCGCACCGCCGGACGAAGAGATTTTCCAGACGTCTGCCTGCGTGGTGAAAGAGGACGTCTACCAACAGATTTACGCCCCGGTGCCGATTGAGACCCGGGGCCTGGTCGTCGAGTGGGCGGCAGCTTCGGGTGAACTCACCCTCTGGGCCTCCACCCAAACCCCCCACGAACTGCGGGCCTTCTGCGCCCGGCTGTTAGGCATTGCGGCGCAACATGTCCGGGTCATCATGCGCGATACTGGCGGCGGATTCGGGCAAAAGGTCGTCCCGATGCGCGAAGACATGTGCATCATGCTGGCCGCTCGCAAAGTGCCCGCGGCACTGAAGTGGATCGAGGACCGGCGCGAGAACCTGATGTCAGCCGGGCAGGCCCGGCATGTCAACGGCACGGCCAGAATGGCTTTCGATGCCGACTGCACATTGCGGGCGGTGGATATCGACTACGCCCAGGACATCGGCGCCTACCCGACCCCCTACCCGGTATTGACCAGTGCGGCCATTGGCATGTTCTTCCCCGGGCCCTATCGAGTTCCGAAATCCAGCTTCAACTACAAGACCGTGTTCTCCAACACCAGCGGGCTGGCGGCCTACCGCGGTCCGTGGCAGTTCGAGACGCTGGCCCGCGAAGTGCTGCTCGACATCGGCGCGCGCAAGATGGGCATCGATCCCGTGGAGCTGCGCCGGCGCAACCTGCTGCGCCGCGACGAGATGCCGTATTTCAACCCCAACGGCATGCCCTACGACCACGTAGCGCCGGCCGAAACCTTCGAGCAGGCCGTCAAAATCCTTGACCACGAAGGGTTTCGCAAGGAGCAGCGCGAAGCGCTGGCGCAGGGCCGCTACCTCGGCCTCGGATTCGCCGCTTACATCGAGCCGACTGGCGCCGCAACCGGTCACCTGGGCACCGAGGGCGCCACCATCCGGATGGAGCCCACTGGCAAGATCAACGTCTACGTCAACGGCGGCTCCACGGGAAACAGCTTGGAAACCACCGTCATCCAGCTCACCGCCGACGCGCTGGGCGCCGACATCGACGACGTCGCCACCATCCAGGGCGACACCGCCGTCACCCCGTACGGCGCCGGCACGCAGGGCAGCCGCAGCGGCCCGATGACGGCGGGTGCGGTCAACGCGGCGGGCACCACGCTGCGGGAGAAGATCGTGGCGCTGGCCGCACACCACCTCAAAGTCTCGGCATCCGAAGTGGAACTAGCGCATTCGGCCGCCGCCGTACGCGGCGATCCCTCGAAGACAGTGACCTTCGGCGAGCTTGCCTACCTGGCTCACTACCAGCCCCAGCAGTTTCCGTCCGCCCTATCGCCGGTTCTGGAGGTCACCGAGCGCTACGTCGCCACCGCGCCGATCCTGTGGGCCAACGCCACCCACGCCTGTACCTGCGAAGTCGACACGCAGACAGGCAAAGTCACGCTGCTGCGCTACATCGTCAGCGAGGACGTCGGACCGATGATCAATCCGGCGATCGTGGAGGGCCAGATCGCCGGCGGCACCGTCCAGGGCATCGGCGGCGCACTGATGGAAAACTTCGTCTACGACGACGACGGCAACCCGCTGGCCACCACCTTCGTCGACTATCTGCTGCCGACGGCCACCGAAGTTCCGCCCATCGAATACGGGCACATCGAAATACCGGGCCCCGGGCCCGGCGGCTACAAGGGCGTCGGTGAAGGCGGGGCCATCGGCTCGACACCGGCGGTGATCAACGCGATCAACGACGCGCTGGCGCCGCTGGGCGTGACCGTCACCCGGCTGCCGGCCAGCCCGGCCGCCATCGTCGCACTACTGGACGGGGCGCAGCGATGAAGCCGGCGGTGTTCGACTACCACCGCCCCGGCACCGTGGAGGAAGCGGTGCGCACGCTGGCCGAATTGGGCGACGAGGCAAAGGTTCTGGCCGGCGGCCAGAGCCTGGTACCGATGCTGTCGATGCGCCTGGCGTTCTTCGACCACCTCGTCGACATCTCCCGGCTGGGCGAGCTGCAGGGCATCGAGCGTCGCGGCGATCAGCTGTGGATCGGCGCGGGAACCACCGAGGCCAAGGTGGGCGCCGATACCCAAGTGCGCGAAGCGATTCCGCTGCTGACCCGGGCGACGCCGTTCATCGGCCACTTTCAGATCCGCAATCGCGGCACCCTGGGCGGGTCCATCGCCCACGCCGACGCCGCCGGCGAGTACCCGGCGGTGGCGCTCACCCTGGACGCGGTGATGGAGGTCTTGTCACCACGGGGGCGGCGTGAGATCAATGCTTCGGGCTTCTTTGCCGGCTTGTGGGAAACCAGCATGGAACCCGATGAATTGCTTACCGGGGTCCGTTTTCCGGTGTGGAACAACAGATCGGGATTCGCCATCCAGGAATTCGCCCGGCGGCACGGCGATTACGCGATCGCCGGTGCGCTGGTGGCGGTGTCATTGGACGGCCAGGACCGGGTAACCCGCTGCGCCATAGGGCTATTGGGCCTGGGTTCCACACCCAGGCGAGCGACCGCGGCCGAGGAGTACGTCATCGGCAGACCGGTCGGCGAGCTGGCAGCCGACGAGATCGGTCAGGCCGCACTGGCCGGGCTCGATGACATCCCGACGGACCTGCAGGGGTCGGCGTCGTACCGAAGCAGGGTAGGCGCCGCGATGACGGCCCGCGCCTGGACTCAAGCCGTCACCGAAGCGACCAGCGGAGCAGCCCATGCATGAACGACCAGTTCGGTTGACAGTCAACGGAACTCCCATTGCGGCCAGCGTCGAACCGCGCATGACGCTGGCCGACTTCCTCCGCGAGAAGTGTGGACTCACCGGCACTCATCTCGGCTGCGAACACGGGGCATGCGGCGCCTGCACGGTGCTGGTGGACGGCGACGCGGTGCGCTCGTGTCTGCTGTTCGCCGTACAGGCCGACGAGGTGGAGGTGACCACGGTCGAGGGCATCGCAACCCCCGAGGGCGAGTTGTCGCCGGTTCAATCCGCGCTGCGGGAGTGCCATGGGCTGCAATGCGGCTTCTGCACGCCGGGTTTCGTCATGTCGCTGACCGCATTGCTGCGCGACAACCCCGATCCCACCGACGAACAGATCCGCGAGGGTCTGTCCGGAAATTTCTGCCGGTGCACCGGCTATCAGGGCATCATCGCCGCGGCCCGCCGGGCTGCCGAAATTGCGCGCTGACGAGCCGCGCTGACGAGACGGTAACGGTTCCTCATCGACGGTGTTCCAATACGCGTCGCAGCCCTAACTTGTGCCACCTCGTGCGTACTCTGAATCCGATATCTCAGCATCTGGGGAGTAGCGCGTGCGGTTGTTGTCGAAGGCACGGTGGGTCTTGCTGGCCGCAGCCGTACTCATTGCCGGATGCAGTACCACTGTCGACGGCAGACCGATCGCCGCACCGGGCGCCGGACCAACCGAACCCTCCTTCCCGACGCCGCGCCCAAGCGCCCCGACCTCGACACCCGTCGCGGTCCCGGTCCCGCCAACGCCGACCAGCACCGCCCCCGGCGTCATTCCGCTCAAACCGGACGACAACGGCTACGTGTTCATCGAAACCAAGTCCGGCCAAACGCGTTGCCAGATCAACAAGGACGGCGTCGGCTGCGAAGCGCCATTCACCAATTCCCCCATGCAGGAGGGCGAGCACGCCAACGGCGTCCACGTGAACACCTCCGGCAAGGTGCAGTGGATTCTGGGCAATCTCGGCGCCATCCCCACCGTCCCCATCGACTACAAAACCTACGACGCGCAGGGCTGGACGATCGTCGCCACCAAAGAGGGCACCCGTTTCCAGAACAACGGCACCGGCCACGGCATGTTTGTCAGCATCGAGAAGGTCGATACGTTCTGAGCTGATTTTCTACCGTGGTTGGGGTGGATGTTGCTCCCGACCAGCGAACCAGCTGTTACCGCCAATCATGGTAGACAGCGAGATCGCAGTCGGCGGACGGGTACGTGTTTTGGTACAATTCTGGTGCGCATTCTGGTACACGTCTTTGTACCTAGCAGATAGGTTGACAACGCATGTACCCCAACCGGGAAATCTTTCCCAACGCGCCCCTGGCACTCGTCACAACAGAGATTCGATTCACGGACTCTCCCCGGCTGCGACAGCAGGAAACACTTGACGCGGTTGCCATCGCGTTGGAGGAGCGCTTCCCGCTCAGCACCCCGCAGTCCAACGTCACCTTCAGCGTCGGAAACCTTGGTCCTGGTGTTCTTCCCCAGGTCGAACACGAACGCCGGGTCGTGTTGACAAATACGGCCAAAACCGAATCGGTCACCATCACACCTTCTTCGTTCATATGCGAGACGACCGCTTACCGAGAATTCGATGACTTCCGTGTTGGGGTAACCGATGTATGCGAAGCCCTCCTTGCTGCAAACGTTCGTCCCGCTCTCGTGCGTGTCGGTCTTCGCTACATCGACGAAGTTCGAGTGCCAGAGCCGATAACCGACGTGCGCGCGTGGGGCAAGTGGATCGACGACAGCATCATAAGTCCGCTGACTATAGGTCCTGACGACGTCGCCGTGCGTAATGCACACGGGCTCGTCACGTTTGACCTCGGCGACGGAAAAGGCCTCAACTTTCAGTACGCGGCACTAGACCAAGGTCCGGTTGTCGAGCCCCAGTTTCTGAATCGGCGACTTTTCAAGCCGGGACCGTTCTTTGTCTTGGACTTTGACGGATTCCGAGACTTCGATGGGAAAGAGGATGCGGTTCGACTGGATGGGGGTGAAGTAACTGACGTCCTCACCGCCGTCCACGAACCCGCGGGCGCGGCGTTCCAGCGTGCGATTACTGAGGACGCCCGGAACCTATTTCGAGGGGAGAGCACATTATGACAGCAGCATTGACGCGATTGACCCGTAGCAGCACGAGCGCGGGCGACGATGTCAAGGACTATGCGGTAGTTCCAATTGGAACTCGCGCACTATCAATCGAAGCCGAGGAACTTCGGACACGAACCGACTTGGCCGGTGAGCACATGCAGGACTTGCATAACAAGGTGCGCGCGCTGAACTTGGACCAAAGAATGCGCAACAAGAGCAGACATGACGTCCCTGCTCTCCTCGACGAACTCGCTTATCAGCGCGGCATGGCATGGACTCATATCGCCGAAATCGCCGAGGTCACTGTTTCCGCAGTCCGCAAGTGGCGCAAGGGTAATGACGCATCACCCGAAAAGCGGAGTCGACTTGCAAAATTCGCAGCACTTCTCGACACGCTCGCAGAGGAGGCGCACATCGCGGATCCCGCAACTTGGATGGAGATGGAGTTGCCGCTGGCCGCTGGTTACTACATCCGACCGTTGGACCTGTACCTCAACGGACAAGATATGGCTCTCCTTGATATTGCCGAGCAGCGCGGAACTGTGGAACACATTCTCGACGAAATCCGGCCAGGATGGCGCACTACCCGTAGCAGGTTCGAGGTGTTCAACGATACTGATGGGATGCGCTCCATTCGCATTCGTGGTGAGTAACAAGGCATGGACTGCATTGATCCGGAGCAACTTTACGACGAGCGTGGCAGCGTCGCGCGAAGTCGCCCCATCTTTCAGGGCGATGTATTTAAGGACGTCGTCTTGCCATGTATCGGAGATACACCGCGACTGGTGCAAATCGTCGCGCACCCTTGCTCGATGCGGGCGGGCACAAGTCTTCGCCCCCGCATAACTGTCGCGCCTGTTGAGGAGCATAGCCGTGTCAACGGAAATGGGTGGAACCAGAATTTAAGAATTATGCCTCTTGCTGAAATTATAAATGGAAGGCACTATGCCGCCAAATTCGTTGATGTCACGGCGGCCCCTTCTGAATTATTGCGACCGGAGGCCCGTATCGCGACGCTCAGTGATAAGGGAATATATGTGCTTCAACAGCGAATCGTGAAACACTACACCAGGTTCGAGGTGGATTTGCCGAGCCTCGCCAAAGAAACCGCGCCTGTCCTGTGGGAGATGCATCAGCAACGGGACTGGGTCGAAACAGTTTTTGATGATGAAGGCGATTGGACCAACGAAAATCTCGCCGCTGAGGAAAGTGCATTCGATGCCTGGCTTCGAGAAGGAAACCCCTCCCGTCGCACGCAGCTAAAGGATGACCATACCCATACCGATTTGCGGAGAGCCGCACATAAGGCAGCACTGGCGCGGCGAGCGGAGGTTGGCGATCGCGCATGAGCCGGCACCCTCAGTAGCCGCTTCTAGTCCGCACTGCCAATTGCACGGGAAAAATGCCACGCGGCGGCGGCAACCATATTCGACTTCTCTCACACCAATAAATTGGGCGGCGTGGACGAGATGAAAGTTGAGATGACACCCTGGCCGGTTTGCTCGGCTCGGGGCAACCGCCCACTGCGGGCGCTCCGCAGCCCGCGCTTGGACCAATGTCGCTGCGCCGCCATAACACCGACGGAGGAATCGACGTGGCATTGTGCCGCACGACGATACTGATCGCGGCCATGAGTCTGGCCGCCGGTTTCGCCGTGTCGGGTTGTCGCGCCGTCACCCGTGCCGACCCCCCGGCATTTCCGAACCTGGCGAGTTACACACCCGTGAACGTCGGCGACTATGCCATCGAAATTCCCAACCCCGGGCGGGGTCCATCGAGCGAAGTGTTCTTCCTGACACCCGATGGCAATGCGTGCAGATTGGTCAATTCCGGCGCGGAATGCACAGGCAACAATTTCCCCGGAATTCCCGCCGTCTCGCAGGACCCGGCCAGGGGACTCGTCGGGGTGAACGGCATCCGAACCGACATCGGGCTACAGCCCACCAACGCACCCGTGGCCGGGGCGGACACCACGGTTATGGGACATCCGATACGGCCGCTTCCGCCGCTGCATTCGATCGCGGTCGATGGCGCGATCTGCGGCGTCGACAATGCGGGTAGCACCGCCTGTAAAGACGCTCAGGGCCGCGGATTCCTCATCTCACCGCAGCACGGAACGGTCTGGCTGCCCCACGTGTGACGTCGCCCTGAAGGTGGCGTCAGTACCATCGGAGCCGTGGCACGTTATGGCCCACCGGATGATTTCCACAACCAAGAGACCCAACATGCGCCGTTCGGCATGGGTGGGTACCCACCGCCCGGTCCCCCGC
>NZ_MVHE01000178.1 GCF_002086155.1 Mycobacterium angelicum | reverse complement strand
CCGACACCCCATCCCCACCACCGCAATCGGCTCATCGGCCCGCACCGCGCGCTCCGTCGGCCCACTTGCAACCTCGCGGGCTGTTCCGGTGATTAGTTGCCGTAGGTGTTGGGTGAGGGCGGCCGGTGTGGGGTGGTCGAAGATGAGGGTGGGTGATAACGCGAGCCCGGTCGCGGTTTGCAACCGGTTGCGCAGCTCGACCGCGGTCAGGGAATCGAAACCCTGATCCTGGAACACGCGGTCGGCTTCGATGGTGGCCGGATCAGCGCCCAAGACAGTGGCCACATGGGAGTTCATAATCTGCGAGAGCAGCGAGCGTTGTTGCTCATCAGAGAGCCCGGCCAGGCGCTGCGCCAATACCGAACCAGACGAAGCTGCGGCCCGGTCCCCGACCACCGACCGTCGCCGAGGATTCACCAGGCCGGCGAACAAGACCGGCAGCATCCCGGCTTCTGACGAAGATGACAACCCAGCTGAATCCAGCCGGGCCGGCGCCACGCAGCACTGATCGAGGGCCAACGCGGTGTCGAACAAGTCCAGGGCTTCCCGCGATGGCATCGCCAACAGGCCGCCCCGGCTCAGCCTGGCCACATCCTGGGCCCCCAGCTGCTCGGTCATGGCGCTGGCCTCTTCCCATAGCCCCCACGCCAGCGAGGTCGCTGGCAGACCCGCCTCCCGCCGGTATGCAGCCAACCCATCCAGAAAGGCGTTGGCGGCCGCGTAATTGGCTTGCCCAGCAGTCCCGATGACACCGGCCATCGAGGAGAACATCACAAATGCCGACAAATCCTGGTCCCGGGTCAACTCATGCAGATTCCACGCCGCATCGACCTTGGGCCGCAACACCGCATCCACTCGCCGCGGTGTCAGCGATGCGATGACCGCGTCATCGAGCACCCCGGCGGCGTGCACCACCGCCGACAACGGGTACCGAGCCGGTATCGCGGCCAGCACCCGGGCCAGCGCGTCGCAGTCAGCAACATCACAGGCGACCACCTGCACCTGCGCCCCCGCCTGGCTGAGCTGGTCCACCAGCTCGCCGGCACCCTCGGCGGCCATCCCACGGCGGCTCACTAACACCAGATGCCGCACCCCATAGTGGGCCACCAGATGCCGAGCCAGCGTCACGCCCAACGCGCCGGTGCCCCCGGTGATCAACACCGTGCCCGCCGCATCGAACGCCGGCATCCTCAATACCACTTTGCCGATATGGCGGGCCTGACTGACAAACCGGTAGGCAGCCGCGGCCCGGCGCACCTCGAAGCCGGTGACCGGCAGCGGGTGCAGCACACCCGCCTCAAATAATCTCGCCACCTCTGCCAGCATCTGCTGTATCCGCTGCGGGTCGACTTCCAACAGATCAAACGCCCGGTAAGCCACCCCGAGATGCTGCTCGGCAACCACAGCGGGATCGCGGAGGTCGGTCTTACCCATCTCCAGGAAACGACCCCCATGCGATAACAACCCCAGCGACGCGTCCACGAACTCCCCCGCCAACGCGTTGAGCACCACATCCACCCCACGCCCATTGGTGACGGCCAAAAACTTTTCAGCGAACTCCACACTGCGCGAACTAGCGATATGTCCATCATCAAAACCCAACCCGCGCAACGTGTCCCACTTGCCCACACTCGCGGTGCCAAACACCTCCAACCCCCAATACCGGGCCAGCTGCACCGCAGCCATCCCCACCCCACCGGCAGCGGCATGCACCAACAC
>NZ_MVHE01000177.1 GCF_002086155.1 Mycobacterium angelicum | reverse complement strand
GTCACAGGCGGCAATGGCGGGCAGGGCGGCACTGGCGGGACCGGCGGGATGGGCGGTAGCGGCGCTGACGCCGGAGCCAGCACTGGTCCCGGATCCGGTGGTAGTGGCGGCCACGGCGGTGGCGGCGGATCGGGCGGTCAGGCTTCGTCCGGCCACCAGGGGGCCGGCGGCGATGGCGGAGTCGGTGGCCACGGTGGCCAGGGCGGTGGCGACAGCACGCCTCGAACCGTGGCCGGCGCCGGCGGCGTGGGAGGCATAGGCGGCACCGGCGGCAGCGGCTACACCGGCGGCGCCGGCGGTGGCGGAGGGACCGGTGGCACCGGCGGCACCGGCGGTCCGGTGGACGGTGACTACGGGACCGGCGGCCGGGCCGGCGACGGCGGCGCCGGCGGGGTTGGTGGCGCCGGCCTCATCAGCGGCGGTATGGGCGGCGTCGGCGGGACCGGGGGCACCGGCGGCACTGTCGGCAGTCCCACCAACGACTTCGGTGCCGGCGGCGACGGCGGGACCGGCGGCATTGGCGGCATGGGCGGATCGAGCAACACCGGGTCCGGCGGCGACGGCGGCACCGGCGGCGGTGGCGGCGTCGGCGGCGACGGCGGTTTCAGCTTCGGCGGTTCCGGCGGTGGCGGCGGCGACGGCGGCACTGGCGGTTCCGGCATCGGCGGTCCCGGCGGTACCGGCTTGCCCGGCGCCCCCGGTTCTGGGCCCAATAGCTCCCACGGGGCGCCCGGTGGCGCCGGCGGTGCCGGAGGGTCGGGGAACGGCTGACTAGCGCCGTACGCGGCGCATTCAATGTCTCTACATCCTTTCTTCACGACCGGTCCGGGACAGTCGGGGCAATCAATAAAGAACCCGGGTTCGGAAGCGTGAGGGGTAGTCGATGTCGTTTGTGACCGCAGTGCCGGAATCCCTGGCGGCAGCAGCGCAAGATTTGTCGGATATCGGTTCTGCGATCAGCGGCGCCAGGGCGGCCGCGGCAGCCTCCACGATCCAGGTGGAGTGGGCGGGCACGGACGAGGTTTCCGCGGCCATCGCGTCCGTGTTCTCCGGCTATGGCCAGGAATTCCAGTCGATCAGCACCCAGGTCTCGGCGTTTCACGACCAGTTCGTGCGGGCTATGAGTACCAGTGCCGCGGCCTATCTGACCACCGACATCGCCAGCGCCTCGCAGAACCTGCTCAATACGCTCAACGCGCAGAGCGTGGCCCGCTACGGGCGACCGCTGATCGGCAACGGCGCCAACGCCGCCCCCGGCTCCGGGCTGAACGGCGGCGACGGCGGTCTGCTGTTCGGCAACGGCGGGGCCGGCGGGTCGGGCGCCCCGGGCATGCGTGGCGGCAACGGCGGGGCCGCCGGATTGTTCGGCACCGGCGGCGCCGGCGGCGCGGGCGGTAGCACCTTCAACGGCAACGGCGGGATGGGCGGCAACGGCGGCGCCGGCGGACAGTTGTTCGGTACCGGCGGAACAGGCGGACTCGGCGGGGCGGCGTTCGGCGGCTCGAGCATCGGGACTGCGGGAGTCGGCGGTGCCGGCGGCGCCGGTGGAGTGGGCGGGCTGTTCGGCGCCGGCGGGCTCGGGGGGTCCGGCGGCGCGAGCCAGGTTCTCGCCGGCGGTACCGGCGGTGCCGGCGGCGCTGCCGGAAACCTCAGCGGCCTGGTAGGCGTGGGCGGCGGCCACGGCGGGACGGGTGGCTTCAGCGCCGAGAGCATCGGCGGGACCGGTGGCGCCGGCGGTGGCGGGGGTCTGCTG
>NZ_MVHE01000176.1 GCF_002086155.1 Mycobacterium angelicum | reverse complement strand
TACGGCAACGGCATCGGCGGCGGCCAAAACGGCGGCGACGGCGGCAACGGCGGCAGCGGCGGCAAGGGCGGCGACGGCGGTACGGGCGGCGCTGCCGGCGGAGCCGGCGCGACGAAGGGCAGCGACGGCGCCGGCGGCGTCGGCGGCAAGGGCGGCAACGCGGGCACACCGGGCAGCGGCGGCGACGGCGCGGCCGGCACGGTCAACAACACCACCGGCGGCGCCGGCGGCAAGGGCGGTAACGCGGGCACCGTGGGCGCCGGCGGAACCGGCGGGACCGGCGGCAATGGCATCAAGGCCAACGACGGCGCCAACGGCGCCGCGGTCGCGGGCCCGGCCGGTAACGGCGGCGCGGGCGGCACGGGCTACAGCCCCACCACCGCGGGGGCCAACGGCGGTGACGGCGGCGCCGGTGGCGCCGGCGGCAACATCGGCAACGGCGGCGACGGCGGTGCCGGGGGCAACGGCGCGGCCGGCGGGCCGGGCCATGACGGCGTCAACGCCACCAACCCGAACGGCACCGACGGGCAGGCCGGCGGCAAGGGTGGAGCCGGCGGCAAGGGTGGCGCTGCCACCGGCGCGGGCACGCACAGCGGTAACGGTGGCGCCGGCGGTAAGGGCGGCGCCGGCGGCGACGGCGGCAGCGGCCTAGACGGAACCGCCGGCACGGCGACCAACGGTGTCGGCGGCAACGGGGTGGCCGGCGGTAACGCCGGCAGTGGCGGGGCCGGCGGCGACGGCGGCAAGGGCGGCGCCGCGGGCACGGCCAGCGGCGGCGCCGTATCCGGCGCTGCGGGTGCCGGCGGCGCTGCGGCCAATGGCGGCAACGCGGGTACGGCCGGCAACGGCGGGGCCGGCGCGGCCGGGGCTACCGGTACGGCGGCCAACAGCAACGCCGGCTTCGCCGGCGGCGACGGCGGTCGCGGCGGCAACGGCGGTAACGGCGGCGCCGGCGGTCACGGCGGCGCCAACGGTGACGGCATCGGCAAGGGTGCCGACGGCCTGGGCGGCAACGCCAGCAGCGGTGGCGTGGGCGGTGCGGCGGGCCGGCGGCAACGGCATCAGCGGCGGCAATGGCACCGCGGGTGTGAACGCCGGAGCCGGCCAGGCCGGCGGCGCCGGGGGCGCCGGCGGCAAGGGCGGCGACGGCGGCACCGGTGGCACCGGCGGCGCCAACGGCAGCGGTGTGGGCAAGGGCGCCGACGGCCTCGGCGGCAAGGGCGGCGACGGCGGCAAGGCCGGCACGGCCGGCGACGGCGGCCGCGGCGCCGACGGCACTTCAACCGTCCTCGACGGCGGCGCCGGCGGTGCCGGCGGGGCCGGCGGCAAGGGCGGAGCCGGCGGCACCGGCGGCGCCAATGGCAGTGGCGTCGGCAAGGCCGCCGACGGCGCGGTGGGCGCCAACACCGACGGCGGCCACGGCGGCGACGGCGGCAACGGCGCAGCGGGTGGACCCGGCGACAACGGCGTCAACGCCACCAACCCCAACGGCACCGCCGGCCACGCCGGCGGTAAGGGCGGCGCCGGCGGCGACGGCGGTGCGGCCGGCGGTGTGGGCGCCAAGGGCGGCACCGGCGGTAACGGCGGTAAGGGTGGCGACGGCGGCCAGGGCGGCAGCGGCATCGACGGCACGGCCGGCAGCCAGACCACCAACGGCGTCGGAGGCAACGGCACGGCCGGCGGCAACGCCGGCGCCGGCGGCGCGGGCGGCGACGGCGGCAAGGGCGGCGCCGGCGGCGCGGCCAATGGCGGCACCGCGGGCACCGCGGGCACCGGCGGCGCGGCCGGTGACGGCGGCAATGCCGGCACG
>NZ_MVHE01000175.1 GCF_002086155.1 Mycobacterium angelicum | reverse complement strand
TGGATATGTCGGTGGCCGCTTTGGCCGGTATGCGGCGCGAGCAGCCGCTGCCTTACGGGCTGCGTGGGCTGGTTGGCGATTTGTACGCGGCTGGCGCGGCGGTGGACTTCTCGGTGCTCTACCCCAGCGGTCAGCTGGTGGACGCGCCGCTGCCCACCTGGGCGCACCGCCGGCTGCTCTTGACCCCCGGCGGTCAGGAGTCACGCGCACGCGGCGCGTCGATGGTCCCGGTGCATCCGTTGGTGGGGGCGCACGTGCGACTCGCCGAGGAACCGGAGCGCCACGTTTGGCAGGGCGAGGTCGGCACCGCGGCGCTGCCCTGGATGGCCGATCACCAGATTCACGGAACGGCCGCGCTGCCCGGGGCCGCCTACTGCGAGATGGCGCTGGCCGCGGCCGGCACCGTGTTGGGTGAGGCGTCCGAGGTTCGCGATATCCGCTTCGAACAGCTGCTGCTGCTCGACGAGGAGACCCCCGTCGGCGTCACCGCGACCGTGGAGGCGCCCGGCGTAGTCATGTTTGCGGTGGAGACCGAAGACGAAGGACAGCGCTCCCGGCGGGCCTCCGCCGTCCTGCACGCCATCGAAGATGTCGACCGGCCACCCGCTCAGGACATCGACGAGTTGCTGGCGAAGCATCCCAACCCGGTGACCGGCGACGACCTCCGACAGGGGTTCGACCTGCACGGCATTCAGTACGGTCCGGCGTTCACCGGCCTGGCGACGGTGCACACCGCTCAGGAGACCGGCGGAACGTCCGTGTTTGCCGAGGTAGCCCTGCCGAGCTCTATCCGCGCACAGCAGGACGCCTACGGGGTGCATCCGGCATTGCTGGACGCGTGTTTTCAGTCGGTGGCGGCCCACCCGGCCGTCCAGGGAGTGGGTAATGGCGGTTTGCTGCTGCCCTTGGGTGTGCGCACGCTGCGCTCCTACGGGTCGGCCCGCTACGCCCGCTACTGCTATGCCACTGTGACCGCGTGCGGCTCGGGTGTGGAAGCCGACCTGGACGTGTTGGACGACCACGGCGCAGTCGTGCTGGCCGTGCGCGGACTGGAGATGGGAACCGGCGTTTCACAGGGCAGCGAGCGCGATCGGGTTTTGGGCGAACGGTTGCTGACCATCGAGTGGCAGCAGCGCCAGTTGCCCGAGAGCAGTCACGCTGAGCCCGGCACCTGGCTGTTGATCAGCACCTCTGACGCCACCGAATTGGTGGCCGCGGAGTTGACCGACGCACTCAAGGTGCACGATGCGCAATGCAGCATGATCTCCTGGCCGTTCCAGGCCGATCATGTGGCCCAAGCCGCGCGGTTACGTGACCAGCTCGGGACGGGCGGGTTCACCGGTGTGATGGTGCTTACCGCGCCGCGCAATGGCCACCCGGACGAAGAGTCCGGCGCCCGCGGCGAGCAGCACGTCCAGCATGTGGTCCGTATCGCCCGGGAAATTCCGGAGATCGCGGCCCAGGAGCCCCGGTTCTACGTGTTGACCCGCAACGCCCAGACAGTGCGGTCCGAAGATTGCGCCAATCTCGAGCAGGGCGGCCTGCGTGGGCTGCTGCGGGTGATCAGCGCCGAGCACCCGCACATGAAGGTCAGCTACATCGACGTCGATGAGGCGACGAGCACCGAGTCGGTGGCACGTCAGCTGGTGTTGGCTTCCGACGAAGACGAAACCGCTTGGCGTCACGACGAGTGGTACA
The DNA here is from genome assembly GCF_002086155.1 of Mycobacterium angelicum. Lineage (GTDB taxonomy): Bacteria > Actinomycetota > Actinomycetes > Mycobacteriales > Mycobacteriaceae > Mycobacterium > Mycobacterium angelicum. The sequence continues at coordinate 169 of NZ_MVHE01000175.1, read as the reverse complement.
CCGCGCGGCTGTACCCGGCCCCGCTGCGTCCCGAGGAGCGCCACAGCACCGTCGTCGACCACGCCGACGGCGGCATGAGCCTGCAGATCCGCACCCCCGGCGACCTGGAGACGTTGGAGTTCGCGGCGTTCGACCGGGTGCCGCCGGGGCCTGGGCAGATCGAGGTGGC
>NZ_MVHE01000174.1 GCF_002086155.1 Mycobacterium angelicum | reverse complement strand
GGTCGGGGTCTAGGGCGGCGGGGTCCGGGTGGGCCAGCACGGTGGCGGTGGTGGTGACGACCAGGGTGGTCAGCGTGTGTCGTTGTCGGTCGGGGGTTTGGGTGGCTAGCTGGGTGGCCAGGGTTTGCGGGCTGGCGGTGGCCGCCTGGCGGCGGGTGCTGGTCAATGCCGACAGGATCGGGGGTAGGTCATTGCGCCGGCTTAGTGCGCGCAGATTGAGCGGCGCCACCACCAGGGCGGGTTGCCGCTGCGTTAGGGCGGCGTCGAACAGGGCCAGGCCGTGTTCGGTGGTGATCGGGGTCAGGCTCGCGCGGCCGATGCGGGCTTGGTCGAGCCGAGTGAGGTGCGCGGTCATCTCTGAGGAGGTGTGCCAGTAGCCCCACGCCAGGCTGGTGGCCGGTAGTTGGTGGTGGTGTCGATGATGGGCCAGGGCATCCAGGACGGCGTTGGCGGCGGCGTAGTTGGCTTGCCCTGGATTGCCGAAAGTCGCTGCGGCAGAAGAGAACAGAACGAACGCCGCCAAGTCTTGGCTGGCGGTCAACTGGTGCAGATGCCACGCCGCGTCGGCTTTGGCGGCCAGCACGGTGTCCAGCGCAGTGGGAGTCAGTTCAGTGACGACGGCGTCGTCGAGTACACCGGCGGCGTGGATGACCGCGGTCAACCGGTGGGTCTTAGGGATGGAGTCCAGCAGTGCAGCCAACTGCGCGCGGCTGCTGGTATCGCAAGCAGTGATCGTGACGTGGGCGCCTAGTTCGGTCAACCGCTGGGCCAGGTCTTCGGCGTCCGGGGCGGCTGCCCCGCGGCGCGATACCAGTAGCAGGTGCTTGATCCCATGCTCAGTGATCAGATGCTCGGCGAAAACCCTGCCCAGCATCCCGGTTCCGCCGGTGATCAACACCGTGCCTTCGGGATCCCAGCTGGGGGTCGGCGGGATCAGCACGATCTTTCCGGTGTGCCGGGCTTGGCTCATATCGCGGAACGCTTGGCGGGCGTGCAGCAAGCCGTAGCTGGTGATGGGCAGCGGTCGCAAGACGTCCGCGACGAACAGTTTGGTCAGCGTGGCCCACGCATCGAGTAGGTCTTCGGGTCTTGCCGTCTGCAGGTCATAGGCCTGGTAGGTCACGCCGGGATGATCGTGGGCGATCTGGCTGGGTGTGCGGATGTCGGTTTTGCCGATTTCGATGAAAGACCCGCCGCGGGGCAGCAATTGCAGTGAGGCGTCGATAAAGTCGCCGGCCAGGCAGTTCAACACGACGTCTACGCCCTGGTGGTCGGTGGCCGCGCTGAAGGCGTCGGCGAAATCCAGTGTGCGCGAGGAGGCGATATGTTCCGGCGGGACTCCCAGGCCTTCGAGTATGTGTTGCTTGTTAGGGTGTGCGGTGGAAAAGACTTGAGCCCCAATGTGGTTGGCGATTTGGATCGCGGCTTGGCCAACCCCGCCGGCGCCGGCGTGGATGAGGACCCGCTGCCCAGCGGCCAATCCGCCCAACTCGACCAGGGCGATGTAGGCGGTCAAAAACGCGACCGGCACCGACGCGGCCTGGGTAAACGACAATCCCGCTGGTATGGGAACCACCATGCGGTGATCGGTGACCGCCGTCGGCGCAAAGGCGTTGGCGGGGAACATACCCATCACCGCGTCACCGCGTTGCACAGTGCGCACATCGTCGGCAATGTCGAGGACCACCCCGGCAGCTTCACCGCCCATGCCCTCGTATGGGATGGCGCCTAGAGCGACGACCACATCGTGGAAGTTCAACCCCGCAGCGCGGATCGCCACCCGGATCTGCCCGGGGGCCAACAGGATCGGCTTGGCGGGCACCAGGGCCAGATTCGCCAAGTCACCCTTGCCGGTGGTGTCGAGTTGCCAGCAGGAGCCCGGTGGTGGTGTGAGCGCGCTGGCTCGGATGAGGCGGGGGGTGTGGATGTTGCCGTGGCGGAGTGCGAGTTGGGG
>NZ_MVHE01000173.1 GCF_002086155.1 Mycobacterium angelicum | reverse complement strand
CAACTTCGACGGGAACCCGGGATCAGCCGGCAACGTAGGCACGACCGGCGCAACGGGCGATCCCGGACTTCCCGGAGCATCGGGCTAGCCGGATTATTGTTTATGACTGACGCCGGCAGGTAGGCATATACCCCCGCGGGGTATATGATGATGCCGTCGATCGAACGGAGGTCCGAGTGACAAGCAAAGTGTTGGGAGCGCTCGGGCACGCTTTCGCGCTGGCCGGGTCGATGACCTGGGAGATTCTGTGGGCCTTAATCCTGGGATTCGCGCTGTCAGCGGTGGTGCAGGCGGTGGTGCGCCGGTCGACGATCGTCAGCCTGATGGGCGACGACAAGCCCCGCACCCTGGCGGTGGCGGCCGGGCTGGGGGCGGCGTCGTCCTCGTGCTCGTACGCCGCGGTGGCTCTGGCCCGATCGCTGTTTCGCAAGGGCGCCAACTTCACCGCGGCCATGGCGTTCGAGATCGGTTCCACCAATTTGGTGGTGGAGCTGGGCATCATCTTGGCCCTGCTGATGGGCTGGCAGTTCACCGCGGCGGAGTTCGTCGGCGGTCCGCTGATGATCATCGTGCTGGCGATCTTGTTCCGGTTGTTCGTGCGCACCCGGCTGCTTGAGGCCGCTCGGGAGCAGGCCGAACGCGGCATCGCCGGGTCCATGGAGGGCCACGCCGCCATGGACATGTCCATCCAGGGGGATGGTTCGTTCTGGCGGCGGCTGTTCTCCCCGCGCGGCTTCACCTCGGTTTCGCACGTGTTCGTGATGGAGTGGCTGGCGATCCTGCGCGACCTTGTCCTGGGCCTGCTGATCGCCGGCGCAATCGCGGCGTGGGTGCCCGAAACATTTTGGCAAAGCTTCTTTTTGGCGAATCATCCGGCGCTGTCGGCGCTATGGGGACCGATTGTCGGGCCGATTGTGGCGATCGTGTCGTTCGTCTGCTCGATCGGCAATGTGCCCCTGGCGGCGGTGTTGTGGAACGGTGGCATCAGTTTCGGCGGGGTCATCGCGTTCATCTTCGCCGACCTGCTGATCCTGCCGATCCTGAACATCTACCGCAAGTACTACGGCACCAGGATGATGCTGACACTGCTGGGCACGTTCTATGTCTCGATGGTCGCCGCCGGGTATCTCATCGAACTTCTTTTCGGCGCAACGCATCTCATTCCGCGGGAGCGCAACGCCATGGTGATGTCCGCGGGGATTTCCTGGAACTACACCACCTGGCTCAACATCGCATTCCTGGTGGTTGCCGCGGCGTTGGTGGCCCGGTTCTTCACCTCAGGCGGAATGCCCATGCTGCGCATGATGGGTGGCGCGCCGGAGTCCGGGCACGAGCACCACGACCACAGCCATCACTAGCGGATGTTCGCTCCCAAATAACTTGCGCCACTTCGGTTTCAGTGGTTTCACCGTGGGCGTTTTTGTCGGTGGTCGCTCATAGTATTCGGGGCATGGGTTCGAGTACGCGTGAGGAGATCGTCGAGGCCTTCGATGTCCTCGACCATGGCCTGGATCTCGTGTGCGGCTTGACCTTTGACACGCTGACCACACCGGAGTTGCTGCGGGCGCTGCAGCGTCTGGAGCGGGTGGCGCGCCGGCTGCCGGTGCCCGGGCATACCTTGATCAATCAGATCGGCGAGCAATCCTGCGAGGAGGAACTCGGCGGCACGTTGCGGGTGGCGCTGGCCGACCGGTTGCGGATTACCAGGGCCGAGGCCGGCCGCCGGATCGCCGAAGCAGCGGATCTGGGTGAGCGCCGGGCGTTGACGGGTGAGCCGCTGCCGCCACAGTTGACCGCGACCGCCGAAGCCCAGCGCGACGGGCTGATCGGCGACGGGCATGTCAAGGTGATCCGCGACTTTCTGCGCGCGCTGCCCGCCGCGATCGATCTGGGTACCCGCGCGGCCGCCGAGACCCAGCTGGCCCAGCTGGCCACCAGCCGGCGCCCCGACGATCTGGCCGGGCTGG
>NZ_MVHE01000172.1 GCF_002086155.1 Mycobacterium angelicum | reverse complement strand
GGGTGGGGTGATCGAAGATCAGGGTGGGGGGCAAGGTGAGGCCGGTGAGCTGGGTGAGTGCATTGCGCAGCTCGAGAGCCGTTAGTGAGTCGATGCCGAGGTCTTTGAAGGGCCGGTCGGCGTCGAGGGCGGCCGGGTCGGGGTGCGCGAGGACGGTCGCGGTGCTGGTGACCACGAGATCTGTCAGTGTCTGCCGGCGCTGTTCGGGTGTCTGGCCGGCCAGCCGTGCGGACAGGGTGTGCGGGCTGGCGGTGGTTGCCGCCTGCGGCCGCGCGTTGGTGAGCGCGGACAGTATCGGCGGCAGGGCGTGGCGCTGTGCGAGCTGGCTGAGGCTGCGTGGGTTGACCGGCGCCGGGAACAGGTTGGCTTGTTGGTGAGCAACGGCGGCGTCGAACAGGGCCAGGCCGCGCTCGGTGGTGATCGGGGTCCAGGCGGTCCGGGTGACCCGGGCCTGGTCGACGGCGCCGAGGTGGGCTGTCATTCCGGACTCGCCCTGCCAGTAGCCCCAGGCCAGGCTGGTGGCCGCGGGGTGGTGGTGGGACAGGGCGTCGAGGAAGGCGTTGGCGGCGGCGTAGTTGGCTTGGCCGGGATTACCCAGGGTGCCCGCCGCCGAGGAAAACAGGACGAACGCGGCCAGGTCCTGGTCGGCGGTGAGTTCGTGCAGGTGCCAGGCGGTGTCGGCTTTGGCCGTCAGCACCGTATTCAGCTGGGCGCCGGTCAATTCGGTCACCACGGCGTCATCGAGCACGCCGCCGGCGTGGATGACTGCGGTGAGCCGGTGTCGGGTGGGGATGGATGCCAGCAGCGCGGCCAGCTCGGCACGGTTGCTGGTGTCGCAGGCGCTGATGGTGACTTCAGCGCCCAATTCGGTCAACTTCTGCTGCAGTTCGGCGGCGCCAGGGGCGTCGGGGCCGCGACGGGATACCAGCCGCAGGTGCCGCATTCCGTGGCCCGTAACGAGGTGTTCGGCGAATACCGCGCCCAGCATGCCGGTGCCGCCGGTGATCAGCACGGTGCCCTCGGGATCCCAGCGGGCTGGAGGAATCAACACGATCTTGCCGGTGTGGCGGGCCTGGCTCATGTCCCGGAAGGCTTGCCGAGCCTGCAGCAGGCCGTAGCTGGTGGTGGGCAGTGGCTGCAGGGTTCCGGTGGCGAAGAGTTCGCTCAGGGCCGTCCATGCCGGCTCGAGGTCCTGCGGTTCGGCGGCGTGCAGGTCGTAGGCCCGATAGCTGACGCCGGGGTGGGCGACGGCGATCTCGCTGGGTACCCGGATGTCGGTTTTGCCTATCTCGACGAAGCTGCCGCCGCGGGGCAGCAGTTGCAGCGAGGCGTCGACGAAGTCGCCGGCGAGGCTGTTGAGCACCACGTCCACGCCCTGGTGGTCAGTGGCGTTGGCGAACGCTTCGGCGAAGTCCAGGGTGCGTGAGGAGGCGATGTGCTCGGCGGGCACCCCCAGACCGGTCAGTACATGGTGCTTGCTGGGATGGGCAGTGGCAAACACCTCTGCACCCAAGTGGCGCGCGATCTGGATCGCGGCTTGGCCGACGCCGCCGGCGCCGGCATGGATGAGCACCCGCTGGCCGGCACGCAACCCGGCGATTTCCACTAGGGCGATGTAGGCGGTCAAGAACGCGACCGGCACCGAGGCCGCTTGGGCGAACGACAATGCCGGCGGGACCGGGACGACCATTCGGTGGTCCGCGGTGGCGGTGGGGGCAAAGGCGTTGTTGGGGAAGAGCCCCATCACGGCATCACCGCGGCGCAGGGTGGTGACGTCGGGGGCGGTGTCGATGACCACGCCGGCGGCTTCACCGCCGAGTCCGTCGTCCGGGATGGCACCGATGGCGACGACCACGTCGTGGAAGTTGAGGCCGGCCGCGCGCACGGCGACCCGGATTTGTCCGGGTGCCAGTTCCGTGAGTTCGGTGGGTTGCAGAGTCAGGTTGTTGAGGTCGCCTTTGCCGGTTGTCGCGAGTTGCCAGGCCGCAGTCGCCGGAGGGGTCAGCGCGGCGGTCGGGGTGAGGCGGGGGGTGTGGGCG
>NZ_MVHE01000171.1 GCF_002086155.1 Mycobacterium angelicum | reverse complement strand
GGCCGCCGGCGGACAGGGCGTGGCCGGCCAGCAAGGCGGCACCGGTGGAGCCGGCGGGCACGGCGGAGTCGGCGGCAGCGCCGGGCCGTTCGGCCACGCCGGCATCGGCGGTAACGGCGGCACGGGCGGCGCCGGTGGAGCCGCCGGCGACGGCTTGCCCGGCGGCTTCAACAATCCGGCCCCCCGCGGCGGCGACGGCGGCAACGGCGGCGCCGCCGGGGCCGGTGGCAACGCGAGCGCCTTCGGCTTCAACGGCAACGGTGGCAGCGGCGGCGACGGCGGCGCCGGCGGCACCGGTGGCACCGGCGCAGCCCAGCTCGAAATCGGCCCCGGCAAGGGCGCCGGCCTCGGTGGCCACGGCGGCAACGGCGGCAACGCCGGCGCAGGCGCGGCCGCCGGCACCGGCGGGTTCGGCGGATCGGCGGGCGGTTACGGCGACGGCGGCCGCGGCGGCACCGGCGGCACCGGCGGGGCCGGGCTCAGCGGCGGGGCCGGCACCGGCGCCAACGGCACCGTCGCCGGGTCCGGAGGCCAGGGCGGAAACGGCGGCAACAGTGGTGCCGGCGGCACCAACGGCAACGGCGGCGACGGCGGCGCCGGCGGCGCGGGCGGCGACGGTGGCTCCGGCACCGCGGATACCGGCAGCGGCGGCGGAAACGGCGGCGACGGCGGAAAAGGCGGCCTCGGCGGCTTCACCGGCGCCGCCGGAACCGGCGGCAGCGGCGGGACCAACGGCACCGGCGGCACTGGCGGCGCCGGTGGGGCCGGTGGCGCCGGCGCCGTCGGCACCGCCGAAACCGGACGCTCAGGCGGATCCGGCGGCCTGGGCGGCGACGGCGGCAACGGCGGCCCAGGCAGCGCCGGGGGCACCAATGGCAATGGCGGGGCGGGCGGCGCCGGCGGCGCCGGTGGCGCCGGCGGTTCCGGTACCCCCGACACCGGCTCCGGTGGTGGTAACGGCGGACTCGGCGGCGCCGGCGGCGCCGGCGGCAACGGCGGCAACGGCGGCTCGATCTCCGGCAACGCCGGCAACGGCGGTACCGGCGGCAACGGTGCCAATGGCGGCAACGGCGGCAGCGGCACGACCGGTGCCGACGGCATCGCCAACAGCAACGCCTATGGCACCGGCATCAACGGCGCCCAGAACGGCGGCAACGGCGGCAACGGCGGCGACGGCGGCAAGGGCGGCAACGGCGGTACCGCCGGCACGGTCCTCGGAACCGGCAGCGCCGGCACCAACGGCGCCGGCGGCAGCGGCGGCAAGGGCGGCAACGCCGGGACACCCGGCAACGGCGGCAACGGCGCGGCCGGCACCGCCAGCAACCCCAACGGCGGCATCGGCGGCAACGGCGGCAACGCCGGGACCGCGGGCAACGGCGGCCTGGCGGGCACCGGCGGCACCGGCACCAACGGCGCCAACGGCACCTCGGTAACCGGTCCGGCCGGTAACGGCGGCAAGGGCGGCGACGGCTTCAACGCCACCGTCGCGGGCACCGCCGGCGGCAACGGCGGCGCCGGCGGCAACGGCGGCAACATCGGCAACGGCGGCAACGGCGGGCTGGGCGGCAACGGCGCCGCGGGCAGTGTCGGCACCAGCGGCGTCAACCCCGGCGACAGCGGCGGCACCGGTCAGGCCGGCGGAGCCGGCGGCACGGGCGGTGCCGGCGGCATGGGCGGCTCCATCTCCGGCAATGGCGGCATCGGCGGCGACGGCGGCAAGGGCGCCACCGGCGGGGCCGGCGGCAACGGCGCGACCGGCGACTTCAGCGTCAACTCCGGCGCCGGCGGCAAGGGCGGCGACGGCGGAGTCGGCGGGGCCGGTGGCGCCGCCGGCGCCGGCGGCAAGGCTCAGGGCGCCGGCGACGGCGGGGCCGGCGGCAACGGCGGACTGGGCGGCAACGGCGGGGCACCCGGCACGGGCGGCAACGGCGCCGCGGGCACGGTGACCAACCCGAACGGCGGCACCGGCGGCGACAGCGGCACCGGCGGCAAGGGCGGTATCGGCGGCGCCGGCGGAGCCGGCGGGGCCGGCGGGGTCACCTCCGGCAACGGCGGGAAGGGCGGCAGC
>NZ_MVHE01000170.1 GCF_002086155.1 Mycobacterium angelicum | reverse complement strand
GTATGTGGCCGGTGGGGGTTTGGGGTATGGGTATTGGGGTCGGGCGGGGTTGACGGGTTCGCGGTTTGTGGCGTGTCCGTTTGCGGTTGGACAACGCATGTATCGCACGGGGGATGTGGTGCGTTGGGGTGCTGGTGGGCAGTTGGAGTTTTTGGGGCGGGCCGATGAGCAGGTCAAGATTCGGGGGCATCGGGTTGAGCCGGGTGAGGTCAGCGCGGTGTTGGCGGGTGTGGAGGGTGTGGATCAGGCGGTGGTGATTGCGCGTGAGGACCGTCCGGGTGATCGGCGGTTGGTGGGGTATGTGACTGGTAGTGCGGATCCGGTGGCTGTGCGTGGGCAGCTGGGCGCCCAGCTGCCGCCGTATATGGTTCCCGCGGCGGTGGTGGTGTTGGCGCGGTTGCCGTTGACGCTCAACGGCAAGCTGGATGTTAAAGCGTTGCCGGTTCCGGAATACGGTGGCGTCGAGGCTTATCGGGCGCCGTCTACTCCGGTTGAGGAAATCGTGGCTGGGGTTTTTGCTGAGGTTTTGGGTGTGGAGCGGGTGGGGGTGGATGACTCGTTTTTTGATTTGGGTGGGGATTCGTTGTTGGCGATGCGGGTGGTCGCTGGGGTTAATGCGGCGTTGGGTGTTGGGCTGGGTGTGCGGGTGTTGTTTGATGCGCCGACGGTGGGTCAGTTGGTGGGTTGTGTGGGGGTGGGTGGTGGTGTGCGTGCGTCGGTGATGGCGGTGGATGAGCGTCCGGCGGTGGTTCCGTTGTCGTTTGCGCAGAGTCGGTTGTGGTTTGTTGATCAGCTCGAGGGGCCTAGCGCGGTTTACAACGTGCCGGTGGTGTGGCGGTTGGGTGGGGCGCTGGATGTTGTGGCGTTGGGTCAGGGGTTGGTGGATGTGGTGGGTCGTCATGAAAGTTTGCGCACGGTGTTTGTGGCGGTCGAGGGGGTGCCGCAGCAGGTGGTGGTGCCTGTGGAGCAGGTCGATGTGGGGTGGGGTGTGGTTGACGCGCGTGGGTGGTCTGGGGCGCGTTTGGAGGAGGCGTTGGCTGCCTCGGTGCGTTACACGTTTGATTTGGCTTCTGAGATCCCTTTTCGGGCGGAGCTTTTCGTTGTTGGTGAGCAGCAGCATGTGTTAGTGGTGACGATGCATCACATCGCTGCTGATGGTGTGTCGATGGGCCCGTTGGCCGCGGATTTGGGTGTGGCTTATGCCAGTCGGTGTGGCGGGCATGCGCCGCGGTGGGCGGGGTTGGCGGTGCAGTATGTCGATTACACGTTGTGGCAGCGTGAGCAGTTGGGTGATCTGGCCGATCCCGAGAGTGGTGTGGGTGCCCAGTTGCGGTATTGGCATGACGCGTTGGTCGGGATGGCTGAACGTCTGCCGTTGCCTACTGATCGGCCGTATCCGCCGGTGGCTGATTATCGGGGTGCCACTGTGGGCATTGAGTGGCCGGTGGATCTGCAGCAGCGGGTAGCGCGGGTGGCTCGTGAGCATCATGGGACTGCCTTCATGGTGGTTCAGGCGGCGTTGAGTGTGTTGTTGTCGAAGATCAGTGGCAGTTCTGATGTGGCGGTGGGGATCCCGGTCGCTGGCCGTGGTGATCCGGCGCTGGATGAGTTGGTGGGTTTTTTCGTCAACACGTTGGTGTTGCGGGTCGAGTTGGTGGGCGATCCGAGTTTTGCTGAGGTGTTGGCTCAGGTGCGGGCGCGCTGCGTGGCGGCTATTGAGCATCAGGATGTGCCGTTTGAGGCGGTGGTGGATCGGCTCAACCCGGCGCGGTCGTTGGCGCATCACCCGTTGGTCCAGGTGGGGTTGGCGTGGCAGAACACCGGCGTGGTTGTGCCGGTGCTGGGGGATTTGGATATCACCGCGGTGTCGATGCATACCCAGACCTCGCGTATGGACTTGACGTTTTCTCTGGCTGAACGTTTCACCGAGACCGGTGAGCCTGCCGGCATTGGTGGGGCGGTGGAGTATCGCAGCGATGTGTTCGATGAGGCCAGTATCTGCACGCTGATCGATCGGTTTGAGCGGGTATTGGTGGGGTTGGTTGAAGATCCGCAGGCGCGGGTGTCTTCGGTTGAGGTGGTTGATGAGGTTGAGGGTGCGCGGTTGGATGTGCTGGG
>NZ_MVHE01000016.1 GCF_002086155.1 Mycobacterium angelicum | reverse complement strand
GTCGCAAACTCCCGAGACCGGTCAGCCCGCCCCGCCAACCCAGCAAGCGCCAGCTCCACCGCCGTCGGAAACACCGCCGTCGGAAACTCCTTCGTCGGAAACCCCGCCACCTACGAGCGAGACCACTCCGCCGCCGGCGACCACAACCCCACCGCCCGTGACCACCACACCCCCGGTAACCACCCAGCCGCCGGCGACCACTCAGCCGCCAGCGACCACACAGCCGCCGGCTCCGCAAGCACCCGCCCCGCCAAATCCGCCGCCGATCCCGCAGATTCCGGGGATTCCACAGATTCCCGGCATTTCGCTGCCGGGGATACCAAAAGTCCCAGCGCCGCCGCTGCGTTAGCCAGTCTCAAGAGCCAGTCTCGAGGCACACTCAGCACACTATTTGGCTTCGGCTTTTTCGCCCTCGGTTTTTTCGCCGGCCAGCTCCATCGCTTTCTTGTTGAACTCTTTGTCGTCTTTGGCCATTTCTTCCATCGAGCGTTCGCTCTTCTGCTTCTCGCGCTCCTCGGCCGCCTCGCCGCGGGTCTTGCCGTCCTCGCCCTTGCCCGTCTCGACATGTGAGGCCCGACCCCCGGAATCCTCGCCCTCGGAAGGCTTTTCGGCGGCGCTCTCATCCTTGGCTTCGTCGTCCTGCGACATATTTGCCTTGTTGGCCGGGGAATCCTCGTCGTCGGCGTACTTGGGATTGCCGTCGTCGTCGAGCCAATCGCCTACCGCGGTACCGGAAACGGCTCCGCCGGTGCCGGGGAGAATCAGCGTCGGCCGGTATTCATAGGCCGTCATCATTTCGGCGGCTTTTCCTTTGGCTTCGTCGTCGGGTTCTGGGTTCTCGTTTGTGCGATCGCTGTCGGCTTTGTCGACCGGTTCTTGGTCCGGTTCGCTGTCCTGCTCGCCCATGCTGTCGCCCCCTGTTGGAGTTGCAATTTTTGAGCCGACCCTGGGCAGGGGGTACCACTGCGGCGCAATGTCGAAACGCTCGTTACCCCGGCCCGCGCTTGACCAGCACAATCGCGGCCAGCGGAAGCCGCATCGGCTCTGGCGTGGCGGCCAGCCGTTGTGCAACGGCAACCTGCAAGTGCTGAATGAATTCAGCGCGGCGCGCGATGTCCAAAGCGGCCGCCAGGGTGGGGAAGAGGGCGGCCCGCGCGAACGCCGCCCACTGCGCACCGAAAGCTTCTGCGTCGCCATCTTTTTGGAAGCGAGCCCAGAATCGGTCCTGGGCATCGAACACCTCCAGGTGATCGATCGCCAGGCCTTCAAACCGCCCGCGTGGCGCAAACGGAGCGCGAAAGTCCTTCTCGCTGCGCGCAACAATGGGAAGCGCCATGCGTTGCACCTCTTCGGGGCGCAACCAACCCTCGCGCACCTGATCGTGCAGACCCGCCATGATGGCCTCGTTCAAGGGCCGGTAGCCGAACTCGCCGTCCTCCTGGACGGCCATGGTCAGCACCACCAGGCGCCCGGCCGGACACAACTCGCGTCCGCGGAAGGCCAGGAAATCCTGCCAATCGGTGGCCGCCTGGCGGGCATAGGGCGCGCGGGCCTGCTCGTCGTTGCTGTAGGCAACTTGCACGTGGTCGGGAAGGGGCGCGGGGATCTTGCTCAGCCACTGAACAGCCCAGGAACTCCAGCCGAGGTTGACGGTATTGGTCGGCAGAATCTGGGTGTAGAACGACCGGCCGATCGCCGACGGGAAACTCGCGCTGTCCTTGTGCAGGTAACTGTCCGGGTCCTCGGCCAGTGTGTGGAACAGTGCGGTGAAGTCGTTTTCGGGTACGTCGGTGTGCGCCAACAGGATTGCGTGATCAGAGCGAGTGCGCTGGCGCAGCACGTCGATCGCCGCGGACATCGGCTTGAGTGAATTGTGGCCGGTGGCCGCGCCATAGTCGGCGATGACGATCGGTTGCGGGGGCCGGGGCAGCGGAACCTGTTCGGCGGCGCCCGCAAAGAGTGTGACGGCCGGCGCCAAACCCGCGGCCTGCAGCCGCGACGACTGCGTGTAGGTCGCGCTGTCCATCGGCTCCGGGCGCACCACGATGCTCGATTGCGGCACGCGCATATCGGGTTCCATGGCTAGTGCGGGAAGCTCACACCGGTGAGCTGCTCGGAGATCTCCCAAAGTCGTTGGCCGTCAGCGTCATTGGCGGCCCGGGCGGGGACTTTGGCCTCGGTCACGCCGCCGCCGGCGGTCTCGTAGAAGCCGCGGGGGCCATAGAACACGCCACCTTCGGCTTGTGGCGTGGCGGCCGCATATAACGCCGGCAGGATGCCTTCGTCGATCTCCTGCCAGAGGAAGGGGGTGAAGCGCCAAGACGTCTTGTACAGCCGCTCCATCAGCGCCGGCTTTTCGCGGCCGTGCGACGGCCCGGCGATTTGTAGGTTGGTCTTGGTAAGGCCAGGGTGGGCGGCATTGGACACGATGCCCCAGCCGGCTTTGCGACTGCGGCGGTCCAACTCACGGGCGAACATCAACACCGCCAGTTTCGACTGACCGTAGGCCGCCATCGGGTTGTAGGACTTCTCGAACTGCAGGTCGTCGAAATGGATCTGGCCGCGGCGGGCCGCCAGGCTGCTCAGCGAGACGACGCGGGGGTGCTGTGCGGCCCGCAACAGCGGCAGGACGTGTGCGGTGAGCGCGAAGTGTCCGAGATGGTTACTGCCGAACTGCAATTCGAAGCCGTCGGCTGTGGTGTCGCGTTCGGGTGGAGTCATCACGCCGGCGTTGTTGATCAGGATGTCGATCGGACGGCCCTCGGCGTTGAGTTCTTCCCCCAGGGCGGCAACCGACGCCAGCGATGACAGGTCGAGGGCTTTGATGGTGAGCTTCGCGTCGGGGATCGTGGAGCGGATTTCCTTGATCGCCGCCTCGCCCTTGGCGCGATTGCGGATCGCCATCCCGACCTCGGCGCCGGCCGCCGCCAGCCGGCGGGCCAATCCAAATCCCAGACCGCTGTTGGCTCCGGTCACGATCGCAAGCTTGCCGGTCAGATCGGGCACCGTGGCGACAAGATCGTTAGCCATGCGTATCACTCCATTTCCGGTTGCTTTGTTCCCCAGTGTGCGCTTTGCCTCGCTGCCGCTGCCGTGCAGTCGCCTTCTACACTGCGTGGATGGGTAGACGGCTGGCAAAGGTGTCGCTGGCTATGGCGGTGGTGACGCTGGTGGTAGCGGTGGGCGGCTTCATCGTCACCCTGGTGCTCAATGCTTTCTTTCTCGATAAGTACAACGCCTACGGTGAGGTGCCGATCCCGGGGACGGGCAGTGTGCACCTACCGGCCGGCGAGGTCACCGTCAGCCTGCATACGTTGGTGATCGGCGATGGCGGCGGCCTGCCGGTGCCGCCGCTGGGGATCACGATCAAGCCCCCCGAGGGCATGCCGCAACCCGCGGTGACGGAAAGTATCGGCAGCACAACGACGGTCAACAATGACGCACACGTGCGGGTATGGATGGTGCACGTTCCCGCCGAAGGAACCTACGACGTCACTACGGACGGCCAAGTCAACGGATACATCAACCCGCGACTGGCTTTCGGTCACCAGAGTTCCTACGGCTATCTGGTGTGGGTTTTCGTCGCAGTGTTCGTGGTCGGCCTGATCGATTTGGCGTTGTCGGTGATGTGGTTGTCTCGCGCCAGGCGCACGGCCGTATCGGCCGCGGTCGCCAGGCCGTCGGGCAGCCCGTACCTGCACGACCTGTCGCCTCCACAGCCGGTCGCGGCCTACGAACCCACTGATGACGGCGTCCGGCTCGAGCGACTCAAAACCCTGGCGGCACTGCGGGATTCGGGAGCGCTGACCGAAGAGGAATTTCAGGCCGAGAAGCGGCGGGTCCTCGGCGAGTGACGTAGCCTTCTCGGCCGCGAGCGTGCGTGTTCGTACGGGGACACGCCGCTGTGGCTGGCATTCTGCGCGCGCTCGCTGTCCAAGATTAATGCCCTCGGGCCACCCATTCCTCGTAGTGCACGATCTCGTCGCCGACGGTCGTACTGTCACCATGTCCGGTGTGCACGACGGTGTCGCCGGGCAACGTGCCGAGCCGCCCGGATATGGACTGCAGGATGGTCGGAAAGTCGGAGTAGGAGCGACCGGTTGCGCCCGGGCCACCGGAGAACAGTGTGTCGCCGCTGAACACGACGTTGAGCTCCGGGGCATACCAGCACACCGATCCCGGTGAGTGTCCGGGTGTGTGCAGTGCCCGCAACTGGGTGCCGGCAACGTCCAACGTGTCTGCGTCGGATACGGCGCGAAAGTCTTTGTCCGGGTGGGTCATTCGCCACAGCACGTCGTCGGCGGGGTGCAGCAGCACCGGTGCGTCCAGTGCCCGGCCGAGTTCGGGAGCCACCGTCACGTGATCGTTGTGGCCGTGGGTGCACACCACCGCGATCACGTTGCGGCCGTTGACCGCGGCCACGATGGGGGCCGCGTCGTGGGCGGCGTCGAAAACCACCACCTCGGAGTCGTCGCCGACCAGCCAGATGTTGTTGTCGACTTCCCAACTGCCGCCGTCGAGTTCGAACGTGCCGTGCGTGATGACCCGGTCGATGGCGGCCATCACACCACCACCACCGAGCGCAGCACCTTGCCCTCATGCATCTTGTGGAATGCTTCCTCGATGTCGCCCAGCCCGATGCGTTCGGAAACGAACTTGTCCAGCGGCAGCCGGCCCTGCAGGTAGAGATCGACGAGGGTGGGGAAGTCGCGCTCGGGCAGGCAATCGCCATACCAGGACGACTTCAGCGCCCCGCCGTGCGAGAAGAAGTCCACCAGCGGCATGTCCAGACGCATGTCGGGCGTCGGAACGCCAACCAGCACAACGGTTCCGGCGAGGTCGCGGGCGTAGAACGCCTGCTTCCAGGTTTCGGGCCGGCCGACGGCGTCGATCACCACGTTGGCGCCGAAGCCGTCGGTGAGGTCTTGGATGGCTTTGACGAGGCCCATTTCGTCGTCGAATTCCCGGGCGTTGACGGTGTGGGTAGCGCCGAACTTGCGCGCCCACTCCAACTTCGTGTTGTCGGTGTCGACGGCGATGATGCGCCGGGCACCGACCAAAGCTGCCCCGGCGACCGCGGCATCGCCCACGCCGCCGCAGCCGATCACCGCGACCGTGTCGTCACGGGTAACGCCGCCGGTATTGATCGCGGCGCCGATGCCGGCCATCACGCCGCAACCCAGCAGGCCCGCGACGGCCGGGTCGGCCTCGGGGTTGACCTTGGTGCATTGGCCCGCGGCGACCAGCGTCTTGTCGGCGAACGCGCCGATGCCCAGGGCCGGAGTCAGTTCGGTGCCGTCGGTCAGCGTCATCTTCTGGGTGGCGTTGAAGGTGTCGAAGCACAGGTGGGGCCGGCCGCGTTTGCAGGCCCGGCACTGGCCGCATACGGCGCGCCAATTCAGGATCACGAAGTCGCCGGGCTCGACTCCGGTGACGCCGGGGCCGACGGCTTCGACCGTGCCCGCGGCCTCGTGGCCGAGCAGGAACGGGTACTCGTCGTTGATGCCGCCGTCGCGGTAGGTCAGGTCGGTATGGCAAACGCCGCAGGCGGTGATGTCGACGACGGCCTCGCCGGGCCCGGGATCCGGTATGACGACGTCCACCAACTCGACGGGATCGCCCTTTTTTCGTGAAATCACGCCGCGCACTGTCTGACTCATGGCCTCCAACCTACGGTGTAGCGTCGCTGATCATGCGTAGCGGTGACGATGCAGTGAGCAAAGCAGCAGCCGGGACGGAAACCACCGAGGCGTTCAGCGAGCGGATCGTCGCGACATTCGACGGCGCCAGCCTCGCGCTGCTGTTGAGCATTGGACATCAGACCGGTCTGCTGGACACCATGGCCGGCCTGCCGCCGTCCACCAGCACCCAGATCGCCGATGCCGCAGGGCTCAACGAACGCTACGTCCGGGAATGGCTGGGCGGGGCGACGACGGGGCACGTCGTCGAATACGACGCCGCGGCCGGGACCTACGCGCTGCCCGCGCATCGTGCGGCCGTGCTGACCCGGTCCGCCGGGCCGGACAACCTCGCGATGGTAGCGCAGTTCATGCCGCTACTCGGCGAAGTCGAGCAGAAGATCGTCGGCTGCTTCCGAGCGGGTGGCGGGCTGTCCTACAGCGAATATCCCCGCTTCCACACCCTGATGGCCGAGCAGAGCGGCGCCGTTTTCGACGCCTCGCTCGTCGACGTCGTGCTGCCCTTGGTGGCGGGCCTGACCGAGCGGTTGCGCGCCGGCGCGGACCTGGCCGATCTCGGCTGCGGCAGCGGTCACGCGATCAACGTGATGGCGCAGGCGTTTCCGGCGAGCCGGTTCACCGGGATCGACTTTTCCGACGAGGCGGTGGCGACGGGCATCCAGGAGGCGGCACGCCTCGGGCTGACGAACGCCAGCTTCGAGAGCCACAATCTGGCGCAGCTGGACAAAGAGTCCGCCTACGACGTCATCACGGTGTTCGACGCGATCCACGATCAGGCGCACCCGGCGCAGGTGCTGGAAAACATCTACCGTGCACTGCGCCCCGGGGGTGTGCTGTTGATGGCCGACATCAAGGCGTCGAGCCGCCTCGAGGAAAACGTCGGCCGACCGATGAGCACCTACCTCTACACGACCTCGCTGATGCACTGCATGACGGTGTCGTTGGCGCTCGGCGGTGCCGGACTGGGCACGGCGTGGGGCACGCAGCTGGCCATCTCGATGCTGAACGACGCCGGGTTCGCCGAGCTGCGGGTGGCGGAGATCGACTCGGATCCGCTGAACAACTACTACATCGCCACCAAGTAATGGCGGCTCTGGACGCCCTGGACGACTGGCCGGTCCCGGCCGCGGCCGCGGCGGTGATCGGGCCGTCCGGAGTGCTGGCGACCCATGGCGACACCGCGAAGGTCTTTGCATTGGCTTCGGTGACCAAGCCGCTGGTGGCTCGGGCGGTGCAGGTGGCGATCGAGGAAGGCGTCGTCGAACTCGATACCGCGGCCGGCCCGCCGGACTCCACGATTCGCCACCTGTTGGCCCACGCCTCGGGCTTGGCGATGCACTCCGGTCAGGTGCTGGCCCGGCCCGGCACGCGCCGGATGTATTCCAACTACGGTTTTGCGGTGCTGGCCGAAACCGTGCAGCGGGAGTCGGGAATCGAGTTCGCCAGCTATCTGAGCGAGGCGGTGTTCGAACCGCTGGGTATGCGGACAACCCGGCTCGAGGGTGGCGCCGCCGCCGCCGGATTCGGGGCAAGCTCGACGGTCGACGACCTGGCCGTGTTCGCGGCCGACCTGCTGCGTCCGTCGACGGTCTCGGCGCAGCTGCACGCCGAGGCCACCGCGGTGCAGTTTCCGGGCCTGGACGGGGTGTTGCCCGGCTACGGAGTTCAGCGTCCCAACGACTGGGGGCTGGGCTTCGAGATCCGGGACTCGAAATCACCCCACTGGACGGGTGCGCGCAACTCGGCGCGCGCCTTCGGCCATTTCGGCCAGGCCGGCGGCTTCATCTGGGCGGATCCCGAGGCCGACCTGGCGCTGGTGGTGCTCACCGACCGCGATTTCGGCGAGTGGGCGCTGGATCTCTGGCCGGCCGTCGCAGACCGGGTGATCGCCGCGGAAAATGCACACTAGCGCAACACAGGCATCACAAGGCACAATAGACACGCAAGACACAAACAATTGATGCAGGCATCCTGTTCTGCCGGTTCACCAGGTCGTTGGGGAAGACGTCCCTCGTGGAACCGAAGGAGCAACAGATGCATGCGTCGAATCAATTCGCCGACGTGACGACCGGCGTGGTGTATGTGCACGCCTCGCCAGCGGCAGTGTGCCCGCATGTCGAGTGGGCGTTGTCGTCGACCCTGCAGTCCAAGGCCAACCTGGTTTGGACCCCGCAGCCGGCGATGCCCGGCCAATTGCGCGCGGTCACCAATTGGGTCGGGCCGGTGGGAACCGGGGCCCGGCTGGCCAACGCGTTGCGGTCTTGGTCGGTGCTGCGGTTCGAGGTCACCGAGGACCCCAGCCCGGGGGTCGACGGCCAGCGGTTCAGCCACACCCCGCAACTCGGATTGTGGAGCGGGGCGATGAGCGCCAACGGCGACATCATGGTAGGCGAGATGCGGCTGCGGACATTGATGGCCCAGGGCGCCGATACCCTTGCCGCCGAACTGGATTCGGTGCTGGGCACGGCGTGGGATGACGCGCTCGAGGTGTACCGCGACGGCGGCGACGCCGGTGAAGTGACCTGGCTGAGCCGCGGCGTTGGTTAGCCGTTAATTGACTGGTATTCGACTGGCCGCCGACGGGGCCGGTTTGGCCGACAGCGGCATTTCGACACTGCCTTGGCACGCGCCGCTGAAGATGTCGGTGTGAAACAGGCCGGTGAAGGTTCCGTTCTGCCCGGGCGTGTAGACCGAAGTCGATTTGGCCGGATCGTATTCGACGGTGCCATCGGGCAGTAGGCAGTCCCACTTCCACTCCATTTGGCGAACCCATTGCGCACCGTTCCAAACGAACTCGATCGATTTCGGCATGGAGTCGTTCTTGGGCGGGGCAGGGTTGTTCACGGTGGCGATGCAGACGCCGGTCGCGCAGGTCGAGCTCATGGAAACGCTGATTTGCTTGGCAGGTTCGGGTTGGCTGGCCGCGATGCTGGTACCGGTCTTGGCATTGGCGGAAAGCGTCAGTATGTAGTCGCCGTTCCAGGTCGCGGTGTCACCCGCTGAGGCCGCACCGGCCAGGCACAGCGAGGTGCTCAGCGAAGTAGCCGTCAGGGCAGCCAACGCGGTGCAGCGAAACCCGGACAACCCCGACAACCCCGACAACCCCGACAACCCCGACAACATTGCGCCTCCCTGTTCCGAGCAGGTTTGAAAGGATGTCGCGTTCGGTGGCTCGGTCGTTACATCGTTAGGCACGATTGGGCGGTCGCAGCACCTGCAGCGCAGCCGGTACCGCGGAAATCTCGGCCGGTAAGGCGCAGGCGAAGTCGCCGTCGGCGTACACGTTGATGCCGGGGCATTCGATGTGCACGGTCTTGGCCCGTGCGGTGGTTACCTCGTCGAGTTCGATGTGGGTGCCCTTGATCGCAGTGGGGAAGAAGCGGATCAACTTCGTCCGGGATCCCGTCTGCACCATGGTCAAATCCAGTAGGCCATCGGCGCGGTCGGCGTTGGGGCAGATCAGCATTCCGCCGCCATAGCTGCGCATATTGCCCAGCGCCGTCAGCGTGAGGTCGGCCTCGATCTCCTGCTTTCCGTCCAGCACCAACCGAAATGGCAACGCGCGCAACTGCGAAAGCTCGGCGAACATCGCGATGTAGTATCGCAGCCGTCCGTGCGGCCAGGTCATCCGGTTGGCGCGATCGGTGACCAGGGAATCGAATCCGGTTGCGGCTACGGTGCCGAACCACTTATCGACCCCTTCGCCGTCCCTAATCCGGCCCAGATCAATGGTTTCCGTCCAGCCGTCGATGATGAGGTCGGCGGCGGCCTCGGGATCCTTTGTGGGAATGCCGAGTTCGCGGGCGTGGTCGTTACCGGTGCCCGCCGGGACGATGCCCAGCGGAACGTCGGTGCCGGCGAGGACCTGCAATGCGTTCGAGATGACGCCGTCGCCGCCGGTGACCACGACCGCGTCGGTGCCGTTTTCAACGGCGGCAGCAAGCAGATACCGCGCGTCTTCGGCGTCCTCGCCGACGATTTCGATGACTTCGACGCCCCGGTGCTTGAGCCGGGCGATTGCAGCTTGCGAGGCGTGTACCGCGGCGCCGTGTCCCGACAGGGGGTTGGTCAGCGCGGTGACCTTCGCGATCTCGCGCCGACGCAGTTGTCCCTGCGCGGCGCTTTCCGGAATTTCCGCGGTCACGGAATCAGCTTGCCGGGATTGAGAATTCCGGCCGGATCCAGTGTCGCCTTGACCGCGCGCAGCAGCTGCACGCCCAGATCGCCCACCTCTTCGCGCATCCACGGCCGGTGGTCGGCGCCGACGGCGTGGTGATGGGTGATGGTTCCGCCGTTGGCCATGATCGCATCACAGGCGGCCCGTTTGGCCGCCCACCATTGTTCGATCGGATTGCCGCGCTGCCCGGCGACCACGGTGAAGTACAGCGACGCGCCCGTGGGGTAGACGTGCGACACGTGGCACATCACCAGCGCCGGCGTGCCCGATTCGGCGAGCGAGGACGTAAGTGCTTCGGTGACAGCGGCTTTCAGGGTGGGGATGTTCGACCAGTCGGTGGCGGTCTCGAGTGTCTCGCACAGCGCGCCGGCGGCCAGCAGGGAGTCGCGCAGGTACGGCGCGGCGAACCGGCCACGCTCCCAGGCCTGCGCCGGCTCTGCACCGAGCGACTTGCCGCCGTGTGCTTCCAGTAGCGCGCGCGTTTCGGCGTGCCGGCTTTCGGTGTGCTCCTTGGTGCCCTCGAACAACGTCAAGCCCAAGCAGCCGCCGGTGATCTGGTTTTCCCCGATCGACTCGGTGGTGGCCAGGTTGACTCCGGTTTCGGCCTCATCGGAAAGCCGCACGACGGTGGGCCCGGTGGCGGTTTGGGTGACCGCGCGCAGCGCCGCCGTGCCGCTGGCGAAGTCGGGGAACGACCACGCCTCGTAGCGGGTGGTCTCGGGCTTAGGGTGCACCCGCAGTCGCACCTTGGTGATGACGCCGAAAGTGCCTTCCGAACCGATCGCCAGCTGGCGCAGGTCAGGTCCGGCGGCTGAGGCCGCTACCCGGCCCAGGTCCAACACGCCCACCGGTGTGATCATTCGCAGTCCGAGGATCATGTCGTTGAACCGGCCGTAGCCCGCGGAGTCCTGGCCGGACGAGCGGGTGGCCGCGAAGCCGCCGATGGTGGCGAACTCGAAGCTCTGCGGGAAGTGCCCGAGCGAGAAGCCTTGTTCGCCGAGTAGACGTTCGGCGTCCGGGCCGGTGACCCCGCCGCCCAATTCGGCGATGCCGGACACCTCGTCGAGGGAATGCAGTTGATCGAAGCGCCGTAAATCCAGCGAGATCACCGCACTGAAGCCGCCGCGAACCGGGTCCAGACCTCCGGTGACGTTGGTGCCGCCGCCGAACGGGACAACCGCGATGCCGTTTTGCGAGCAGTACTGCAGGAGTGCGGCGACGGTGTCGTCATCGCCGGGCAACAACACCGCGTCGGGTGCGTCCTGAACCCCGGTGTCCTTGCGGCGCAACATGTCTGGTGTGGATTTGCCGCCGGCGTGCAGCAACCGGTCGCGGTCGGCGGTGCGGAAGAACTCGGCGCCGACGATCTTGGTCAGCTGGTCCGCATGCTCCTGGGACAGCGCCGACGGGCGCAGCTGCACCTGATCGGGCTGCAGGTCCGCTTCGTCGGAGTCCTCCAGCCCGACAACTTGCTTCAGCAAAGTCTTGATGCCGTCCGAAAGCGGCTTGGCGGCGGCGGGATCTCCCCACGCGTTCCATTTCATCGGCGGGAGGAGTTCCTCAAGATGCGTCATGCGTTACAGTATTACACATGCTGTCAATGAGTAATGCTCCTGCGACTATCGAGGACCGCATACTTCAGGCGGCGGCAACTTGTGTGGTCGATTTCGGTGTGGATCGGGTGACGCTCGCCGAGATCGCACGCCGTGCCGGCGTCAGCCGTCCGACGGTATACCGCCGCTGGACGGACACTCGGTCGATCATGTCGACGCTGCTCACCAGCCATATCACCGATGTACTCAGGGAAGTGCCGCTCAACGGGGACGACCGCGAGGCGCTGGTGAAGCAAGTGGTCGAAGTGTCCGACCTGCTCCGGCGCGACGACCTGATCATGTCGGTGATGCACTCCGAGCTGGCCCGGGTGTACATCACCGAACGACTGGGCGCCAGCCAGCAGTTCCTTATCGAGGGGCTTGCCGCCCGGCTCAAAGTGGCGCAGCGCAACGGCAGCGTCCGCGCCGGCGACGCCCGTCAGCTCGCGGCGATGGTGCTGCTGATTGCACAGTCGACCATTCAGTCCGCGGATATCGTTGCGCCGCTTCTTGATTCCGCATCGCTGGCCGCAGAACTCACCTACTCACTGAACGGATACCTGTCCTGATGCCCAACCCGACCGCTCACCCGACTGCTCTCAACGCCGCGCGCCGCACCGCCGAGCTGACCGCACTCGCCGACGGTGAGCCGCTGGACGTCGTGGTGATCGGCGGCGGTATCACCGGGGCCGGCATCGCCTTGGACGCCGCATCGCGCGGCCTGCGGGTGGCGCTGGTGGAAAAGCACGATCTGGCCTTCGGGACCAGCCGGTGGAGCTCGAAGCTGGTCCACGGCGGCCTGCGATATTTGGCTAGCGGCAATGTCGGCATAGCCCGCCGCAGCGCCATCGAACGCGGAATCTTGATGACACGCAACGCCCCTCATCTCGTCCAAGCGTTGCCGCAGCTGGTTCCGTTGCTGCCGTCGATGAATTTCGCGAAGCGGGCGATGGTGCGCACCGGATTTCTGGCCGGCGACGCGTTGCGGGTGCTGGCGGGTACACCGTCCTCGACGCTGCCCCGGTCGCGCCGGGTATCCGCGCAACGCGTCATAGAGATGGCTCCGACGGTTCGGCGTGACGGTCTGGGCGGCGGTCTTGTCAACTATGACGGGCAATTGATCGATGACGCCCGCCTGGTCACTGCGGTGGCGCGGACGGCGGCGCAGCACGGCGCCCGGATCTTCACCTATGTGTCGGCTTGCAGGGCCACCGGCACTTCGGTGCGGCTCACCGACCAGCGCAGCGGACAGTCGTTCGAGGTGTCGGCACGCGCCGTCATCAATGCGGCGGGCGTGTGGGGCGGCGAAATCGATCCGGCGTTGAAGTTGCGGCCCAGCCGCGGAACCCATCTCGTCTTCGACGCCAGCGCTTTCGGCAATCCGACTGCGGCGCTTACCATTCCGATTCCCGGTGAGCTGAACCGGTTTGTGTTCGCCATGCCCGAGCAGCTGGGCCGGGTGTACCTCGGGTTGACCGACGAAGATGCTCCCGGGCCGATTCCCGATGTGCCAGAACCGTCTTCAGAGGAAATCATGTTCCTGCTGGACACGGTCAACACCGCGTTGGGGACGACGGTCACCACAAGCGACGTCATCGGTGCTTACGCCGGTTTGCGGCCGCTGATCGACACCGGCGAGGGCCGCACCGCCGATGTGTCGCGCGACCACGCGATTTTCGAGTCGCCGTCGGGCGTGATCAGTGTGGTCGGCGGCAAGCTGACCGAATACCGCTACATGGCCGAGGATGTCCTCAACCGCGCGATCAGCCTGCGGCATCTGAACGCAGCGCAGTGTCGCACCCGTGATCTGCCGTTGGTTGGTGCTCCCGCTAACCCCGGGCCGGGGGCAGGTCCGACGGGCGAGCTGCCCGCGTCGCTGGTGGCCCGCTTCGGAGCCGAGGCGGCCAACGTTGTCACCGCGGCCACCTGCGACCGGCCCACCGAGCCGGTCGCCGATGGAATCGACGTGACCCGGGCCGAGTTCGAATATGCCGTCACGCATGAGGGTGCGCTGGACGTCGACGACATCCTCGATCGCCGCACCCGCATCGGTTTGGTGCCGCGTGACCGTGAGCGCGTCGTTGGCGTGGCTCAGGAATTTCTGGCGGCAACCGGCTAGCGGCGCGAGCGGCTACAGTGGAACGAAACCGAATCGTATCGCCAGAATGGGTCGCGGGGCATGACGGGCGAAAGCAGTGCGGACCGGGCTGTCCACCCGCCGCGGCCGCGCCGTAGCCCGGGGACCCATTGTGCGCGACCGGGATTCGGGAACATCGGAGACCGTGCGCGCCGACTATCTTCTCGCCGCCGACGGGGTGCACAGCCAGGTGCGTGACTCGCTGGGACTGACCACCTCGGGTTACGATCCGCTGCCGATCTACGTCGTCTTCATCTAGTTCCGCGGACCGTGGCGACAGTTTGTTCCACAGCTTGGCGATATTTCTGGTGGTGCGCGACGACTTCGGCATGCTCATCACCACCTACTTTCCCGACCAGGGTGAAACCGCTGCGCAATTCACCGCGGACCGTTGTCGGGAGATGCTCACCAACGCGATAGGGGAGCCGATCGACGTGGACATCGTCGACGTCGCGCCCTGGCAGCCATGCGGGGGTGCCGCCTGCCTGGGTGGGCGCGGGCGTCTCAACATTGGACCTGGTCGATCACCAGTTCACCTTATTCACCGGGGATCAGCGGTGGTGCGCCGTCGCCGCGTCCGCGTCTGCCGCCCTTGGCATTTCGGTCGCGGTGCATTGCATCGCAGACGACCAGTGGCCGGCCCGCACCGGCCTCGAGTCAGGCGGCGCGTTGTTGGTCCGCCCGGACGACGTCATCGGCTGGCGAGCCGAGGAGTTGTCGGATGGCGCCGAAAGCCGCCTACGGCAAGCATTTTCGACGGTCCTGTACCGCTGACCTCGGGAGAGTTACAGCGGAATGTTCTTGTGGCGGCCGCGGCGTGTCGGCGCCTGAGCCAGCGCCTCGGTGAGCTTGCTGCGGGTGTGGGCAGGGTCGATCTTCTCGTCGACCACACCGATGTCAATGGCGCTGTCCACGCCACCGGCGATCCGCTCGTGCTCGGCGGCCAGCTCGTCGTGCAGCGCTTCCCGCTCGTGGTCGGGTGCGGCGGCGAGCTTGCGCTTGTGCAGAATCCCGACGGCGGCTTTGGCGCCCATGACCGCGACCTCGGCGTCCGGCCAGGCGAACACCTTCGTCGCGTTCAGCGAACGGGAGTTCATCGCAATGTAGGCCCCGCCGTAGATCTTTCGGGTCACCAAGGTGACCCGCGGAACCGTGCACTCGCCGAACGCGTGCAGCAGCTTGGCGCCGCGGCGAACCACGCCGCCCCATTCCTGGTCGACACCCGGCAGATAGCCGGGCACGTCGACGATGACCACCAGCGGAATGCCGAACGCGTCGCACAGGCGCACGAAACGCGCTGCCTTCTCGGCGCTTTCGGAGTTCAGGCAGCCGCCCAGGCGCAGCGGGTTGTTGGCCAGCACGCCGACCGTGCGGCCGGACAACCGGCCCAGGCCGACCACGATCGACGGCGCCCACTTCTCCTGGAACTCGTCGAACGGCGTGTCCTCGTCGAGGATCGCGCTGACGATGGGGTGCACGTCATAAGCCCGTCGCGCCGACTCGGGCAGCAGCGCCAGGATGTCGGTGTCGCCGGCCTCGGCCTTGGTGCGGTCGAAATGCCCTTGCTGGCAGAACAATCCGACCAACCGGCGACCGCGCTCGTAAGCGTCGAGTTCATCGTCGGCGACGATGTGGCACACCCCAGACTTCTTGTGGTGGGTCTCCGGTCCACCGAGCGAGGCCATGTCCACGTCCTCGCCGGTAACGCTGCGCACCACGTCTGGTCCGGTGACGAATACCCGGCTTTCCGGGGCCATCACGATGACGTCGGTCAGTGCCGGTCCGTAGGCGGCGCCGCCGGCGGCGAAGCCGACGACCACTGAGATCTGCGGAATGTAGCCCGAGGCGCGGATCATGGCCTCGAACACGGTGCCGACGGCGTGCAGCGCGCGCACTCCCTCGGCCAATCGGGCGCCGCCGGAGTGCCAGATGCCCACGATGGGGCTCTGCTCCTCGATGGCGGTGTCGTAGGCGTTGACGATGTGCTGGCAGCCTTCGGTGCCCATCGCGCCGCCCATCACCGTGCCGTCGGTGCAGAACGCGATGGTGCGCATGCCGTTGACGGTGCCCGCCGCGGCCAGCACACCCGAACGGTCGCGCTCGTGCAGCAGTTCCACGGTGCCGTCGTCGAAGAAGTTGCTCAGCCGCAGCAACGGATCGCGGGGGTCGAGCGACTCGCCAACCGCCTCGGGGGCCATGATTGTCATCGCAGGTCTCCTGTTATTCCGGTGTTGCTCGGATTAATACCGTCCAAAGGCGATCGCCACATTGTGCCCGCCAAATCCGAACGAATTGTTGATGGCGTACTTGTAGTCGCCGGGCCGCGGCTTACCCGCGACCACGTCCAGATCGATCTCAGGGTCGAGATTTTCCAGGTTCAGTGTCGGCGGAACGACCTGATCCCGCAACGCGAGCACGGTGAGGATGGACTCGACCGCGCCGACCGCACCCACCGAGTGGCCAAGCGCGGCCTTCGGCGCGTAGACCGCCGGCTTGTTGCTGCCCAGCGCGTTGTTGATGGCCCTGCCCTCGGCGACATCGCCCACCGAGGTTCCGGTGGCGTGTGCGTTGACGTGGTCGATGTCGGCCGGCGTCAGACCCGCGAGTTGAACCGCGCGAGACATGGCATGTCCGGCGCGTTCGCCGTTGGGGTCCGGTGCCACCATGTGGTAGCCGTCCGAGGTGATGCTGGCGCCCATGATGCGAGCCAGGATGTTGGCCCCACGAGCCTTGGCGTGCTCCTCGGTCTCGATCACCATCAGCGCACCGGCTTCACCGAACACGAATCCGCTGCGGTCCCGGTCGAACGGGCGACAGGCACCCACCGGGTCATCGTTCTTGGTGGACATGACGATGCGCATCTGGGCGAACGCCGCGATCGGAACCGCTTCGATTCTGGTTTCGACGCCACCACAGATCGCGACATCGGCCTCCCCGAAGACGATATTGCGCCACGCCTGGGCGATGCCTTCCGAACCCGACGCGCATGCCGACACCGGAGTGATGACCCCGGCCTTGGCGTGCCGTTCCAGACCCACCGCCGCGGCCGCGCCGTTGGGCATGTACTTCTGCACCCCCAGCGGAGAGACTGCCCGCATGCCACGCGCGCGCATGTCGTCGTAGCTGAAAACCATCTCTTCCGAGGAACCCAGCCCGGTGCCGATGGACACCATCAACCGGTTGAAGTCGACCTCAGGCGAGCCGGCGTTCTCCCAGACCCGGCGGCTGAGGACGGTGGACATCCGCTGCAGGTAACCCGTCCGGCGCAGCTCGACGCGGGTGAGGTGACTGTCGAACTCCTCCAGCAGGTGGCCGCCGATGCGCACCGGCAGGTCGAACTCCTCGACGAACGGGTCGTCGAGGGTCCGAATCCCGCTTTGACCGTCAAGCAGCAACTTCCACGTGTTTTCCGCGTCAGTTGCCAGTGCTGTCGTCATGGCGACGCCGGTGACAACTACGTTCGGGAGTGTTTTCCCGGTAACCAGCTCCGTCATTGGTCTAGCCAACGTTCCTTCCGTATCTGTCCGGCTTCTCCGGGGCCCGTTTCAGGCCCGCTTCGTCGCCGGACGCCGTGCTCAGTAACGCCCGAACGCGAGCGCCACGTTGTGGCCACCGAACCCGAACGAGTTGTTGATCGCGTAGCGGAAGTCGCCGTAGCGCGGTTCGCCAGCCACAACATCGAGGTCGATCTCGGGATCCGGGGTCTCGTAGTTCAGTGTCGGTGGGATGACGCCGTCCCGCAGGCTCAGCACCGTGAGTAGAGATTCGAGCGCACCGACCGCACCGATGGAGTGGCCCAGCGCCGACTTCGGCGCATAAACCGCCGCCTTGTCGCAACTGGCCACCCGCAGGGCGTTGGCCTCAGCGGCGTCGCCGATCGGCGTAGCGGTCCCATGGGCGTTGACGTGGTCGATGTCTTTGGGGGACAGGCCCGCCAATTCCATCGCCCGGGTCATCGCCCTACCGGCCCGAATGCCGTCGGCCGCAGGCGCCACCATGTGGAAGGCGTCCGAGGTGACACCGGCACCCATCAACCGGGCCAGCGGCTTGGCGCCGCGGGCCTTGGCGTGCTCTTCGGTCTCGATCAGCATCAGTGCCCCGGCCTCGCCGAACACGAAGCCGTCCCGGTCCTTGTCGAACGGACGCGACGCACGCTCGGGTTCGTCGTTGCGCGTGGACATGGCCCGCATCATGGAGAACGCCGCGATGGGCAGCGCCTCGATGGGCCCCTCGACGCCACCGCACACGGCGACGTCCGCGTCACCCATGACGATCTGGCGCCACGCGTGGGCAATCGCCTCCGAACCCGACGAACAGGCCGACACCGGGGTGATCACCCCGGCGCGGGCACCGAGTTGCAGTCCGACGACCGCCGCGGCGCCGTTGGGCATGATCATCTGAACGGCGAGCGGGGACACCTTGCGGGGCCCGCCCTCGTTCATCAGGTCGTAGCTTTCGACGATCCGCTCGGCACCACCGAGACCGGTGCCCACCACGACGGTGAACCGGTCCGGGTCGACCTCGGGGTTGCCCGCCGACTCCCACAGCTGGCCACTCAACAGCTTGGCCATCCGCTGGACGTAGGACATTCGCCGCATGTCGAGCCGGCCCATGTGGTCGTCGATGGACTCCTTGAGGTGGCCACCGATCTTGACCGGCAGGTCCCACTTCGTCACGAAGTCGTCTTCGAGTACGTGGATGCCGCTTTCGCCGGCCAACAAGCCCTTCCACGTGCTCTCGATGTCCGGCGCGATCGATGTCGTCGCCGTGACGGCGGTTACCACAACGCTGGGGTAACCGCCATTAGCAGTGGAAGGCTTGGTCACTTGCTCTCTGCTTCCAGCCTCGCCTTGACGTTCGCAACCGCCTCGGGGTTGTCGGTCTCCAGCTTGGCGCGCAGCGCCTCGGCGGCCTCGGGGTTCTCTTCCTCGAGCTTCTGGATGTAGGCGACGACGTCACCGACGGTACGCAGACCGGCGAGGTCCTCGTCCGGGATCTTCACGCCGTACTTGTCCTCGGTCTGCACGGCGATCTCAACCATCGACAGCGAGTCGATGTCCAGGTCGTCGACGAACGACTTCTCCGGGGTGACCTCCGACGGCTCGATACCGGTGACCTCTTCGATGATCTCGGCGATACCGGCAATGATTTCTTCCTGGCTGACGGCCACAGCGTCTTTCCCTTCGTAATGTGTTGTGTTAAATCGGTTTTGACGTGCTCTTGTGGTCCTGGGCGGAGCTGGCGGCTAGAGGTTTGCCAACTCGTCCAGATCTGCGGGTGACTTGACGGCTCGCGTCGGAACCCCCCGAAGTTCTCGTTTGGCGATACCGGTGAGGGTGCCCGCGGGCGGGAACTCCACGATCGCCGTGACTGGGCTCTCTGCGTGGTCACGCAGATAGGCGGTGCACAGATCCCAGCGCACTGGCTGGGTGAGCTGTGAGACCAGGGTCTCCATCGCCGCGGCCGCTGACTCGACCGGCTTACCGTCGTGGTTAGACAATAGCGTGACTGTGGGCTCGGCGGTGTCGATGCAGGCTGCCGCCGCGGCGTAGCCCTCCAGGGCCCCGGCCATGAACGGCGTGTGGAACGCACCGGCCACGCCCAGGGCGCGCACCCGCGCCTTGGCGGGCGGGTCCTCGGCGAGCTTCTCCAGCGCGGTCAGCAGGCCGGCCGCGACGATCTGGCCGGCGGCGTTGCGGTTGGCGGGGACCAGGTCGAGTTGCTCGAGCCGACTCAGTACCTCGGCTTCGTCGCCGCCGAGCACCGCGGACATGCCGGTCGGCTCGGCCGCGCAGGCCTTGGCCATCTCGGCACCGCGGGTCGCGGCCAGTGCGACGGCGTCGTCGGCGGCCATCACACCGGCGATCGCGTAGGCCGCGATCTCGCCGACGGAGTGGCCGGCCACGATCAATTCTTGGTCGTTGAGCAGCCCGCGCGATGTCAGCTCCTGGTGAGCCAGCAGGGTGGTGGCCACGATCAATGGCTGGGCAACCGCGGTATCGGTGATCTCCTCGGTGGACGCGGTTGTGCCCAGTCGAGCCAGGTCGAGGCCGCTGGCCTTCGACCACGTTGCAACCTGGTCTGCTGCCCCGGGCAGTTCCAGCCACGGCGACAGCATTCCTTCGCTCTGGGAGCCCTGTCCGGGCGCAAGAAATGCAATCACGTGTCTAAGAGAACACTGTGAAGACGGTTTTGCGGGGTGTAACAGATTATGAACCTCGTCTTAGGTTTTTGTATACACCCCACAAAACAGGCCCGTAAGCTACATGTTTGAGATCCGGTCGCGATCTGTTGGCTAAATCACTCTGCGCCCGACGGAGCTACCGTACCCCCTCTGAGCGGCAGCGGAACGGGCGAGACCGCATTGTTATTGACGCTGGAATGATGAGTCGGATAGTTGAGCTGGCCTACCGTCGCCGCCACTCGCAGGACATACGCATCGCGTGGCTGCGTGGGATCACGCCCGGTGAAGTCGGTGATCCGCTTGAGCCGGTAGCGGACGGTGTTTGGATGAACGAACAACTTCCTGGCACAAGCCTCAATGGCGCCGCCGGAATCTAAGAAAGCATCCAGAGTCTCGACGAGCGTTGGGCCGGCGTCAGCCAGGGGGCGCATGACGTCGGTGTGCAACGCGACGATCGCCGACGCGTCACCCATCAAGGCGCGTTCGGGCAACAGCTCTCGCGCCAGTACGGGTCGGGGCGCCCCGCGCCAGCCGGCCACCGCGTTCATTCCCGAAATCGCCTCGCTGGCACTGTGATACGCCGCCGTCAGCATCGGTGCCGTCGGCCCGATAACCACCGGACCATCGGAAAAGGCTTCCAGCAGATCCTTCAAGAACTTCTCCGTCGGCGACAGCGGGCCCGACACGATGGCCACCAGCCAGGTGCCGTGCACGTCGGTCAGCGCGGCCCGGCCGTGGCGCGCGGCGATGTCGCGCAAGTCCTGGCTGGCCCGCTCGCTGCTGGCCTTGCTGTTCGGGCCGTCGCGGCCGGGCGCGGGGGTGCCCACCACCACCGTGGCCGGTGCGGTCGTGTCCCAGTTCAGCGTGGCCGCCCGGGACAGCAGCTCGGGACCGGTGTCGCCGCGCACCACCGCGTCGACGACGCTGGCCTCCATCCGGCTGTCCCAGGTGCCGCGCGCCTCGGCCGCATCGGCGTACGCAGTGGCCGCGGTGAAGGCCAGGTCGCGGCTGTACTTGAGGATCCCCACCGTCAGCGCGGTCAACTGTTCTTCGGAGCGGGCCAGCAGCGGCACGACTTCCTCGAAGAACTCCATGGTGACGCGGACCATGTCCACGGTGTGGCGCAACGCGATGCGCCGGGTCAGATCCTGGGGCACCAGCTCGAATGCCTGGGCGGTGTAGCTGACGTCGCTATGCGGGTCGTGCATCCACTCGACGAAGTTCACCACCGCGGTCTGCACCACCAGCGCCACGCTGGCCCGCTGGGAGGCTTCCAGGTCTGCGAAGAACGGCAATCGATCCTGCATGGCCGATACGGCCTCGGTGGCCAGCCGGCCTGAGTACTGCTTGAGCCGGCGCAGCAGGGAATCCGGCACGGTATCGAGCAGTTCCAGCGGCGATCGGGGCCGCGCGGCGAAGGGGCCGGCAAACTGATTGTCGTTCACCCCTAAAAGCTACGCCTGTTTTCTAGAAGATCCCGCCAAAGGCGCGCACGCTCGAGGTCACGACCGGGGCGACGAACGTGCGGCCAGCTTCACGCCGGGCGCCCAGCGTGCGGCCAGCTTCACGCTCGGCGGCGGGCTTGGCGGCCGGTGGGTTCAGGCGACGCCGGGGTCCGACGTCTGCTCGGGCGCGGCCAGCACGTCGTCGATCTTGTACTTGCGGGCCGCCTCGATCGACACCGACTCGTCGAGTTCGCCGTCGCGGGCCAGCGCCTCGAGCACCGCGACCACCACGGATTCGGCATCGGTGTTGAAGTAGCGCCGCGCGGCGGGCCGGGTGTCGGAAAAGCCGAAGCCGTCGGTGCCCAGCGTGACGTAGGTGCCGGGCACCCACGGCCGGATCTGTTCGGGGACCGCGCGCATCCAGTCCGATACGGCGACCACCGGGCCGCTGCTGGCGGAGAGAACCTTGGTCACGTACGCCTCCCGCGCCGGCCGGTCCGGGTGGCGCAGCCGCTCAGTCTCGATGGCGACCCCGTCGCGGTTGAGTTCGCCCCAGCTGGTCACCGACCACACGTCGGCGGCCACGTTCCACTCGGCGGCCAGCATCTGCGATGCCTGCAACGCCGCGGGCATCGACACTCCCGAGGCCAGGATCTGGGCCTTGCTTCCACGTTCCTCGGTCACTGCCCGGTAGCGGTAGATCCCTCGCAGCACGCCTTCGGGGTCGAAGTTCTCCGGCTCTGGCGGCTGCACATATGGCTCGTTGTAGATGGTGATGTAGAAGTACACGTTTTCCGGGTCCGGCCCGAACATGCGGGCCAGTCCGCTTTCGACGATGTATGCGATCTCGTAGGCGAACGCCGGGTCGTAGGAGACCACTGCCGGATTGGTGGCGGCCAGCAGCAGCGAATGCCCGTCGGCGTGCTGCAGCCCCTCGCCCGTCAGCGTGGTGCGGCCGGCGGTGGCGCCCAGCACGAACCCGCGGGCCATTTGGTCGGCGGCCGCCCAGAACCCGTCGCCGGTGCGCTGGAACCCGAACATCGAATAGAAGATGTAGATCGGGATCATCGGCTCGTTGTGCGTCGCATACGAGGTGCCGACCGCGGTGAATGACGCGCACGAGCCCGCCTCGTTGATGCCCTCGTGCAGAATCTGGCCGATCTCGCTTTCCTTGTAGGCCAGCATGAGTTCGGCGTCGACGGCGGTGTACAGCTGGCCGTTGCGGTTGTAGATCTTCAGCGACGGGAACCAGGAGTCCATGCCGAAGGTACGGGCCTCGTCGGGAATGATGGGGACGATGCGCGGCCCGATTTCCTTGTCCCGCAACACTTCTTTGAAGGTTCGTACCATCGCCATGGTGGTGGCGACTTCCTGGTTTCCAGAACCCTTCTTCAAGGCTTTGTAGATGTCGCGGCCCGGCAGCGGCAACGCCTTCGTCTTTGTCCGGCGTTC
The DNA here is from genome assembly GCF_002086155.1 of Mycobacterium angelicum. Taxonomy (GTDB): domain Bacteria; phylum Actinomycetota; class Actinomycetes; order Mycobacteriales; family Mycobacteriaceae; genus Mycobacterium; species Mycobacterium angelicum. Next base: position 64,756 of record NZ_MVHE01000016.1, on the reverse strand, counting down.
GGGCAGGAAGCCGCCCAGGGTGCGCCGGCGGTCGAGCAGATAGCGGATCTCCGGCGCGTCGGGACCAGGGTGGTAGTACGGCGGGAGATAGGGGTTTTCGTCCAGCTCGGCGTCGCTGATCGGGATACGCATGGAGTCCCGGAAACGCTTAAGGTCTTGCAGCGCAAGCTTTTTCATCTGATGGGTGGCGTTTCGGCCCTGGAAGTGAGCGCCCAGCGAGTAGCCCTTGATGGTCTTGGCCAGGATCACCGTCGGCTGACCCCGGTGGTCGATGGCGGCGCGATAGGCGGCATAGACCTTGCGATAGTCGTGGCCGCCACGCTTGAGGTTCCAGATCTCGGAGTCGCTCATGTTCTGCACCAGCGCCTTGGTGCGCGGGTCGCGTCCGAAGAAGTGGTCGCGCACGTAGGCGCCGTCGTTGGCCTTGTACGTCTGGTAATCCCCGTCGGGGGTGGTGTTCATCAGGTTGACCAGCGCGCCGTCGCGGTCGGCGTGTAACAGGGCGTCCCATTCGCGGCCCCACACCACCTTGATGACGTTCCAGCCGGCGCCCCGGAAGAACGACTCCAGCTCCTGGATGATCTTGCCGTTGCCGCGCACCGGGCCGTCGAGGCGCTGCAGGTTGCAGTTGATGACGAAAGTCAGGTTGTCCAGGCCTTCCAGCGCGGCGACGTGGGCCAGCCCCCGGCTTTCGGGTTCGTCCATCTCGCCGTCGCCGAGGAATGCCCACACGTGCTGATCAGAGGTGTCCTTGAGGCCGCGATCGTGCAGGTAGTGGTTGAACCGTGCCTGGTAGATGGCGTTCATCGGGCCCAGGCCCATCGACACCGTCGGGAACTCCCAGAAGTCCTTCATCAGCCGCGGGTGCGGATAGGACGGCAACCCGCCGCCCGGGTGACTGTGCTCCTGGCGGAAGCCGTCCAGCCGGTCGGCGGTCAACCGGCCCTCCAGATAGGCGCGCGCGTAGATGCCCGGGGAAGCGTGGCCCTGGATGAACACCTGGTCGCCGCCGCCGGGGTGCGCCTTACCGCGGAAGAAGTGGTTGAAACCGACCTCGTAGAGCGCCGCCGAGGACGCATACGTCGAAATATGACCACCGACGCCCACGCCCGGCCGTTGTGCGCGGTGCACCATGATGGCCGCATTCCAGCGGATCCAGGTGCGGTAGCGGCGTTCGACGTCCTCGTCGCCGGGAAACCAGGGCTCAAGCTCGGTCGGGATGGTGTTGACGTAGTCGGTCGACGTCAGCGCGGGGATGGCGACCCGCTGCTCGCCGGCGCGTTCCAGCAAGCGCAACATCAGGTAGCGCGCCCGCGAGGGCCCCGAACGTTCCAGCAGCTCGTCGAACGACTCCAGCCACTCCGACGTCTCCTCGGGATCGATGTCGGGCAGATAGGAGGCCACACCCTCGCGGATCACCCGGACACGGTCGGGTTCGCTTGCGTTGCTTGAGGTTTTGGCCAGATCTTGCCGTGCGAACTCGGTGGTCAACGCACTACTCCTCAGTTGGCGGAGATGTTCCTCTCCCTATCGTGCCGCACCGGTGCACCGGGCGGGTAGGCGCCGGTAACAAGGGGAAGGCCGAATCCAACCCGGTACAGGTGGGACAGATGTGGCCACCACCCGGTAACGTCATGAGCCGTGCTCATCGGATGGGGTGCCGTCCCTCGCAGGCACGTGGGGGTTTTCTCGAATCGAGGCCCCAGGCGAGGCGCACTGGCGCTTGGTTGTACCGCGGTATTGCTGATGGGAATCGTCGGCTGTACCACCGTCACCGAAGGAACCGCGACCCCGGACACCACCGTCGCCGGTGCCTACCGGTCGTCGGTGTCGGTGTCGATATCGGCATCGTCGGTAACGTCCAGCGTGCGGGAGTCCCAACGCCAGCAATCGTTGACTACCAAGGCGATTCACACCTCCTGCGACGCGCTGGCCAGCACCAGCAAGGACGCCATCGACAAGGTGAACAACTTCGTCGCGGCGTACAACGCCGGCCGTAGCACTGGCCCGACCGAAGGCCCGGCGATATCGGCGCTCAACGACAGCGCCTCGTCGGTGACCGGCAGTCTCAGTGACGCGCTGTCGTCGCAGATGCGCGACGCGCTCAACGCATACTCCGACGCGGCCCGCGCGGTGGCGAACGCCATCGGTACGCACGCGTCGACGGGGGAGTTCAACAAGCGAGTCGATCAGCTCAATGACACGAAGACAAAGGCTTTGAAGCTCTGCACGGCTTCCTATTGAGGTAGCCGTATGGACCGGGTTGTGGTTGTGCGACGATAGGCCAATCGCGCGTCGTGCGGATGGTTAAAGGAGGTTCCACGGTGGTCGCGGCGGATCACGCCCCGAGCTACGGTCGCAAACTGGGCATTGAACGAGACCAAGTTGTCCAGGAGTGGGGCTGGGACGAAGACACCGACGACGACATTCGCGCGGCGGTCGAAGAAGCGTGCGGCGGCGAGCTGCTCGATGAAGACACCGACGAAGTCATCGACGTGGTGCTGCTGTGGTGGCGCGACGGCGACGGGGATCTGGTTGACACCCTGATGGATGCGATCGGTCCACTGGCCGAAGACGGTGTCATCTGGGTGCTCACGCCCAAGACCGGCAAGCCCGGTCACGTGCTGCCGGCCGAGATCGCGGAGGCGGCCCCGACTGCCGGGCTGATGCCGACGTCGTCGGTCAACCTCGGCAACTGGAGCGGCAGCCGACTGGTCCAGCCCAAGTCTCGGGCCGGAAAGCGCTGATGCTGGACGTCGGAGCCACCGCACCCGACTTCACGCTGCGCGACCAGAATCACCAGCCCGTGACGCTCAGCGGCTATCAGGGCGCCAAAAACGTGCTGCTGGTGTTCTTCCCGCTGGCCTTCACCGGAATCTGCCAGGGTGAGCTGGACCAGCTGCGCGATCATCTGCCGGAGTTCGAGAACGACGACAGTGCGGCGCTGGCGATTTCGGTGGGCCCGCCACCGACCCACAAAGTCTGGGCCACCCAGAGTGGGTTCCTGTTTCCGGTGTTGTCGGATTTTTGGCCGCACGGCGAGGTCAGCCGGGCCTATGGCGTGTTCAACGAGGTAGCGGGCATTTCCAATCGCGGCACGTTTGTGGTCGACCGCTCGGGCATCATCCGGTTCGCCGAGATGAAACAACCCGGTGAGGCCCGCGATCAGCGGCTGTGGACGCAGGCGCTGGCGGCTCTGCGGGGGTGAGTGTTTTGGGGGGTTGGGTTTTTTGCGTGTAGCCTGCCCGGCGGGCATTCAGGGTTTCAAGGGCGCGTAGCTCAGTGGTAGAGCTCTGGTTTTACACACCAGCGGTCGGCGGTTCGATACCGTCCGCGCCCACTCGGTAGCCGGTAGGCGTACCGCGGCGTTCGTGAGCGTAACGTGGCCGCGACTTTGGTCCCTTGTCTTCGCACTGGCGTTACGCTCGCGCGCTAGGTGATAGTGCTCGATATGAACGCGACCGGGTACGACTTCATCGTGATCGGGGCCGGCTCGGCCGGCTGTGCGGTAGCCGGGCGGTTGACGGCGGAATCGTCGTGCCGGGTGCTGTTGATCGAAGCCGGGGGATCGGACCGGCGGCTCACAGTACGGGCGCCGCTGGCATTTTCCCGTCAGATCGGCACCTCACTGGACTGGGGCTACGAGAGCGAGCCCGAACCCGGGTGCGCCAACCGTCGCCTCCCGCAGCCGCGCGGCCGGGTGCTCGGCGGGACCAGCGCGATGAACGCGATGGTGTGGGTCAAGGGCAGCGACCTCGACTACGACGGCTGGGGGCTGCCCGGCTGGAGCTGGAACGACGTAGCGCCGGTATTCGCACGGATCGAACGGGGTCCGATGCACGTGGCGCCCGTGCCCTATACCGACGAGCTGTCGCACCGCTTCGTCGCCGCGGCGCGCGCCGCCGGCGTTCCTGCCAACGACGACGTCAGCGGACCTGACCTGGACGGCGCGACGATCACCCCGGCCACCATCCATAACGGCCAGCGCTGGAGTGCCGCGCGTGGCTACCTACGACGCCAGAAGAATCTGACGATCCTCACCAAGGCCCTGGTCCGCCGCGTGATTGTGCGCGACGGCCGGGCGGTCGGCGTCGAGTACCGCCGCCGCGGACGTGTTCACCAGGCTTTCGCCGGCAACGAGATCATCCTGAGCGCAGGCGCGTTCGGCACACCCCAGCTATTGCAGCTGTCCGGCATCGGTCCCGCCGATCACCTGCGCCGCGTGGGCATCACGCCGCTGGTGGACAGTCCCCGGGTTGGCCAGGGTCTCACCGACCACCCCAACGCGTTCGCCATCTGGGCCCTGGCGCCCGGCTATGTCGGGCTTGCCGATGCCGCGCATCCAAAATGGTTGTTGCAGTGGCTATTACACCGAACCGGCAAGCTGACCAGCAACGGTACCGAGGCGGTAGCCCACGTCAGGTCCACCCCCGACCTGCCGGCGTGCGACTTTCAGCTGGTGTTCAGCCCCGCTGACGGGCTGGCCGATCCGCGCGGCGGCAAATTCACTCCCGCGGTGACCATGCTGCACTCGTACTGGACGCCCAAGAGCCGCGGCAGTGTGCTGGTCCGTTCGCCCGACCCGGCCACACCGCCGGCGATCCGGCTGAACATGCTCACCGAGCGCGACGACGTCGACGCACTGATCCGGGCGGTGCAGCGCAGCCGCGAAATCATCGGCACCGAGCCGATCGCGTCGGCCATCGATCGTGAGCTGCTGCCCGGGCCGGGCATGGACGTCGAAGCCGCGATCAGGGACACCGCGACCACGACGGCACATCCGGCCTGCAGCGTTGCGATGGGCAGCCACTCCGGCAGCGCTCTCGACGAGCAGCTGCGCGTGCGCGGGGTGCACAATCTTCGAGTTGCCGACGCGTCGGCGCTTCCTGAGATTCCCCGCGCCAACACCAACGCGCCCTCGATCATGATCGGCGAACGATGCGCAGATTTCCTGCTGGCCGGAACTGCCTTTGGACGTGCCTCAGCCGGTATGGCAAGGTCGTGAGCGTGAGCGAGCTTCCTGGTTCGAAGAGCGACAGCACGGCGCGACAGACGTCGAAACCACCCGTGCGGCCATTGTCGTCGGATCAGCAGCCGGCGACCAAGGCGGACCTGTACGCCGCGGTGGACGCGATGCGCGCCGACATGCGTGAGCTGCTTGAGCAGATCAGCACCTTGATCAAGGACGCGAACAAGCCATGAACAAGGGCTAGTGAAGCCGTTTCGCATAGCCGTCCCCGAGGACGTGCTCGATGACCTGCGATCGCGGCTGGCGCGTACCCGATGGCCGGAAGCCGAATGTGTGGACGACTGGAGCCAAGGCATTCCGCTCGATTACACCCGAGCCTTGGCGGACTATTGGGCCAACGAGTACGACTGGCGGTCGCGCGAAGCGGCCCTGAACCGCTTCGACCAGTTCAGCACCGAAATCGACGGCCTGGACATTCATTTCATCCATCAGCGATCCCCGCATGAGGACGCCTTCCCGCTGGTGATCACCCACGGCTGGCCCGGCTCGATCGTGGAGTTCCACAAGGTGATCGAGCCGCTGACCAACCCCACGGCTCATGGCGGGCGTGCCGAAGATGCCTTTCACGTGGTGTGTCCGTCCCTGCCCGGGTATGGCTTCTCCGGCAAGCCCAGCCACACCGGCTGGGGCGTCGAGAAGATCGCCGAAGCATGGGAGACGCTGATGCTGCGCCTGGGCTATCAGCGGTACGGCGCCCAGGGCGGCGACTGGGGAGCCGCGGTGACCAACCAGATCGGCCGCAACGGCGGCCTTGGAAACAACCACTGCGCAGCCATTCACCTGAACATGCCGCTGGGCCGGCCTACGGCTGAGTCCCTGGCCAACCCCACCGAGGAGGAACAGCAGGCGATGGCCGCGCTGGCTCAGCACCGCAAATGGGGCACCGGCTATTCCAAGCAGCAGTCCACCCGGCCGCAAACGGTGGGCTATGGCCTCGTCGACTCGCCGGTGGGCCAGTTGGCGTGGATCGTCGAAAAGTTTTGGGCCTGGTCGGATTGCGACGGTCATCCCGAGAACGCGTTCAGCCGAGACGAATTGCTGGACAACGTGATGATGTATTGGGTGACCGGCACCGCCGCCTCTTCGGCCCGCCTGTACTGGGAGAGCTTCCGCGTGTGGGGCCAAATGGACCGCGTGGAGTTGCCCACCGGTATCGCGGCCTTCCCGAAGGAGCTGTTGCGGGCGCCGCGGTCGTGGTGTGAGCCCGTCTACAACATCACCCACTGGACGACCATGCCGCGCGGCGGGCATTTCGCCGCGTTCGAACAACCCGACCTCTTCGTCGAGGATTTGCGCGCCTTCTTCGCCACGGTGCGCTGACGCTCTGCTCGCCGAGTGTGAATCTGCCGACGCGACACGCTGTCGAAGCGTCGTGATTTGCACAGTCGGCACCGAAACACGTTGAGCGGTCGATTCCGCCGCGTGGCACGCTAAGCGCCATGCATCTGATAACCGGCACCCGGGATCCGGCAACCAGTTTTCCGCTGCCGACCGCAATAGACGACGGTGACGAACGCCGGCGGGCCAATCGCGCTGTCGCCGTGGGTGCGGTGGGCCTGGCGCTGACTGGTCTGATCGAGTTCGTCGTCGCGCTGCTGTCCGGCTCGGCGGCATTGCTCGGCGATGCGCTGCACAACTTGTCGGACGTGACGACCAGCGCCGTGGTGTTCGGCGGCTTCTGGAGCTCGCGCCGGGTGGCCACGTCGCGCTATCCCTACGGCTTGGAACGCGCCGAAGACCTCGCCGGGATCGGGGTGGCGTTGGTGATCTGGGCCAGCGCCGTCTTCGCCGGCTGGGAAAGCGTGGAAAAACTGTTGCGGCACAGCCCAACTCAGCAAGTCGGTTGGGGCATCGGGGCCGCATTGGTCGGTATCCTGGGCAACCAGCTGGTCGCCCGATACAAGCTCGTCGTGGGCCGCCGCATCCAGTCTTCGACCCTTATCGCCGACGCCAGGCATTCCTGGCTGGACGGCCTGTCATCGGCGGGCGCCCTGCTGGGTTTGTGCGGAGTTGCCGTGGGCTGGGAATGGGCCGACGGCGTCGCCGGAATCCTGGTGACGGGCTTTATCTGCCATGTCGGTTGGGAGGTGACCTCGGATATCGGCCACCGGTTACTCGACGGCGTGGATCCGGCGGTGATCGAGACCGCCGAATCGGTGGCCGCCGACGTCGAGGGTGTCATCCACGCGCACGCGCGAGCCCGGTGGACCGGACGCACGCTGCGGGTCGAGGTGGAGGGCTGGGTCGCCTCCGACACCAGCGTGGCTGACGCGGATCGCATCGGCCGGCGAGTCGCCGACCGAGTTTCGGCGCGGTTGCCGCAGATGCGCAGCTTCACTTGGGCCGCGCGCGGCGTACCGCCGGGCTAGACGATTCGCCGGCCGCGCCGAGCGCGAAACCGCATGTCCCACAGATACAGCTGGTAAACGAAGAGCCAGGCGCGGTGCGGGATCACCCGGTCGGCCAGCCGCAAGGCCGACAGCAGCCATTCAAACCGGCGCTGCTGGGCCGGTGACCAGTCCAGCCGCATCATCGCCCGGAACTCCGGCGCCAAGAACCCCGTCGTCGCAAACAGGTTGAACCGTCCGGCCAGGGCCCGCAGCGGCAGCGGCAGGAATGCCACCGACGCCACGCCGTGCAGGTGCTCACGGACCGGCGGGTCGATGTGCAGTTCGTCGAGTGAGCGCTTCCAGTACTCGTCGAACGCGACCCGGTCCGGCGGCCACAGACGCTCGGGCACCTGCAGTGTGGTTCCCAACCGCATGGCATCGCGATACACCGCGTCGGCGGCCGCGTCGTCGAGCGGGCCGTGCAGGAACTCCTGCTGATCCACGAAGTAGCGATACAGGCATGCCGCCACCCACAGCTGCAGCTTGGGATCGAAGGCGTTGTAGGACACCGGGCTCGACGATGTGGACCGAACCTGCCGGTGCGCGACGTCCACGGCACCCCGCATAAGGGCCCGGTCGGAGTCGGTCCCGACCGTCGCAACCGCAAGATAGGTGCCCGTAGTGCGGGCCCGCTTGAACGGATGCTTGTAGACGTTGCCGCTGTCCACCGGGCTTTCCAGCACGCCGTAGCCCACGCCGGGCAACGACAGCTGCATGATCACGTTCGCCGCCGGCAACAGCAATGCCGCCGGATTCAACAGGTCGGCGACCCGAGTCGCGGGTCGCTTCATCGCGGATGCCCCATGAGATCGAGTAGACCACGTGTGCGACGCCACAGGTTAGGCCAGCCGGAAACGGGCACAGGGGACGCATGAGTACACCCTCGAGTCCGCCTCCCCCCGATCCGCCCAACCTCTCGAGGCATGGCAAGTGGGGAGTAGCGCCGTCCACGAGCCCCCAAATGACGCGATCCCCGCGCAAGTTCAAAGCCGGCACCTGGCTCTGGTGGTTGCTGGCGGCGGTGCTGGTCATCGTCGTGGTGCTGGTGCTCGTATCGCTGGCCTGAACATGTTGATTGAACCGTCGCCCCCAGACACGCCGTATCGGGCGCCACGCAACTTCAATCCCGCCCTGGCGGGCTGGTGTTTATTGGCCGTCCAGCTCGTTGTCGTCATCGCGCTCATCGTCATTTTGGCGGTATGAGACGCTGCCGGGGTGTTTGCCTCGACGCGCCGGCTCCGGACCGTCGGCGTGCTGACCGGTTTCCTGGCCGATTTAGCGATCGGTGACCCGAAGAGCTGTCATCCGGTCGCATGGTTCGGTCAGGGCGCCGCCAGGCTGGAGCGGCTGACCTACCGCGACACCAGGCTCGCCGGCCTGGTGCACGTGAGCCTGCTGGTCGGTGGCGTCGGTCTGCTGGGCGCCGCCCTGCAACGCGCGCAGCGGCCTGCGGCGACGGCGGCGGCCACCTGGGTGTCGCTGGGCGGCACCTCGCTGGCGCGCACCGGCTGGGAAATGGCGGAGCTGCTGGAATGCCGTGACATCGAGTCCGCCCGGGGTCTGCTGCCGTCGTTGTGCGGGCGCGATCCGGCCTACCTGGATGAAGCGGGGCTGGCCCGGGCCGCGCTGGAATCGGTGGCTGAGAACACCTCCGACGCCCAGGTGGTGCCGCTGCTGTGGGCGGCGACCGCGGGTGCGCCGGCCGTGCTCGGATATCGCGCGATCAATACCTTGGATGCGATGATCGGCTACCGCTCGCCGCGGTATGTCCGATTCGGTTGGGCCGCAGCGCGATTGGATGACCTGGCCAACTACGTGGGCGCGCGCGCGACCGCGGCGCTGACGGTGCTGTGCGCACCGGCCGTCGGCGGATCGCCGACGGGAGCGCTGCGTGCCTGGCGTCGTGACGCTGCCCGGCACCCCAGCCCGAATGCCGGCGTCGTCGAAGCAACATTCGCCGGGGCTCTGGGGGTGCGACTCGGTGGTCCCACCCGCTACCACCATGAGCTGCAAATCCGGCCGAGTCTCGGCGACGGGCGGGCCCCGTCGGTGTCCGATCTGCGACGGGCGGTGATGCTGTCGCGCGTGGTGCAGCTGGCGGCCGCGGCGCTTGTGGGATTGTTCGGCTACCTGCGGCGCCCGTAGCGGTCGGCGAGCTTCTCCTCAACGGTCATGGGCTGGTCCGGCGGCGCGGCCAACTCCTTCTCGCGGCGCCGCACCCGGATCTCGGAGTAGACGAAATAGCCCAGCCCGATCGGCGCCAAGATGCCGAACGAGATCCATTGGATGCCGTAGGACAGGAATGGGCCCGCGTCCAGATGCGGGATGCCGAGCACGCCCAGCCCACCCGGCTGGTCTTCGACAAGCTGCAGATACGAGCCGGCCAACGGGATTCCGGTGAGCGCCGAAACTTGTCCAGTGCTGATCGAATACACCTGCTGCACACCGTCTCTGGTGAACGGTTCCTTGTCCGGCAGGGTCGGCTCGGAGTCGCGCAGCCGCGCGGTGATGGTCACCGTTTGATCCGGCGGGCGCGGGATGGACGGTACATGCGAACCCGGCTCTGGCCGCACGTAGCCACGATCGACCAGGACGGTTGGACCACCATCGACGACGAACGGGGCCAGCACCTCGAACGCCTGGTCGCCTTCCACCGCGCGCAGCCGGGCCACCACCTGTACCTCCGCCAGGTAGTGGCCGGTGGCGCTCACCCGGCGCCACTGTGCGGCTGGTGCCGACGAATCCTGCTGTGGCAGCAGGGTTTTCAGTGGAACCGGGGGAGTGTTGAGCGAGGTTGCGATTTGGTCGTTCTGCCGCGACGTCCTGCTGTTCTTCCCGAGCTGCCAGGGTGCGAGCACCATGAAGCACAGATAGGTGAACGCGATGACCACCAGGGCCAGCGCCAGCCAGCCCGGCCGCAGCAAAAAGGCGAGTCGGCGCATCAGCTAGTCCCGTTTTGGATCCCGTTTTGGGCGAGTCGCTGATCGACCCAGTCGTGCAGGCCGGGCAGGGCCGCCTCGATGACTTCGAAAACCTCCTCGAAGTCGTCGTGCTCGCCGTAGTAGGGGTCCTCGACGTCAAGCGCATGGGCACCCGAGCGTGGGTCGAACGAGCGCAGCATCCGGATGCGGTCACTGTCGACGCCGAGCTGTCGCAGCAACCGAACATGGTTGCGGCCCAAGGCTATTACCAGATCGGCCGCCAGATGGTCGGTGTCGAGCTGGGCGGCGCAGTGGTCGGTGGGGTAGCCGTGCGCGCGCAACACCCGCGTTGCGCGTTCGTCGGCGCAGTTGCCGACGTGCCAGTTGCCGGTGCCCGCGCTGGTAACCCGCACCGCGCCGGCCAGCCCACGCTCTTGGATCTGGTGGGCGAACATCTTCTCGGCCATCGGCGAACGGCAGATGTTGCCGGTACACACGAACGTCACGTGCAAGGGGTCAGACACCCAGCGCCCCCCTCAGGTCGGCCATCGTCGCGGCAAACGTGACGCCGGCGGCATCGATCAGGTCGGCGAAGTCGGCCTGTCCGTAGCCCCAGCCGACGACCACGGTGTCGATGCCGTGTGCGGCCGCCCCGTCGACGTCGTGGCTGCGGTCGCCGACCATCAGCACCCGCTCGGGCAGGGGCTGCAGCTGCTGCAGCGCATGGGCCAGCACCTCGGTTTTGCTCTTCCGGGCACCGTCGGCGCTGGCCCCGGCGATCACCTCGAAGTGGTGGTCCAGCCCGAAATGGTGCAGGATGCGCCGCGCCGTCGTCTCCAATTTCGAGGTCGCCACCGCCAGCCGGATGCCGGACGCCTCCAGGTCGGCGAGCAGCGGCGCGATGCCGTCGAACAAGGTGTTCATCGCCCAGCCCCGGGCGCCGTATTCGGCGCGAAAGGCCGCGATCGCCTCTTCGGCACGTCCGCCGAGTTCCATCGCGTGGAAGGTGTCGTCCATGGGTGGGCCGACGATCTGGGCCGCCAGGTCCTCGCCCTGCGGCACTTCGGCCCCGATCTGGGTCAGGGCGTGCAGAAAGCAGGCCACGATCCCTTCGGCGGAGTCGGTGAGGGTGCCGTCGAGATCGAAGATCACCAGCTGTGGAGTCGCGGTCAGCGCTGCTGCGCGGATCGAGTCGGTCACCGCTCCATTGTCCCCATAAGGCCTCGTCGCGGCGTCGGGGGGCCGTGCTACCGATGACTTTGGTTCAATCGCCACATAGCACGCTCAGCATTGCTTTTACTTTGGGCACTCACCGTTGGAGGCTGGGCGATTCATGTCGGAGCCGCGGCCCACTAGTGTTTCACAGATGGCGGGTCTGCAGATGAGCCTTGCGGCGGCGCGCTATCACGGTGATCAAGACGTAGTACCCGGCATGCTGGATTTCGCCGTCAACGTCCGCCATCCCCGCCCGCCGGCGTGGTTGGTGCAGCGACTGGCCGAGCGGTTGCCGGAGCTGGCCCGCTATCCCTGCGTCGAGGACGTCCACCGCGCGCACGAGGCGATCGCGGCCCGGCACGGCCGAGCCCACGACGAAGTGCTGCCGCTGGCCGGGGCGGCGGAGGCATTCGCTCTGCTGAGCAACCTGCGGCCCACCCGCGCGGCGATCGTCGCCCCCTCGTTCACCGAGCCGGCGGTGGCCCTGCGGACGGCCGGCGTCCCGGTGCATCACGTCGTGCTGCAGCCACCGTTTCGGCTGGACGGGGTGCAGGTGCCCGACGACGCCGACCTGGTCGTGGTCGGCAATCCGACCAACCCCACCTCGGTGCTGCACACGCGTGCACAGCTGCTGGCGCTGCGCCGGCCCGGCCGGATTCTGGTGGTCGACGAGGCGTTTGCCGATGCGGTCCCCGGGGAGCCGGAGTCGCTGGCCGGAGACCCGCTGCCCGACGTGCTGGTGCTGCGTAGCCTCACCAAAACGTGGTCACTGGCCGGGCTGCGGGTGGGCTATGCGCTGGGCTCGCCGCAGGTGCTGGCGCTGTTGACCGCGCAGCGCGCGCACTGGCCGGTGGGCACGCTGCAATTGACGGCCATCGCCGCTTGCTGCGCTGCGCAGGCCGTCGCCGAGGCCGCGGCGGATGCGGTGCGGCTGGCCACCCTGCGCGCCGACATGGTGGCCGGTCTGCAATCGGTGGGTGCCACGGTGGTCGACGGCCGGGCGCCATTTGTATTGTTCAGCGTGCCCGGCGCGGATCGGCTACGAAACATGCTGCAGCGCAACGGAATAGCAGTACGCCGCTGTGACACGTTCGTCGGACTGGACGAACGATATCTGCGGGCGGCGGTACGCCCGGAATGGACACAGCTGGTTGACGCGCTCGCCGGGGTGCTGTCGTGACTGTGCGGCTGCGCGACGTCATCGAGGTGCTCGACGAGGCCTACCCGCCGCGGCTTGCCGAGTCGTGGGATTCAGTTGGACTGGTCTGCGGAGATCCCGCCGACCTGCTGGAATCGGTGACCATCGCGGTCGACGCGACGCCGGCCGTGGTCGACACAGTTCCCGAGGCCGGGTTGTTGCTGGCTCACCACCCGTTGCTGTTGCGCGGAGTCGACACCGTTGCGGCCAGCACCCCCAAGGGAGCCTTGGTGCACCGGCTGATTCGTACCGGGCGGTCGCTGTTCACCGCCCACACCAACGCCGACTCGGCATCGCCTGGCGTGTCCGACGCCCTGGCACACGCGCTGGGCCTGCGGGTGGACGCCGTGCTCGACCCGGCGGCGGGTGCGCCCGATCTGGACAAATGGGTCGTCTACGTGCCGCGGGAAAACTCAGAAGCGGTGCAGGCAGCCGTTTTTGCGGCCGGCGCCGGACATATCGGCGACTATTCGCACTGCAGCTGGAGTGTCACCGGCACCGGACAGTTCCTGCCGCTCGACGGTGCGTCGCCGGCGATCGGCAGCGTCGGCATCGTCGAGCGAGTGGCCGAGGACCGGTTCGAAGTCATCGCGCCCGCGCGAGCGCGGGCCGCCGTGCTGGCCGCCATGCGCGCCGCCCATCCCTACGAGGAGCCGGCGTTCGACATCTTCGCGCTGGTGCCACCGCCGGGCGACGTCGGACTCGGCCGCATCGGCACGCTGCCGGCACCAGAGCCATTGGGCGCCTTCGTCTCTCGGGTGCGTGCTGCATTGCCTGAAACGTCCTGGGGAGTGCGCGCGGCGGGCGATCCCGACCTGCTGGTGTCGCGGGTCGCGGTCTGCGGAGGAGCCGGCGACTCGTTGCTCGGCGCCGCGGCCGCGGCGGAGGTGCAGGCCTACGTCACCGCGGACCTGCGCCACCATCCGGCCGACGAGCATTGCCGGGCATCGCAGGTGGCCCTGATCGACGTCGCGCACTGGGCAAGCGAATTCCCGTGGTGCGGCCAGGCGGCCGACGTGTTGAAAGCCCGGTTCGGCGCGTCGCTGCCGGTGCACGTCTGCACGATCCGCACTGATCCGTGGAACCTCGACCACCAGACGAGGAGTAATCAGTCATGAAAGCCGAAGTAGCACAGCAACGTTCGCTACTGGAACTGGCGAAGCTAGACGCTGAATTGTCGCGGATCGCGCATCGGGCCACCCATCTGCCGCAGCAGGAGGCCTACCAGAAGGTACAGGCCGAGCACAGCGCCGCCAGCGACCGGCTGGCCGCCGTTCGAATCGCGTTGGAGGACTTGGACGCTCAGATCGCCCGCTTCGAATCCGAGATCGATGCGGTGCGCAAACGCGAAGACCGGGACCGGTCGTTGCTCGCGTCGGGGGCAACCGACGCCAAGCAGTTGTCGGATCTGCAGCACGAACTCGAGACCCTGGAACGGCGGCAGGCCAGCCTGGAAGATTCCTTGCTTGACGTGATGGAACGCCGCGAGGAGCTGCAGACCCAAGACAGCGCCGAAGCGCGGACCATCGAAGGCCTGCAGGCCGACCTGGTCGGTGCTCAGCAGGAACTCGATGCCGCGCTGGCCGAGATCGGCCAGGCCCGCGACGAACATTCGGCGCGGCGCGACGAGCTGAGCGCGACGCTGGACCCCAATCTGTCGGCGCTGTACGAACGGCTGCGCGCCCGCGGCGGAGCGGGCGCCGGGCCCCTGCAGGGACACCGGTGCGGCGCCTGCCGTATCGAGATCGGCCGCGGCGAGCTGGCTCGCATCACCGCGGCCGCCGAAGACGAAGTGCTGCAGTGCCCGGAATGTGGAGCAATCCTGTTGCGGGTCAAAGGGTTTTCCCAGTGAAGGTTGTCATCGAGGCGGACGGCGGGTCACGGGGCAACCCCGGGCCGGCCGGGTATGGCGCCGTGGTGTGGACCGCGGACCGCTCAACCGTGCTGGCCGAGAACAAGCAGGCCATCGGCCGGGCAACCAACAACGTCGCTGAATACCGCGGTTTGATCGCGGGCTTGGACGACGCGGTGAAGATGGGCGCCACCGAAGTGTCGGTGCTGATGGATTCCAAGCTGGTGGTGGAGCAGATGTCGGGGCGCTGGAAGGTCAAGCACCCCGATCTGGTGGAGTTACACGCCCAAGCTCGCGCGCTGGCGTCGAGGTTTCACCGCATCAGCTATACGTGGGTGCCGCGGGCCCGCAACACCTACGCCGACCGGTTGGCCAACGAAGCGATGGACGCGGCCGCCCGCGCCAACAGCACGGTGGACAAACCCCCGGTGCCGATCGCCGAACCCGTCAGAGTCCCGCGTGCCGATCCGCCGCCGGCACCGGGCTGGACCGGCGCCCGCGGCACACCGACCCGGTTGCTGTTGCTGCGGCACGGGCAGACCGAGTTGTCGGTGCAGCGCCGCTATTCCGGGCGCGGCAACCCGGCCCTCAACGAAGTCGGTTGGCGTCAAGCCGGATTGGCGGCGCGGTATCTGGCGCAGCGCGGCGGAATCGCCGCGGTGATCTCCTCGCCGCTGCAGCGGGCTTACGACACGGCGACGACGGCCGGCCGAGCGCTGGGCCTGGACGTGGCCATCGACGACGATGTGATCGAGACCGACTTCGGTGCCTGGGAGGGGCTGACATTCAACGAGGCTTCCGAACGCGATCCCGAGCTTCATCGCCGTTGGCTGCGCGACACCAGCACGACGCCACCGGGTGGTGAAAGCTTCGACGCGGTGCTGCGGCGCGCACACCGGGTGCGCGACCGGATGATCGCGCGCTACGAAGGCGAGACGGTGCTGGTGGTCTCGCATGTCACGCCGATCAAGATGTTGCTGCGGATGGCGTTGGACGTCGGCCCGGGTGTGCTGTATCGGTTGCATCTTGACCTGGCGTCGTTGAGCATCGCCGAGTTCTATCCCGATGGAGCGTCCTCGGTGCGGCTGGTTAACCAGACCGGCTATCTATAAAGTCGCCGAGGGCCGCATCGAGAGTCGGGAATTCGAGATTTCAGCACAGACCGCTGGGAATCCCGCGCGCCGGGCCAGTTTCCTGTCCGGGCATCACCTGCGGGTAGGGCACCCGATAGGGAATCGCATACGGCACCTGGGTCACCGGATCCGGATTGAGTCCGGTGGTGCCCAGCAACACGTTGGGTATGCACTGCGGCAGTTTCGGTATCGCGTCGAGCACGGGGTGATCCAACTTGGGGCGTGACGGGTTGGGTGGGGAAGCGAAGTTGAACGTCGAGGTCATATCGCCGACAACGCCGTCGCGCCAAGCGGTTTGGTTGGGCACCGGCACACCGAAGCGCTTGGTGATGAACTTCAGTTGCGAAGTGTGGTCGAGCACGTCGTGGACCATCAGCGGGCCGCGGCTGTAGGGCGAGATCACGAAGCAGGGGACGCGGAAGCCCAAACCGACGGGCCCACGTATACCGCCGGATCCCGACACACTGTTGACGTCTGCGACGGTCAGAAATTCACCGGGTGTCCCCGGCGGCGCGGTGGGCGGCGTGACGTGATCGAAAAAGCCGCCGTTTTCGTCATAGGCGACGATCAGCGCGGTCTTCTCCCACACCGCCGGATTGGAAAGCAAGATCTTCAGCAGTTGCACGATGCCGATCGCGCCCACGGCCGGCGGAAATGCCGGGTGTTCGGACTCGGGGGTGTTCGGGACGATCCAGGACACCTTCGGCAGCCGGTTGGCTTTGACGTCGGCGGCGAAGTCGTGCGGATAGGTCGGGGCGATGCCGAAGCGAGCCAAATCCGAGCGCGGATCCTGGGCTTGCTTGAAATACATCAGTATTCGGTCGTAGGTGTAGTTCAGGTAGTTGCTGCCGATGGCCCCAAGACCTTTGTTGCGATACAGCTTCCAGCTGACGCCCGCGGCGCTCAGATTGTCCGGCATGGTCGCCCAGCTGAACTGACCGATCGGTTCGGAAGCCGGACTGGTGAGCTGCGGCCCACCGTTGGTGCCGGCGGGGTCGATCGACGCGCTGATCCAATACAGCCGATTGGGCAGAGTGGGACCAAGAACCGAGCAGAAATACTGGTCGCACATGGTGAACGTGTCGGCCAGCAGGTAGTGGATCGGAATGTCTTTGCGCGTGTAGTAGCCCATCACCACGGGGACGTTGCCGTTCACCGGGCTGTTGCCGACCTGCGCCGGCAGCCAGCCGTCGTTGGCGCCGTTGTTCCAGGACTTGTGCATCCCCTTCCAGGAGTGGTCGGGGTCGTTGAGGCATTGGCCGTCAAGGACGAGCCGGGTGGTGTCCAAGCGGAAGGGGATGGTGACGCCGGCGGGGTCGAGTTGCTGCGTCTGCGGGTTCCAGCCCTTCTGCTGGAATGCGGGCGACGCGGTGTTGAAGCCGTCGGTGGCCGACAGCGTCCCGAAGTAGTGATCGAAGGATCGGTTCTCCTGTAGGAACAACACTATGTGCTCGATGTCGGACAAATGACCCGAGCACGGCCCGGCTCCGTAAGCCTTTTCAATAACCGGACCGGCAAACGACATTAGAGCGCCAGTACTCCCGGCGGCGACTTTGGCCAAGAACTCTCGACGAGACATTCCGCCGAATGGGCGTTTGCTCACCCTAAATCCTTCCGCTGCGCATTTGCGCTCACGGTATATTTGCCAGGGTGATTATTCGCGACACGCCGACCGGCGTGTCGGTGTGAATTTTCGGTGTCGCAAAGGGGCGGCGGTCACGCCGCGTCGTGAAAAATTAACCCCAGGGCGTAACGTTCGCCGGAACGGATCATTGAAAGACCGTGCCGCACCGGTGCAGCCGACCAGCCCCGCGCCGAGCGCACCGGCCGCTCGCGAGTGGTGAACACGTAACCCCGCCCCTGCGGCAATTGCGTTGCCGTGCCACGGGATTGAGCCCGATAGCGCTGTTCGACCAGCAGGAATTCGCCGCCGGTGTAGTCGGCGCCGGGTCGGCTCAAGTTGATCACCACTTGAAGCGGAAACACCAAGTGCCCGTAGAGATCCTGGTGCAGGGCATTCCAATCGTCGGGGCCGTACCTGAGCATCAGGGCAGTCGATTTTGTCTGGCCGGCGGCATGGCAGGCGGCCAGCCAGTCGTCGAGGCCATCCGGCCACAGCGCGTCGCGGCCGAGCTTGGCCCACCAGTCCCGGGCGATGGGCAGCAGTCTGGGGTACAGCGCTTGTTTGAGCATTTCGATCGGCTCGGGATAAGGAGCATAAAAGTAGCGGTATTGTCCGGCGCCATAACGTTTTGGCGCCATATTGACGGTCGACCGGAACAAGCCCTCGTCGGCGTAAAGCTTGCGCAACCGCAGCGCTTCGCTGGGGGTGATCAATTGCGGCAATAGTGCGCCGCCGTATTCATTGAGCTCGGCGGTGATGGCGTCCCAATCGCCGGAGTCGACACGCTTTTTCCACCGCGACATCAGCGCGACAGCGTAATCGCCTGTTCCGGGCAGTTCTGTTCGCCGGCCGCGGCCTGGGCTTCGAGTTCGCCGCTGACGTCCTCGACGAGCACCACGGCGTGGCCGAATTCGTCGGAATCGAAGACGGCGGGGGCCAGCGTGTAACAGCGTCCGTGGCCGACACAGCGCTCCGCGTCGACGAAGACGCGGGTCATCGGGCGGACACCGGGAACATCAGCGGCAGCGCTTCCACCGAGCGCAACGCGGCTGTATAGGTCAGCTGGGTGCCCGGCTTGATCTCGTAGTCCGGTATGCGGCGGTGGAATTCGCGCAGCGCCACCCGCAGCTCCATGCGCGCCAGATGGGAGCCTAGGCAGCGGTGCGGACCGCCGCCGAACGCACGGTGGCGGTTGGGGCTGCGCTGGAAATCGACGAGCTCAGGATCCGGGAACTCCGCCGGGTCGGTGTTCGCCGCACCGAGCAATGGGCTGACCCGGTCGCCCTTGTGGATTGGGCACCCGGACAGCTCGACGTCTTGCATGGCGACCCGAGCGACCCCGGGTACCGGCGTCTCCCAGCGCAGTAGCTCCTCGACCGCGTGCGGCAGGATGTCGGGCTGCTCGACCAGCTGGCGGCGGTGCGCGGGGTGTCGCGCCAGATACACGAAGAAGCAGTCGAGCGAGTCGGTGACCGTGTCCAGGCCCGCGATCAAGAAAAGGAAACAGATATCCAGCAACTCCTCGCGGGACAGCGGCCGGCCTTCACTTTCGACGTTTGCTGCGATCATCGCCGACAGCACGTCGTCGCGCGGGTGGGCGATGTGGTCGTCGATGGCGCGGTCGAAGTATCCGTAGATTTGTCGCGCGACGGGTGCCGAACTCTCATGGCGACGGTCGTAACCGGAGTCTCCCTCGGGACGGATGACCCCGTCCTTCCATTCCAAGAATTTATCGAGGTCTTCCAGCGGCAGGCCGAGCAGCTGTAGGAAGACGGTGCACGGCAGGGGTACGGCGAACTCGGCGTGGAAGTCGCATTCGCCGCGATCGGCGAAGCGGTCGATCATCTCGTTCACCAGTTCACTGACCCGCGGTTCGCGGCGGGCCATTTCCCGCGGAGTGAACAGCGGATCAAGGATGCGACGGTATTTGGCATGATCGGGCGGATCGACCTGCAGGGGGATCAGCGGCCGGATATTGCCCAAATCGACGGCGTCCATGTTGGACGAAAACAGCTCGCTGTGCTTGAGGGCCATCTCGATGTCGGCCAGCCGGCTGAGCACGACGGCCTGCGGTGAGCGGAACACGGGGGCTGATTCGCGCAGCGCCTTGTACATCGGTTGCGGCTCGGCGAGACCGACCACGGCCTGGTCGACGAATCCTTCGGCTTCGGTCATGTCGTCAGCCTGGCACCGGCGTCGCCGCAGGGCAATGACTTTGCCAGGTGGATCCGCTAGCTCCGGCATCGCGCAACGAGTACCGTGTTCGTCGCGGACGAGTTGGCCGGGCGGCCGCGGCTCGAGTCGGTTCGCGAGAACCGGCGGCGGGTCGAGGAAAGTCCGGACTTCACAGAGCAGGGTGATTGCTAACGGCAATCCGAGGTGACTCGCGGGAAAGTGCCACAGAAAACAGACCGCCACCCTCGCGGTGGTAAGGGTGAAACGGTGCGGTAAGAGCGCACCAGCATCCCGGGTGACCGGGGTGGCTAGGCAAACCCCACCCGAAGCAAGGCCAAGAAGGCCGCGCCAAAAGTGCGGCCGCGCAGGCGTTTGAGGGCTGCTCGCCCGAGCCTGCGGGTAGGCCGCTCGAGGCACCCGGCAACGGTGTGTCCAGATGGATGGTCGCCGCCGTGCCGCCGCTGGTTCAGCCGCGGCGGTGGGGAACAGAATCCGGCTTACAGGCCAACTCGTCCGCCTTCGAAGGCGCATCCGCCACAGCGGCCACGCCAGTCCGGGCGTCGGCGGGCATGTTGCGATCTGAAACGCGATACCGCATGCGGTATCGCGTTTGCAGTTGGGTCCTGCGCAGCTTTGTCGGTGCCAGTGTGACCAATGTGACTGAGATTGGCCGACCGACCGTCAGTGCCGTGCTCGGCGCACCGATTTGTCGAGCTTGCGTAGCGCGGCGTCGAGCTGCGCATGGCACTGCTCGGCGAGGTCGGCCTCCTGCTGATACAGCAGACCGTAGGTGAAGGTGTCTTCGCCCGCGGCATGGGCCGCCTCAACCTGGTGGATCAGGTGTTCGCGGCTCACCACGCTGTCCTGATGGTCGCCGAGCAACGTCTGGATGGCCTTGGCCTGCTGGGAAACCTCGTTGGCGCCGGTGGCCGCCGCGGTGTAGCGCAGGCTCTTGGCGCGCTTGCGGATTCGGTGCAGCGCATCGTCGGCGTCATTCTCGGCTGCGGCTGCCCGTGCCGCCTTGCGGACGCGCCGGTAGGCGGCGTCAATCGTCAGCGGTGCCCGGTCCTGGCCGGCAACAGTTACCGGCTCCTCGGCCACCAGAGAATCGAGGGCGTCGAGCAGCCGGAAGTACCGCTTCGACCGCATGGCGATCAAGGACCGGCGCAGGCCGGCTTGATAGCGGCGCTGGGCGCCGTCGACCAGGCGTTCCCTAACCGGTCCGCGCACCAGCTCCGGTGCCAGCCGGTCCAATTCGCGCTGATAACGCTCGCCGAGCACCTCGGCATCGCGCGCCACACCCAACACCGCAGCGAGCTCACGTAGCTCGTCGATGACCCAGGCCCCGTCGGCCAATCCGAACGAATCCTGCGAGTCCTTGAGCAGACTGCGGATCTTGCGGCTGATAACCCGCATCTGGTGGACCGCGTCGAAAACGTCGGCGCGCACCGCGCGATCCCACACCAACAACTCCTCGACCTGCTGGGCCACCGCCCGATGCACCGGGTCCGCCGCCGGCGCACGCGTTGCCGGTGCTTTCGTGCCCATGACGTGCGCCAGTTTGGAGCCATGTCCCGCCGGGGCTGCACCGGCGTCGAGGAGCCGGTTGCTCAGCCTGTTCAACAGCTCGTAATCAGCGCTGCCGTTGGTGGCCACCAGCTCGAGTTCCCATTCCCGCCACTGCTGTTCGGCCGGACCCTCGTCGGCCCCTTCCTCGCCGGCTGGCCCGTGCGCCCTCCACGCGGTGACCCGGTCGTTGCTGAATTCCGCCAGGGCGGCGCCGTCGATGCTGTAGAGCACCTGGCTCTGGCGTTCGGTGGTGATTCGCGCGACCGGCTCAACCGGGCGATCGCGCACGATCGCCAGCACCACATCCAGCAGCTCGGCGGGCACGTCGTCGCCGGCGGCGGTGATCGGCGCATGGATCTCGGTACGCGCGTCGGGTCCGGCCGGCAACTTCAGGTGCCAACCGGCGTCGGTCCCGCCGGTGCGCCGCCGCAGCGTGATCCGGTTGCGCGACAGATCTTGCGTCGCGGTGTCGAAGTACACCGCGTCTAGCGATTGAGTCGGTGATTTCTCGACGCGCGCCACCGCGGCGATGCCCTCGAACGACGGCGACACGGTCGATTCGACAACGTCGAACTTGCGCTCGACCTCCAGATGGCGCGCCGCCTTTGGCGCTTTTGCAGGCATCTTCGTCTCCGGTGAGACCGCGCCGCCGCGGTCATGATGGTGATTTGCCTCCATAGAGTGCCATATCAGGGTTACGCGTCCGTCACCTATCCGCTTATGGTGTCCGGTGCGGGAAACCGCTGCGGTGACGGCATTTGGATATCTGATGAAGGAGCTGTGCATGTTGTTCTTCGGTCGTGCCGTTGTTGGCGGCGCGGTAAGTGGCGCAATGCTTTTCGGGGCCGCCGGCCCGGCTTGGGCGGATCCCGATCCGGTGCCGCCGCCACCGAACTGCACCGCGGCCGACCTGGCCGGAGTGTCGGCCGGCGTTGCCGCCGCGACCTCGGCTTACCTGTTCGCCCATCCGGACGTGAACGACTACTTCACCAGCCTGAAGGGTCAGCCCCGCGACGACATCCGCGACCAGTTGCAGCAATACATGGACGCCAACCCGCAGACCCACTCAGACCTGCAGGGCATCCGGCAACCACTGACCGATTTCCGTGCCCGGTGCGGGCAACAAGACTAGAAGCAGTGCTCGTCGGCCGGGAACGTCCCGGCGGCCACCTCTGCTGCGTATTGCGTTGCAGCGCGGCGTAATTCAGTTCCGACGTCGGCGAACTGCTTGACGAAGCGCGCGGTCTTACGCCCGCTCATCCCGGTCATGTCCTGCCAGACCAGGACCTGGCCGTCGCAGTTGGGTCCCGCGCCGATCCCGATCGTCGGGATGGTCAGCTTGCCGGTGATCTGGGTGGCCAACTCGGCCGGCACCATTTCCATCACGACGGCGAATGCGCCGGCTTCGGCGACGGCGATCGCGTCGGCAACCGTCTGTTCGGCGGCGTCGCCGCGGCCCTGCACCTTGAAGCCACCCAGGGTGTTGACGC
Organism: Mycobacterium angelicum; assembly: GCF_002086155.1. Classification (GTDB taxonomy): domain Bacteria; phylum Actinomycetota; class Actinomycetes; order Mycobacteriales; family Mycobacteriaceae; genus Mycobacterium; species Mycobacterium angelicum. Next base: position 42,160 of record NZ_MVHE01000016.1, on the reverse strand, counting down.
TTTGCGGGGTGAAGCCGATATGGGCCATCACCGGGATGCCCGCCGCGGTCAGGCACGCGATCTGTTCGGCTACCCGCTCGCCGCCCTCCAGCTTGACGGCATGTGCGCCGCCTTCCTTCATGAAGCGGGTGGCCGAGGCCAGTGCCGCCTGCGGGCCGGCCTCGTAGCTGCCGAAGGGCAGATCCGCGACGACCAGCGCGTGCGGGGCGCCGCGTGCAACGCCGCGCACCAGCGGGATCAATTCGTCAATCGAGATCGGCACGGTTGTGTCGTAGCCGTACACGACATTGGCGGCCGAGTCACCGATCAACAGCACCGGGATGCCGGCGTCGTCGAAGACCCGGGCCGTCGAATAGTCGTAGGCCGTGAGCATGGCCCACTTATGACCCTCGGCCTTCCATTTCTGCAAGTGGTGGGTGCGCACCTTGGTGCGCGGCGCCGAACTGCTGCTGGCGCTGGCGGGATTAGCCCCATAGACATGCTGCTCAGACATCATTGTCCCTAGTGGTGGTCGGGTCGATCCTCGTGGCCCTCAGGTTTTGTCCTGGACAGGGTCCCCGGGTTCGTCTGACCCCAACAGTCTGCCATCTTGTCGGTACAAATGCACCGTGGGGTGTGCCACGGGGCATACCATCTGCGGATGCAACGGCTCAGTGGTCTCGACGCCAGTTTCCTGTACCTGGAAACCTCCTCCCAGCCGATGCATGTTTGCTCGATCATGGAGCTGGATACCTCGACCATGCCCGGCGGCTACACCTTTGACCGGCTGCGCGATGCCATGTCGCTGCGCATCAAAGCGATGCCCGAGTTCCGGGAAAAGATTGCCAACAGCCCGTTGAACCTCGACCACCCGGTCTGGGTCGACGACGAGAACTTCGAGCTCGACCGCCATCTGCACCGCATCGGGCTGCCAACGCCCGGCGGGCGCGCGGAGATGTCGGAGATCTGCGGCCACATCGCATCGCTGCCGCTGGATCGCAGGCGGCCGCTGTGGGAGATGTGGGTCATTGAAGGCGTGGCCGGCACCGATTGCCACCACAAGGGCCGCATCGGGGTGATGACCAAGGTGCATCACGCCGGGGTCGACGGGGTGACCGGCGCGAACCTGCTGTCGCAGCTGTGCACCACCGAACCCGACGCGCCGGCGCCGGAGCCCGTCGACGGCGTTGGCGGTGGCAGTGGCTGGCAGATCGCCGCGGGCGGGCTCCTCAGGTTCGTCACCCGGCCGCTGCAGCTGGCCAACGTGTTGCCCGAGACAGTGAACTCCGTGGTCGCCACGGTGCTGCGGGCCCGTGACGGCCTGACCATGGCGCGCCCGTTCGCCGCGCCGCGAACCGTGTTCAATGCCAGCGTCAGCGGCCGTCGCAACATCGCCTATGCCCAACTGGACCTCGAAGACGTCAAGACGGTAAAAGACCAGTTCGGCGTCAAGGTCAACGACGTGGTGATGGCGCTGGTATCCGGGGTGCTGCGGCAATACCTGGCCGAGCGGAATTCGCTGCCGGACACGTCGCTGGTGGCCTCGGTGCCGGTGTCGGTGCACGGCAAGTCCGATCGCCCCGGCCGCAATCAGGTTTCGGCGATGTTCGCCAGCCTGCATACCGAGATCGCCGACCCGATACAGCGGCTCAAGGCAATCGCCGAAGCGAATTCGGTTGCCAAGCAACACAGTTCGGCCATCGGGGCCACACTGTTGCAGGACTGGACGCAGTTTGCCGCCCCGGCCGTCTTCGGGATCGCGATGCGGTTCTACGCCAGCACCCGGCTGACCGAGAGCCTGCCGGTGCACAATCTGGTGGTCTCCAACGTGCCGGGACCGCAGATTCCGCTGTACATGCTGGGTTGCGAGGTCAAGGCGATGTATCCGCTGGGGCCGATCTTTCACGGCTCGGGACTCAACATCACCGTGATGTCATTGAACGGCAAGCTCGATGTCGGGCTCATCTCATGCCCTGACCTGCTGCCAGACCTGTGGGAGATGGCCGACGAGTTCGCCGTGGGAATGGAAGAATTGCTGGCAGCAATCCGCTAATCGGCCGCTCACCAGCATCTTGGGCCTTCTCTGGCACCATAGGGTGCCATGTGCCTGTCTCGCCGCGACACATTCGCGCGCACGCTGCTGATCTGGACCGCGATCGCGGCCGTCGCGCTGGTTTCCGCGGGCTGCATCCGCGTGGTCGGCGGCCGGGCCCGCATGGCCGAGCCGAGGCTGGGCCAGCCGATCGAGTGGACTTTGTGCCGCTCCTCGAATCCGGGAGTGAAGATCCCCGGCGGCGCACTGTGCGGCAAACTCGCCGTGCCCGTCGATTACGCGCATCCCGATGCGGACGTGGCAACGCTGGCGCTCATCCGCTTTCCGGCGACGGGCGACAAGATCGGCTCTTTGGTGATCAATCCCGGCGGTCCCGGGGAATCGGGCATCGAGGCCGCGCTGGGCGTCTTCCAGACGTTGCCCAGGAAGGTCCATGAGCGGTTTGACCTGGTCGGGTTCGACCCGCGCGGAGTGGCGGCGTCGCGACCGGCGATTTGGTGCAATTCCGACGCCGACAACGACCGGTTGCGCGCCGAGCCGCAGGTCGACTACAGCCCGGCGGGAGTGGCGCGCATCGAAGACGAGACCAAACAATTCGTGCAGCGCTGCGTGGACAAGATGGGCAAGAACTTCTTGGCCAACGTCGGCACCGTCAACGTGGCCAAGGACATGGACACCATCCGCGCGGCGCTGGGCGACGAGAAGCTGACCTACCTGGGCTACTCGTACGGCACCCGGATCGGCTCGGCCTACGCCGAGGCCTTCCCGAAGCGGGTGCGGGCAATGATTCTCGACGGCGCGGTGGATCCCAACGCCGATCCCATCGAGGCAGATCTGCGTCAGGCCAAGGGTTTTCAGGACGCGTTCAACGACTATGCCGCCGACTGCGCCAAGGGTTCCAGCTGCCCGTTGGGCACCGACCCGGCCAAAGCCGTCGACGTTTACCACAGCCTGGTCGACCCGCTGGTCGACCCAAACAATCTATGGGTGAGCCGGCCGGCCAAGACCAACGACCCGCGCGGACTGAGCTATAGCGACGCCATCGTGGGCACCATCATGGCCCTGTACTCACCGAGCCTGTGGCACCACCTGACCGACGGCCTGTCCGAGCTGGTCGACCATCGCGGCGACACCATGCTGGCGTTGGCCGACATGTACATGCGCCGCGATTCGAAGGGCCATTACAACAACTCCACCGACGCGCGGGTGGCGATCAATTGTGTTGACCAGCCACCGATTACCGATCGCGCCAAGATCATCGACGAGGACCGGCGCTCGCGCGAGGTGGCGCCGTTCATGAGTTACGGCAAGTTCACCGGTGACGCTCCGCTGGGGTCCTGCGCGTTCTGGCCGGTGCCGCCGACCAGCAAGCCGCATGTGGTCTCGGCGCCGGGCCTGGCTCCGACCGTCGTCGTGTCCACGACTCATGACCCGGCCACGCCGTATCAGGCCGGGGTGGATCTGGCCAACCAGCTGCACGGCTCCTTGTTGACCTTCAATGGAACCCAGCACACGGTGGTGTTCCAGGGCGAAAGCTGTGTCGACGACTACGCGACGGCGTATCTGATCAACGGCACCACGCCGCCCGCCGGCGCCACCTGTTAGTTCGCCGGGCGCGACAACACGCTCGCCGAGAACGAGATGAGATCAAGGCGTGACCGTTTCGCGCCTCCACGCGGTACTGACGGGTGACAAGATCAACGGCCATGTGGCGCCTGAGAACGTTGAGCTCGGCGCTGCTGTCAGTTGGTTTGACGCTCGGCGGACAATCGGCTGGACTGCCGTCGGCCGGCGCGACCCCGGGACCCGACACCGGTCAGACGCAGAGCCCAGCGGCCCCAGTCGCGGTGCCGCAACAGAATTGGGGCTCCTGCCGCACCTTCGTCGATGACGTCGCCGACATTCCCACCGCTCAGTGCGCGACGGTGTCGGTTCCGGTCAACTACGACAAACCCGGTGGGGCACAGGCCAAACTGGCGGTGATCCGCATTCCGGCGACCGGCCAGCGGATGGGATCGCTGTTCGTCAATCCGGGTGGCCCGGGAGCGTCCGCGGTCGACATGGTGGCCGGGATGGCGCCCGAGCTCAAGGACACCGAAATCGCCCGCAATTTCGACCTGGTGGGCTTCGACCCCAGAGGCGTCGGCCACTCGACGCCGGCGTTGCGGTGTCGCACCGACGCCGAGTTCGACGCCTACCGGCGCGACCCGATGGTCGACTACAGCCCGGCCGGGGTGGCCCACATCGAGCAGGTCTACCAGGAATTGGCCCAGCATTGCGTCGACCGGATCGGCCAAGAGTTCCTGGCCAACGTCGGCACCGCGTCGACCGCCCGCGATATGGACATGGTCCGCCAGGCGCTGGGCGACGAGCAGCTCAACTACCTCGGCTACAGCTACGGCACCGAGCTGGGTACGGCTTACATCGAGCGATTCGGTGCGCACGTGCGGGCGATGGTCCTCGACGGCGCCATCGACCCGACCGTCGGGCCGATCGACGAAACCATCAACCAGATGGCCGGATTCCAAACGGTTTTCAACGACTACGCCGCGGACTGCGCCAAGTCGGCGGCCTGCCCGCTGGGCACCGACCCGGCCCAGTGGGTCGCCCGGTACCACGCTCTGGTCGACCCGCTGGTGGCCAAGCCGGGCAAGACGTCCGATCCGCGCGGCCTCAGCTACGCCGACGCGACCACCGGCACCATCAACGCGCTCTACACCCCGAGCCACTGGAAGTACCTGACCAGCGGTCTGGTCGGATTGCAGCGCGGCACCAACGCCGGCGACCTGCTGCTGCTCGCCGACGACTACCAGGGCCGGGATCGCCAGGGGCACTACGACAACGACCAGGACGCTTTCAACGCGATCCGTTGCGTCGACGCGCCGACGCCGACCGATCCGGCGCCCTGGGTCGCCGCCGACCGCAAGATTCGTGAAGTGGCTCCGTTCTTGTCTTACGGGCAGTTCACCGGGGCGGCCCCGCGGGATCTGTGCGCGATGTGGCCGGTGCCGGCGACCTCGACACCGCACCCCGTGGCACCGGCGGCACCGGGCAAGGTTGTCGTCGTCTCCACCACCCACGACCCCGCCACCCCCTATCAGGCCGGGGTGGATCTGGCTCGCCAGCTGGGCGCCCCGCTGATCACCTTTGACGGGACCCAGCACACGGTGGTGTTCAACGGCAATCAGTGTGTGGACACCGCGGTGGTGCGCTACTTCCTCGACCTGACGCCGCCTGCGGCGAACGTGCGGTGCTGACACGCGGGATGCAAATCCGGTGTCTTAGCAGCTTGCAACGCGTCTGACCGGGCGGCCGTAACACGGAATTAACAGAACGTGCCTACTGTTCGGGTATGGACCGACAGAAGGAATTCGTCCTCCGCACCCTGGAAGAACGGGACATCCGCTTCGTCCGGCTCTGGTTCACAGATGTGCTCGGTTTCCTCAAATCGGTTGCGATCGCACCCGCGGAGCTCGAAGGCGCGTTCGAGGAAGGCATCGGCTTCGACGGATCGTCGATCGAGGGCTTTGCACGGGTATCCGAATCCGACACCGTGGCGCACCCGGATCCGTCGACCTTCCAGGTGTTGCCCTGGGCCACCGCTTCCGGCCATCACCACTCGGCGCGGATGTTCTGCGACATCACCATGCCGGACGGCTCGCCCTCGTGGGCGGACCCGCGTCATGTGCTGCGGCGCCAGCTCACCAAGGCCAACGAACTCGGTTTCTCCTGCTACGTGCATCCAGAGATCGAGTTCTTTTTGTTGAAGTCCGGCCCGGACGACGGTTCGGTGCCCGTTCCGGTGGACAACGCCGGCTACTTCGACCAAGCGGTGCACGACTCGGCCTCGAACTTTCGCCGGCACGCGATCGACGCGCTGGAGTTCATGGGTATCTCGGTGGAGTTCAGCCACCACGAGGGTGCGCCCGGCCAGCAGGAGATCGACCTGCGCTTCGCCGACGCGCTGTCGATGGCCGACAACGTGATGACGTTCCGGTACGTCATCAAGGAGGTCGCGCTCGAGGAGGGTGCGCGGGCGTCGTTCATGCCAAAGCCGTTCGGGCAGCACCCGGGCTCGGCGATGCACACCCACATGAGCCTGTTCGAGGGCGACGTCAACGCCTTCCACAGCGACGACGATCCGCTGCAGCTGTCCGAAGTCGGCAAGTCCTTCATCGCCGGGATCCTCGAGCACGCCTCGGAGATCAGCGCGGTCACCAACCAATGGGTCAACTCCTACAAGCGGCTGGTGCAGGGCGGCGAGGCGCCCACCGCGGCGTCGTGGGGGGCGGCCAACCGGTCCGCCCTGGTACGGGTGCCGATGTACACGCCGCACAAGACCTCGTCGCGGCGGATCGAGGTACGCAGCCCCGACTCGGCGTGCAACCCGTACTTGACGTTTGCCGTCCTATTGGCGGCCGGTCTGCGCGGCGTGGAGAAGGGTTACGTGCTGGGGCCGCAGGCCGAGGACAACGTCTGGGATCTGACCCCAGAGGAACGCCGCACTATGGGCTATCGGGAGCTGCCGTCCAGCCTGGACAGTGCGCTGCGCGCCATGGAAGCTTCCGAGCTCGTCGCGGAGGCGTTGGGGGAGCACGTTTTTGATTTCTTCCTGCGCAACAAGCGCACCGAGTGGGCCAACTACCGCAGCCACGTCACGCCGTACGAGCTGAGCACCTACCTGTCGCTCTAGCTCGGCGACGGCGAGCGCCGGAACGGCGCGAGTAAGGAGCCGGGCAATCCGGCTCTAGCCCGGCGACGGGGAGCGCCGGAACGGCGCGAGTAAGGAGCTGGGCAATCCCACTCTAGACCGCATTTGGACGGTCGCGGCTTGCGCTACCGTCATGTCGTGACCAAACCCGCCACGCAGCGACCCAAGCTGCCCAGCGTCGGCCGGCTTGGCTTGGTCGATGCCCAGGCCGAGGCGCGGCTGGCGCAACTGGGCTGGACCGATCGCGACGACGAGGCCCACATCGACCTGCTCTGGTCGCTGTCGCGGGCCGCCGACGCCGATGCCGCGCTGCGCGCCATGGTCCGCCTGGCCGAGAACCCGGACACCGGATGGGACGAGCTGAACGCGGCCGTGCTCAGCGAACGCAGTCTGCGCGGCCGGCTGTTCGCCGTGCTGGGTGCATCGCTGGCGTTGGGTGACCACCTGGTGGCCAACCCGCAATCGTGGAAGCTGTTGCGCGGCAAGGTGAATCTGCCCAGCCGTGATCAGCTGCGCCAGTCGTTCATCGACTGCATCGAGCAGTCGGCGGAGGAGCCGAACTCGCTGCTGCACCGATTGCGCGCCCGTTACCGCGACCAACTGCTGGTGCTGGCCGCACTCGACCTGGCCGCGACAGTCGAGGACGAGCCGGTGCTGCCGTTCACCACGGTCGCCGCGCAGTTGGCCGACACCGCGGACGCCGCCCTGATGGCGGCGCTGCGGGTGGCCGAAGACACCGTGTGCGGGGACCGCGAACGGCCGCGCCTAGCCGTCATCGCGATGGGCAAATGCGGTGCGCGCGAACTGAATTACGTCAGCGACGTCGACGTGATCTTCGTCGCCGAGCGCGCCGACCCACTGAGCATTCGTGTCGCCGGCGAGATGATGCGGGTGGCCTCGACCGCGTTCTTCGAGGTGGATGCCGCGCTGCGCCCGGAAGGCCGCAGCGGCGAGCTGGTCCGCACGCTGGAATCGCACCTCGCCTACTACCAGCGCTGGGCCAAGACCTGGGAGTTCCAGGCGTTGCTGAAGGCCCGCCCGGCGGCCGGCGACCCAGAACTCGGCGAGCGCTACGTGACGGCGCTCATGCCGATGGTCTGGACGGCATGCGAGCGGGAAGACTTCGTGGTCGAGGTGCAGGCCATGCGGCGCCGCGTCGAACAGCTGGTACCCGCCGAAGTTCGCGGCCGGGAACTCAAACTCGGCAGTGGCGGCCTGCGCGACGTCGAGTTCGCCGTGCAGCTCTTGCAGCTGGTACACGGCCGGCGCGACGAGTCGCTGCATGTGGCGTCGACGGTGGACGCGGTGGCGGCGCTGAGCGAAGGCGGGTACATCGGACGTGAGGACGCGGCGAACCTGACCGCCTCCTATGAGTTCCTCCGTCTGCTCGAACACCGGCTGCAGCTGCAACGGCTCAAACGCACCCACCTGCTGCCCGAGCCCGACGACGAAGAGGCGGTGCGGTGGCTGGCGCGTGCCGCCCACATCCGGCCCGACGGCCGCCACGACGCGGCCGGGGTATTGCGTGAGGAACTCAAGCACCAGAACGTGCGGGTGTCGCGCCTGCACTCCAAGCTGTTCTATCAGCCGCTGCTGGAATCGGTCGGGCACGCCGGCCTGGAGATCGCCCACGGCATGACGTCGGAGGCCGCCGAGCGTCAGCTGGCCGCCCTGGGTTACGAGGGTCCGCAGACCGCCCTGAAACACATGTCGGCGCTGGTCAATCAGAGCGGACGGCGCGGACGGGTGCAGTCGGTGCTGCTGCCCAGGTTGCTGGACTGGATGTCCTATGCGCCGGATCCCGACGGCGGGCTGCTGGCCTACCGGCGACTCAGCGAAAGCCTGGCCACCCAAAGCTGGTACCTGGCGACCCTGCGCGACAGGCCCGCGGTAGCCAGGCGGCTCATGCACGTGCTCGGCACCTCCGCCTACGTCCCGGACCTGCTGATGCGCGCACCGGAGGTGATCCAGCATTACGGCGACGGGCCGTCGGGACCGAAGTTGCTCGAGACCGGACCAGAGGCGGTGGCCCGAGCGCTGATCGCCTCGGCCGGCCGCCATTCCGAGGCAGATCGCGCGATCGCCGCCGCGCGCACGCTGCGCCGTCGAGAACTGGCCCGCATCGGTTCCGCGGACTTGCTGGGACTGCTCGAGGTGATCGACGTCTGCCGGGCGCTCACCTCGGTGTGGGTGGCGGTATTGCAAGCCGCCCTTGATGCGGTGATCCGGAACAGCCTTCCCGCAGACGGCCGGGCACCGGCGGCTATTTCGGTCATCGGCATGGGCCGGCTGGGTGGCGCCGAGCTGGGCTACGGATCGGACGCCGACGTGATGTTCGTCTGCGAGCCGGCCGGCGGCGTGGATGATTCGCAGGCGGTGAAGTGGTCGACGTCGATCGCCGAACAGGTTCGCACGCAGTTGGGAACACCCAGCGTCGACCCGCCGCTGGAGGTGGACGCCAATCTACGTCCGGAGGGGCGCAACGGTCCGCTGGTGCGCACCCTGGCTTCGTATGCGGCCTATTACGAGAATTGGGCGCAGCCGTGGGAGATCCAGGCCCTGCTGCGCGCGCATGCGGTCGCCGGCGATGCGGAGCTGGGGCAGCGGTTCCTGCTGCTGGCCGATAAGACGCGCTACCCGCCAGGCGGGGTTTCGGCCGAGGCGGTGCGCGAGATTCGTCGCATCAAGGCACGCGTCGAGTCCGAACGGTTGCCGCGTGGGGCCGACCCCAACACGCACACCAAGCTGGGCCGCGGCGGGCTGGCCGATATCGAATGGACCGTGCAGCTGATGCAGCTGCGCCATGCGCACGAGATCCCGGCTCTGCACAACACCTCGACGCTGCAGTCGTTAGACGCGATCGCCGCCGCCGGCCTGGTGCCCGAGGACGAGGTGGATCTGCTGCGCCAGGCCTGGCTGACCGCCACCCGGGCCCGCAACGCGCTGGTGCTGGTGCGTGGCCGACCCACCGACCAGCTGCCCGGGCCCGGGCGGCAGCTCAACGCGGTCGCGGTCGCGGCGGGCTGGCCAAACGACGACGGCGGTGAATTCCTGGACAACTATCTGCGGGTCACCCGTCGGGCAAAAGCGGTGGTGCGCAAGGTATTCGGGACTTGAATAAGAGAGGATGGCCGGATTGGACGCCACGTTTGAGGTCCTGAGCGAGGACGAGCTGGAGCGGGTGACCACCGTGTATGCCCCGCTGGCCGATGCCGTTCGGGAGCTCATCGACGCCACCATCTGGACCCAGGCCGAAGACGAGGTGATCGCCGAGGCGCGCAGCGCAATCGAGGCCGTGACTCGATCCCTGCGTCAGCGGACCCGGCCCTTTCGAATGAGCTATGTCGTCGACGGCCGTCCGTTGCCGCTGGGCAACGCGGCGATCGGGCTGTGCAATCCGGTTGCGCCGCCGCTGGTCGTCCAGCACCAGGGTGGCGCGCGGTGCTGGAGCGAGTTCGTGCTGGGGTCGGCATACGAGGGTCCGCCCGGCCTGGTGCACGGCGGTGTCTCTGCCCTGGTGCTCGACCACATGCTCGGCGAGGCGGCCAGTCAGGGCATGACCAAACCGCTGTACACCGGAACCATCACGTTGAAGTACCTGCGCGGCACGCCACTGGGTCCGCTGCGCTCCGAAGCCTGGATCGACCGCGTGGAGGGCGTGAAAGCCTTTGCGCGCGGGTTCATTTCGGACGATTCCGGCGTGACGGTAGAAGCCGAAGGGGTTTTCATCAAGCCCGCGTGGGCCCGGGAAGCCGAATGAAGTTCTACGTCAGCAGCGCCTTCCTCGACACCGCCGAGATCATCGAAATAGCCAAGGCCGCAGACGAACTCGGCTACGACGGCATCGGGATCCCCGACCACGTCGTCAATTTGGAGACGCTGGACACCCCGTACCCGTACACCAAAGACGGCCAACGACGGTGGCAGCCCTTCACCGACTGGCCCGATCCCTGGGTGCTCGTCGGGGCGCTTGCCCAGGTCACGACGCGGCTGCGGTTTGTCACCACGGTCTACATTCCGGCGATGCGCAATCCGTATTCGGCGGCCAAAGCCATTGGCACCGCGGCAGTTCTGGCGTCGGGCCGGGTCGAGCTGGGCATCGGTGTCGGCTGGTGCCGCGAGGAGTTCGCGTTGATGGGCGAGCAATTCGAGGCCCGCGGCAAACGCACCGACGAAATGCTCGCACTGATGCGGGAGCTGTGGTCTGCCGGCTGGAGCGAATTCGACGGCGAGTTCTATCAGGCACCGAGGCTCGAGATGCAGCCCACCCCGCCGCCGATACCCGTTTACGTAGGTGGGCTCAGTGAGATCGCGTTGCGCCGTGCCGCCCGCCACGACGGCTGGATTGGGGATCTGATCAAGACCGGTCGCGCCATCGACGCGGTGGGCCGGCTGCGCGAATTGCGCAGCGAAAACGGTTTGTCGCTAGACGATTTCACGATTCTGACGCCGCTGACTGACGCCTTCACGGTGGCCGACTATCGGCGCGCCGAGGATGCCGGCATCACCGGCATCATCACCATGCCGTGGATGTTCTACGCCGGGCCGGGCGCCAGTTTGGACGAGAAGATCGATGGCATGGCGCGCTTCCGCAAGGACCTCGCGCTCGACACATAACTGAGGCACACGACTCGCCGCGGGAGCGCGCCCCACGTTATATCTCGCTGACGGATAGCCCGGAAGACAGAACAACCCGCCCGGCGCGTGGCCAGGCGGGTTGTCTGTGTCCGTGACTTATACGTCGTAGTACAACGCGAATTCGTAGGGGTGCGGCCGGATGTTGACCGGCTCAATCTCGTTCTCGCGCTTGAAGCTGATCCATGTCTCGATCAGGTCGGACGTGAAAACGCCGCCCTCGGTGAGGTATTCGTGGTCAGCCTCGAGCCGGTCGATCACCGCGGCCAGCTGGGTGGGAGCCTGCGGAATGTTCGCAGCCTCCTCCGGCGGCAGCTCGTAGAGGTCCTTGTCGACCGGCGCCTGCGGCTCGATCTTGTTCCGGATGCCGTCCAGGCCGGCCATCAGCATGGCCGAGAACGCCAGGTACGGGTTGCCCGACGAGTCGGGGCAACGGAACTCCAGCCGCTTGGCCTTGGGGTTGCTGCCGGTGATGGGGATACGCACACACGCCGAACGGTTGCGCTGGCTGTACACCAGGTTGATCGGCGCCTCGTAGCCGGGAACCAGTCGCTTGTAGGAGTTCACCGTCGGGTTGGTGAACGCCAGCAGCGAGGGCGCGTGGTGCAGCAGGCCGCCGATGTAGTGGCGCGCGGTGTCCGACAGACCGGCGTAGCCCGTCTCGTCGTACATCAGCGGGCTGCCGTCCTTCCACAGCGACTGGTGGGTGTGCATACCCGAGCCGTTGTCGCCGAACAGCGGCTTGGGCATGAACGTCACGGTCTTGCCGGCCTGCCACGCGGTGTTCTTGACGATGTACTTGTACAGCTGCATGTCGTCGGCGGCGTGCAGCAGCGTGTTGAACTTGTAGTTGATCTCGGCCTGACCGCCGGTGCCCACCTCGTGGTGGCCCTTCTCCAGGCTGAAGCCGGCGTTGATCAGGTTGGTCAGCATGGTGTCGCGCAGGTCGACGTAGTGGTCGACCGGGGCCACCGGGAAGTAGCCGCCCTTGGGGCGCACCTTGTATCCGCGGTTGGGGCTGCCATCCTCCTCGGTCGGCGAGCCGGTGTTCCACCACCCGGAGATCGCGTCCACCTCGTAGAACGAGCCGTTGGTGCGCGAATCGAAGCTCACCGAGTCGAAGATGTAGAACTCGGCCTCGGCGCCGAAGTACGCGGTGTCGGCGATGCCGGTGCTGACCAAGTAGTTCTCGGCCTTGCGAGCGACGTTGCGCGGGTCACGCGAGTACGGCTCGAGGGTGAACGGGTCATGCACGAAGAAGTTGAGGTTCAGCGTCTTGGCGGCACGGAACGGGTCGATCTTTGCGGTCACCGGGTCGGGAAGCAGCAACATGTCGGACTCGTGGATCGACTGGAACCCGCGAATCGACGAGCCGTCAAAGGCCAAGCCGTCTTCGAATACGCTCTCGTCGAAGAATGAAATCGGGATCGTGAAGTGCTGCATGGTGCCGGGCAGGTCACAGAACCGCACGTCGACAAATTCGACGTTCTCGTCCTTGGCGAGTTTGAAGACGTCGTCGGGCGTCTTATCCGTCACAGAGTGCTCCTTTACTTGGTGATTCGCGGCCGACGCTAGGGAGCGGTTGTTGCCCGTCAGTCAACCCCGTGTTGCGCAGACGTTACGTGACCACGACGCCCACAAGAGAAATCCGGGTGGCCCCGGGGCCCTATTGTGAAGCCATGGCCGACGAGATCGTAACTGGTATGCCATGGCGGCTGCGCGGGCTGTGCCGATGACGGCGGAATCGCCTCCCGGATACCCCGGCGAAACGCTCGGCCTGCCGCGAACGGGGCCGGGTTCACTGGCTCCGATGGGCCGCCGGTTGGTCGCGTTACTGATCGACTGGCTGATCGCCTATGGCCTGGCCGCGCTGGGTTTAGCGGTAGGCGCCGTCTCCCAGGCGACGTTGTCGACCGTGGTGCTGGTCGTCTGGCTGGTACTGGGTGCGGTGTCGGTGCGTCTGTTCGGTTTCACGCCGGGCCAGTTGGCGCTAGGTCTGACGGTGGCGTCGGTGGACGGGCGGCTTCCGGTGGGGATCGGCCGGCTATTAGCCCGCGGACTGTTGATTGCGCTGGTGGTGCCGCCGCTGTTCACCGATGCCGACGGGCGTGGCCTGCAGGACCGCATTACCGGCACGGCGGTGGTTAGGCGCTGAGCCGTTGCCCAATGTGCACATACTGCGAAAATCGGCGCTGATTTTCGCACTGATTGCACGTTGGATGGACCCGGGCCCGCAGCGTTGGTGGGGCCGCGGGTTACTTGCGGCGCACCGTGCGCTGGACGCCGCGCATCTTGGCGTTGGTGGGCATGGGGCCCTTCGGCATGACTCCGGCGCCGGTACGTGAACCCAGCGCGCCCAGTCGTGACTCCAACGTGTCGATCTGCTTGACGCTGATGTTGGCCGGTAGTCGCGTCAGATGGCGTTCCAGCTTGGCCAGCGGAACTTCGCCGTCGCCGTTGCCGACGATGATGTCGTAGATCGGCACGTCGCCGACCAGGCGCGCGGTGCGTTTCTTCTCCTGGGCCAGCAGCGGCTTGACCCGGGCCGCCGAGCCCTCGGCAACAAAGATGACGCCGGGCCGGCCGATCACCCGGTGCACGGCGTCGAAGTGACCGGTGGCTGCCACACCCGGGGCCACCCGCCACTTGCCACGCATGTTATCCAGCGCCCAGGCCGCCGCGCCGGTTTGGCCTTCGGCTTTGCTGTAGACCGATTTCTGGGCTCGGCGGCCGAAGATGATGAACGCCACCAGCGCGCCCAGCAGCACGCCAAGCGGGATCATCGTGATCATGGTCAACCCGCCCGACCATACCCCGACGCCCACCGACACGCCGACGATCAGCACAAAGGCGCCGATCATATACGGCAGCAGCCGCTTGTCCTCCTTGCGCTGGATGTTGAAGGCCTGCCACAGCTGACTGCGGCGCTGTCGAGCGGCGGCCTTGCCGGCAGCCTTTGCCTGCTGCTTGGCGGCCTTGTTCTCGGCGGCATTACGGGGTTTCGCCATAGTTTTCAAGAATACGTACGGGTGCGAGCCTGCTGGTAAAGCCGTCCGGCCCGGTAAGACGATCGCACCAGCGGGCCGGCCAGAACTCCGGCGAAGCCCAGGCCTTCGGCGTACTGCGCGTGCTCGACGAACTCCGCCGGATGCACCCAACGCTCGACCGGATGGTGGCGTACCGATGGCCGCAGGTACTGGGTGATGGTGACGATGTCGCAGCCGGCCTTGTGCAGGTCGCCCAGCGCGATGCGCACTTCCTCGGGGGTTTCACCCAGACCGAGGATGAGGTTGCTCTTGGAGACCAGACCGGCCGCGCGCGCCGCGGTGATGACGTCCAGGCTGCGCTGATAGCTGAACGCGGGCCGGACCCTCTTGAAGATGCGCGGGACGGTTTCGACATTGTGCGCCAACACTTCTGGACGCGCTTCGAACACCTCCTGCAACCGGCTGGCCTCGCCGTGGAAATCGGGGATCAGCAGTTCGACGCCGGTCTGCGGATTGAGCGCCTTGATGGCGCGCACGGTTTCCGCATACAGCCAGGCTCCACCGTCGGGCAAGTCGTCGCGGGCGACGCCGGTGACGGTGGCGTAGCGCAATCCCATCGTCTGCACGCTCTCGGCCACCCGCCGCGGTTCGTCGCGATCCAGGGCGGCGGGCTTGCCCGTGTCGATCTGGCAGAAGTCGCAGCGGCGGGTGCACTGGTCGCCGCCGATCAGGAAGGTGGCCTCCCGGTCCTCCCAGCATTCGAAGATGTTGGGGCAGCCGGCCTCCTCGCAGACCGTGTGCAGGCCCTCGCGCCGGACCAGGCTCTTGAGCTCGGTGTACTCCGGTCCCATCCGCACCCGCGTCTTGATCCACGGTGGCTTGCGCTCGATCGGGGTCGCAGCGTTGCGCACCTCGAGGCGCAGTAGTTTGCGTCCTTCGGGTGCGACAGTCACTGGACCAGTTTAAGCCGAAGCTGCGCGGGTGGCGGGGTGAGCACGCACCGGCAGCGCACCATCCAGCGCAGCGCAGACGGCGTCGGCGACGGCCGGGCGGATCTCGTCGACGGTAACCCTGCGGCCCAGTTCGGCCGACAACGATGTCACTCCGGCGTCGGTGATGCCGCACGGCACGATCGCGGTGAACGCGCCCAAGTCGCAATCGCAATTGAGCGCAAACCCGTGCAGCGTCGTCGCCCGTGCGACCCGCACACCGATCGCAGCGATCTTGCGTGCGGGCCGGCCGGGCAGCCAGACACCGGAGCGTCCGTCGACGCGGCCTGCGTCCAGGCCGAGCTCGTTGCACACCTGGATCAGCGATTCCTCAAGGCGCCGAACGTAATTGACCACGTCGAGAGGTTCGGCGAGCCCGATGATCGGATAGCCGACCAGTTGCCCCGGACCGTGCCAGGTGATCTTGCCGCCCCGGTCGGTATCTATGACGGGAGTGCCGTCCAGCGGGCGTTCGTGTGGCTCGGTGCGCCGTCCGGCGGTGTAGACAGCGGGGTGTTCCAGCAGCAGCAGGGTGTCGGGGCCGCCGGCGATGCGGGCGTCGGCCAGCTCACGTTGCAGTTGCCAGGCTTCCCGGTAGTCGACTGCTCCGAGCTGGCGCACCGCGAGGGACGCCGCGCTGGAGCGGATGGAAGCCGTCACACCCGCGAGGTTACTCGGCAGCCATCGGGAGCTGCGCCGTTAACCTGCGTCCAATGAACTTCATCGAAATCGTGGATGCGCTTGGCACCGTAGTCGACGGGGTGGGGGTCGCCGTGATCATCGTCGGTGGACTGGTCACCGGCGTGCGCTTCCTCGGACGTATGCTGCGCAAGGCCGACGGAGCCTACCGAGCGCTCCGCGAAAACCTCGGTCGCTCGATTCTGATCGGACTCGAGTTCCTGGTGGCGGGCGACATCATCAAGACGATCGTCGTCACGCCCAATGGTCAAAACGTCGCCGCACTAGCCGGCATCGTGGCAATCAGGACGTTCCTGAGCGTCTCGCTTACCGTCGAGATGACTGGCCGCTGGCCCTGGCAGCGCGATTAGCCGACTTGGTCGATCGTTCAGTCCGGCATGTTCTCGCGCATGTAGTCGATCGCGAGCTTCATCGCGGCCATCTTGATCTTGTTGCGTTCCATCATTTTTGCGTTGTGTTCTTTGATATTGATGGCATAAGGGTTTTCCCGCAGCAGCTTTGCGGCAAAGAGTAGGTTCAGCGCGGTCAGCTCGGCATTGCGGCGCACGTAAGGCGATAGTTCGCCGCCCGCCTCGATATAGCTGGCTCCCGGCCCGGCATCGCCGACCCAATAGAGATCGGTATTGGGCGGCACCGTCACGCCGAAATGCAGCAGGTTTGCAAAGGTATTGGCCACGCAGTCGTGGCTGCCGTCTTCATTACCGGTGACCACGCAGCCGGCGACGGTGCCATAGAGCGGGAATTGCCCGGTGCGTTCGCACATCACCGTCTTCGTCGTGCCGTCGAGCCGCTCGATGACCCGCTGCATCACCGAGGAACGCACTCCCATCCAGATCGGCATCGCGGGCACAATGATGTTGCAGCGCTTGACTTTTTCCAGAATCTGCGGCCATTCGTCGCCGTTGCCCTCGTCGTTTCCGATCCCGGGCGCCACGTTATAGTCGACTACTCGGACGATCTCGGTTTCTATGTCCGGCTCATGTGCTTTGAGCCGTTCGATGAGCAGATTGCACAGCGCTTCGGTGTTGGAAACCGCCGGCCCTTTTTTCAGGGTGCAGTTCAGAAAGAGCGCGTAGAGCGGCCCTTCCTTTTTCATGTCGTGGAAGATCGAGTGCGCCACGCGTCTCTCCAGATGTGTTGATCGGCCGTCTTACCGGAAGCGAAGATTACACGACATACTAATCGTGGTCGCGCCGGGCGGTTGCATAACTGAGCGCCTCGCCAATTGTGTTGTGGTGGAATTGAAAACCGGCCTGCTCCAGGGCTCCGGGAATGGCGCGCTGACCGGTGAGCAGCCCTTCGTCGGCAAACTCGCCGAGGGCGGCGCGCACCGCGAATCCGGGCAGCGCCAATGGGGTCGGGCGGTTGAGTGCCCGGCCGAGTGCGGTGGTGAACTCCGCGTTGGTGACTGGGGCGGGCCCGGTCATGTTGACCGGCCCGGACAGCGTGGGGTGCGAGATGGCGAACAACAGCGCGCGCACCTCGTCTTCGAGGCTGATCCACGACATGTACTGCCGGCCGTTACCCAGCCGGGCTCCGAGGCCCACCGAGAACACCGGTCGCATCATCCGCAGTGCGCCACCCGCGGGGGCCAGCACCAGCCCGGTGCGGGCCAGGACGACACGGGTGCCGTCGTATTGGGCCGGCAGCGTCGCGGCTTCCCAGTCCACGCACAGCTGCGACAGGAAACCGCTTCCCGCAGAGTGGTTTTCGTCTACGACGCGGTCCCGGGTGTTCCCGTAATAGCCGACCGCGCTGGCATTGATCAGGGTTCCGACACCGGCATCGGCGACGGCGGCGGCAAGTACTTCGGTGGGCGTGATGCGGCTGTCGCGCAGGCTCTGTTTGAACGCGCCGGACCACCGGCGCTGGCCGATGTTGACGCCGCATAGGTTGACGACGACGTCGACGTCGGTGAGTACGTCGGGATCGAACTCACCGCTCTCGGGATTCCAGTGCAGTTCTTCGGAATTGGCCGGCGTTCGGCGCACGATGCGCAGTACCGGATGGTCGGCGGCGCGCAACGCCGCGGTCAAAGCCGAGCCGATCATGCCAGACGAACCTGCTATGGCGATAACGGCTTTGGCCACGTTGCGGAGCCCTTTCTAAGCCCTTTCTATGCCCTTTTTGCGCCCTGTTCAAAGCCCTAGATCGGCCTCGAAAGCTCCCTCTTCGAGTCGGTGCTTGACGGTGGTGAGGAAGCGTCCGGCATCGGCGCCGTCGATGAGTCGATGGTCGTAGGTCAGCGGGAGGTAGCAGATCGACCGGACACCGATCGATTCGTTGCCGACCTCGTCGACGACCACCCGTGGCCGCTTGACGATGGCCCCGGTGCCCAGCATCGCCGCCTGCGGCGGAACCAGGATCGGGGTGTCGAACAACGCGCCCTGGCTGCCGATGTTGGTGATGGTGAAGGTGCCCCCGGACAACTCGTCGGGTTTCAGGTTGCCGGACCGGGCACGCGCGGCGATATCGACGATCGCGCGGGCCAGGCCGGCCAGCGACAGGTCGCCGGCGTTGTGGATGACGGGGGAGAGCAGGCCCTGCTCAGTATCGACCGCGAAGCCGAGGTGCTCGGCGTCGTAGTAGGTGATCTCCTTGGTGTCCTCGTTGTAACTGGCGTTGATGTTCGGGTGAATCTTGAGGGCGTCGATCACCGCTCTGGCGAAGAAAGGCAGGAAGGTCAGGTTGACTCCCTCGCGTTCGGCGAAGGAGTTCTTGGCCTTGGCCCGCAACGCCACGATCTTGGTCATGTCGACCTCGTGGGTCTGCGTGAGCTGGGCGGTGGCCTGCAGGGATTCCCGGGTCTTGTTGGCCGTGATCTGACGGATCCGGCTGGCCTTCTGCGTGGTCCCCCGCAGGTGTGCCAGCGCCGGGGCCGGGGTGGGCGCCTTCGCCGGCGGTGCCGAGGCGGGCGCTTGGGCCGCCGGCGCGGGCTTGGCGGGCTCCTTCTTTGCCTCCGCCTTTTGTTCGACCGCCGCCAACACATCTTGCTTGCGGATCCGGCCGCCCACACCGGTACCGGTCACTTCGGCGAGGTCGATGTTGTTCTCGCTGGCCAGTTTTCGTACCAGTGGGGTCACGTACGGAGAACCATCGGATTCCGGCTCAGACTTGGCGGCGGCGGCAGCCGGTGCCGGTTCGGCCCGGGCAGCGGGCTCTGGCTTTGGTTGAGGTTTTGGTTCGGGCTTGGACTCGGCTTTTGGTTCGGGCTTGGGTTCGGGTTCAGCTTCCGGCTTGGGTTGCGGTTCGGGCTCGGCTTTCGGAGCCGGTGCGGCGGCGCCGGACTCGGAACCGGAGCCGATCCGCGCCAATTCACCGCCGACCTGGACAACGTCGTCCTCCTCGGCGGTGATGGTGACCAGAACGCCGGCCACCGGTGACGGGATTTCGGTGTCCACCTTGTCGGTGGAAACCTCCACCAGCGGCTCGTCGACCTGAACCGAATCGCCGACCTTCTTCAGCCAGCGCGTCACGGTGCCTTCGGTCACCGACTCGCCCAGCTCGGGCATCAGCACGGGTTTGGTGTCGCCGCTGGGCGGTTGATCGGATTTGGCTTGGGCAGGCGCCTCTTGCGGCTCGGGCTTTGTCTCTTGTTCGGGTTCGGGTTCCCGCTCGGGTTCGGGCTCGGGCTCGGCTTCCTGCGTGGGCTGCTCTGCCGCCTGGCCGTCACCTGCGGAACCGTCCGCGGCGTCGCCGATCACGGCGAGCTCCCCGCCGACCTCGACCGTGTCATCCTCCTGGGCGACGATCTTGGTCAGCACGCCGGCGGCCGGCGACGGAATTTCGGTGTCGACCTTGTCGGTCGACACTTCGACCAGAGGCTCGTCGATTTCGACCGTGTCACCTTCCTGCTTGAGCCAGCGGGTGACGGTCCCTTCGGTGACGCTTTCACCAAGTGCCGGCATCTGGACTGAGAAGGCCATCTCTATTGACTCCTGGATCGTCGTCGGTCGGCACAGGTCGATCTCTGGCTTACCACACCGTCGCGAACCGGGTGCGGAACCCAACTAGATGTCGAAACTATCCTGTCACTGCGCCTTTGTCGGCGCACAGTCAGGGCCGGATGACTGTCGGGGGCCCTTGCTACGGTGTGGCGACCACAAGATAAGAGCAAGTCGCGGGTCGGGCGGAGGTCCTCGGAGGTCTAATGTCGGCAACAAAACAGGCACCCCAGCAGTTCGTCGACAGCGCCGACGGCACTCGAATCGCGGTATACGAAGAGGGCAACCCCGGGGGCCCGACCGTGGTGCTGGTGCACGGCTTTCCCGACTCGCATGTGTTGTGGGACGGTGTCGTTCCGCTGTTGGCACAGCGGTTCCGGATCATCCGCTACGACAACCGGGGGGTGGGGCTGTCGTCGGTGCCCAAGCCCGTTTCCGCCTACACCATGGCCCGTTTCGCCGACGATCTCGCCGCGGTCATCGGCGAGCTGAGCCCCGGCCAGCCGGTCCATGTGCTGGGCCACGACTGGGGTTCGGTCGGCGTGTGGGAATACCTGCACCGCTCCGGTGCCGGCGACGGGGTCGCCTCGTTCACGTCGGTGTCGGGTCCAAGTCAGGACCAGCTGGTCAACTACGTGTTGGGCGGTCTGCGGCGGCCGTGGCGCCCACGCACCTTCGTCCGGGCGATCAGCCAGGCCCTGCGGTTGAGCTACATGGTGCTGTTCTCGATACCGGTGCTGGCGCCGCTGGTCCTGCGGGTGGTGCTGTCGAGCGCTGCCGTCAGACGCAACATGGTCGACAACATCCCCGACGACCAGATCCATCATTCCGACAAATTGGCCAGCGATGCCGCCCACTCGGTCAAGACGTATCCCGCCAACTATTTCCGATCGTTTTCCGGCAACCGCCGGGTGCACGTCGTCGATGTGCCGGTGCAGCTCATCGTCAACACCAGGGATCCTTATGTGCGGCCCTACGGGTACGACGAGACCGCGCGCTGGGTGCCGCGGCTGTGGCGGCGCGATATCAGGGCCGGTCACTTCTCGCCGATGTCGCACCCGCAGGTGATGGCGGCCGCGTTACACGACTTCGCCGACCTCGCCGAAGGCAAGCCGCCAAGCCGCGCGTTGCTGCGTGCCCAGGTGGGCCGCCCGCGCGGATACTTCGGCGACACCCTGGTGTCGGTCACCGGTGCAGGCAGTGGAATCGGCCGGGAGACCGCGCTGGCCTTCGCGCGCGAGGGCGCCGAATTGGTCATCAGCGATATCGATGAGGCCACGGTCAAGGAAACGGCCGCGGAGATCGCCGCACGCGGCGGCATCGCGCACGCCTACGTGCTGGATGTGTCGGATGCCTCGGCGGTCGAGGCGTTTGCCGAGCGAGTCAGCGCCGAGTACGGCGTCCCCGACATCGTGGTCAACAACGCCGGTATCGGGCAGGCAGGGGCCTTCCTGGACACGCCCGCCGAGCAATTCGACCGCGTTCTGGACATCAACCTGGGCGGCGTGGTGAACGGTTGCCGGGCGTTCGGACAGCGCCTGGTTGCGCGGGGAACCGGCGGGCACATCGTCAACGTGTCGTCGATGGCCGCATACGCGCCGCTGCAATCGCTCAGCGCCTACTGCACCTCCAAGGCGGCGACGTACATGTTCTCCGACTGCCTGCGTGCCGAGCTCGACGCCGCCGGTGTCGGGTTGACCACGATCTGCCCCGGGGTCATCAACACCAACATCATCCAAGCCACCCGCTTCGACGCACGGATCGACAAGAGTGAGCAGGTCGATGACCGGCGCGGGCAGCTGGAGAAGATGTTCGGGTTGCGCAGCTACGGACCGGACAAGGTTGCCAATGCGATCGTCTCAGCGGTGAAGAAGAACAAGCCGATCCGTCCGGTCACCTTCGAGGCATACGCGTTGTACGGCCTTTCCAGGGTGCTGCCGCAGGCACTGCGCAGTACGGCCCGGATGCGGGTGATCTGACCTCAGACTCCCGTCGCGGCGCCTTCGTTGCGCCGGACCAGCAGCGCGCCCGCTATCCCGACGAACCCGATAACCGCCAGCGGGATGGTCCACATGCGCCGGCCCGATACGGCCGATTCACATTGGGCAACGAAGTCGGTGTGCGGGACAATCTGGTTGAGAATCGGGATGTTGGCCCCGCTTTGATCGTTGGCCGCCCTGGCCCCTGAAAGATCCGCCGCAATCCCGTTTCCGCAGGAAACGGAGCCGCCGTTGCTGTTGGACACCGTCACCGGCACCAAAAGCCCAATTACGCCGGCCACCAGCAGCACGGCGCTTACCGCGATGATCAACCGTCGTACAGTCACAATCCGGCCTTTCCCGTTGGTTTTTGTCGTGGGTTAAGTAGCCGCGCCGCCGAGCGGCTAAACCTGAAAAAGTTTGCCAGCGAATTGAACTGTCCGGTTTCGTAGTACTTTCCCGGCGGCCGGGTATCCCCCGGAGATCGTGTTCGACACCGGGAGGATTTGATGACCGCGACTCAAGAACTGGCCGCCGTTCGCGAGGTGGAGGCATCCCGTCAGGCCGTGTGGGATGTCCTGGCCAACGGCTGGACCTACTCGCAATGGGTGGTGGGCAACAGCCGGACCCGTGCCGTCGACTCGCAGTGGCCGGAGCCCGGGTCGGCGATCCGGCACTCGATCGGGGTGTGGCCGTTGGTGATCAACGACCAGACCGTCGTCGAGAGTTGCACCCCGGGAGAGGAATTGGTGCTGCATGCCGGACTCGGCTTGTTCGGCGCCGCACGGATAACGATGCGCCTGAGCGAAATCCCGGGTGGATGCCGGGTAGCGATGATCGAGGCGCCGGTCGAAGGGGTGATCGGCCTGATTCCGGATCGGCTGGCCCTGGTTGGCATCTACCCGCGCAACCGGGAATGCCTGCTGCGTCTTGCGGCCATGGCGGAACGTTTCGAGCCCAGTCAGGTCCGATAACCGTGGAGTCCGCAGACGCGGTCGTGATCGGCGCCGGACACCACGGCCTGGTAGCCGCGTCCATGCTCGCCGATGCCGGCTGGGACGTGCTGGTGCTGGAAGCCCAGCCCGAAGCTGGCGGTGCGGTGCGCAGCGCCGAGGTCACGCCCGGCTACATCACCGACTTATTCAGCTCCTTTTATCCGATGACAGTGGCCTCACCGGCGATGGCGGCGCTGCAGTTGGAGGACCACGGCCTGCAATGGTCGCATGCCCCTGCGGTGGTGGGGCATCCGCGCAGCGCAACCGATGAGGACCCGCCCGTGCTCTACCGCGATCCGGCGCGTACCGCGGCGGAATTCGAGCGCCGGGAGCGTGCCGACGGTGAAAACTGGTGGCGCGCAGTCGATTTGTGGAACAAGATCAAGTCGCCGCTGCTGGACGCGATGCTGGCGCCGTTTCCGCCGGTGCGGGCGACCATCCAGCTGCTCCGGCGGCTGGGCACGTCCGAGGCCGTTCGGCTTGCGCATCTGCTGGTGCAGCCGGCCAACACGATGGTGGATCGCCTGTTCGCCGGTGAGGCACCACGAATTCTGTTGCTAGGCAACGCAATGCACGCCGATATCCCACCGGATGCGCCGGGTAGCGGGGTAATGGGTTTCTTGATGACCATGCTCGGCCAGGACTGCGGCTGGCCGGTCCCGGTCGGCGGGTCCGGACAATTGACGGCGGCCCTGGTGAACCGTGCGTGCTCGGCCGGCGCCAAAATCGAGTACAACCAAAACGTTTCGCGCGTCCAGGTGCAAGGCGGGCGTGCGGTCGGGGTGACGACGAGTGCGGGGCGAACGGTTCGTGCTCGCCGGGCGATCGTGGCCGATGTGACGGCGCCGCGACTGTTCTGCGACATGCTGCCCGCTGACGCGGTACCGCGCGCCCTGCGTGGCGAACTCGAGCACTATGTCTGGGATCCGCCCGTGGTGAAGGTCAACTATGCACTCGACGGGCCCATTCCCTGGCGATCGAATAGCTTGCACAGCGTCGGCACGGTACATCTCGGGGCCGACGCGGACGGGTTGGTTCGCTGGATGGCGGACCTCAATACCCGTGTGGTGCCTGAACATCCGTTCATGCTGCTGGGCCAGACCACCACAGCCGATTCGACGCGATCACCGAAGGGGACCGAAAGCGTTTGGGCCTACACGCATTTGCCGCGCAACGTCGCTGACGACACGTCGGCCGAGCGGCTGGCCAAATCGGTGGATCACGTCATCGAAGAACATGCGCCGGGCTTCGCTGCCCGGGTGATACACCGCTTCGTGCAACGCCCGTCGGACTTGGAAGCCAGCGATGCCAACCTGCATCTGGGTGCGCTCAACGGCGGCACCGCGCAACTGCAGCAGATGTTGATCTTCCGCCCGGCGGCCGGCATGGGCCGAGCCGAAACTCCGGTCGAGCGGCTCTATCTGGGCAGCGCGTCGGCAACTCCTGGAGGTTCGGTGCACGGGGCGTGCGGGCGCAACGCGGCCCAAGCCGCCCTGGCCGCCGACGGTGTTACCGGCTGGCCGCGCCGCACGATGCGCCGAGCGGTGACGTCGCTGCTGACCAAGTGAACGCCGGCTAGCCGTTCTGGGCGATGTCCTCGAGCACCGCGAACATCGTTCGGGCGGGCACGCCGGTGGCCCCCTTGGGGTTGTAACCCCAAGCGCCGCCGGTGTTGTAAGCCGGTCCGGCCACGTCGATGTGCGCCCACTGCACCGAATCGGCGACGAACTCGCGCAGGAAGACTCCGGCTACCAGCATCCCGGCGTAGCGCTGCCCACTCACGTTGGCCAAGTCGGCCACGGTCGACTTCAGGTCGTCCTTCAGTTCATCGGGCAGCGGCATGGGCCAACCGTTTTCGCCTACGCGCTGCGAGATCGCCGCGACCCGGTCGCGGAACGCGTCGCTGCCCATCACCCCGGGTATCCGCGCGCCCAGCGCCACCGTCTGTGCCCCGGTCAGGGTGGACGTCTCGATGAGGTAGTCCGGATTGTCCTCGCAGGCGCGAACGATGGCGTCGGCCAGGATCAGCCGGCCCTCGGCGTCGGTATTGAGCACCTCGACCGTGGTTCCGCCGTACTGCGTCAGGACGTCACCGGGGCGCTGCGCGGTCGCCGAGGGCATGTTCTCCGCCATTGGCACCGTGGCGATCACGTCGATGGGCAGCTCCAGCTGCGCGGCCAGGGTCACGGTCGCGATAACCGCGGCCGCCCCACCCATATCCGAGGTCATGTGATGCATGGACGCCGCGGGTTTGATTGAGATCCCACCCGTATCGAAGGTGATTCCCTTGCCCACCAACGCCACTCGCTTGGCCTTCTTCGGGCTTTTGGCCAGTCGCGATCCCCGATAGCTCAGCCGCACCAGCCGCGGCGGCCGCGACGAGCCCTGGCCCACCCCGATCACGCCGCCATAGCCCGCCCTGGCCAGCGCCTTGTCGTCGAGCACCTCCACTTCCAGGCCCGCGGCTTCGCCCAAAGCCTTTGCGCGCTTGGCGAATTCGGCCGGGAACAAGTGGCTCGGGGGAGTATTGACGAAATCGCGGGCGGTGGCGACAGCTGTCGCGACGGCCGCGCCGTGCGCACTCTGCTGCTTAGCTTCCTTGGTGTGCTGAGCCGTAGTCAGCACCGTGATCTTGCTCAACCCAGCATCTCTGGGCGCGGTCTTGGCGCTGCGGAAGGCGCTGAACCGGTAGCTGCCCAGGATCAACCCCTCCACGGCGGCTGAGCAGACGTCTTCGCCGGGCAGCTGGCCCAGCGTGGTGATCACCGCTTCGGCGGTGCCCAGCGACCGCGCGGCCACCCCGGCGGCGCGCCGGATCGTATCGGCGGGCCACTCGGGACGCGACTTGCCCAGGCCGACGGTCAGCACGCTGCCCACCGGCAGCGACGCCACTACCAATCGATGTAGTTGTTCGCTGGCGCCGGTGGCGCCCAGCGCCCGCAGCCCGGCCTCGATTTCGGCCACCGCATCCGCAGACAGGAACGGCTCAGCCGACGCCACGACTGCGCCGGGTCGGTCGTCATCGCCGGCCGATAACACCGGGACGAGCAAGACCGCCGATGCCGTACCACGTTTGGGTAGCGATGTGGCGACGTTGACAGCAGGGGATCGGTAGCCCGGTTCGTTGGTCACGGGCAACCACCCTAGTCACCGGGAAGGTGATTAGCTCGGCAGCGTCGTCTCCGCCGGGCTGCCGAGCAGTTCGAAGGCGGGAACCGGGGCGTCGAAACCCTTGAGCCTCAACGGGCCGTGGGCGGTCGCGGGCCACTCCGGCAGTTGCTCGTGCAGTGCTGCGTCGGCCAAGACCTGCCCCGGGGCCGCGGATGCCACCAAACGCGCGGCCAGGTTAACCGTGTTGCCGAAGTAATCGCCGTTGATGGCCAGCGAAGTCCCGTATGCCAAGCCGGCGCGGACGTGCAGACCCTCCTCGCGCGCCCTGGGATGCCCGACGAGATCGATCGCTGCCTGCGCGAGCCGCCCGGCCGACCCGCTCACCCACATCACCTCGTCGCCGATGAACTTCACGACCCGGCCGCCATCGGCATGGACCACGTCGGTGACGGTCCCAGCGAACTCGTTGAGCAGGTCCGACAACTGCACGGGCGTCAGCGCCTGAGTTAGCACGGTGAAATTCGACAGGTCCGCAAAACCGATGCCGCACACCACGCTTGCCGACGTGTCCCGAATCACGCCCTCGAAGTGGGTCCGGGCGCTGGCCAGATGGTGGCGGTGAACGATGTCGATCAGTGCGCCCAGGCGGGGGATGAATTGGGCCACCGAGCGGTAAGCCTGCGCCGTGGCGAGTTCATCGTGGGTGTGGGTCATCTGGATGTCCGGCGCACCGGCGCGGATCAGCGTCGACTCGGCCTCGGCGAGCCGGGCCATGGTGGCGCCGAGTACCCGCAGCAGTCCGTGCGCGCCGTCCTCGCCCACAAACGTCTTGAGCGCGACCCAGGTAGCCAGGGCGTCGACGTCGGCCTGGCTGAGGGCGGGAACGTCGGGACCGGCGACGGTCAGACCAAGCAGCGCCCAGGCGCGCGCGACCTGTTCGGCCGACAAGCCGAGTTGTTCGGCCGCGGTCTGAAAGGTGTAGACCGGGCGTCCCGACCAGGAGAGGACGTCGCCGGCCAGCCCGAACAGCCGTCCGCGCCGTTCGGCTTCCGTCATGTCCTCGACTGTGAAACCAAGGTCGTCTAGGTACTTGATCAGGTCGGCGCGCTCCCGAGGGTTAGCGATTCCTGCTGCTTCCAGCGCCTCGAAATCCAGTGGCGATCGCAAGCGCGGCGATGCCGGGCGCTGCGGGTCGCCGCCGTTAGCCAGTGGCGATCGCAAGCCCGGCGGTGCCGGGGGCTGCGGGTCGCCGCCGTTAGCCAGTGGCGATCGCAAGCCCGGCGGTGCCGGGCGCCGCGGGTCGCCACCGTTAGCAAGGGAATCGGACATCTACCAAAGTGTGCCAGCCGCAGTCCTCGATTAGGGTGGGACGCCGTGAGCGCTGCGCCAGAACTGCTACAGGGACCGCTGGAAGACCGCCACCGCGAACTGGGCGCAAGTTTCGCCGAATTCAGCGGCTGGTCGATGCCGGTGTCGTATGCCGGCACCGTCAGCGAGCACAACGCCACCCGAAACGCCGTCGGCCTGTTCGACGTCAGCCATCTCGGCAAGGCTCTGGTCAAAGGACCCGGCGCGGCGCAGTTCGTCAACTCCGCACTGACCAACGACCTGACCCGCATCGGTCCCGGCAAGGCGCAATACACGTTGTGCTGCACGGATTCCGGCGGCGTCATCGACGATCTGATCGCCTACTACGTCGCCGACGACGAGATCTTCCTGGTGCCCAACGCCGCCAACACCGCAGCGGTCGTCGATGCGCTGCAGGCCGCCGCGCCGGACAGTTTGACCATCACCAACCTGCACCGGTCCTACGCGGTGCTGGCGGTACAGGGGCCACGGTCCACCGACGTGCTCGGCGCGCTGGGACTGCCGACCGGCATGGACTACATGGGCTACGCCGATGCCACGTATTCGGGCGTGCCGGTGCGGGTCTGCCGCACCGGATACACCGGCGAGCATGGGTACGAACTGCTGCCGCCCTGGGAGTCTGCGAGCGTGGTGTTCGATGCCCTGGCGGCCGCGGTGACCGACTCCGGTGGTGAGCCCGCCGGGCTGGGCGCCCGCGACACCTTGCGCACTGAGATGGGCTATCCGCTGCATGGTCACGAACTTTCGCTCGACATCTCCCCACTACAGGCCCGGTGCGGCTGGGCGATCGGCTGGAAGAAAGCGGCGTTCTTCGGCCATGATGCGCTGCTGGCCGAGAAGGAAGCCGGGCCGAGGCGTTTGTTGCGGGGGCTGCGCATGGTCGGCCGCGGTGTGCTGCGGCCGGGGTTGACGGTGCTCCAAGGCGAGCGCGCCATCGGCGTCACCACGTCCGGAACGTTTTCTCCGACATTGCAAGTGGGCATTGCGCTGGCGCTTATCGACACCGACGCGGACGTGAAAGACGGCCAGCAAATCACCGTCGACGTGCGCGGACGTGCCGTGGAGTGCGAAGTGGTGCGTCCGCCCTTCGTCGAACTGAAAACGCGCTAGCGGCAGGCTCGCATGGCAAAAACCCGTTGGCGCACGGATATAGAATCGGCGCCATGACCAGCGGTTCCCTTGAGTTCACGGTTTCGCGCTCGCAAAGTCCGGCCACCAGGGACCAGCGGGTATCGATCCTGGCTGACCCTGGCTTCGGCAAATTCCACACCGACCACATGGTTTCGATCGACTACCGCGAGGGCCGTGGTTGGCACAACGCGCGCGTCATCGCCTACGGCCCCATCGAGCTGGATCCGTCGGCCATCGTGCTGCACTACGCGCAGGAAGTGTTCGAAGGGCTCAAGGCCTACCGGTGGGCGGACGGCTCGATCGTGTCGTTTCGCGCCGACGCCAACGCCGCCCGGTTGCGCTCGTCGGCGCGGCGGCTTGCGATTCCGGAACTACCCGACGAGCTATTCATCGAATCCCTGCGCCAGCTGATCGCCGTCGACGAGGCCTGGGTGCCCAAAGCCGGTGGCGAAGAGGCGCTGTATCTGCGGCCGTTCATCATCGCCACCGAGCCCGGGCTGGGCGTGCGGCCGGCCAAGGAATACCGCTATCTGCTGATCGCCTCGCCGGCCGGCGCGTACTTCAAAGGCGGCATCAACCCGGTATGCGTCTGGGTCTCAACGGAATACGTGCGGGCCAGCCCCGGCGGTACCGGCGCGGCCAAGTTCGGCGGCAACTACGCAGCCTCGCTGCTTGCGCAGGCCCAGGCCGCCGAAAACGGTTGCGACCAAGTGGTGTGGCTGGACGGCGTCGAGCGCCGCTACGTCGAAGAGATGGGCGGCATGAACCTCTTCTTCGTGCTGGGCAGCGGTGGTTCGGCGCGGCTGGTCACCCCGGAGCTGTCCGGCTCGCTGCTGCCCGGTATCACCCGTGATTCGTTGCTGCAGTTGGCGATTGACGGCGGATTCTCGGTCGAGGAGCGCAAGATCGACATCGCGGAATGGCAGAAGAAAGCCGCCTCCGGCGAGATCACCGAGGTGTTCGCCTGCGGTACCGCCGCGGTCATCACGCCGGTCGCCCGGGTGAAATACGGGGACAGCGAATTCACTGTCGCCGACGGCCAGCCTGGTGAAGTGACAATGGCGTTGCGCGACACCCTCACCGGGATCCAGCGTGGCACGTTCGCCGACACCCACGGCTGGATGTCGCGGCTGGGTTAGGCGACTGCAGCGGCCGGTTGGGCCGGCCGGGCCGGCTCGGGATGCCAGCTGGCCCAGGCGTGCCGGATCTGACCGCGGTGGACGCGACCGGCGAGATCGCTGGTTTCGGGCACGACCAGCTTTGGGACGCGACGCTCAAGCCGCCACGAGCGGTTGGGTGACGTCTCGCCGATCGGGCCGGGTGCGCGCAGCGCGGCGATACCGGCGATGACGGCCAGTACCAGCACCAGGACCACCGGCAAGACCGTGGAGCGGGCTTGGGCGATTCCGCCCAGACCGGCTCCCAGCACGGCGGATTCGACGGCGACCAGCGTCATGCTGAAGCCGATCAGCGTCCCGCGATGTTCTTCCGGGGCGAACACGCTGATCCAGGAAACCGCGGCGGCGACGACGGGCTGACCCGAGACGGTTGCGAGCAGGAACACGGTGCCGTAGGCCCACATGTGGTACCACTGGCCGGAGGACTCCGCCACGATGCTCAGCACCGCACCGGCCGAGCTCAGCGAGGCACTGCCGAGCAGCATCCCGCGCACCCCGAACCGGGTGTAGACCTTGCGCCACGCCACTGACCCGACGACCAAGCCGATGCTGGACAGGATGATCAGCACGTGCAGGGTGCCGTTGTGCTTGGCGGCACGCAGGCTGTAGAAGCTGGTGCCCAGGCTGATCGGCGCGAACAGCAGATAGGTCAGCGCGTACTGGCGGAACCACCGCTGCGCTCCCGCGGCCGCAAAGCCATGCCGGTAGGTTTCGCGCAGGGAGGGCCGCCGGGTGGTGCCGGCCGAGGGAATCGGCCCGACGAGCAGCGCCGCGATCGCCGACGAGTACAGCGCCGCGGCACCCAGCCAGAGCAGGTAGTGGTACGCGGCCGTCTGATTGCCGTTACCCAGCATCGGCACGACCAGCAGGGTGACGAACGTGGCCAGCGACGACCCGGCCGCACCTTGGGTGAGAAACAGTTGACCCCGTCGTACCGCGGCTAGCTTGCTGGCGACCATGTCGGTGTAGGCGACGCTCGAGAGCGCGACGACGACTCCACCCAGCGCCGAGGTCAGCATGAACACCGGCCCGACCAACTTGCTGGTCCACGGGATTATCGCGTCACACACGAGCAAGGTGGCCGCGCTGGAAGCGATCAGGGCAAGCAGGACATGGCGCCGGTGGCCGGTCCGCTGCAGGATCGCCGGCGACAGCGAGTTTCCGGTGATCGAACCGATGCTGTAGGCCGGGAACAACAGCGCTGCCGTCCAGGTCATGCCCAGGTGAGCGCACACGAACGGCAGCACCACCGACACGTTGCTCAGCTGCATCCCGGCGGTGTAGCAGGTGCCCTGGGTCAGCAGCCGCCCGTACGGATTGCGCGGCGCATCGGTCGCCGGGCTGCTCAGCCGTGATACGGGCATGACGAAGACGTTAAGGCCCCTGAGCGGGCAAAACAATCCTCCGATCGGCGACGATCGGACCAAATTGTGTCCCCCGATTGGGGGACCTCGCGGTGCGCCGGCCAGCAGGCGGGCTAACAGCGGATCAGTGCTGCCAACAGGGTAGCGCTGATCGTCGTTGTTAGCTCGATGGCGCAGCCCAGCACGTCACCGGTGATGCCGCCGAATCGGCGCACGCAATGTGCCACCAGGACGGCACCGCAGCCCACAGCCAGCAGCACCGCAACCGGTCCCTGCCACAACCGTGGGCCTGCTACCAGCGAAAACGCCAACAATACGGCGAGCCAGGCCGCCACCACCGGCACGGGTTGGGAACCTGCGACGCTGGTGCCCAAGGCGCTGCCCTCGGCCGCCGGCACCGATCGGCGACAGGCCAGTACCGCGGTGACCCGGCCGGCGAAGACGGCCACCGCGATGCCGGTCATGCCGAGGGTCGAGAACGCCAGCCCTTGGGCGACGATGACCAGGACAATGGCGGCAACCCCGAACGGGCCGGTTGACCCGTCGCGCATGACCGCGAGGGCACGCTGCGGCGGTCCATAACAACCCAGGCCGTCGGCCGTATCGGCCACCCCGTCGATGTGCAGGCCCCGGGTTGCGATTAGCAGTGCCGCCACGGCGAGCAGTCCGGACAGCGGGCTGGACGGGCCGAACGCCTGCCCGCCCGCCCAGGTGACGGCCGCGGCCAGGCCGCCCAGAACGGCGCCGACCACCGGCAGCGCGGTCATGGCGCCGCGCCCCATGGGCGTGGCCGCTGCAGCGCGGACGGGTAGCACCGTTGCGAATGCGAAAGCTGTTGCCAGCGAACGCATCACGAGAGCGGCGGGGTCGATACGCCGGCTTCGGTGAAGGTTGCCATCGAGGACAGCGTGGCCACCGCGGCGCGCAGCACCGACACCGCCAGTGCGGCGCCGGTGCCTTCGCCCAGTCGCATTCGCAAATCCAGGATCGGGTCCAGTTGCAGGGCCGCCAGGGCCAGCGCGTGACCGGGTTCAGTGGAGCGATGGCCGGCCTGCCACCACAACCGGGCGCCGGGCGCCAGGCGCTCGGCGACCAGCGCCGCGGCCGTCACCGCCATGCCGTCGAGCAGCAACGGGGTGCGCCGCACCGCGGCCTGCGCGCAGAAGCCGGCCATCGCGGCCAGGTCCGCGCCACCGCAGCAGCGCAGCAGCCCGACCGGGTTGGGCAACACCGGACGCGCCCGAAACAGGGCATCGCGCACCGCGGCCGTCTTGCGCGTCCAGCCGGCGTCGTCGATGCCCGTCCCGAAACCGACCACGGCGACCGGTTCGGCATCCGTCAGCGCCGCCACCAACACCGCCGCCGCGGTGGTGTTCCCGATCCCCATGTCGCCGGCAATGAGCAGGTCGGCGCCGGCGTCGACCTCTTCGTCGGCGATCTGCTGGCCGGCCGCGATCGCGGCGGCGGTCTCGTCCTCGGTCAAGGCGTCCTCGATGGCGATATCGCCGCAGCCGCGCCGCACCTTGTGCGCGCCGATCTGCTCGGTCAGCGCCTCGGCATCCACGCCCAGGTCGGCAACCCGGACGGTCGCGCCGGCGACGTCGGCCAGCGCGCTTATCGCCGCGCCGCCGGCGGCGATGTTGGCCACCATCTGAGCGGTCACTTCCGATGGGTAGGCCGACACCCCCGAGCGGGCCACACCATGGTCACCTGCGAACACCACCACCCGTGCTCGCTCGAACTGGCGCGGCGGGCACCGATCCTGGCAGGACGACACCCAGACCGACAGGTCCTCGAGGCGGCCCAGCGCACCGGGCGGCTTGGTCAGCGTGTCCTGACGGGCGCGGGCTGCTGCGGCCACGCCCGCATCGGGGGCCGCTACCGGCATGAAATCGGTCATGTCGCCTGCGGCTTGATGGGTACGGCCTGTCCGGCCACCACCAGCACCACTTGGTCGCACAGCGCCGCCAGCTGCTGGTTGAGGCTGCCCAACTCGTCGGCGAAGCGGCGACCGGATGGGGTGGCCGGCACGACGGTCAATCCGACTTCCGGACTGACCAGGACCAGAGTCGAGCCGAACGTGCTGACCGCGGCGAGTATGTCCGCAACGGGAGCCGCGACCGATCCGTCGGCCCAGGCCTGGTGGCGATCCAGCGTGCCAGTCAGCCAGCTGCCGAGATCGTCGACCAGCGTCGGGATCTCCGGCGACTGCCGCAACTGGGAGGTGATGTCATCGGTTTCGACCGTGGACCAGTGCGCGGGCCGGCGGTCGCGGTGCTTGGCGATCCGCTGCGCCCACTCCGGGTCGGCCTCGCCGCATCTGCCCGAAGCCAGATAGCGGACCGGCTGGCCCGGTGCCAGTGAGTTGGTGATGGCTGCCTCCGCCCATCGGGATTTGCCCGACCTGATGCCGCCGAGTACCAGGGTGCGCACCGCGCTCAGACGGCTTTCCGGGGCGGACTAGCCGACACTGCTGCCGCGCTCGACTTGAGGTCGGGGCGCCCGCATCCGGCGCATCTGCGAGGCCCGGCCCGCAGCGTAAATGCCTAGTTTCCAATGACTTTCGGTGTTGCTGGGAAACTTGGCGTCTACCAGCCGGCCAACCTTGCGGCCCAGGATGATTCCATCGACCATCATCACGGCCATCAACACCAGCATCGCCGGGGACATGTAGTACTGGACCTGCGGGACGGCGAACATGACGAACAACAAAGCCAGCGCCGACGGCATGAACAGTCCGAGCACGTTGCGCCGGGCGTCGACGATGTCGCGGACGTAGCGCTTCACCGGGCCCTGGTCGCGCGGCAGCAGGTAGGCCTCGTCGCCGGCCATCATGCGTTCGCGTCGATCCGTCATCCGGGCCCGGCTGGCAGTTCGCTCGGCCCGGCGTTCCTCCCGGCTGAGTTTGGGCCCTTTCAGCGTCTTGCGCCGGGCCCTCGCTTCGGAGGCCGTCATTGGCGCGGGGACGACGGGACCCTTCCTCGGGTTGCGCCCGGCCTCGTTGCGTTTGGGCGTGGGGCGGCCCTTGGGGCCGGTTTTCGGCCCTCCTCGAGGCGCTCCGGACGCTTCTGCGCGATCGGCATCGCCCCCGGGGGTGTTCGGCGAATCGTCACCTTCGTCATGGCCCTTTTTGCGGCCCAACAGCTTCACAGTCGTCAGGTTACTTCCCGGGTTGCCGCTCGCCGGAACTATGCCCACGGGTTGAGTGGGTTACGCGACGCTGGCGCCCACGTTGGCCCTACTCTTGCTTGTAATGGACGGCTCGCTCGCCTCGGATGCTGCCGATGGCCTCGCGCCCGGCCGATTACAGCTACCTGCGATGCGGGTGCTGGTTGCCCCGGATTGCTATGGCGACAGTTTGTCGGCGGTGGAGGCCGCCGCCGTCATCGCGACCGGCTGGACCCGATCACGCCCCGGCGACAGCTTCATCGTCGCCCCTCAGTCCGACGGCGGGCCGGGCTTCGTCGAGGTGCTCAGCAACCGGATCGGCGGGTTGCGCAAGCTGCAGGTGTGCGGGCCGCTGGACAAAGACGTGGACGCGCAGTGGGTGTTCGACGCGAGCTCTGGGACCGCCTTCCTCGAGGTTGCTCAGGCGTGCGGCCTCTCGCTCCTCGGCGGCCCACCCACACCAGAGACGGCATTGGCGGCCCACAGCAGGGGAGTGGGCCAGCTGATCGCTGCGGCGCTTCAGGTGGGGGCCGCGCGCATTGTGGTGGGGCTGGGCGGCAGTGCCTGCACCGACGGTGGCCGCGGGATGATCAACGAGCTCGGTGGCCTGGACGTGGCGCGTGAGCAGTTGGCCGCTGTCGACCTGATCGCCGCCTCGGACGTCGAGTACCCGTTGCTGGGGCCCTGGGGGGCGGCGCGGGTGTTCGCACGGCAAAAGGGCGCCGACACCGCTACCGTCGCCAAACTCGAGGTCCGCCTGGAAGCCTGGGCGATGGAACTGGACGCGGCCGCCGGCCGGGCGGTGAGCGCCGAGCCCGGCGCGGGCGCGGCCGGCGGCATCGGAGCCGGACTGTTCGCCCTCGGCGGCCGGTGCGAATCGGGCGCGGCGATCATCGCCGAGCTCACCCACCTGGCCGACGACCTCGCCGAAGCGGAGCTGGTCGTTACCGGAGAGGGGAAGTTCGACGAGCAGTCGCTGCACGGCAAGGTGGTCGGCGAAATCGCTGAGGCGGCCAGCGAGCTGGGAATTCCGGTGATCGTGCTGGCCGGGCAGGTGGTCCTGGACAAATCCGCGTCGCGCTCGGCGGGCATCATGTCCGCGCTGTCGATCGCCGACTATGCGGGCTCGGTGGGGCTGGCGCTGGCCGACGCGGCCAATCAACTCATGGGTTTGGCATCTGAGGTCGCCGCGCGACTCGGGAATCGCGGCGGTGCAGGGTACCGTTGATACGAGTGGGTTTTCCCAAGAACACATCCCCCGCCCGTATTCGGCCCAAGCCAGGCGGGCCCACCCAACCATCAGGCATGTAGGAGAAGCAATGACGGTGCAGAACGACTCGACCGCCAAGACCCACGGCGTGATCCTGACCGAGGCCGCTGCCACCAAGGCCAAGGCCCTGCTGGACCAGGAGGGACGCGACGATCTGGCGCTTCGGATCGCGGTTCAGCCCGGCGGCTGCGCGGGGTTGCGATACAACCTCTTCTTCGACGACCGAACGCTGGACGGAGATCTGACCGCGGACTTCGGCGGTGTGACGTTGACGGTCGACCGGATGAGCGCTCCCTACGTCGAGGGCGCGTCGATCGATTTCGTCGACACCATCGAGAAGCAGGGTTTCACCATCGACAACCCCAACGCCTCCGGCTCCTGCGCCTGCGGCGATTCGTTCAACTGACCGAGCCTGATCAGTACTGTCCTGCGGTGCGCAGCACGTAGGAGCACACCAGGATCTGGCCGCGCTGGAACAGCAGCTGCGCGACGCCTTGCACCTCACCCTTCGGCGGGCCGCCGGTGGCGGGGGTCACTCGCATGGTGAACAACACCTGAGCCTGGTACTGCGACCAGTACACAATCTTGTCGATCGAGGTCACGTCGACCTGCGAAAACTGTTTGCGGAACGCGTCGCTGCTGAGCTTGGCCAGGGCCTGGTCGGAGCGCTTGTCCTTGACCCCGTCATAGATGCCGCACAGCGCGTTGCG
Organism: Mycobacterium angelicum; assembly: GCF_002086155.1. Taxonomy (GTDB): domain Bacteria; phylum Actinomycetota; class Actinomycetes; order Mycobacteriales; family Mycobacteriaceae; genus Mycobacterium; species Mycobacterium angelicum. Next base: position 5,889 of record NZ_MVHE01000016.1, on the reverse strand, counting down.
GACGATGGTGTCGGTGTCTTTGTGTACCAGGGCGTTCAGGTAACCCTGAATCGAGGTTTTGGCCGTCGTCTCCGAAAAGGTGGCACCGGTATTGGCGCCGTTGGTGCGGACTCCGTACACGATTGCCGCGGTCAGGCCGGAGACCAGCATGATGGCCGCCAGCGTCCCGATGAGTAGCCGTTTGGGGCGACGACGCCTGGGATAGTGGCCCGGCGACGGCGGCAGCGGACCGGGATAGGGGGCCGCGGCGTCGGCGGGAAAGTCCAGGGTTTCGGGGTGTTGGGCCGGTCCGTGGGGACCGGTTACCGGATAGTGCCGCATGTCTTGGGGTCCGTCGGCGCCGACAGCGGGGTTCGGCGGGTGCGGACCGGCCATCGTTTTTCTCCTACGCTGGTGTATCGAGACGACTAAGCGGGCGACGAGCGATTGCCGTTCCAGCAGGGAATTGCGGCAACCCAGGTGAGTTCTCTAGGCAGGCTAGCGCAATAGCTGCGCACGGCCTGTGAATGCGCGGCAGCGTTGGTCGCCAGGTCGGGATTCATGAGAAGCTAGACGACCTTAGGAATGAAGGGCGGATATTTAGTGACGATCGCGGTTACCGGTTCTATTGCGACAGACCACCTGATGCGGTTCCCCGGCCGATTCTCCGAGCAGCTCCTGGCCGATCACCTGCACAAAGTATCGCTCAGTTTCCTGGTGGACGACCTGGTGGTGCATCGCGGCGGCGTGGCCGGCAACATCGCTTTCGCCATCGGTGTGCTGGGCGGTGATGCAGCGTTGATCGGTGCGGCCGGCGCGGACTTCGCCGACTACGGCGCCTGGTTGCAAGCCCACGGCGTCAACTGCGACCACGTGTTGATCTCGAAGACTGCGCACACGGCGCGGTTCGTGTGCACCACCGACACCGAGATGGCCCAGATCGCCTCGTTCTACCCGGGCGCCATGTCGGAGGCTCGCGAAATTTCGCTGGCCGAGGTCGCGAAGGCGATCGGAACTCCGGAGTTGGTGATCATCGGGGCCAACGACCCGGCGGCCATGGTCGTGCACACCGAGGAGTGCCGCACGCTGGGCCTGCCCTTCGCCGCTGACCCTTCCCAGCAGTTGGCCCGGCTGTCGGGCGACGAGATCCGTCAGCTCGTCGACGGCGCCGAAATCCTGTTCACCAACGACTACGAATGGGATCTCCTGCTATCCAAGACCGGCTGGTCGGAAGCCGATGTGGCGGCCCAGGTGGGGCTGCGGGTGACCACGCTGGGCGCCAAGGGCGTCGACATCGTCGATCGCGACGGCAGCAGCGTCCATGTCGGTGTGGTGCCCGAGACCAGCCAGACCGACCCCACCGGCGTCGGCGATGCGTTCCGGGCCGGATTCTTGACCGGGCGCAGCGCAGGCCTGAGTCTGGAGCGCTCGGCGCAGCTGGGCTCGCTGGTGGCGGTGCTGGTGCTGGAGTCCACCGGAACCCAGGAATGGAAATGGGACCATTCGGTTGCCGAGGCCCGGCTGGCTGGTGCCTACGGCGAGGACGCGGCCGCCGAGATCGCTGCGGTACTGGCCTAAACCTCGACCGGGTACTGCGGCTCGCTGATCTGCGGTACGACGCTGTGCTCGATAAAGATCGCGTGCCAGAGCATGAAGATCAGCACCGTCCACAGCCGGCGGCTGTGATCGCTGACTCCGGTCCGGTGTTCGTCGAGCATACGGCGTACCGCGGCCAGGTCGACGAGGTGACCCGCCTGCGATGAGTCGACCATCCCGTACGCCCACTCCAGCAGCTCACCGGCGCGCAGCCAATGCCGGATGGGAACCGGGAAGCCCAGTTTCGGCCGGTGCAGCACGTGTGCCGGCACGATGGGCTCCAGCGCGCGCCGCAGCGCGTACTTGGTTGTGGTGCGAGTGATCTTGGCCTGCAGCGGCAACCGGGAAGCCACCGCGAATACCTCGGGCTCCAGGAACGGCACCCGCAGTTCTAGCGAATTGGCCATCGTCATCTTGTCGGCCTTGACCAGAATGTCGCCACGAAGCCACGTGAACAGGTCGATGTGCTGCATCCGCGCCACCGGGTCCCAGCCGGCCGACTCCGCGTACCGCGGAGCCGTGACGTCGGTGTGGGTCCACTCCGGCCGGAACCCGGGCAGCACGTCGCGCAGCTGCGCATCGGAGAAGCTGCGGGCATTGCCGTAGTAGCGCTCCTCGAGCGTCAGCGACCCCCGGTGCAGCAGGCTCTTGCCGCGCATGCCCTCCGGCAGCGGCTTGGACACCCTTCCCATCGACCGCCGCAGGGACCGGGGCAGGTAATCGAAAGGCTTCAACGACAAGGGTTCCCGGTAGATCGTGTAGCCGCCGAACAATTCGTCGGCCCCTTCGCCGGAGAGCACCACCTTGACGTGTTTGCGGGCCTCGCGGGCGACGAAGAACAGCGGCACCAGCGCCGGGTCGGCGACCGGTTCGTCGAGATACCACACGATCTCGGGCAGGGCGCCGACGAATTCGTCGGCGCTGACCACCTTGGCGATGTGGCGCGCTCCGATCGCTTCGGCGGAGGCCACGGCGACGTCGATCTCGGAGAAACCCTCGCGCTCGAAACCGGTGGTGAAGGTGATCAGCCGCGGGTTGTGCCGGATGGCCAGCGCGGCGATGGCTGTGGAGTCGATACCTCCGGACAGGAAGGCGCCGACGGTGACGTCGGCGCGCATGTGCTTGGCCACCGAGTCCTCCAGCACCGCGGTGATCTCGTCGTAGCGGGCCTGTTCGGTATTGCCGGTGAACGGCACCGCCGCAAACCGGGGCACGAAGTAGCGAGTGACCACCGGGTCCGATCCGGGCCGGACCCGCGCGTAACAGCCCGATTCCAGCCGCCGCACGCCGCGGTGCAGCGTCTCGGGCTCGGGCACGTACTGCAGCACGACGTAGTGCTGCACCGCGCGCTCGTCGATCGCCGTGTCAAAGCCGATCAAGTCGGCCAGGTCCATCAGACATTTCTTTTCGCTGGCCACCGCTGTGCCACCGGTTCCGGTCGCCATGAACAGCGGCTTGATGCCGAACGGGTCGCGGGCGCAGAGCAATTCGCGGGTGACGGTGTCCCACAGTGCGAACGCGAACATGCCGCGCAGCCGCGTGAGCACGTCGGTGCCCCAGTAGTGGTAGCCGGCGACGATCGCCTCGCCGTCGCCATCGGTGGCGAAAGCCGCGCCGTGGGCGCTGGCCAGTTCCTCGCGCAATTCCAGGTAGTTGTAGATCTCGCCGTTGAACACCAGGACGTAGCGGTCCGCGGCGTCGGGCGGCCCCCACCGCAGCGGCTGATGCGAATGCGCGATGTCGATGATGGACAGGCGATTGAAACCGAACACCACCGACCCGTCGGCGGCGGGGTCGGCCCAGGTGCCGGGTTCGTCAGGCCCCCGATGCCTCATCAGGTGCGATGCGCGGGCAATGGCGCCGTCGGCCTCGGCTGCGGCCGCCTCGGGGCCCTGCGCGCTGTCGGGGTCGGGGGGCGCCGCGACGAAGGCGAGCAGTCCACACACGGCGCCCCAGTATGCCGCACTCGGACCGCTTGTGGGCATCGGCGCGGCCCATTGGGGCTCTTTGGTGGACCAGTTTCGGCACGCATCGTCGCCCGGGAAAGCCGCGTGGTCTACGCTGCGTAGTATTCGACATCCGAGTTCGCCGACGGTTCCCGCCCGACGCGGCGCGACCCAAGTCGGCCCAGCTTGTGATACAGGAGGCGCCAAGGTGACACCTCGCGAGCCAAGTCGTTCGCACAGCTTGTCGCAGCGCAGGTCTCGGCGCCGTTCCGGCGCTCTCTCGCGCCGTCTCCGGCCGCTGGCGCTAGCCGCGACCGTGGGCGCGCTCGCGCTCACGCTGAGCGGCTGCAGCTGGTCTGAAGCAATCGGCATGGGATGGCCGGAGGGCATCACGCCGGAGGCTCACCTGAACCGGGAGCTGTGGGTCGGTGCGGTGATCGCTTCCCTGGTCGTCGGCGTCATCGTCTGGGGTTTGATCTTCTGGTCCGCGGTCTTCCACCGCAAGAAGAAGGGCGACACCGAGCTGCCGCGCCAGTTCGGCTACAACATGCCGCTTGAGCTGGTACTGACCGTCACGCCGTTCCTCATCATCTCGGTCCTGTTCTACTTCACCGTCGTTGTGCAGGAGAAGATTCTGCACATCGCCAAGGACCCCGAGGTCGTGATCGACATCACGTCCTTTCAGTGGAATTGGAAGTTCGGCTATCAGCGGGTGAACTTCAAAGACGGCACCCTGACCTACGATGGCGCCGACCCGGCGCGCAAGAAAGCCATGGTGTCCAAGCCAGAGGGCAAGGACAAGCACGGCGAGGAACTGGTCGGGCCCATCCGCGGGCTCAACACCGAGGATCGCAGCTACCTGAACTTCGACAAGGTCGAGATCCTGGGAACGAGCAGCGAGATTCCCGTCCTGGTGCTGCCCGCCGGCAAGCGCATCGAATTCCAAATGGCTTCGGCCGACGTGGTCCACGCCTTCTGGGTGCCCGAGTTCTTGTTCAAGCGTGATGTGATGCCCAACCCGGTGGCCAACAATTCCGTCAACGTATGGCAGGTCGAGCAGATCACCAAGACCGGGGCCTTCGTCGGCCACTGCGCCGAGATGTGCGGCACCTACCACTCGATGATGAACTTCGAGGTTCGGGTGGTGGCCCCCAACGACTTCAAGGCCTACTTGCAGCAACGTATCGACGGCAAGACCAACGCCGAGGCGTTGCAAGCAATCAACCAGGCGCCGCTGGCGGTCACCACCCATCCGTTCGATGCCCGCCGCGGCGAATTGGCCCCGAGCCCAGTAGGTTAGGACACTCGATGCATATCGAAGCCAGGCTGTTTGAGTTTGTCGCGGCGTTCTTCCTCGTCGTGACGGTGCTTTACGGTGTGCTGACGGCGATGTTCGCCACCGGCGGCGTCGAGTGGGCCGGCACCACGGCGCTGGCGCTGACCGCCGGCCTCGCGCTGATCGTGGCCACCTTCTTCCGGTTCGTGGCACGCCGGCTCGACACCCGGCCGGAAGACTATGAAGGCGCTGAGATCAGTGACGGCGCAGGCGAATTGGGTTTCTTCAGCCCGCACAGCTGGTGGCCGATCATGGTTGCGTTGTCCGGTTCGGTGGCGGCCGTCGGAATTGCGTTGTGGCTGCCGTGGTTGATCGTTGCCGGCGTGGTCTTCATCCTTTCCTCGGCGGCCGGACTGGTCTTCGAGTACTACGTAGGCCCCGAGAAACACTGATCGGATCCGAGAAGGTCACAATCCGGGCGTCAGTTGTTCGGTGGCCAGTTCGCCACGACTTCGCTGCGCCGCTGGGTTGGGTAGTGTTTGCGAGGCACAGGAGAATTCACCCGGCGCGTGTGCCAGAACGCAGCGCTGGTGAGGCAGTTGGACAGGGTAGGCGAACATGAGCGGGCCGGATACCCCGGGTTGGGAACCTGACAATCCCGACTCCGGCAGCGAGCCCGGCGCCGACCTCGAACCCCTCAGCGATGGTCCGGATCCCGAAGAGCACGGCGGGGAGCTGCTGGGCGGCGACAGCGGCGCGGTGGAACTGGGCGAGCATACCGGCGCGACCGACGCATATTCGCAGGCTTATTCAGCGCCGGAATCCGAACAGTTTCTCAGCGCCCGGTACCTGCCCGCCGATCTCAGCCTCTACGACTACGACAGCTACGACGATTCGGCCGACGACGAGGAACATGCCGCGCCCCGCTGGCCATGGGTGGTGGGCGTTGCGGCCATCCTGGCCGCCATTTCATTGGTGGTTTCGGTGTCGCTGCTCGTTACCCGCACCGGCTCGAACAAACTCGCCACCCCCGCCACTACCTCGTCGGTGCCGCCGGTCCAGGATGAGATCACCACCACCACGGTCCCGCCC